>JAIOZY010000023.1 GCA_021740385.1 Prolixibacteraceae bacterium | reverse complement strand
ACAATTTGAACCGTAACGCGTGGCACAACTTGGACCGAAATGAAGATTATATGCTACAATAAAGTGGCACACTTTCGACCGAAATGGGTGGCACAACTTGAACCGAAATGGGTGGCACAACTTCGACCGTTTTATCTACTTTTATCATTAATTCAAAATCAAAATATAAAGACTACCTGAAAGTTGTACTTTTAACAGAGTCTGTTTTTGTTGTTTTTTCATTTATACGAACCGGCGGATTGTATTACTATGACTTTCAAACCGTAACAAAGATAAGCCAATTTCAGCCATTTACCTTGTTTAGCCTTCTTGATGTAAATAACATCCCCGAATATTTACATTACCCATTGTCTTTAATTAGTATCCCGGAAGCTATTTATTGGGTTGTACTAGCACTGTTATTAAAACCATTGATTTCCGGTAGTTTTTTGAAACGCATAGGTTTTATTGCCAAAACCTATGGCATTGGATTACTTATTTGGGTAAGCATCGTGGTGTTTGTAACACTAAATTTCACTACCTAAGCATGAGAAAACGGCTTCACTACATACTATTTGTGTTAATCGCTTTGCTGATAGGAAGTTTATGGTTTTTATCGTTTAATAAAATTTCCCAAAAAAAGGAAGCCTACAGTAAATTTGAGAGCATACCTAAAATCGAATTGCATACATCTCAAAATGAAATATTTTACCTCACTGATTTCTCTTATGATGAAGTGAAACTCCTTATTTATTTTAACACCCATTGCGATTTTTGCCAGTTTGAAATGGAAGAGCTTTCTAAACGTTTACCCGAGTTTGAAAATACTGAAATCATATTGGTATCAGCAGAGTCCATCGATTCAATAAAATTTTTTATGCAAACATTGGGCTTTTACTCATATCCCAGTGCCGGTGCTTATCATTGTCCTTACGATACATTAAACAAATATTTCGGACAATTGTCCGCACCTACAACGTTCGTTTACAACACTAAAAACAAACTTATTAAGCGTTTAGACGGGGCTGCCCGTATCGATGATTTATTACAGGTGGTTCAAACAGTGCAAGCAAATAAATCAACAAGAAATGAATAGAAATCGCCAATGAAAATAAACCAAATAAATAAAACATTTATTAAACAACTCGATCAATCCGATTGTGGTGTGGCTTGTTTATTGTCCGTTTTAAAACACCATGGCGGAAATAAAAGTTTAGAAAACCTGCGCGAAATTAGCGGCACATCAAAACAAGGAACTACTTTATTGGGTTTATACCAGGCAGCTCAAAAACTGGGTTTTAAAGCCGAAGGGTACGAGGGCAATTTTGAGTATCTACAAAAATTAGAGCATCCCATTATATTACATGTAGTTATCGACAAACGCTTGCAGCATTACGTGGTTTGCTATGGTTTTAAAAACGACAAATACATCATTGGCGATCCTGGCAGGGGAATATTGGAATATACAGAGCCGGAACTGTCAGAAATATGGCAAACGAAATCGTTATTGGAACTACTGCCAACCGGAAGAATTGAGCAGGCGAGTGAAATCAAAAAAAGGAAATGGAGTTGGTTTCGTTCGCTACTTCGCGAAGATATCGGCCTGCTTACCATCATTTTTTTAGTAAGTATTGTTGTAGCCATACTAGGAATGGTTATGTCTGTTTTTTCCCAAAAACTAATTGATGACATTTTACCCTCGGGCAACGTTGAAAAGCTTGTTGTTAGTTTAGTGTTGGTTGCCATCTTGTTGGCAACACGCGGGGGCATTGGTTATATTGCCGGATTTTTTGGTATCACACAAGGCAAGGGGTTTAATAATCGTTTAATTGGCCGTTTCTTCAACAGCTTGTTGCACCTTCCTAAATCGTTTTTTGATAACCGTCGTACCGGCGAATTAGTTGAGCGCATGAACGATACTTCCCGCATACAAAATACCATAACAGCCGTAGTGGGCGATTTACTCAAAAATTTTCTGTTGGTAATTATAGGCGAGATAGTATTGTTTATCTATTCGCCTACACTTGGTTTGCTATCGTTGGCAGCATTTCCTCTATTTGGTTTTATTTCGTGGCGTTATCACCAACGAATTTTAACAGGCCAGCAGGAAGTCATGGTTGCCAATGCCCATAAATCGGGTAATTATGTGAATTCTATGCAGGGGATTGATGCCATAAAGGGCGGGCATAAAGAAGAACAGTTTTCAAAACTCAACCAGTTCATTTATGGAATTTATCAGGAAAAAATTTTCAATATAGGAAAGGTTGGCATTTCGCTTCAGTTAATGGCCGAAATAGCTTCGGTATTTATCACAATCACCCTCGTTTCGGTTGGCTCATGGTTGGTTATTAAAGAGAATCTGACCATTGGCTCACTTATGGCCATACTTGGTATTAGCAGTAGCATTTTCCCTGCCATTGTAAGCTTGTCGTTTGCCAATATCACTTTACAGGGAGCTAAAGTGGCATTCGACCGAATGTATGAATTCTCTTCAATTCCCCCTGAATTTGCCGAAGAACTGGAAGATAGTAAAGCTAAATTGACAGATATATCAAAAGTATCGGTTAAAAATATTTCATTCCGCTTTCCGGGCAGAAAGCAATTGTTAAAAGGGGTGTCGTTAAAGGTTTCAAAAGGTGAAATTATTTCGCTGCTCGGGGAAAGCGGTTGCGGCAAAACCACTTTTTTGAATATCCTTCAACGTTTTTATGCACCTGAAGAAGGTGAAATTTTAGTAAACTCACACAAAATAAATGAAATTTCCATCCCTGCATGGCGCAAACAAATCGGCATAGTGCCGCAGGAGGTAAATATGTTTAACGGTACACTAATCGAGAATATTTGCTTGGGTGCAACGCATGAAGAAATTCAAAAATGTGTAGATTTTTGTAGGCAAACCGGTTTTCACGAGTTTTTCATGGAGTTTCCACATAACTACGGCACACTGCTTGGTGAACAAGGGATAAATATATCGGGTGGTCAAAAACAACTGGTAGGCCTGGCCAGAGCTTTATGGTCAAAGCCCAAGTTCCTAATTCTCGACGAACCCACCTCGGCCATGGACAGGAACACAGAAAATTTTGTTTTGAACCTGCTTGACAATCTTAAAACAGAAATTTGCATTATACTAGTTACCCATCGTATTAAAATTGCTCGTTTTTCAGACCGCATCTACATTCTTGAAAACGGGCAAATACATTCAACTGGCAAGCATGAGGAATTAATGGGGTCAAATAATTTGTACAGTAATTCATTTCGTGAACTTGTAAACTATGGATAGTTCTGCAAAAAGATACCTGCAATTTTTCGGTGCACCCGTTTTGTGTAGCTTATACGTGTTGCTTTCGTTTTGTTTGCCACAAATTGCGGTTTTTTTGTTGCAAAGCAAGGAATTAGTTCGAAAAAAAAACCGTTTGAAAGTTTGATGGCAATGCCGTTTGAGGTTTGCTATGCTCGCGTTTAAAAGGTTCAAAAAATTCAAACGTTTTTGGAAAAAAATCATCAAACGCGAAGCGTCAAACGTTAAGCGAAGCTGAACATCAAACGTGAAGCAAAGCTGAACGTCAAACCTGAAACCTCAATACGGCAAATCGAAATAAAAGGTCGATCCCTCCCCCGTTTTTGATTCAACCCATATTTTTCCGCCCATTTGGTTAACCAGCCTGCGGCACAGTGCAAGGCCTATGCCCGTACCACCGTACAATTTTTGTTTTTCGCTGTTGCTTTTGTAAAACTCTTCAAATATTTTTTGCTGGTCGTTGGGATTAATGCCGATACCCGTGTCCGAAACGTAAAAGAGTATACGGTCGCTAAACTGTTTGTAGCCATACTCAATTTTCCCCGATTTGGTGTATTTAAAAGCGTTGTTTATCAGGTTCGACATAACCTGTCTGAAACGCACGGCATCGTTCTTGATAAAGAGTGTTTCGCGGGCATTTATGTTGGCATAAACAAACTCCAGCGGGGTTTCCCTGGGCTGATTGTAAAAGTTTTTAAAATCGGCAAGTATACGGCGGGCATTAAAACGGGTAACATTCAATTCCAGTTGGTTCGATTCAATGATTGAGATATCGATGATATCGTTAATGAGGAAAAACAATATCTTGCTGTTTGATGCCAGCAACTCAAGGTATTTTTTCTGGTGTTCGGCATCGAGCGAATTTTCGGTTAACAGCGATGTAAAACCAAGAATGGCATTTAAGGGTGTGCGAATTTCGTGGCTCATGTTGGCCAAAAACGACGATTTCAGCTTGCTCGATTCTTCGGCCCTTATTTTTTCCTGCTCAAGCTCAATGGTACGTTCATGCACCAGCTCTTCCAGTTCGTTTTTGTGTTTCGACAATTCAAGGTTTTGTTCCGAAATTTTTTCCTGCTTGTTTTTCAGCAATGTGTTTAGTTTTATCAGTTCCCCTGTGCGTTCGGCAATGCTTTGCTCCAGCTTTCTGTTGTATTTTCTAAGTCCCGACATTCGGGCATATACCACGATAAATATTAAAATTGCCAATAAAACAATCAGGGCAATTTTAAAAACGGCCGTTTGCCACCATAGCGGAATAATTTTTATCGAAAGGGTTTTAGGCACGGGGTTCCATACATTGTCGTTGTTCGATCCCATTACCTTAAACGTGTATTCGCCGGGTTGCAGGTTTGTATAAGTTGCCTGCGAAACCGTTGTGGCCTGGCGCCAGTCATCGTCGAGGCCTTCAAGCTTGTACCTGTATTGGTTTTTTTCGGGGTTTAAAAAATTAAGCGAGGAAAATGAAATGGTAAAATCGGAATGGTTGTAGGGTAAATTTATTTGCCGTGTAAAATTGATGTTATCGTTTTTTGTCTGCCACTCGTTTTCATCATTAACGGGGTTCAATATTGAAAACCCGGTAAGTACAACCCGCGGAACGGCTTTGTTCAAGACAATGCTATCGGGATAAAACCATACAAAACCGCCCGAGGTCCCGAAATACATCCTGCCTGTATCATTCTTGTATGCCGCCCTTTTCTTAAAATCATTAGCCGGCAAGCCATCGTAAATTGAAAAATTGATGAACGCCGGTTTTTCGGGCACCTCAACGGCATTAATAAATTTTGACAGGCCTTTGTTGGTGCCAATCCAGAAATTGCCCCGGTCATCCTCAAGTACACCCAATATTGAATTATCGGGCAATCCGTCATCAGCATTGTACTTGTGGAATACATTTTTCGAGGGGTCGAAATATTCCAGCCCTGCATTGGTAGCAATCCACAGGTTTTTGCGACTGTCTTCAAAAAACGACAACACATTTGCATAAAATTCGTAATCCGATTTTTCGGGGTAATGTAAAATGTGCTCGAAACAGCCTGAATCATGATTGTAGCGGTCAACCATGTTGAAAAGGGAAACGTACAACTGCCCGTCGAAGGTTTCAAAAACATCGTTCAGAAAATTCCCGTTAATGCTGCAACTATTTTGCGGGTTATTTGTAAAATAGTCAAAGGTAGCGGTATTGTAATTATAACGGTTTAACCCGCCCCCTACTGTTGTTACCCAAAGGTTTCCCCTAGAGTCTTCCAAAATATCGAAAACATTCTCGTTTGAAATTGATCCGGGTTTTTCACCGGGTAAATGCCGTGTAAAATCGTTGGTTTCGGGGTTGTACAAATTAAGGCCGCCGGCCCAGTTTCCTACCCAAAGGTTCCCGCGCGAATCGTTGTAAATTTTAAACACGGGGTCGGAAGCCAGGCTCCGTGGATTGTCGCGTTCATAATTGTAATGTTTCCATTTGCCTGTCTTTTTCCCCCACCTGCTTAGCCCTCCTTCGGTACCTACCCATAAATGAATGC
Organism: Prolixibacteraceae bacterium; assembly: GCA_021740385.1. Classification (GTDB taxonomy): domain Bacteria; phylum Bacteroidota; class Bacteroidia; order Bacteroidales; family Prolixibacteraceae; genus DAIMEA01. The sequence goes on along the minus strand of JAIOZY010000023.1, from coordinate 56,907 downwards.
TGTCTTCATAAAAAGCATTAACCACATTATTAACAATCGATTTGTCGCTTCCCTGTATTTCATCTACAATGTGAAATTTTTTCGCCCGTTTGCTGTAAAAATTAATCCCCCGGCTGAAGGTACCCAGCCAAATATCGTTTAACTGATCCTGGTATATGCAAAAGACCGAGTTTCCACTCAGCGACTTTGGGTTTGCCGGCTTATTTTCATAATGGATTAACGTATAATCCCCGGGCTCAAAATCATGCAGGGGCAAACAGTTAACGCCACCGCCCGAACCATGCCCTATCCACAAATTATTTTCATGATCATGCAACAGTGAAATAATGGCCCCGTCAAATATTTTTTCAAACCGCATGCACTCATCTTCACGTTTGCAAAAATTCAACCCGTTTAACGCGGTTCCAACCCAAAGCCTGTTTTCATGGTCTTCAACTATGCTTAACACATCGTTCCCCGAAATAGAATTTTTAGTGCTACCTGACTGAAACCTTAAAAACCGGCTGTTTTCACGATTGAATAAATTCAGCCCGTTTTTTGTGCCCACCCATAAATTATTATCCGTATCGACATATAGTGTATTCACATAATTGGATGAAATGGAAGCATCGTTTGTCGGATCATGAATAAAAATCCGGTCCGGTTTTCCGTCAGCATCAAGCTTAAGAAGCCCTCTGTTGCTGCCAACCCACAGATTGTTTTCTTTGTCGTAAGCACAACATAAAAAGGGGAAATTTTCGGTCAGTATTCCATAATGTTCCAACCTGTCGGTCAAATAATTATAAACATACATGCCGATATCGGTACATACCCAAAGGTTCAATGAGTCCTTGCTGGCAATGGCATTAATGGTAACGTTGCCCTGTTTAAGCGAATCGGTGAACACGGGCTGGTAAACTTTGAAATGCTCACCATCGAAACGGTTCAGACCGCCTGATGTACCAAACCACATGTACCCCCATTGATCCTGGTATATACTACGTATCCAGTTATTCGACAAGCCATTAGTCGTAGAATAACGTTTAAAAACTGCTTCGCGCTGGATGGTATACCCAGCAAAAACAGTAAATAGAAGCATTATAACCATCAACTTCCTTTTCATTCCCCTGCTTCTGTTAGAAAGTATTAAATATAAAAAAAATTCTCCAATCCAAAACACTAAACTACCTGCAAAGAAAACATTTTGTCACATATAAACGGCTAATTATCTTAATGTTTTGACAAAACATACATTTCACCTGCCGAATGAAGGTTCAGGATAAATAAACGAAATGATTATGTTCAAACATAGAGAAAAACATAGCATTTATCATGTCTCCAGGCCGCTTTTATATGTCGTCAATAAAGCAGATAGTTTTCCAGTGAAAAAAAAATAATTGTCCGTATAAATAAATATTACGATTCAACCCGTTGATGTAGCAATGATGTAGTGAAATTGAAAAAAAGATGTAGTGACCGTTTCCCCTTGTAAAACATATAATTTTATCTTTACATCTTCACAAAAGAGAACAACCTGCTACATTAAACAAAACTTATTTACGATGAAAACATTTACAAAAATTATTATCCTGCTACTTACCGTAGCATTTTTTTCATGCACAACCAATAAAAAAGAAGTCAATGTTGATGAATTAGCCGGAAAAATGACCCTGAAAGAGAAGGTCGATTTTATTGGTGGTACGAACGGGTTTTACATCAGGGGCTACGAGCACCTCGGCATTCCTGAAATACGCATGGCCGATGGCCCTGTAGGTGTCCGGAACCCGGGACCTTCAACGGCATTCCCGGCTGGTATTGCCCTTGCCGCTTCATTCGATAAAGTACTGGCCCACGATGTTGGAAAAGCCATTGGGGCCGAAGCACGGGCAAAAAATGTACACATATTGCTTGGCCCGGCCATGAACATTTACCGGGCGCCGTTTTGCGGCCGCAATTTCGAATACATGGGCGAAGACCCATACCTGGCCGGGAAGATGGCTGCATCGTTCACTACAGGTATGCAAAACGAAGGTGTGATTGCAACGGGTAAACACTACACGGCAAATTTCCAAGATTATAACCGCCACCACGTTTCTTCAAACATGGATGAACGTACCCTGCATGAGATTTACCTGCCGGCATTCAAGACAACGGTTCAGGAAGGCAAAGTGGCCACCATTATGACCGCTTATAACCTCATAAACGGCATTCATGCTTCGGAACACGACTACCTGAACAACAAAGTACTGAAAGAAAAATGGGACTTCGACGGATTTATCATGAGCGACTGGGTATCGACTTACAACGGCGTGGCCTGTGCCAAAGGCGGCCTCGACCTCGAAATGCCATCGGGCAAATACATGCACCCCGACACCCTCATTCCTGCCATTGAACGGGGCGAAATTACCGAAGCACTGATTGACGAAAAAGTGAAACGGATACTGAACGTGTACAAACGCTTTGGCCTGCTCGAAAATGCAAACATTGCCGAAGGCTATACCCTCGACTCGCAATGGGTACGCGATGTTGCCCTCGATGCTGCCCGCGGTGGAACGGTGCTGCTAAAAAATGCAGCTAACTTCCTGCCCGTGAGCAAAGACGAAATAAAATCGATTGCCGTAATCGGGCCAAACGGCCACCCGGCCATGACCGGCGGCGGCGGAAGTTCGCATGTCGACCCGCTACACCCGCTATCGATGTACGAAGCCCTGCAAAAAATTGCCGGAAACGACATTGACGTAACATTTGCCAAGGGCGTGTACACGGGCGAACGACTACCTGAAGGTTTTTTCGACAATTTCAGTTTTTACGTGAAAAAGGATGGCAAAAAAGAAACGGGTGTCGATGCTCAGTTCTATAAAGGCATAAAGCTTGAAGGCGAAGTTGCAGCTACAAAAACATACAAACAGCTTAACCTCGAAAAAGAAGATATGCGCTTTGATAACTTCCCCGATGAAGATTATTCGGCCCGCTTCAGCTGCTATTTTTCTCCCGAAGAAACCGGTTCGTACTGGATTGGCCTGGCCGGCGACGATGGCTACAAACTTTTTATCGATGGCAAAATGGTGATTGAACAGTGGCAAAACCAAGGAGAAACCATCCGCAAATACGAAGGGGTTTTTGAAAAAGGGAAAGAATATAAAATTGAAGTTGAATATTACCAGGCCGGTGGCGATGCTATAATCAGGCTGGCTTCGCAAAAGCGTGAAGGGAAAGAGATGGGCCCGGAAGCTTACCTGGCCGAAGCCGTTAAAGCAGCAAAAAATTCCGATATTGCCGTTGTATGTGTTGGTTTCAGCAATGAAACCGAAAGTGAAGGTTTCGACCGTACTTTTGAAATGCCGTTTAAACAGGACGGGCTTATTCAGAAAGTGGCTGCTGTCAATCCCAACACGGTTGTGGTGCTCAATGCCGGTGGCAATGTCGACATGAATGCCTGGGTTGACAACGTAAAAGGACTGGTGCATGCCTGGTATCCCGGGCAGGAAGGTTCGCTGGCCGTTGCTGAAATTTTGTTCGGTATTACCAATCCCTCGGGCAAACTGCCTGCTTCATTCGAAGAAAAATGGGAAGATAACCCAACTTTCGGCAGCTATTTCGACGACGATAACGACCTGAACGTTGAACTATCGGAAGGTATTTTCCTGGGTTACCGCTATTACGACCAAAGCGATGTAAAACCCCGCTTTCCGTTCGGTTTTGGTTTGTCGTACACCACATTTGAATTTGCGCCTTTAAGCCCTGATAACAAAACCTTTAAAATTGGCGAAAAAGTCAGCTTTTCAGTAGAAATTACCAACATCGGCAGCATGGATGGCGCCGAGGTAGTGCAAGTGTATGTTTCCGACAAGGAATCGTCGCTGCCCCGCCCGGTAAAAGAGTTGAAAGCATTTGAAAAGGTATTCCTGAAAAAAGGGGAAAGCAAAACGGTTGAACTCGAACTGGATCCTTCGGCATTCTCGTTTTACGATCCCGAAGTGCACGATTGGGTAACCGAACCCGGCGAGTTTGAAATACTTGTGGGAAGCTCATCGGTTGATATCAGGCAAACGGCAACGATTGTGCTTGAGTAAAGTGTCGAACGCTGATAACACGGATTTTGCGGATTATCACAGATAAAACAACAGCCCTTCGGAGAAATTCGGGGGGCTGGTTTTTTCATTCAATGAATATATACAACTTCTCATAGCTGCCTGCAATAAGAAAAAGTTTCCTTGTACTACTTTACTCTTATTGATTATGGTCTTTAAACCCTGATACACGAATTTGTTTGACTTCTTTTTATTGCACCACTTCAACAGGAAAAATGTCATCCCCTTTATAATTGGTTAAAGGGTTCTGGTTTTCTCCGTTAATATCCATTATATAAATTTCCTGTTTCCAATCCATATTTCTGTTCGATGCAAATAAAATGAACCTGCCATTTTTTGTTATTGTAGGATGCTCATTCCTTTTTTCTGTGTCAGTAAGCCTCAACTTATTTGTTCCATCGCAATTCATTATTTTTATTTCTGGTAAATCATCTTCATACGAAACATATACAATTTTTTTTCCGTCAGGTGACCATGATGGCTCATGATTCCCCGCCGGGGTCCATGTTGTCCATGATGAATATGAAGATGTTAATTGCTTTTGATCAGAACCATCAGAATTTGCAACGAAAATTTGAGAGCTACCATTTTCAATTTCTGACAAATACAAGATTTTCTTCTCGTTGGGTGAAAGTGAAGGGTAAAATGCATTTTTAATCAAAAATTTCTTATTCGAACCGTCAAAGTCCATTTTATAAATACCATTATTTTCTGAAGAACCATTATGCGTATAAAAAACTATGTTATCGCTTGAGCACACTGGATATTTATTTGAACCTTCTGAAGTTAATACTTCCTTTTTGCCTGAAAGAACATCATACTTAATAATATCTTTTTTTGAATATACTATTTTGCTATCGTCATTCGACCAACAAGCTAACCCAAAACTATCATCTGATTTGTCAATCAACATTAAGTTTGAACCGTCAATATCGACAGAATACAATTCATAATTATACAATGAATCATTATGAAGAAAAAGAATTGATTTGCCAGAATTTGATAAAACCGGCTTTCCATATCTGACATCAAGATTTGTTATTTCTTTTTGATCAGTACCGTCGCTGTTCATTATCATCAAACTCCAATCAGCACTATTTTCTGTACGCTTGGAAAGAAATAAAATTTTGGAATCGGATTGTGTAAAATCAAAATAGGATTCTTCACAATCAACAAATAGAAAGGCAATTATAATCAATATGAGATGTTTAAAAGTTTTCATCTCCCACTTTTGATATTATCCAATTACTTTATAAAAGTACAAATTACGTTAAAACGTATTAAATTCAAACTTATCAGGGATTTTCTATTATTGGCTAAACAACTCTGTTTCAAGTAATTTTTTACACATTAAACCGAAAGTGCATAATGTCGCCGTCCTGCACCACGTATTCTTTGCCTTCGATGGCTATTTTTCCGGCTTCACGGCAGGCGGCTTCGGAGCCAAGGGTCACATAATCGGTGTATTTGATGACCTCGGCACGGATAAAGCCTTTTTCAAAATCGGTATGTATAATTCCGGCTGCCTGTGGCGCTTTTGTGCCAATAGTAAAAGTCCAGGCACGGCTCTCGTCGGAACCGGTAGTAAAAAAGGTTTGCAGGTTGAGAAGCCGGTAAGCTGCATGTATCAGTTTGTTCACCCCGGGTTCGTCCAGTCCCAGGTCTTCTAAAAAAAGCTGTTTTTCTTCGTAGGTTTCCAACTCGGCAATGTCGGCTTCGGTTGCGGCGGCAATAACCAGAATTTCGGCCTGCTCGTTTTTCACGGCTTCACGCAATGCATCAACATATTTATTCCCGGTTTTTGCCGAGGCTTCATCAACATTGCATACATACATAATGGGTTTGTCGGTAAGCAGGAAGAACGATTTTACAATTTCGCGTTCATTTTTATCAAAAACGATGGCACGAACCGAGATGCCCTGCAACAACGATTCCCTGATTTTTGCAGCCACTTCAAACGTCCGTTTGGCTTCCTTGTTGGTGGCATCTTTCAGTTGCCTGCTAATTTTATCAATTCGGGTTTCAATGGTTTCCAGGTCTTTCAATTGCAATTCGGTATCGATTACCTCCTTGTCGCGCACAGGGTCAATGCTGCCATCAACGTGAGTAATGTTATCGTTTTCAAAACAACGTAACACGTGCAAAATGGCATCGGTTTCGCGAATGTTGGCCAGGAACTGGTTCCCCAGCCCTTCGCCCTTACTGGCCCCTTTCACCAGCCCGGCAATGTCTACAATCTCAACCGTGGTTGGCACTACCTTTTTCGGATTATCGATTTCGGATAATTTGATTAACCGTTCATCGGGTACGGTTATTACACCCATATTGGGTTCAATGGTGCAAAACGGAAAATTGGCCGACTGTGCTTTGGCGCTCGATAAACAGTTGAAAAGGGTTGATTTGCCCACGTTTGGCAAACCCACGATGCCGCATTTTAATGCCATGAAAATCAAATTTTAGTTGTGGCTGCAAAAATAGTTTTTTATTTTTTACCGTTGCAATAACAACAAGTTTTAATCCACGATCGAAAACAAATTATATCTTAGCTTGCTAAAAGTAAAATGCCCAATGGATAAACACCTCAACATTGTATCGTTTAACGTGCCCTGGCCGGCCGATTACGGCGGGGTAATCGATGTGTTTTACAGATTGAAAGCACTCGCCAAAGCCGGCATTAAAATTCACCTGCACTGTTTTACTTACGGCAGGAAAAAATCGTCCGAACTGGACAAGCTTTGCGAGGAAGTAACTTATTACCCCAGGCCCCGTTCACTCTTTTATCACTTTTCGGCAAAGCCGTTTATTGTGAACACACGCGCATCGAAAGCGTTGCTCAAAAACCTGCTCAAAAACAACTACCCTATTCTTTTTGAAGGATTGCACACCTGCGGTTTTCTCAACCATCCAAAGCTTGTAAACCGGTTAAAAATTGTGCGGGCACACAACATTGAACACCTTTATTATAAAGGTCTGGCTAAAAAAGCCAATTCCATTTTAAAAAAAACATATTACCATTTCGAAGCTTTAAAACTGAAACGGTTTGAAAAAACATTGGAACATGCCAGCCACATTGCAGCCATTTCGGATAGCGATAAAAAATATTTTCAGGAAAAATACGGAAAAACTTTTTTGCTTTTACCCGGCCACCCAAATGATGAAATAAAATGCAAAACAGGAAAAGGGAATTATATTCTTTACCATGCCGACCTGAGCACTTCGGAAAACGAAGAAGCAGCACTTTTTATTCTTGACAAAATTACCCCTGATATTGATTTCCCGTTTATTTTGGCAGGAAAAAACCCAACCGCTAAAATTTTTAATGCTTCACAAAAACAATCGAATGTATTGGTTGAAGCAAATCCCCCGTTTGCAAAAATGGAAGAACTGATTACCAACGCCCACATTAACCTCCTTCCAACATTTCAACCAACGGGGTTCAAGTTAAAACTGCTGAACGCATTGTACAACGGGCGCTTTTGCCTCGTTACACCACAAATGGCGGAAGGTACAGCATTGGATGAATTGTGCCGTATTGGTAAAAATGCCGATGATTTAAAAGAGCAGATCAGGGAACTTATTACACAAAATTTTTCTGAAGAAGAGACAACCAACAGGAAAAAACTATTGGAGAAATCCTATTCAAACACTTACAATATTGAACCACTTATGAAAGTACTCTTATCTGATTTATCGGCTTAAGACATTAACAATATCTAAGTATTTTTTGCTACAAACTGATTATCAAAAAGGAACTTTAATACTATTCGTATTTTTTGTAATTTTAACCTTGATTCCGAACCTATAAAACAATGAAAATATTTGGTCCGATACTGCTTTCATCGTTAACCCTTTTACGGTTCATTTTACTGATGCTTTCAACAATCATTTTTATGCTGCTTAGCATAGCCGAAAATTGGATATGCTCGGGCAAAATCCCTTATAAATTTCGCTCACAAAGACTTTGGGGAAAAACCTGCCTGTTTTTGCTGGGCTTCGTTGTTAAAAAAAATAAGATGCCGGTTTTGCCAACGTACATGTTCATGGCCAACCACCGCAGTTATATCGATATTTTTCTGGTTGCTGCTTATTCGCGATCGGCTTTTGTTGCTAAAGCCGAATTGCTGAAGTGGCCGGTTTTAGGTTTAGCTTTTAAATCGGTAAAGGCCATTATGGTTAACCGCGATGATTTGAGAAGCCAGTTGGGTACGCTAAAAAAAATTCAGCAATCGGTCGAGAATGGAATTTCTATCAGTATTTTCCCTGAAGGAACAACCTCGGAAGGGCCCGGCACAATAGCGTTCAAAAACGGAAGCTTTAAAATTGCCGCCGAACTGGGCATACCCGTAATTCCATGTGCCATTGCTTACAACGACAGAAAACACGCGTGGGTGGGTAACGACACCTTTATCCCCCACTTTTTCCGGCAAATGTGGAAGCCTTTTTCAACGGTGCATATTAGGTTTGACCAACCCCTGAAAGAGGCCGGTTTTTCAACTTTGAAAAAGAAATGCCATGAATCAATTAACAAAATGCTCGGTGATATTGAATGAAAATAAGTAAATGATACTGGAATAGGCTATATCACACTTAATGTCAGAAATTATATCTTTTTTGATTGAAAACAATTGAACTCAATTGAAAACAATAAAATACAATTGTTTTTATCTATGTTAAATCGATTTTCACTGAATTAAAAGCAAGCAATCCATAATAATATACCGGGTTAATTTTCAACTGTTTTCCATCGCGTTCTACTGTTTTCAGCAAAGCATCAAATCATAAACAACAGACATCAAAAAACATTATGCTCGCAAAATAACGGACAGAGGTTAACCAATTTATTTTCCGGCAAGAAAAGCGTGCATATTTTCGGCAACCTCGCGCCCGCTGGCAATGGCATGAACAACCAGGCTGGCCCCATTTTTTGCATCGCCACAGGCAAATACTTTAGCCACCGAAGTTTCTCCGGTTATCTTGTTGGCCTGGATATTTCCCCGCTGGTCGAATTCCATTGCAAGGTCGTTTAAAAGCCCGTTGTGTTCGGCATGAACAAACCCCATCGACAACAAAATCAGTTCAGCATTAATCACTTCGTTGGTTCCCGGAATTTCTTTCATCTGCCAACGGCCTTTTTCATCTTTCAACCAATCGACTTTCACGACCTCGGCCCCGGTTACTTTGCCGTTTTCGCTCAAAATCTTTTTCGTTGCTAAACTCCAACGCCGTTCACACCCTTCCTGGTGCGAGCTCGATGTGCGCAAAACATTAGGCCAGTAGGGCCACGGATTATTCCCAAGGCGCTCTTTTGGCGGTTTTGGCATAATTTCTATCTGCGTAACGCTGGCTGCTTTTTGCCGTACCGAAGTACCCACGCAGTCGGAACCGGTGTCGCCGCCGCCAATAACCAGCACATTTTTACCGGTTGCCACTATGCGTTTTTTTCCATTCATCTTTTTCCCACGTACTTCCTTGTTTTGCTGCTTTAAAAAATCCATGGCGAAATGGATGCCTTCAGCATCACGTCCTTCTACCTGGAGGTCGCGGGGTTTCATGGCGCCAACAGCGAGACAAACGGCATCGAATTGTTTCAACAAATCTTCTTTCGGGATTTTCTTGCCAACCTTTGCATTTACAACAAAATTTATCCCTTCGGCTTCCATTACTTTTTGACGCCGGTCGATAATCCCTTTGTTGAGTTTAAAATCGGGGATGCCGTAACGCAGCAAGCCACCAATGGCATCATCGGCTTCATAAACAGTAACCTCGTGCCCGTATTGGTTTAGCAAATCGGCTGCCGACAAGCCTGCCGGTCCGGAACCTACCACGACCACTTTTTTGCCCGTTCGTTTCGATGGAACACGGGGCACAACAAGCCCCAGGTCGAAAGCTTTTTCAATAATGGCACATTCGTTTTCACGTATTGTAACCGGCTCGTTATGAATATTGAGCACACACGATTTCTCACAAAGTGCCGGACAAACCCTGCCCGTAAATTCCGGAAAACTGTTTGTCGAAATCAGCACCTCGTAGGCTTCTTTATAATCGCCCCTATAAAGGGCATCCTGCCATTCAGGAATTTTACTGCTCACAGTGCAGGCCCAATGGCAAAAGGGCACACCGCAATCCATACACCGCGAAGCCTGCGCTTTGCGATCCTCTTCGTTCAGTGTTTGTTCCACTTCCCCAAAATCCCCGATACGCTCCTGTAAAGAGCGGTAACCGCTTTCCTTACGGCTAATTTCTATAAAACCTGTTGGCTTCCCCATAATATGTATAAATTCCAAATTTTTAAATGCCAAATACTAAACTCCAAATTCCAAATACCAAATCGCTTTACTTAATTTTTTGGGATTTGGAATTTCATTTTTTGGGATTTTACTTATTCGTGCCTGCGATCGTCTACCGACTTTTCGAGTTCACGTTCAATTTTACGCAGTTTTTCTTCTTCAAGAATTTTCTTGTATTCAAACGGAATTACTTTTACAAAACGCGGCAGGTATTCATCCCAGTTCGTGAGTATTTTTGCTGCCAGTTTGCTACGCGTTTGGGTAAGGTGCTCGCTTATCATACCCTGTAATTCAACCACATCGGCACGGTCTTCAACCTTTTCAAGCTCTACCAACCCTTTGTTGCAGTAGTAATCAAAATCGCCGTCAATATCGAGCACGTATGCGATTCCGCCACTCATGCCGGCTGCAAAATTTCGTCCGGTTTTACCGAGTACCACCACGCGCCCCCCGGTCATGTACTCACAACAATGGTCGCCGGTGCCTTCTACAACAGCATTTGCCCCCGAGTTACGAACAGCAAAGCGTTCGCCAACAACACCCCTGATAAAAACTTTTCCGCCTGTTGCACCGTAAAGTGTTGTATTTCCTACAATAATATTTTGTTCTGGAACAAACGTTGATTTTGAGCGTGGCACAACCACAATACTTCCTCCTGAAAGCCCTTTTCCCAAATAGTCGTTGGCATCGCCCTGCAACCTTAGTGAAACGCCCCGCGCAAGGAAAGCACCAAAACTTTGCCCTGCCGATCCGTGGAATATGCAATTGATGGCATCATTGGGCAAACCCTCTTCACCATAACGCTTTGAAATTTCACCCGACAGCATGGATCCCACCGAACGTTGCAAATTGGTAATATCCTTTTCAATCCATACGCGTTGCTTGCCTTTTATGGCTGCATTGGCCTCGCGGATCAACACCCTGTCGATGTGGTCTTCAAGGTCGAGCGTGTTGGAATGCGTATTGCGAATGGCATAAATCCCGGCTTCTTTGGGTTTATACAAAATTTTGCCAAAATCGATTTTTGCCGATTTCCAGTTTTCCACTTCAGGGTCAGATTCAAGCAAATCGGGGCGCCCAACAATTTCATCGAAACTTCTGAAACCCATTGCTGCCAGGTATTCACGAATTTCTTCGGCAATGAATTTGAAATAATTAATAACGTATTCCGACCTGCCAATAAAGCGTTTACGCAACACTTCGCTTTGGGTTGCAATGCCCATGGGGCATGTATTGAGGTGGCATTTGCGCATCATTACACAGCCCAGCACAATAAGTGCCGATGTGCTGAAGCCAAACTCTTCGGCACCCAGGCAGGCCATTTTCACAACATCGAGGCCGGTTTTCAACTGACCATCCGACTGTAGTTTCACCCTCCGGCGAAGGTCGTTCATCACGAGTGTTTGCTGGGTTTCGGCTATGCCCAGTTCGGGCGGCACACCGGCATGTTTAATCGAGCTGGCCGGTGAGGCGCCGGTCCCGCCATCGTAACCGGCAATAATGATAATATCGGAAAAAGCCTTGGCCACACCGGCAGCAATGGTTCCAACACCGGCTTCGGCAACCAGCTTAACCGACACTTTTGCCTTGGGATTCGTGCATTTTAAATCATAGATTAATTGTGCCAGGTCCTCGATGGAATAAATATCGTGATGCGGTGGCGGTGAAATGAGCGTAATGCCCGGCGTTGAGTTCCGTGTTTTGGCAATGATCTGGTTCACCTTAAAACCGGGCAACTGTCCGCCCTCGCCCGGCTTTGCTCCCTGGGCAATCTTAATCTGAATTTCCCGGGCGTTGGTCAGGTAATTGTTGGTAACCCCAAAACGCCCCGAAGCAATTTGCTTGATTTTGCTGTTTTTGATGGTCCCAAACCGGGCCGGGTCTTCGCCTCCTTCGCCGGTATTGCTCCTTCCGCCAATGGTATTCATGGCAACAGCCAGTGCCTCATGGGCTTCTTTGCTTATCGAGCCATACGACATGGCGCCTGTAACAAATCGTTTCATGATGTTTTCGGCCGGCTCAACCTCTGAAATATCAATTGGTTTAAGATTTTCCTTTATTCGAAGGAATCCACGCACAAAATGGGTTTTGTTTTGCTTATCGCTCAAGGCCGAAAACTCTTTAAACTTGGCATAATCGTTTGTGCGCGTACTCCATTGCAACAACCCGATTGTTTCGGGGTTCCAGGCATGACGCTCACCATCGCGACGGTAATGGTAAATACCATCGGTTTTTAAAAGGAAACCGCTTTGCTCTCCGTTATAGGCTTTTTCGTGAAACATAAGCGCTTCACTTGCCAGTTCTTTTAGCCCCACACCGCCAATTTGCGAAATGGTCCCTTTAAAATATTTATCGATTAGTGCGGGGCTTACACCGAGTGCTTCAAATATTTGTGCTCCGTGATAGCTACGGAGGGTTGAAATGCCCATTTTCGAGAAAATCTTCAGCAAACCTTTCTCAATGGCCTTGATGTAGTTTTTCCGGGCTTCGCTGTAACTCATTTCGAGCTGGCCGGTTTTAACCAGGCTGTTTAACGCCGCAAATGCCAGATAAGGGTTAACGATGCTTGCCCCGTATCCGTGCAGCAAGGCAAAATGCATTACTTCTCGGGCTTCGGCCGTTTCAACAATAATTCCTACCTGCATGCGCTTTTTGACCTGGATTAAATGATGGTGCACCGCTGCTGTAACGAGCAACGAAGGCAACGCGGCCATGTCCTTGTTAATGTACCGGTCGGAAAGAATAATGAAATTTTTCTGATCATCAATGGCTTTTTCGGCTTGCAAAAGAATACCATCGAGTGCTTTTCTGAATCCCTTTTCCCCTTCTTTGGCAGGAAAAACCATGGGTATGGTGGCATGAGAAAAATAATCGTCTTTAATATCTTTTATTTTACCCAAATCGGTATTCGTGATTATGGGGTGCCTGAACTTGATCATTTTACAGTGTTCATGGCTCTCTTCCAATATGTTTTTATTCACCGACCCGATGTAGTTGGTAAGCGACATCACCAGTTCTTCCCTGATGGGATCGATTGGCGGGTTGGTAACCTGCGCAAAATGCTGTTTGAAATAGTTAAAAAAGCGCTGAGGTTTTTCCGAAAAAGCAGCAAGCGGGGTATCGTTGCCCATGGATGATGTTGGCTCCATGCCCTTTTCGGCCATTCCTTTAATAATTAGCCTGATGTCTTCTTTTGAATAACCAAATTCTTTCAAATAGGTATTGAATTCATCACCCATACCTGAAGGCACACGTTGCTGTACTTCAATATCCTCGAGCAACAAACGGTTGTCCCTCAGCCAGTTTTGATACGGGTTGCGCTGTGTTAGCTCTTTTTTCACCTCCTGATCGGGAATGATGATGCCCAACTTTGTATCGACCAACAATATTTTTCCGGGCCTGAGCCTTCCTTTTTCCTTAATTTTTTCAGGCGGAAAAACCTGCACACCAACTTCCGATCCCATCACAATCATATCATCGTCGGTAACTACGAACCTTGATGGGCGTAGGCCGTTTCGGTCAAGTGTCCCTCCAATATAACGCCCATCGGAAAAAACAATTGACGCGGGCCCGTCCCATGGTTCCATTATGGTTGAATGGTACTCGTAAAATGCTTTTAAACTATCGGGTATGGGGTTTTTGTCGTTAAACGATTCAGGAATCATCATGCAAAGGGCATGGTGCATTGGCCGACCGGCCATGAACAGGAACTCAAGCACGTTGTCGAACGATGCCGAGTCGCTTTTACCGGGTTCGATAATGGGCAATACCTTTTTTAGGTCATCGCCAAACACTTCCGATTTGAGCAACGACTCGCGGGCATGCATCCAAAGCCGGTTTCCACGTATTGTATTGATTTCGCCATTGTGGGCTATAATACGGAAGGGCTGTGCCAAATCCCAGGTAGGGAAAGTATTGGTACTGAAACGCGAATGCACCAGGGCAATGGCACTTTTCATGGCCGGATCCTGTAAATCGTGATAATATTCGGGAACCTGGCCTGGGGTGAGCATCCCTTTGTAAATCATTGTTTTTGTTGACAGACTCGGGAAATAGAAGGCATTTTTATACCTTAATTTCGAATTCCGTATTTCGTTCTCGGCCAGTTTGCGTACCACATACAGTTTTAGCTCAAGGGCTTCCTGTTCGCGTTTTACCAACGACTTTATGAAAACCTGTACAACGCGGGGCTCAGCCCGGAGCGCAATTTCGCCGGGCGCTTTCGAATCGACAGGGACTTCACGCACGTGAAAAAGATCCAGCTCTTCGTTACTGCAAATGGTTTTAAATGTGGAGATACACAAATCGGCCTCTTTTTTGTTTTTGGGCAAAAACAACAAACCGGTTCCGTACTGGCCCGGTTCAGGCAGGTTTATGCCAAGCCTGAGGTTAAATTCATGAGGCACCTGAATTTGAATACCGGCACCATCACCTGTTTTTGCATCGGCACCCAGGGCACCCCTATGGTCCATGTTTATAAGCACTTCAAGCCCCCGCTGAATAATTTCATGCGATTTTTGGCCCTTTATGTGCGCCACAAAACCAATCCCACAACTATCGTGTTCACTAAGGGGCGAATACAAGCCCTGTGCGTTAGGTAATCCTCTTTGCATAACCTTTTATTTTATCATAACCTCTATTTGAAAACGGTGCGGTCATCTGGAAACATTCACAACTTCACTTTACCTCATCAATTAATAACAATATGACACAATTCAACATCTATAAAAAGATAATTGACCGTTTCAAAATATTTTTCGAGCAAATTTAAATATTTTAAGTCAAATTAAAAGCCTTTGGTAAATTATTGAATATTTAATGAAAATCATTCCGCTCCTAAAAATGGAAACCACAGCACAGTTTACCACACATAAAACTCATAAACAGCGAATTAAAAGGAAAATAAAAAAGGAAAACATAATTTTCGGGACATAGCAAAAAAGCACCACAAAGCATTGATTTTCTTTGTTACCTCTTCTATGCCTTGTATGCGTTAATGTTTTTGTTAACTGATGATTACAAGAACTGAAATGCTTGTATAAAAAAATAGATCAACAGCAAAAACACCATTAATTGTTAATTTTATATTATCAATACGACATTAGTTGGGAAAAGGCATTTTCCATTTTTTCGAAGTTGTATGATTTGATCGCATTTTCCATTTTTTCCTGAATGAAGCTGTTGCCCAAATTCCCAATGCTACCAAGATGTGCGTGTTTTACTTTTTTGTTTGGAACAAAATCCCCCTCCATGATCTTTTTGGCTACATGAACATACGCATCCCTGAAGGGCATGCCCTCGTTCACCAGCTTGTTAACCTCTTCTACGCTAAACAAATAATCGTATCGTTTATCGTCAAGTATATTTTTATTTAACCGAATGGAGTTAATGGCATAGGCCGCTACCTCGATACATTTCTTCAATTCGTCGAAGGCCGGGAACAACACCTCTTTAACAAGCTGATAATCTCTAAAATATCCACTCGTGAGGTTGTTGGTCATCAGGGTTATTTCGTTGGGCAGCGCCTGAATTTTGTTACAATGCGAACGCAATAATTCAAACACGTCGGGGTTTTTTTTGTGCGGCATAATGCTCGACCCGGTGGTAAGGTTATCGGGCAAACTCACAAAACCGAAATTCTGGCTCATGAAAAGGCACACATCAAAAGCAAGTTTCGAAAGCGTTGCGGCTATTGACGACAAACCAAATGCCACTGTTTTTTCAACCTTACCCCGTCCCATTTGAGCATACACCACGTTGTAATTCAACATGTCGAAGCCCAGCAGCTCGGTGGTAAGTTGCCGGTCGAGCGGAAAGCTTGAACCATAACCGGCAGCCGATCCCAGCGGATTTTGGTTGGCTACCTTCCAGGCTGCATTCAGCACCAGCAAATCGTCGGCAAGGCTTTCGGCATAAGCACCAAACCACAACCCGAACGATGAGGGCATCGCCACCTGCAAGTGGGTATAACCGGGCATGAGCACATCTTTATTTTCTTCGCTTTTTGCAATCAATACATTAAACAGTTGGCTGGTTAAACCAACAATTTCTTTTATTTCATTTCGGATAAATAACTTGATATCAAGCAATACCTGATCGTTGCGCGAACGGCCACTGTGAATTTTCTTGCCCGTGTCGCCCAGTTTGCGGGTCAGTTGCAACTCAACCTGCGAGTGAATATCTTCAATCCCCTCCTCTATTGCAAAACTGCCGTCGACAATTTGTCCGTGTATGGCTTTCAGTTCATCAAGGATTAACGGAAGTTCGTCGTTACTGATCAATCCAATTTTATTAAGCATAATGCCGTGTGCCATTGATCCGAGCACATCGTACGGGGCAAGGTACATGTCCATATCGGCATCGTTGCCAATGGTGAATTTTTCAATTAACCGATCGACCGGAATGCCCTTTTCCCAAATTTTGTGTGCTTTGTCTTTGTCTGTCATTTTTCAAAATTGTTATACAAAAATAATCAATACTTTTGTTTTGATGTTAATTTTGCTTTCAGGATGAAAAATTCCCCGTAATAAACGGTTTTCAAAACGATGCATGTGAAACGAACATGAATTGGAGTGAAACGGAAATCGTGAAATCAATTTAAATTTTTCAAATTCACTCACGAGGAAAAATTAAAATTCATCGAGAGTTACATCTTATACCATGATGAACAAACAATTTTAATAAGATGAAACAAAAAAGAACCTTCAACATAATGGTAAACTACAGCAGCCAAAACATGCTTTTGGTATTGCTAACGGTTATGCTTTTTATTGTTTATTTTTTTGGGCTCTTTATCGACATTACCCACGATGCGGCCAAATACGCATACATTTCGCGCGAAATAACCGAAAACAACAACTGGTTTTTTTTAACAATTCTGGATGAACCCTACACACAAAAGCCCCCTTTCATGTTTTGGCTATCGGCCATTTCGTTTCGCCTGTTTGGCATATCAAATTTTTCGTTCAAACTGCCGCTGTTTTTTTATTCACTTCTTGGTTTTTACGCCGTTTACAGGCTCGTCAAAAGCATGTGCGACTCAAAAACCGCGAAACTGGCAACACTTATTCTGGCAACATCGGCAATAACGGTTTTGTACAACATGGACATCCATACCGATACCGTTTTGTTCACAAACATCGCCCTTTCGCTTTGGTTTCTTTATGAATATCTTCAAAGAAAAAAAACGGGTTACCTTTTTGCTGCCGGAATAACCCTGGGCCTTTCGGTACTGACAAAGGGCGTATTTGGATTACTGGTTCCGGGCTTTGCCGTACTGGGATATGTTGCCTCAAAAACAGAATGGAAGAAGCTACTTGATGCCAAATGGTTTATCCTTGTTTTGCTTATTGTTGTTGTTTCGCTGCCCGTTTTAATCCCCCTCTACATCAGGGATGGATTTGAAGGGATACGGTTTTTTATCTGGGACAATAACTTTGGCAGGGTAACGGGCAAATACGATGGAATAATTAACGACCCCGCTTTTTACTTTCATACGTTATTGTACATGTTTTTACCCTGGACTGTGGTTTTCATGGCTGGTTTTGTTACCCTTTTCAGGTCGTTGAAAACGAACCACGCCAACCGTTTTATTTTGTGGGGTTTCGCGGGGGTTTTCATCATTTTGACACTATCGAAAAACAAACTTCCAAACTATTTAATGTGCTTACTGCCCCTGGCATCGGTAATTACTGCCCGGGGTTGGGAAACCTTTTTTTCGAAAACCGAAAAAACGGCCTGGAAAACAGTCCACACCATTGCGTTGATATTGCTTTGGCTGTTGATGCTTGCCGTACCAATAGCCCTGTTCCCCAATGCCGGACTGTTATTCTGGTTTGTAATGACCCTTTTAACAGGAATGTTCATCTTTACCAGGTATGAAAAAACCACCAACCCGCTTTCAGGAATCATACCAACAGTATTAACCGGTGTTGCCCTTGCCTTTTTACTGAACATGAACCTGGCCCAAAACCTTTTTAGCCAGCAAGCTGCGGTTAAAGCTGCTCAAACAATAAACAACATGGAGCCAACGGCCGGGGTTTATTACTTCAATCCCGATGATATCGACTATCAAAAAGCACTTAAAAACCATGCGGTATCCGAAGCGGATTCAACGATGAACAAAATACTGCTTGAAAGGCATTTTTTCCTGAACTACGAACTGATGTTTTACTGCAGGCAGCCTGTAGGTTATATCGAATCTTATAATCAGATTGATGCACTTTGCTGTGAAAAGAATGCAATATTTTATACCAACGAGAACGGAAAAATGAGCCTTTCGGAAAGATGTAATAAACAGGCTTTAACATTAACGGCCATTCCCGATATCAACCCGTCTTACCCGGCCTCGTACCTTTTACAAAAAACAGGCCACGCACCGGCTAAAACAATGTACCTCATTAAATTAAGTAATGAATAACATCACAGTTGCAGGCCATCGAAAAGTGAAATATATTTTTTAATACCTTCGGATATTTCTTCAGGGAAAATGTACTCGTTAGCGGTATGCGAACGGGCTGAATCGCCCGGGCCGATTTTCACCGATACCCAGGGCATTAACGACTGGTCGCTTAATGTAGGCGAACCATAGCATTCAATACCCATTTGTTTTGCTTTAAGCACAAACGGGTGATCCATGTCTGTTCCCGAAGAGTTTAAACGCAACGAACGGGGAGTTGCCTCCGCTTGCAACATGCCCGACACGATATTTACAACCTCTTCGTTGGAATAACACTCGTTTGTACGTACATCAATCACAAATTTGCAGGTATCGGGCACCACGTTATGCTGAAAACCGGCATCGATTTGTGTAACGGTCATTTTAACACTACCCAGCAGTTTCGATACTTTATCAAATTTATAATCACGGATTTTCCGGATGTCATCGAGGGCAATGTAAATACTGTTAATGCCCTCGTTGCGTGCAGCATGCCCGGCCTTTCCACGTGCGACACAATCGAAAACAACAAGCCCTTTTTCGGCCACAGCGAGGTTCATTAGGGTGGGCTCGCCCACAACAGCAAAATCGACCCGTTCGAGTGTTTTAGACAATATGGCCATCCCGTTTTTCCCCGAGCTTTCCTCTTCGGCCGTAGCGGCATAAATCAGGTTGAATGGCAGATTTTCATTATGGAAAAAATATTTAAATACAGCCAGCAGCGAAACCAGCGGCGCCCCTGCATCGTTACTGCCAAGGCCAATAATTTTCCCTTCCTTTTCGGTAACGTCAAACGGGTTGTATTCCCACCCATCAACCGGTTTTACCGTGTCGATATGCGAATTCAGAAGTATCACGGGTTTTTTATTGTCCCAGTATTTGTTTAAACACCACGTGTTGTTTTTTAGTACATTATAAGGGATATTACAGTCCGTTAAATGCTTGCGGATAATGCAGGCAGCATCCTCCTCTTCACCCGATAGCGAAGGGGTTTTTATTAATTGTTTCAGTAAACGGATGCTTTCATCTGTAAGTTTATCGAGTTGCATAATTCGTGGGTTTTTGGGCGGGTAAATATACGCAATAATTCTTTAACGATGGTTTCGGTCATGGATTACTTCATAATTAGGGCAGACATTTAAAATTGCTTATTTAAACTCAACCCGAAGGAAAAAAACCCCGGTCACTTCTGTACAATCAGCTTTTGCCTTAAAGTAAATTGTGTACCCTCAACCATGATAAGATAAACACCCCCCGGCAACGTTTCAAGCGAAAAAGTGCCAACAGGACCATTCATTGTCCATGATGAAACAACCTCCCCGATGGGGTTTATGAGCTTAACTACACACGGGAAACGGCTGATTTCGCGAGTAACAATTACCACGTACGATTTGGCCGGGTTTGGGTATGCAAAAACGGAAGCGGCAGACAATTCACCGATTGAAACGTATTCGGTAATGATAACAGAAAACTGATCCTGAACAGGCAGGAAATTCCGGTTTCCCTGTTGTGAGGCTGTCAACCAAAGTTCCCCATGCGAACGTATAGCAATAGAATCACCATCAATAGCTGCCAATTGTTCATCGTTTGCAATCAATTCAACGGGCAACCCCGATGAAGCAAACACCGCGGCAGGTATTTTTTGCCCCAGGTTTTCAACCGTGTCGGGCAGTTCACTGTAAAGGGTTTGCGCGGCCTGCTCAACAATCAGTTCACGGGTAACCGGTTCGGCAGGTTCCCATTGTTCATTCCCGTCTTGCGAAAATGTTACACTGGTTGTACCCGCATTTTGTATTTCAAATTCATTTCCGTTGAAAACCGCAATTTCCAAATCGGCAACATCAACTGCAACATCAAGCTTCGAAGAGGCCGAATAATCAATACTGAATGCAGGATCGCCATAAGTAAGGGTATCGAAATACCCGGCATTAACAACTTGATTGGCCGGTAAAACATTTAAGGTTTGCTGAACCGAGACAGGTTCCCAAAGGTCGCTTCCACTGTTTGAAGCTGTAACCAGCGTACTCCCAACATCTTTTATGTGCACCAATCCACCGGCAACCGTTGCAATGGTTGTATCGGAAATTGAAAACAAAACATCCATACCGCTGTTTGTTGAAGCTTCAAGTATGAAATCGGGATCGTTATATTTTTTTTCGCCAATGGGTTCAAAAAGGAGGGTTTGTTCCCCTTTCAAAAGTGTAATGCTTTGCACGTCGGGTTCAGCGGGACACCAAAAAACGTTCCCTTCCTGTGTGGCGGTAAGGGTAACTTCGCCGGTGCTTAAAACCCTGAAACTATCAGTGCTATATTCGAGCTTACCGGGATCGGAAAATTCGAACGAAACCGGGAGTCCCGATGAAGCATAAACGTTGCAGGGATATGGCCCGGCGCCGTAATGCATCTCTTCGTAATCAGCCGTAATAACCTGCCGGCCTTTATCAACCGTCACTTCAATAAAAACGGTATCTGACGGATGGTAATTTATGTTTCCGGGCTGAAACAGCATCACGGAAACACTGCCTGTCCCGTTAAGGCAGAGCGTATCGTTTTCGACGTTAACTACAAGCTTATCGGAACTTATGGCGGTTAGCGGAAGCCCTGATGATGCACGGGCCTGCAGCGCAACCCTGCTGTCGGGATAATTCAAAGCCATGTCGCTATAATTTTCAACCTGCTGAATACCTTTTTCCACTACAGCCAGCCGGTTTGTTTTCCCGGTAGGCAAAAAACAATCGTTCCCCTGTTGCATGCACGAAACAATGACCCGCCCTGTTGCCACCAAATAAGCAGTATCGTTCGACACCCTGACAACATCCTCATTAACTGCTCCGTATGTAACGGGCAACCCGGAAGAAGCATATCCGTCGAATCGGAAAGCACCTTCGTGCATGTAGTGCACCGGAAGGGGATCGAAAACAACGTGTTGTTCATTCCGTGCCACATCGGCCCAAACACTTTCGGCATGGGTAGTTACTATATTTTCACCACCGCAATCACTATCGGTCACCGTTTCAACCACGCGCACCTCGGTTCCGCAAAGGGTTTCATCCAAAAAGAGGCCGGGACCGGTTTCGCCGGATACATCGAAAACAACACCTTCATCATCCCTGTATTGCCATTGGTGGGTTATTACCATTTCACCGCTGCATTCATCAAGGGCATCTTCCCATGTTCCGGGCACAACCGAAACGGTATTACCGGCCAGCGGAACCGTATCGAGCGATGGAAGCAAAACACATACCGGTTCATCGTTTACCGGAATAACCGACATTGTGGCTATGGCGGGCGCACTATTATCAAACCCATCGCCCGCAATCACCGATACTTCCCTTTTTTTCCATTGTTTAGGCG
This sequence comes from Prolixibacteraceae bacterium, assembly GCA_021740385.1. Lineage (GTDB taxonomy): Bacteria > Bacteroidota > Bacteroidia > Bacteroidales > Prolixibacteraceae > DAIMEA01. The sequence continues at coordinate 34,759 of JAIOZY010000023.1, read as the reverse complement.
AATCGTGCATGTTCCTGATTTCAACCATTCCTAAAACAACGGCCCATTCATCATAACCAACCTCGCCATTGGCAATCAAAACCAAACTATCGGTCTGGTTGCCTGTTATGTCAATATTTTCATACACCCCTGATACAACAAGGTATTCTTCAGCATCGTGAACTTGTCCTTTTAAGGTAATTACCAGTTTTTGAACGGGATCGTTATCGGCATCGCCGAGTAAAACATCAACATCGGCAATTTTTCCGCTGTCGAGTTGTTCGGTATATAAACCAAAGTACCCGTTGCCGGGGCTACCCGAGCTGTTGTCGGCATCGAGATCGATAAACGGGGGTGTATTTAATGCTTCAAACGAAGCCTCATCGGAAAAAGCCGTTCCGGCCGAATTGACGGCAAAAACCCTGAAGAAAATACGTGCAGGCCCGGGCAGCCCGCTTACGTTGATGGCAAAATTGCCGGGGCTTGTCCAGTTTCCGTTTTCACTAACCCGGTTTCCCAATTCCGTGTCAAAGCCTTCGGTGAGCGACCAAACAATGCCCCTTTCCGATACAAATTCATCGTAAATGTTTTCTATGCGGCCATTAACGGTAGCGGTAGTCCTGAAAATGTTTTCAACTTCGCCTTGCGAAACAACAGGCAGGCCCGGAAGGGTGGCAAATTCGCCCTGTTCACTGTAACCCGTACCCTCGTTGCTTATGGCAAAAGCCCGGTAATAATAGGTAGTGTATGGTGTTAAACCGGTCAGTTCGCAATTGTATACATCGTTTTCAAATTGCGGGTATGCAAGCTTATCGTTGGTAGTTGGGTTGGTTTCGGTATCCCAGCATATCCCGCGCGAAAATATGGTTGCACCATTATCGGTAAGTACCTCGCCGCAAATAACGGCCGTGGTAGCCGTTATGTTATCAATCCCGCATAAAGCCATGTCGGGCGGAATGCCTGTGGTTGTGAATTTCCACACCGGGCTTTCGCTGGTGAGTTCACCATCGCTGGCTATAACCTTCCAAAAATGCAACGTGCTGTGGGGTAAATTTTGCGCGGTAAAATTGTTGTCGAACACCGAAGCAATTAGTTGGGGCGGGTTAACGGTATCGAGGTAAACCTCGTATGTAAGGTCGTCGCCGTTGGGGTCTCCCCCGGCCCACATCAATTTTGGCGAAAGGCTAACGTCGGAAGCCCCGTTTACAGGAACCGGGTTATCGGGCCTGTAAGGTGCCAGGTTTACATACAATCCCGTGAGGGTTATGTCATCAATGTACATCCATTGTCTCTTCACATAGTCGTCAACCTCCTGAACAAAAAGCAATCGGATATCCTGGCCGTGGTAAGCCGACAAATCGACCGAGTAGTTCACCCAGTCATCGTCGTCGTAATCACCGCTAAAAACCACAGCGAGCGGAGTACTGCCATATTGAGGCATGATTAACACTTTTTGTTGGTTATTGGCCGATTCTTCGGGCGTAACGCGTTTCACCCAAAAATTAAGTTCGGCATCCTGGGGTACAGTAAAACACAGGGAAAGGGAACTTTCAGCCGAAGAATTTATCGCGGGTTTACCCAGCCTTATGCTTTGTGAACCGGTGTGTTTTTCTTCACTTGTAAATTCGTAAACCCCGAACAGGGAAAAAGGGGAAGCCGATGCTGTTTCGAATCCCTGCTGGTATGGCAGGCTAAGCCCCCCGGCATGTACAGGCTCAATACCAAATATAGCACTTTGAAAGTAAGAGAAGTTTTTGCCCGGTGGCGTAAGGTTGTTCAGCAGGTAGTTGCCATCGCCCTCACCGCTCCAACCCCAGTTAAAATGGAAATAGCTTCCCGAATAACCGTCGCAAACCCACGCATGTCCGCTTCCTTGTGTTGAATTGTAACCCGAATAAACAATGGGGCGGCCGTTATCGAGTTCCCTTTTCAGCAATGCCTCCCATTCGGCAGCAGCCCACCGGTCCTTGTCCGAAATGTAATTCGTGCTGTTGTATTTGAAATAATCGACAAAGGCAGGCTCGGTATCTTCGAGCCAGGCGCCTGAACCTGAAGGGCCAAAATCCATGTTGACCGAAACGGCACAATGGTAGCAAATTTCAGCTACTTCGGCATTGGGGGCTGTTACATTATCGGGCATTGCCGCCCAAATGTAAGCTGCGGCTTCAAAATTGGCCGACTGTTCGCCGTAATCATCGTCAACATAACTGTGTGAGCCCAATCCCGAGTATGGATATTCCCAGTACTTCATAACCTGCGCCATGGCCGTGGCTACGCAACCCAGCCACACGTGGTTGTTGCCCGTACTGATTGCCTCCGGGTCAACCGGGCACATATCGTTGTAATAACGGTCCTGATTCCAGGTTGAAGTGAGCAGGGGGCCTGTCGAAGTAGATGTCGATTTAAGCTGCGAAGGATCCACCCCTTCCTGACTGAATAATTGCCACTTCCGAACGGTTTCAATATCGGGCCGAATACCGTTTTTGATGGCATCATTCATTCCAACTTCAAGCGCATCAAACCATCCTTTCATTTGAACAGGTTTGCTCTCTGAGGGAAATACCGAGCTGGCCGACCACCCGAGCACGGGCTCTGTAGCATCGGTACCTGAAACAATAACCCAACCCGAGGGCTTGAACACAACCACATGGTACAGCGGGCCTGCTGTGCCGGCTGCTGTAACAACCTTTTCGATATCGGCACTGGTTATAGAAGTTTCACCTTCTGAGCCAAGCCAGTTTACGGCAACAATGCGCGCCCGGTTTTGATCAACCGTTCCGGCATACAGGTTGTTTGTTCCAAAAAACAGGAATAAAAAAATAGGCAAAAATACCGGTGCATTTTTTATGTTAAAATAAAATATTTTCATTCGTTCAAATGGTCTATTTATTAAGACAACTCATAGCTTGTCCCGATTTTTCGGGATAACTCTCCCGCTTAGGTGGGATCGTTTCATCATTTCCAATCCTCCAAAAATCACCGAATAAACGACATACAATTTATAAAGAAATCGTTGTAAAATCGGGTATTTCCTTCAAAAAATGATACTTCAGGTTTTTAAAATCGGCCACACAACAATACATCGCTTTTCCATTGGTCAAAATCAGGTAAGGCACGTTCAGTTTCAGGTTGTAAACGGCAATCTGGTCGAAGGTTTTTTGTGAAATTTTCACGTCGGGGGCTTTGCATTCAACCAGCAACAAGGGTTTTGCATTTTTCGAAAAAGCGACAATATCGTAGCGCAAAACCTGGTTATTCAGCTTAAAACTCCGTTCAACGGCGAGGTGACTAATGGGAAAACCTTTATGATCACGCAAATAGTGAAGGCAGTTTTGCCGCACCCATTCTTCGGGGGTGAGGGGCACGTACTTTTTACGCGAAACATCAAAAATGGCAAATTTTCCATCCCCCTCTTTCAACTTGTAATCCGATGGCGGAAATATCAGCTTTGGCAGCTCAAACGACATATCACTCCTTTTTGAATGTTTCAAAACTAATGATTTTTTTCAGCTTCGATTCCATGCCTTGTTTAATATTCATATTTTTGTGCATAATTGTTATAAAAATGAAATCGAAAGAAGATATTGTTACAAACTGGCTGCCGCGTTACACAGGCGTTGAAATTGACAAATTTGGCAAACACATTTTATTGACAAATTTTCAGCATTACGTAGATGTATTTGCCGAATTAATGGGTGTGCCGGTTGACGGTGAAGAACGGAACATGCCCAGCGCCACTGCCGAGCGGATCAGCATCATCAACTTTGGCATGGGCAGCCCCAATGCCGCAACCATAATGGATTTATTGAGCGCCGTTTCTCCAAAGGCCGTGCTGTTTCTGGGCAAATGCGGCGGGTTAAAAATAAAAAACAAGGTGGGCGACCTCATCCTTCCCATTGCTGCCATAAGGCGCGACGGCACTTCGGACGACTACCTGCCGCCCGAGGTACCGGCACTCCCGGCCTTTAACCTTCAACGCGCGGTTTCTACTGCCATCAGGGATCACGAAAGGGACTACTATACCGGCGTGGTTTTTACCACCAACAAACGCGTTTGGGAATACGACGACCGTTTTAAAAAATACCTGAAGAAAACACGGGCAATGGCCATCGATATGGAAACAGCCACCATTTTTACAACCGGTTTTTACAACGAAATACCAACAGGGGCACTCTTGCTCGTATCCGACCAACCCATGATTTCGGCGGGTGTTAAAACCGAAAAAAGCGATAAGTCGGTTACCGAAAAATTTGCACTCGACCATTTGCAAATAGGCATCGATGCCATGAAACTACTGAGGGACAGCCGGCGTACGGTTAAACACCTGAAATTTTTTGATGAATCGAATAACTCCTGAAAGATACAATGAAACGATCCTGCCTAAGCGGGAGAGTTCCATCCGCCAACTGGCGGACCTTTGAAAAAAATAATTTTAATAGTATGAAAAACTATAACGAAATCATTCAACAACTTGAAAAAAGGATATTCCACCCCGTATACGTGCTCATGGGCGAAGAGCCGTATTTTATCGATGCCATTTCGAACTACATCGCGAAAAATGCACTGAATGAATCGGAAAGGGGTTTTAACCAAACCATTCTTTATGGGAAAGATTCCAGTGCCGATACCGTTTTAACAGCAGCCCGACGCTTCCCCATGATGGCAGCCAGCCAGGTAGTAATTGTTAAAGAAGCGCAAAACCTTGATAACCTTGATGAAGAACTGCTTTCGTATGTCGAAAACCCCATGAAAACAACCATACTGGTTATTTGCTATAAATACGGCACCATCGATAAACGGAAAAAATTCATCAAAGCAGCCGACCAGAACGGGATCGTTTTCGAATCGAAAAAGATTTATGAAAACAAACTCATGCCCTGGATCCAGAAATATTGTTCCGACAAAGGCTATACCATTCAGCCACAAGCCGCTGTGTTGCTTGCCGAATACCTCGGCGCCGATATTGGAAAAGTGGTAAACGAACTTGAAAAACTGATGATTGTTGTTCCGGAAACGGATCCCATTACGCCGGGGCACATTGAGAAAAACATTGGCATAAGCAAAGATTACAATGTTTTCGAGCTTGGAAACGCCCTTGGCGAAAAGGATGTTCTGAAAGCCAACAAAATCATCAACCATTTTAATGCCAACCCGAAAGAGAACCCGATACAAAAAACCATTGGCTCGCTTTTTTACTATTTCCAGAAACTGCTGAAAATACACCTCTCGCAAAAAAAATCACGCGACGATTTACAGCAAATACTTGGCGTGCCCCCTTTCTTTATAAACGATTATTTAAAAGCTGCCCGTAATTATTCTACCAAAAAACTGGTCGAAATCGTCTCCCTGTTACGGGAATACGATGTTAAATCGAAGGGGGTTGAAAACGTATCGACCGATGCAACCGAATTACAACGTGAAATGATTTTTAAAATTTTACATTAAGATGACACTATATATCGTAATCATAACCGTTATTGTTTCGGCACTGGCTTTTTACAAGCGCCCATTATTCGAGCAACTCAGCCTTAAACCCTACCTGGTGTTCCACCGGTTTCACTTGCACCGGCTCGTTTCACACTCGCTGGTACATGCCGACTGGATGCACCTGATCATTAACATGTACGTGCTCTACATTTTTGGCGGTGTTTGTGAAAAATATTTTGCCCTCTATTTCGGGGCCAAATCGAACCTCATTTTTATTGAACTGTATGTTTTCAGCCTTGTATTTTCAAGCCTGTATTCCGTTTTTAAACACCGCAACAACCCCATGTACAGCGCCATTGGGGCATCGGGGGCAGTAAATGCCGTACTGTTTACGTCCATTTTTTTCGACCCCTGGAATAAGCTTTGGTTTTTTGGTGTAATACCGGTACCGGGTATCGTATTTGGCGTACTTTACATGGTTTACTGCATTATTATGGCCCGAAAAGAAGCCGATAATATTGGCCACGACGCCCACTTTTTCGGCGCACTCATGGGACTTGTATTCCCGTTGTTTATCGACTTTAGCCTGCTGCCACAATTCCTCGAAAAAATTGTGAACCCATGACCCCTGTCAACGCACTTTCATATATATGGCATAACGGTAAAATTGAAAAATCAGAAACCGGCCACTTCGATATTGTTAAAAAAACACGGGCAAACATTACCGTTTCGGAAACATTTTTAACCCGGGGCACCGAAATCATGTTTTTTGCCGAAACCCTGAAAAGGCTGAACTTTTTGGCAAAAATATACCGTATAACCCCAACCCTGTTGAAAGGCAACAATGGCGAACACCTGAAAAGCGAAGTAAAACGAACACTCATACGAAACAAATGCTACCAAACAGCACAATGTCACATTGTATTTCAATACCTGCCAAACCAAAAACAAACCCACGAGGTGCTTTTTATTGAACCCGACCCGTTGCTGTTTAGCCAGAATAAAACCGTTTCAAATGTTTGTTTCACAAATAACTTTAGCAAGCCCGATGGTTTTTGCATGAAACTTCCATCGGTTGAGCACGAATACCGAAAAATGCTTCAACTGGAAATGCATGAGAACAATGCCGGCGACTGCATTATACTAAACCAACACCAGGAGGTTGTTGAAACATTTTTGGGCAACCTGTTCCTGGTAAAAGACAGCACCATATCAACCCCTTCACCTGCATCGGGCTGTTCACAGCGGGTAATAAGGCCGTTTATAATGGAGCGTTTAGCCCTGCTGGGATACCCGGTAAACGGGAAAGACAACCTTTCGCGCCACGATGTTTTAAACAGCTCGGAATTGTTCACCGCCGGAACCAGCGGGATTTACTTCATTAAAGGGATTGGCAAAAAACGTTATTTCGATAAAATACGAAAAGAATTGTTGCGATCGATGGAAAAACAACCGGATATTTAAACGGTGAAAAGCAGGCAGTTTTATTCGCATATTATGACAAGTTGCAAATTTGAAACATAGAATAGCGCACAATCCGGTAATTTTAAATTCGGCAAGCAATGGGTTAACCTCAACCTTTTTACAATAAACCAGTCGTTTAGTATGGTAATTATTAAAAAAAATGATAGCTTTCGGGCTGAAAAAGGGAAAAGAGAAAGACAATGGCCAAGTCAAAAATGGGGGGAGACATACTGGTTGTTGATGACACCAATGATGTATCTATTCTTTTAAAGCGAATTCTTGAAAAAGCAGATTATTCTGTTGTTGTTGCCGATAACGGGCCGGAAGCCCTGGATATTGCAACAGATAATAAGCCTGCATTAATATTGCTTGATATTATGATGCCCGGCATGGACGGGTATGAAGTTTGCCGCAAGCTTAAAAACCAAAAACGAACTCGCGATATCCCCATTTTGTTTATCAGCGCCCTCGATGACAGGGAATCCATCCTGAAAGGCTTCGAGGCAGGTGGTACCGACTACATTACAAAACCATTTAACCAACGCGAAGTTATTGCGCGCGTAAATGCCCAAATGAACCAGGCAAGGCTACAAAAGCTGTTTAAAGAAAAAAACAAAGTCCTGGAGCATGAAATAAAAGCGAAAGAAAAAATTAACAACACCATTGCCTCCTACGAAAAAAGATACCGTAGCATTTTTGAACAGAACCCAACCCCCATGTGTATATGCGACAAGCAAACCCTGGCTTTCATCGGGGTTAATAAAGCCGCAACCATGCAATATGGTTATTCACATGAAGCGTTCAAGGCAATGCACCTTACCGATATTTGCGGGAAAAAGGAACTGGAGAAAATTTTCGAAAGAGAAAAAAATCACGATACTCCGTTTTTTGTACAGGGAATGTGCCGGCATAAAAAGAAAAACGGGGAACCCATTTATGCCGAAGTTGCTTTAAACCAGATCGATTTCAAAGGCAACCCGGCATGGTTGGTTACTTTGAACGATGTAACCGAACGGGTATTGGTACAAAACAGGCTTAAAGACAGTGTACAGATGTTTCACGGCATATTTGATAATTCGCCCGATGCCATTTTCCTGGTCGATCCGCACAGCCGGGAAGTCCCCTGGCGCATAACCGACTGCAACAAAGCCGCCTGCGAAATGAACGGTTATACCCGCGAGGAGCTTATCGGCCAGTCAATCGATTTACTGAATGATGATGACCAAACGCAGGAAGATCACGATAACTATTTAAAAATATTAAAAAAGCAGGGGGTGATCAGGGAAGAGACCACGCACACCCGCAAGGACGGCCATGTTGTTCATCTCGAAATTTTAACAACCCTTGTTACACTTGGGGGCAAAGAGTATGTGCTGGGAATAGACCGCGACATTACCAAACGGAAAAAAATCCAGGCTGAATTGATTGCTGCAAAAGAAAAGGCCGAGGAGAACGACCGGCTGAAATCGGCATTTCTGGCAAACATGAGTCACGAGATACATACCCCGCTAAACTCCATTCTGGGCTTTTCCGAACTGCTTTCTGAACCCGAATTTCATACCAGTCACGAAGAAGCGGCTGAATATGCAAAAATGATCATAACTTCGGGCAACAACCTGTTGTCAATTATCAACGACATTCTCGATATTTCAAAAATTGAATCGGGCGAGGTGCGCTATAATATTCACCCTTTTTCGCCCAAAAAGCTAATAGGCGAGGTTTGTAGCCTGTTTAAAATGAAGGCCGGTGAAAAAGGCATTAACCTGCAAGTTGAAAAAGACGGTTTCCCCGCCACGTTTTACCTTAACAGCGATGAAGGAAAACTGAAACAAGTGCTGGTTAATTTTGTAAGCAACGCCATCAAATTTACCAACGAGGGAAGCATCACAATCGGCATCGAAAAAAAACGCGGGGGTGTGAAGTTTTACGTGCGGGATACCGGCATAGGCATACCCGAAAAATTCCATGCACACCTCTTCAGCCGTTTCAGGCAGGCCGAAGATTCTACAACCCGAAAATACGGGGGCAACGGCCTGGGGCTGGCCATATCGAAAAGCCTGGTTGAATTACTGGGCGGGACCATTGGTTTTGAATCGGAACCCGGTAAAGGGGCAACCTTCTTTTTCGATATTCCCTTTGGCAGTTAAGCGAAACTGAAAAATCGCATCTTTGAAAAGGGGCTCAACATGACAAGGATGTTAGCTCATTCATCTTAGTCGATTACTCTGTTTTAAAATTTTTACCGGACAACAATGATTCTTTTTAAGTCTGTTTCAATATTTAACGTGTAATTCCTTTTCTTTTTAAAAAAAAAAGTCGAATTTGTATTCAGCGATACTGCATAATCATATTTACAAATATTGAGGCATTGTTATGCACGGGGAGAAAAAAATCAACTATACCGGTTTTAACAGGTTTTTTAAAAACAGCATTGCTGTAATGCTGCTTATTGATCCCGACACGTTTAGCATTGCCGATGCCAACCCCGCGGCCGAAAAGTTTTACGGGTGGAACCGTTCCCGGCTTGTGCAAATGCACATCGACCAAATCAACACCCTGTCGCCCGAAGCAATTGAGGTTGAAATGGAAAAAGCACGAAAGCAGGAACGGTCGTATTTCAGGTTTAAGCACCGGAAAGCCAATGGAATGGTTTGCCCGGTTGAGGTATTCAGCAGTAAAGTGGAAATTAACGGAAAAACATACCTGCATTCAATAATCCATGACATTACCCAAACTGTAGAAGCCGAACAAAAACTGCAGGAATACTATAAGCTGTTTAAAAACCTTGCGGCCCAGGTGCCTGGCGTGGTATACCAATACAGGTTATACCCCGATGGCCGTTCGGCTTTTCCCTATTCCAGCCCCGGCATGTGGAACATTTACGAGGTAACACCCGAACAGGTACAGAAAGATGCATCGCCGGTTTTTACACGCCTGCACCCCGACGATTACGATTACATTGTGGAAACCATCAATAATTCGGCTAAAAACCTAACCGTATATACCAGCGAATTCCGTGTAATACTTCCCGAACAGGGGCTGCGCTGGCGCAAGTGCGATGCCAGGCCCGAAAGGCTTGAAGATGGCAGCACCCTTTGGCACGGAATTATCATCGACATAACCGACCTGAAAACAACCGAAGAAGCATTAAAAACAGAGGAAAACAAGTTCAGGCAGGTTTTTGAAGCTGCCAATGTGGGAAAATCGATAACTCTTCCAACCGGTGAAATTAACGTGAACCGGGCCTTTTGTAACATACTGGGCTATACACAGGAAGAACTACAAAACACAAAATGGCAGGACATTACACCGCCGGAGGAAATTGCACCTACCGAAGCTTTAATTGCTAAACTTTTAAATGGTGAAAAGGATTCCCTGCGTTTCGAGAAACAATACATCCATAAAACGGGCAAAAAAGTGTGGGCCGATGTAAGCGTGGGCATTCACCGCGACAATGAGGGAAAACCGCTTTTCTTTATTACTACGGTTATTGACATTAATGAAAAGAAAAGGGCAGAGCAAGAACTTTTCAAAAGCGAGGCTTTACAAAAATCGATCATTGAAAGCACCCCGCTTGCCACGTACAGTTTAAATTCCAAAGGCATTGTTTTACGGTGGAACAAGGCTGCCGAAATAATGTTTGGATGGAAGGAGGATGAAGTACTTGGAAAACTTTTGCCGATGGTACCCGAAAATAAACTCGATGAATTTGCCCAACTTCGAAAAAGGGTGCTCAACGGAGAATCGCTACTTGGAATTGAACTCAGGCGCAAACGTAAAGACGGATATTTTATCGACTGCAACCTGTTTGCCGCACCTATTATTGGTCCCGATGGAAAAGTGACCGGTATATTGGCCATGATGGACGATATAACCGAACGAAAACGGGCCGAGATAGAACTGCAACATACCCACGAACTGATGCGCTATATTATTGAACACAACCAAAGCGCCGTGGCCGTGCACGACCGACAAATGAACTATGTATACGTGAGCCAGCGTTACCTCAACGATTACCGGGTGAAAGAGAAAGACATCATTGGCCGGAACCATTACGATGTTTTCCCCGACCTGCCACAAAAATGGCGCGATGTGCACCAGCGGGCCTTAAAGGGTGAGGTGCTTGGTGCCGATAACGACCCCTTTTACCGCGACGACGGCACGGTTGACTATACCCGCTGGGAGTGCCGCCCCTGGTACGAAGCCGATGGCTCAATAGGGGGGATAATTGTGTATACCGAAGTTATTAACGAACAGATCAAACGCGAACAGGAGATCAAACAACTAAACGAACGCCTGAAAATACTCATTGATGTTGAAAAGGAACTGTCATCGGCCAAAACAATTGAAACCGTTCAAAAAATAGTGGTTACTTCGGCACGTAAGCTTACCGGTTCCGACGGGGCAACCCTTGTCCTTAAGGAAAACGGATCATGCCATTTTGTCGATGAAGATGCAAAAGCCCCGTTATGGAAGGGTAAAAAATTCCCATTCGACCAATGCATCAGCGGGTGGACAATGGAACATGAAAAACCCGTTGTCATTGAAGATATTTACTCAGACGAAAGGATACCTGTTGATTCGTATAAAACGACTTTCGTGAAAAGCCTGGTCATGGTGCCGGTTAGCATTAACAGCCCAATTGGCGCCATTGGTAACTACTGGGATAAAAAGCACAAGGCCGATAAAATGGAAGTAGCCCTTATTGAAACCCTGGCCGATGCCACGGCACGTGCCATTGAGAACATCCAGCTACGGGAAGGGCTGGAATCAAAAATTGAAGAAAAAACAAAAGAGTTAAAAGAACGTGTTGAGGAACTTGAACGGTTCTACCATGCCACCATCGAACGGGAATTCCGCATAAAAGAATTGCGTGATGAAATTAACCGGTTAAAAGGGAATGCCTGAAAAAATGAAAAAAAACAAAACCATAGCCATCATCTTCTCCGTAGCCACATTATTTGTGGCCATCATGGGTTTAATCGGGTACCTGCCGGGAATGGGTTTAACCGGCAGCCTCGGAAAAGATTACATCCCCATGGCTTTCAGCACGGCCATATCGTTTATTTTTTGTGCTACCACTATTCTTTATCTGAACGCTGAAAAAAAAACACGTTTTTTATCCGCTTTTTTCATCGTACTTGCAGGCCTGGTTTCGCTTTTTGGCCTGCTCGATTTTATCGGTTTTGTAGTTGGAAAAGACCTCAATTTTGAGGAAAGCATTGTTAACATCGGGCAAACCGTAAACGGGGTGCCGGTTGGGTTAATGTCGCCGGCTAACGGAGCCCTGTTTTTCCTTGCAGGGGGAGTTTCCGTTATTTACTTAGCGGCCTTGCTTTCAAACAAAAAATTCAGGATAAGCGCTTTCCTTTTTGGGTTTGGTGGCCTGTTGGTGCTGTTTGCGTCCATCGTTTTTACCCTGGCCTATTTGTTTGGAAAGCCCTTAATGTACGATGCCGGTTACCGGGGGGCCGTTATCCCAATGGCCTTTACAACGGCCCTGGGGTTCCTTACCATGTCGGTTGCCATGATCACTTTTCAGGCACACATATACCCCCTGCGGTTAATTGAAGGACAGAAAACCCGCAGCATGTTGTTTCGCTACATTTTACCATTAACTTTTTTCTCTGTAATACTGGGTATCATTACCGGTACCATCTTCCTGGAATTTTCAGAAATTAACCCGGCCATTTTAGCAATTATACTTATTATACTGGCATCGTTTCTGTCAATAGCTGTTGCCACCCTCATAACCCGGTACATGGGCCATTCCATCGAAGGCCAAACCGAAGCAATAAACCATGCATGGCAGGCACTCAGGGAGAGTGAAGAAAAATACCGCAACCTGTTTGAAACAATGGAACAAGGGGTTGTTTACCAAAATACGCAGGGTGAAATTTTCTCGGCAAACACGGCAGCCGAACGTATACTGGGACTAAGTTTCGAACAAATGAAAGGGCGAAAATCTCTCGACCCGCGCTGGAAGGCAGTTGATAAAAATAACCGCGAACTCGCCGGCGAAGAACATCCGGCTATGATTGCCCTGCGTACGCGCAAACCGGTGCTTAACTTTTTACAGGGCATATTTAACCCAAAACTGGAAAACTACGTGTGGATACTGGTCAATTCTGTTCCGCAATTTAAAACAGGCAGCGACCAGCCCTACCAGGTATTTTCAACTTTCCTCGACATTACCGAACGGCGCAACGCCGAATTGGAGCTGGAAAACCTGAAAAAAGACCTTGAAAACCAGGTATTGGAAAAAACAAAGCAATTACAGGAGCGGATCACTGAACTCGAACAGTTTTATGAAGCAACCATCAACCGCGAGTTCAGGATTAATGAATTACAAAAACAAATTAAAGAACTGGAAGCCCAATTAAATAAACAAAAAAGCGAATGAATTTGAGAACGTTTCATATTACCCTGTACGCATGTTTACTTCTATGCTATTGTGTCCGGGCGCAGGATGTATTGAACGATTCGCTTCAAAAAACACCCTTAAAAATTACGGTTGCTTCCGAACCCGATTATCCGCCTTTCTGTTTTGTTGATAAAGATGGAAACCCAACCGGTTTTTCAGTCGAGCTTTTTAATGCCGTAGCACAAGCGGTAAATATTGAAGCAACCTATAAAATTGGCGCCTGGCAAAAAATTAAACAAGACCTTGCACTGGGCAACATCGATGCCTTGCCTTTTGTAGGGCGCACACCCGAACGCGAACCCCTTTACGAATTTTCTTTCCCCTACCTGAAGTTGCACGGGGCAGTGTTTGTAAGGGAACGCAACCGGGATATTAAAACATTGGCCGACCTGCATAACAAAGAAGTTATTGTAATGGAAGGCGACAATGCCGAAGAGTTTGTACGGAGGAACAACATTTCATCACACATTTTTACAACACACACCTTTACCGAGGCTTTCCGAAAACTGGCAGCGGGCGAACACGATGCGGTCATTACCCAGCGCATAATGGGTATAACCCTGTTGAAAGAACTGAAAATTAAAAACGTGAAACCCCTTAACATCCCACTCGACGAATTCCGTCAGGATTTTTGTATCGCCGTGCAAAAAGGCGACTCATCGCTACAGGCCAGGCTCAACGAAGGACTGTCGGTTGTAATTGCCAACGACACCTACGACAAAATCCATCAAAAATGGTTTGGCCCGGCCTATCAGGAGAAATTTTCGTACCGGTACATGTTCAAAGTCACAGCCTACATCATGGTTCCCTTGTTCATAATTATTGCCATTTTTTGGGTTTATTTTTTGCGCCGCGAAGTGCGTAAAAAAACACGTGGACTTAAGAAAGAGATAGCCGAACATAAAAAAACGGTGCAGGCTTTGCACCTCAGGCAACTGCTTTTGTCCGAAATGGAAAAAGTATCGAAAGTGGGTGGATGGGAATATGAAGTTGATGTTGGAAAAGTGAATTTTACACGTGGCGTTTACACGGTTTTTGGCTTAAAAAAAGGCATTCTTTCTACTTCATCTTTGACAGGAATTACTGAATTTTTCCACCCCGGGGGCAGAAAACTGCTTAACCGGGCTTTTAGCGAGGCGCTGAAAACCGGGGAACCGTTTGACGTTGAGTTGAAAGGCGGTATGCCCGGAAAATGGGAAAAGTGGATAAAAACATCGGTGAGGGCTGAATTCAGGGAAGGAAAGGTTTTCCGGCTATACGGCAATTTCATGGACATATCGCCTCAGAAAGAGACAGAAAACAACCTGGTACAGATGAAGCAGAACCTTCAGGCAATTGTTGACAAACGCACACAGGAACTGAGCGAAAAGGTTGAAAAGCTCAACCGCAGCCAAAAGGCCATGCTGTACATGGTTGAAGACCTGAACCGAATTACGGCCGAACTGAAACAGGAACGCCAAAAACTGGAAGCCGTTAATAAAGAGCTCGAAACATTTACCTACTCGGTATCGCACGACCTTAAAGCGCCCCTGAGGGGCATTGACGGATACAGCAAACTACTGGCCGAATTGTATGCAAACGAGCTGAACGACGAAGCCAAACATTTCATTAAAACCATCCGTAGTTCAACCCAACAAATGAACCAGTTGATTGAAGACCTTTTGCACTATTCACGCCTTGAACGAAGCCGGGTGCTTCATGAAAAGGTGAACCTTAAAAAAATTATTGACTCTATTCTTTCACTAAACAGGGATGATATTGAGCAGTATGGTTTTAAGATGAAAGTAAACGTTGATAATACCGTTGTTGTTGCCGATTCAAACGGCCTGATGATGGCCCTGAGAAACCTAATGGAAAATGCTGTGAAATTTTCAAAGGCATCACCCAAACCCGAAATTGAAATCAATTTGAACGAAAACGCTGCTTCGTGGGTTATATCAGTTAAAGATAACGGCATTGGCTTCGACATGAAATACAACGAGCGTATTTTTAATATTTTTCAACGCCTGAACCGACCCGAGGATTATCCCGGCACCGGCATTGGGCTTGCCCTGGTGGCCAAAGCCATGCACCGGATGGGCGGCAGTGTGCGTGCTGAAAGTTCGCCGGGCAAAGGGGCAACCTTTTTTCTTGAAATACCAAAAAAAGAGATACAATGAACAGTGAAGAATTTTGCAAACCAATTTTGCTGGTCGAAGACAACCCGGTTGACCTCGATCTTACCATGAGGGCCTTCTCGATGCGGCGGCTCACCAACCCCGTTGAAGTGGCCCGCGATGGCGAAGAAGCACTGGCTTACATCGAAAAATGGGAAAAGGGAGACCCCCTGCCCGTTGTGGTACTGCTTGACCTGAAACTTCCAAAAACTGACGGGCTGGAGGTGCTCGAAGTCATTAAAAAACATCCCGTTTTTAAAACCATACCGGTTGTGGTGCTAACTACTTCTTCCGAATCGAACGATGTAAAAAGGGCTTACGAACTGGGGGTGAACTCGTACATTGTAAAACCGGTCGACTTTGAAAAATTCCTCGAAGTGGCCGAACACATTGAACTTTACTGGAGTGTATTGAACAAACCTCCCGTTTAAAAAAATGAATAACGGCCAAAGCTGTTTCAAATAGCCAACCAGCAAAAGTTGTTTTGAGGTTATTGATAAAATATTTACTTTGATTTTTTAAGAATGCTGATTTTAATTAATAAGCGATGCGGATTCTCATTTTAGAAGACAACAAAAGCGATGCCGACCTGAGCCAAAGGGCCATTAAGCGGGCATTTGACGAATGTACGGTTGACATTGCCCCCATGCTGGCCGATGCGAAAATACTCCTCGAAAAGGATAAAAATTACGATGTTGCTTTGCTCGATATGAATTTGCCCGACGGAAGCGGGCTCGAAATTCTTTCCGAAATAAGGCAGGCCGGGTTACCCACGGCAGTTATCATGTTTACTTCGGCCGGTAACGAAGAGCTGGCCGTAGCTGCCCTCCAGGCCGGTGCCGACGATTACATTGCCAAAAAAAACAATTACACCGAAAAACTCCCAAACGTGATCCGCTTTGCCCTGGAAGGCTTTCAGAAAAAGAAACAAATTCAGGAAGAAAAGATCAACGTTTTGTACATTGAGCATAACAAACTTGACATTGACCTCACCCGAAGGCATTTTAAAAAATACGCCCCAAACATACATTTTGAAACAGTACCTATGGCTGAAAAAGCCCTCGGAAAACTCGAAAAAGAACAGGGCCCTGCCTGCAATGGCAAATACCAGGTTTTGCTTATGGATTACCGCCTGCCCGGCATGTGCGCCCTCGATTTTGTTAAAACCGTTAAGCAGGAGATCAATGCCGAAATACCCATCATCATTGTTACCGGGCAGGGCGACGAGGAGATTGCTGTTCAATCCCTTAAACTAGGGGTGTCCGATTACCTAACCAAAAGTGATAATTATCTCTTCAGGCTCCCCTCGCTCATTACAAGTGCATATCAAAAATGCCTGCTGAAACACAAACAGGCCGAACTGGCAGAAAGCGAAGCCAAATACCGCCTGCTGGCAGAATATTCGACCGATGTGATTTTCATTCTCGACAAAGAGATGAATTACCGGTATGTTAGCCCGGCCGTGAAAACCTTAAGGGGCTACGAACCCGAAGAGGCAGTGGAATTTAACCTCTCGCAGGTATTGACCCCCGAATCGTACAAAATTGCAATTGAAGAGTTTCAGAACGTTTTTAAACCCGGTTTTTTGGAACATGAAAACGGGCAGGTGCCCAAAACCATCGAACTGGAAATGTTCCGCAAAGACCGCAGCACTGTTTGGACCGAAGTTAAAGCTACCCTGTTAAAAGACGAAGCGGGAAACACAACCGGTGTTATTGGCATTACACGCGATATATCGGAACGGAAAAAAGCCGATGAAGAACTGCGGAAACTTTCGCGGGCATTAGAACAAAGCCATGATTCAGTAATAATTACCAATACCAAAGGCGAAATTGAATACTGCAACGCGGCAGTAGCAAAAATATCGGGCTACAGCCGCGAAGAACTTATTGGGCAAAACCCCCGCATTTTTAAATCGGGCAATAAAACCAAAGCCGAATACAAAGCGCTCTGGAATACCATTATGGCCGGGAAAGTGTGGGAAGGCGAATTCCGGAATAAGAAAAAAAACGGTGCGCTATACTGGGAGGCAACAACCATATCGCCCATAACCGATACCTTTGGGAAAATTACCCACTACCTCGCGATACGAAAAGACATTACCGAACAAAAACTGATGACGCGCCAGTTGATCGAAGCCAAAGAACGTGCCGAGGAGAGCGACCGGCTCAAAACCGCTTTCCTGGCCAACATGAGCCACGAAATACGCACCCCCATGAATTCGATCATGGGCTTTGCAAGCCTGTTGTCCGACGAAGATTCGCTCGAAATCATTTCCAACTATGCCAAAATAATTGTCGACAATTCCGAACAACTTGTCACCATTATCGATGGAATTGTGCTCTATTCAAAGCTGCAAACCGAGATGTTTTCATACAGACCTTCGCGTTTTAGTGCCGGCCAAATGCTAAGCGATATTCAAAAATCGTTCAATGTACCTGAATTTCAGAAAAAAGGGGTTGCCTTGCAATATGATTGCGACATTGAAAAAGATACCATCCTGGAAACCGACCAGGCAAAACTGAAGCAAATCATAACAAACCTGGTATTGAATGCAATCAAATACACCCATGTCGGGATTGTTACGATTGGGTGTTCAAAGGCTAAAAACGATTACCGGTTTTACGTGAAAGATACCGGCATTGGCATAACCGAAAAAGACCTTCCGCACATATTCGAACGTTTCTACCGCGGCAGCAATTTCGATGAATCAACCACCCGTGGAACCGGCCTCGGGCTTAGCATTGCCAAAGAACTTGCCGAGAAACTGGGAGGTAGCTTAACGCTTGAAACTGAACCGGAAAAAGGAAGTACTTTTTATTTAACCATACCCCGGAAAAAGCAGGTGAATGAAAAAAAATAAACGTGCTTTTATAACTATTGTATGTAAATGACAGATAAGCATTTATCCTATTGAAAATAAGGGATGTAAGAATGAAGAGATGAAGGGGCAAAAAGAAAATAACAACAAAGGAAAAACAGCCGGTAAAGATGAGCTGAGTAAGGCAAACGAATGGTTCAATTTTGTTATTGAAGCCACCAATACCGGCACCTGGAAATGGAACGTGCAAACCGGGGAAACCGTTTTTAACGAAACCTGGGCAAACATGATTGGGTACGGCCTTGACGAACTGGGAAAAACAACCATAGAAACCTGGAGCAGGCTATGCCATCCCGATGATTTAAAAGAAGCTAAAGAAAAACTTGACAGACATTTCAGGGGCGAAACCGGTTATTACGAGGCTGAATTAAGGATGAAACACAAAGATGGCCACTGGATTTGGATTAACGACCGGGGCAAAGTATCGGAATGGACACCCGACGGGAAACCCTTGTGGATGTCGGGCACACACCAGGACATAACCCGGCAGAAAAAAACCGAAGAGAGCCTGAAGCTTGAAGAAGCCCGTCTCGAGGGGCTTTTGCGTATTAGCCAATTCCCTGCCGGCACCCTGCAACAACTGCTCGATTTTGCCCTCAACGAAGCCATTACCCTTACCGGAAGCGAAATTGGCTACATCTATTTCTACGATGAAGAAACCCAAAAATTCAAACTGAACAGTTGGTCGAAAGAGGTGATGCACCAATGCACCATAACCGAACCGCAAACCATTTACGAGCTCGAAAAAACCGGGCTGTGGGGCGAGGCTGTCAGGCAGCGCAAACCCATCATCGACAACCATTTTACCAAACCCGGCCCACTGAAAAAGGGAACGCCGCGGGGACATGCACCCCTGCACAAATTCCTGACAATACCCATTTTCAGCGAAGAAAAAATTGTGGCCGTTGTTGGGGTGGCCAATAAAAGCGACGACTATAACGATTCCGATATCAGGCAGCTTCAACTGATGATGGATACGGTATGGAAAATTGTAAAAAGGCGCGAAGATGATGTGAAAATTCGCAAGCTTAACCGGCTCTACGCTTTTATCAGCCAGGTAAACCAGGCCATTGTTCATAACCGCAACAGACAAAAATTGTTTGACGAAGTATGCCGCATAGCCATTGAACACGGAAAATTCAGGATGGCATGGATTGGAATGGCCAACACGGGGAAACAGGTTGTAAAACCCTGCTCGTGGGCCGGACTCGAGGGAAAATATTTGTCTGATGTTGTCTCATTTAAACTAACAGGAAGGCAAACAGAAAACGGTCCTTCGGGTACGGCAATCCGTGAAAAAAAACATGTTGTGTGTAACAACATTGAAACCGACACGCTAATGGCCTTGCGAAGGGAAGAAGCCCTGAAGCGCGGTTACCAGTCGGTAATTGCACTGCCCTTAACTGCTTTTGAATCAGTAATTGGCAGCATTTCTATTTATTCAGACCAGGCCGGTTTTTTTACCTCCGAAGAGATCAAACTGCTCGATGAAGTAGTGTCGGATATTAACTATGCACTTGAAGCAATTGAAACCGAAAAAGAACACAAAAGTGCAGTGAAAGCACTTAAAGATAGTGAGGCAAAATTCCGGAACCTGGTAAACCAGATGCAATTTGGGCTGGCCGTGCACGAAATAATTCTCGATGAAAAGGGCAAGCCTGTCGATTACCGTTTCCTTGATGTAAACCCCGGCTTTGAAGGCATAACCGGTTTAAAGAAAGATGAAATTATCGGGAAAACGGTTTTGGAAGTTTTGCCCGATACCGAAAAAAAATGGATAGAAAAGTATGGAGAAGTAGCCCTTACCGGCAAACCCGTTTCCTTTGAAAATTATGCACGCGAATTAGAACGGCATTACAGTGTTCTTGCCTACCGGCCACAACCCAACCAGTTTGCGGTTATTACCGAAGATATTACCCGGCGGAAAAGTGCCGAAGAGGCTTTAAGCGCGAACATGCAAAAATTGAAGGAACTGGGCCTTTCGGGTAACGAAATGTTAAAGCTGCCGGAGGTTGAAGACATTTACAATTACCTTACAGAAATGCTGCACAAGCATTACCCCGATACGGTCATCCTCTTTTCAACAATCGATGAATCCCAAACGGTATCGTACCCCAAAATAGTAAAGGGCATTTCAACACAAATCATAAACAAAACCAATACAGTTGCCGGATTTAATATTTTTAAAAAGGGGTTTAAAGTCATCCCTTTTCACCAGGAACTATTTGTTTCAGGTAAATTTCATTCTTTTGATCAAGGCCTAACCGGGTTTTCAGGCCCCGAGTTTCCCGAATTGGCAGCAAAAACAATCGAAAAACTTCTAAATATCAAACAAATTTATACCATTGGGATTAACAAGGGCAACCGGCTATATGCCACAATCCACTTCTTTCACCGTTCAAAAAAACCCATTAGCGATACTGATTATATCGAGCTTTTCGTACGCCAGGCGGGAATAATTATTGAACGCAAATTGTATGAAACACAGCTCCGCGAAAGCGAAGAGCGTCACCGCCTCATGTTCGAAACCTCGCAGGAAGCCATCGTTATCATCAGTGAACAAAAAATAGTATACTTTAACCCGAAACTGACCGAGCTGATTGGATACCCCCGTGAAGAAGTTCTTAATGAAAAGTTCGCGAAGTTCATCCATCCCGACGACATTAACCGGGTAAAAGAGAATTACTCACTCAGGATGAAAGGCAAACCCGTTGTTAAACAATATCAGTTGAGGGTTGTACGAAAGAACGGAAGCATCCGCTGGGCTACGCTGAGCGGATCCGTGCTAAACTGGAATGGTAAACCTTCCGGGTTTTATTTCCTTACCGATGTTACTGAATTGATATTAGCCGAACACAATGCCAAAGAACGATTAAAAGAACTGAGTGCGTTTTACCGGTTATCGGAAATGACCGAAAATCGCCAAATGCCGATTGATGATCTATACCGCCGCTTCACAAATGTTTTTCCTGAAAGCATGCAATACCCGGGTTTATGTTTTGCCCGGCTGGAAGTTGACGGTGTGGAATACAAAACACCGAATTATACGCAAAAGAGCAAATGGAAATTGTCAGCACCCATTAAGGTTTTCGATAAAAAAGTGGGCGAGTTTGAAGCTGGGTATCTTAAAGCCATGCCCGAAAAAGACAAAGGCCCCTTTTTGAACGAAGAATTATGGCTTGTAAACAGCATTGCCGAAAGGTTGGGGCACATTACCGAGCGCAAAAAAGCGGAAGAACAACTTCGCCAAAGCGAACAGAAATTCAGGTTGTTGTTCGAAAATTCGCCGCTGGGCATATATATTGGCAATGCCGACGGTACCATTGAAGAAGGAAATGAAGCCCTGCTGAAAATACTGGGGTCGCCTTCGCTTGAAGCGACAAAAAGGATTAATGTTTTAACGTATGAGCCTTTGGTTGGGAATGGATATGCTGAAACCTACAAACGTTGTATAAAAGAGAATAGCGTACTTATTTCTGAAATCCCTTATAAATCGAAATGGGGTAAAGATAGCTATCTTTCGAGCTACCTTGTTCCCCTCGAAGGCCCCTCGGGAAAGGTTGAAAAAGTGTTTACACTGATGGAAGACATCACACAACGAAAAGAAATTGAAAAAGCCTTAAAAGAAACCGCCGATGAATTGAAACAACTGAACATTACCAAAGATAAATTCTTTTCAATTATTGCCCACGACCTCCGTGCCCCGTTTGCTTCGCTGGTCGGGTTTACCGAGCTGATGGCCGATGAAAAATCAAAATTTTCGGTTGACGAGTACCTGCAATATTCACGGGCACTGAACCGTACCGCCCATTCAGCATCATCACTCCTCGAAAACCTGCTCGAGTGGTCGCGCCTGCAAAGGAACACAATGCCCTTCGAGCCCCGTAAAATCAACCTCGACGATTTCTTCAGTGAAATTGAAGCAACAACACGCGAGAATGCCGAAAAGAAATCAATCAATGTATACTTTGATTATCCCGATGGCTTGTTGGTTAAAGCCGATGAAAACATGCTCCATTCGATAATGCGTAACCTCGTTTCCAACGCCATAAAATTCACCAAACCCGGTGGAAAAGTTGATGTGAAAGTGCAAAAGCAGAAATCAGGCAGGCTGTTGTTTACCGTTTCCGACAACGGCATAGGAATGGATGTTAAAAGGTTGAATAACCTTTTCCGCATCGACACCAACGTGAGCCGCCCCGGCACCGATGGCGAACCCAGCACCGGACTGGGGCTGATCCTTTGCAAAGAATTTGTTGAAAAACACGGTGGGAAAATATGGGCCGAAAGCAGCGAAGGGGCCGGGAGTAAATTTCTTTTTACATTGCCGGTTAAAGGTTAAATGCACAAAAAGTTAAGCTGTTCTCAATTATTGCTCATGACCTAAGGAGCCCATTCAATTCTTTTCTCGGGTTAACAGAAGTTCTCGAAAAAGAGATTAACACTTTAGCAGAAGATCAAGTTTTGGAATTGGTTAAAAATTTGAAAGGTTCAGCCTCAAGGCTTTATACATTACTTTTGAATTTACCTGAATGGTCGAGGATGCAACGGGGCATGATTAAACCAAATGCTGAGCATTTTTTATTGTTCGATGTTTTTAACGAGTGTTTTTCCTGTTTTGTGCACTACAAAGACGCCCACAAAACGAACGACTGAATATCACGCTGTTCCGACCTGTAAGTTTTGATTTTGGGTCATGCATTAATGTTTTCTTATCTTTTCTATTTATTAACCAAGCAAAAGGTAGTGTCAATTTTCCTTCTTCAAACACATCTGAATTAAGTTGACAGATTTACCTTCGCAAAAGCGGTGGGTAGGCCGAACAATTTGTGGGCAGAGTGAGCGTGACGAAATGTTTGTATTCCTCCAATTTCATTCTTTGAAGGGAATTGGCAAGTTCCTTATGTTGACAAAAGGGAGGACAACATTGAGGAGGTGCGTGGGGCAACTTAAATTGTTCTTGATTTTTGCCTACTTTTCATCCAAGGAAAAGTAGGAGCCTGTCTGGCTTGAAGACAAATACTTCATAAAAGCCTTAACATTGTCCTCGCCGGACAGGCCTTCATCCCGATTAAAATCGGGACGAAGCAATCCCGACGTACGTCGGGACAAGTTAAAAATAAGCTGCCCCACGCACCTCCTCAAAGATGTCATTGCAATTAACCAAGATTAAAACATGCATTTTATTTGCATTAAAGCAACCAGCTGCAATACAATCTTTTCGTCCCGCGGGACGCTGCCCGCATTTTTAACGGCCAACTCGCCTATCTGTGTTACTTTATTGCAAGAAGAATCAATAAAATATTGAAATAGAATAGTGGGTCATGCATTGCACAAAATAGGAGCAACGAAGGGGCCGGGAGTAAATTTCTTTTTACATTGCCGGTTAAAGGTTAAATGCACAAAAAGATAAGCTGTTCTCAATTATTGCTCATGACCTCAGGAGCCCATTCAATTCTTTTCTCGGGTTAACAGAAGTTCTCGAAAAAGAGATTAACACCCTGACAGAAGATCAAATTCTTGAATTGGTTCGAAACATGAAAAGCTCAGCTTCAAAGCTATATACATTACTTTCAAACCTGCTTGAATGGTCGAGACTGCAACGGGGCATGATAAAACCAAAAACTGAGCTATTTTCATTGTTCGATGTTTTTGATGAGTGTTTTTTAGTATCATCCGATATGGCGAAACAAAAACAAATTAAAATTATTAACGAAGTGCCTGTTGGTTTGCAAGTTCGTGCCGATAAAAACATGGTGCAAATTGTTGTTCATAACCTTTTAACCAATGCGTTGAAGTTTACTCCTTCGGGCGGAAAAATTGATGTTGAAGCATCAAAAAATGACGATGGTTTCACTTCGGTAACGATTAGGGATACAGGTATTGGCATGAGTAAAAAGCTACTTAATGATTTATTTCGTATCGATAAAAAAACTAACCGCCCCGGCACAAACGATGAACCAAGTTCGGGTTTGGGGCTTATAATTTGTAAAGAATTCGTTGAAAAAAACAACGGGAAAATTTCAGTTGAAAGCGAAGAAGGAAAAGGGACTTCATTCACTTTTACTCTTCCCTCGGCTGAATAATCGAATAGGAACCAATTACCATAAACCGCCAGCCAACAGCTAAACTATTCACAAATGACTACTGACACATTTTACACTATTGTTGCAGCGTAAACCGCACAGCCATTCCTCCGCCCGGGGCAAGTTTCACGGGCAAAAAATCGTTGCTGCTAACGGTAACGGTTTCAATTGTTACCGATGTTGGGTTGGTTTCCCAATTGGCGCCGTCTCCGTCACGATATACTTCAGCATTATAAAGCTTGTTTTTTTCCAGAAACGAGAGGTTGATGTTGGCTTCTCGTGGGTTATCGTTTGTAATACACCCCAGGTACCAGTCCTTCGAGTTCCGGTCTTTCCGTACCATGTAAACATACTCCCCGATTTCGGCATCGGGTACTTTGGTAACATCCCAGTTCACAGGCACGTTTTCGATGAATTTAAAAGCCGGATTTCCTTCATAATTTTCAGGCAGGTCGCACGCCATTTGCAGCGGGCTGTAAAGTATAACGAATAGTGCCAATTGGTGGGCAAGTGTTGTTTTTACCCGGGTACCCGGGTTTACCGGGTTTTCGAAATTGAACACACCGGGGGTGTAATCCATGGGCCCTGCCAAACCGCGTGTAAACGGAATAATGCAAGTATGGTTTACCGGGTTGCCCCCGTCGGTCGACCATGCATTGTATTCCTGTCCGCGCATCCCTTCGCCGGTCATCAGGTTGGGGAAAGTGCGCCGTAATCCCGTGGGCATAACCGGCTCGTGGTTATCGATGGAGATGTGGTATTTAGCTGCCGTTTCAACTACTTTCCGCATGTGGCGCACCCCGTACTGGCTGCTGTGCCTCTCTTTTCCATCGAGCAGGGGGCTCACGTATCCGGTTTTGACACTGTTGACGCCAAGTTTTTTGTACAAAGCAAAAGCATCTTCGAGCTGCTTCTCGTAATTTCTGGTTGCCCCGCCGGTTTCGTGGTGGCCAACAAGTTTTACACCTTTAGAATGGCCATAAGCGGTTACTTTTTCAAGGTCGAAATCGGGGTAAGGTTCGGTAAAACTGAATTTATCTCCCTCCTTGGTCCAGTCGTTTTCCCATCCTTTGTTCCAGCCCTCAACAAGCACACCTTTAAAACCGTGTTCGGCCGCAAAATCGATGTATTTCATTGCATTTTCGGTGGTTGCACCGTGGTTTGGGCCCATGTGCCAGGTGTAATAACCCATGTGCATGCCCCACCAAATACCAATATAGCGGCAGGGCTCAATCCACGAAACATCGTCGAAGGCGCAGGGTTCGTTCAAATTGAGTTCAAGGTAAGAGGTAATTAAGTCACCGGGTTTATCGGCAATGATCATCATCCGCCAGGGCGATTTCATGGGTGCTTTGGCAAAAACCTTCTCGCCTGTCGACCACGGCGTAAGGTCGCAGTTCAGGGTCGATTCTCCCGTGCAATAAAGGTTCATGGCAGCATAATCGGTAAGGTTGGCCTCGTGTATTACAAGATATTTGTCATTTACAGTTTTGATAGTTACCGGGCAGCTTGCTGTATCAATCTGGTTTAAAGGGGTATGTTTTGTGATGTTTTCGTAGTATTCACCTTTGTAGGCCGAAATCCACCAGGCACTGTCGGTTGTGGGCAGTGAAAACTGGGTGAGTTCATCGGCAATAACGAATGAATCGATATGTTCCTGTTCGGGTATTTCGTACCTGAAAGCAATACCGTCGTTAAACGCCCTGAAAATAAGGTTCATGTAATGTTTTTCCCCATTGCCCGATGAAAGGTGTATTGTCATTTCTTCATACCGGTTTTCAATAAGTCGCTTTTCGCCCCAGGGTTGTTCCCATGTTTCGTTAAATGAATTTCGCGAAACGTTATCAACCTTCATTCTTGTCCCTAAAACCGTACCGTTTTTTAAAACAAAACCCAGTTGTGACGGCTTTAACACTTCCTCGCCTTTTCGGAAAACCGAATAGTATATTTCCCCATCATCAACGGTCAGAATTATTTTATTCATTCCATCGGGCGATTTCAGCGTCTGGCGCGAAAGGTTTTGTTCACTACAGGAAAAAGCAAGGGTTCCTGCGAAAATCATTGCTGCAACTGTTTGTATGCTCTTTTTTGTCATTGGTACATGTTTTAATTGTCAGGTACTATATTCCCCTTAATTTATTTGCAGGCTATCAATTAAGCTGACAGCTTTTTGTGTTTGCAGCGAAACAAAATAATAAAATGCCTGATCGAGGTATTTTTTATTTTCGCTGCTGCTGTTTTTCCGTAATTTGTATAGTTCATAAATATTTTCAAGTTCCGACGAGGTGTACGTAACCCCTGTAAAACCCTGCACGTATTCAAGTAAGTTGAACCCGAATTCTTCGGTTGGTTCAATCATGGTCCCTTCGCCGTAATCGTTCCAGGTAATAAGTTGCAGGTAATCAACACCGGCACTTTTTGCTTTTTGAAGCGTTTCCCTAAATGTTTCGCCCTGCTCGTGGTCAATGGTGAAGTAACCATCACCCCAGCCGCCCTCTTCGTAAAAGTCGAGAAAGCCGGGGTAGGCTCCTCCAATGAATACATCAAAATTGCTCATGTTTCCATATTTGTAATCGAGCGATCCTTCATCAACCCAAATGTATTCACCCGATGAAACCGGGGCTGCCTCGTGCGATTTTCCGTTCAGCACCAAAAAACAAGGATCGGAGTAAAGCACACTGAAAATCTCTTCCCATTCCGAAGCCTCGTGAAATTCAACGGGGCCAAATACCAGCAGCAATGGTTCCCCGTTTATGTGAATGTACGACGAACGGTTGAAATAGTTTTCTTCAATGTACAACATATCGTCTATGGCTGCATCAATGCGGGTTGTTGAAGCATCTTTTTCAACCACCTCCTGAATGGTACGGTCTTCGTACACGATGGCAAATTTCATCCCCACTTTGTCAAGCGCGTTAATGATTGCTTCTGAATTGTCGCGGTTGGTTTTATAATCGTTGAATCCGGTCGATCCGTACCAATCGATCAGCACCCCGTCAATTCCGCTGTATTTCATCAACAGAAGCTGGTATTCAATAATGTCGGGGTCGTTCGAAGCATAAGGTCCGGTAAGCGGATAGAAGTGGGAAGCGATTTCACGCTTCCCGTCCTCATCCGTTTTTTCCGGGTTCATGGTGCTCATGGTCCAGTGCATGCCCCAGCTCCCGTTCGATGAGAATTCTTTGCTCACGTACCAGGGCATCATGTGTGCCCAGGTTTGCGTGCCGTTTGTTTTTGAAACGGGAACCGGATCATACTTCACAAGCTTAAACGTGCCGGGTTCTTCCTCTTCTCCTTTTTCACATGCCCCAAACAGCGAAACTGTAAAAAAGAGCACCATTACCTGGCATATAAAACCACCTAATCTGATCATTAACCTAATTTTTAAAAACTTACGCATAACCTCAACCTTAACCTCAACCTCAACCTCAACCTTCTGCGAAGTATGAGCAGTCCCGGTTTACCGGGAAACCTTAACCTCCCGCGAAGCGGGAAACCTTCTTTGATCGCCATAGCCCCGAGGCGTAGGCGATAACTTTAATTATACCCCGGGTTTTGCGTCAGGTTACTGTTCAAATCCATTTCATATTGTGGAATAGGAAACAGGCTCCTGTATTCAGGTGTTGCTTCTTTGTTCCACCAGGGTTCAAACCAGTCGCCCATACGGATATTGTCGGTACGCCGGTGCCCCTCGAAGGCAAATTCGCGCATCAACTCATCATCGAGGAATTCAAGATCTACTTCGGCCGGTGTATCCACGTTGGCACGGTCCCTGATTTGGGCAACCAACGGACGTGCCAGCCCCGGCGAACCAAGCCTGATGTAGCATTCGGCTTTCATCAGTATAATTTCGGCGTAGCGCATGAGCACAAAATCGTGGTCGCGTTCCCAGGTTTCACCCTCTTTAACTTCATATTTTTTGGGCCGTATGCCTTCGTTTTGTTTGGCATCGGTGTAGTCTTCAATTTCTTCGGTGTATGAAAGCGGCGAACCATCGTCCATTAAAATAACCGAGCCGGTTGCCAGCGATATTTGGTCGCCAACGAGATACCCCTGCTTACGCACATCTTCGTCTTCGTACGACGAATAAAGGCCTGGCTGGGCACTGATACCGTTTACACAATCGGTATAATTGTTGGTGGCCGAAAAGGCCTGTTTTTGTTTGTAATGGAATGCCAGCGAGGCAAAAAAGTTCCCAACGGTTCCGGCTTTGCTGTCGTAGGGTATCGACCATATAATTTCGTTCGAACCTTCGTTGTCGGTCAGAAAGCTGGTAAAGAAATTGTTTTCAAGCGTATAACCCTGTACTTTATCACAGGCATTGATACAATCCTGCCAGCGGGGTTCCCCAATAAAGACCTCAGAATTGAGGTACAGCCTTGCCATAAGGGTATACGCCACGCCCTGGGTAAAACGGCCGTAAATTTTTTCTTCCGGCAACAGGTCAATGATGTCAAGCAACTCGTTTTCGACAAAGGCATACACGTCTGCACGTGTCGAATTGGTCACGTTTTCGTCCGATGCTTTTGTAGTAATGGGCACATTCCCATACAAATCGAGCAACATGTAGTAAAAATAGGCCCTGACGCCCCGTAACTCGGCTTTTACAACCATTTGTTCCTCTTCGGACAATTCCGATTTTTCAACCTGGTCGATGATGAGGTTGATTTTGTTAATACCCCCGTAACAATAACGCCAGGCACTTAGCACCAACAGGTTCGAAGGTGTCCAGGTATGGAATTGTGCATCCTGGTAGCGTCCTTCATCGTACCAGTCGGCGCCCCGGGTTGGGATGCACGCTTCGTCGGAAGTGGTTTCGCTCAGGAACAGGACAAATTCACCGGTTGGGAAAGCATTGCAAATTTCATCGCTATAACCGCGCAACGATGCATAAGCCCTTCCCACGATGGTTTCAATCTCCGATGCTGTTTTCCCGTAATCGGCCGAAGAGACTTTATCGTACAACGTTTCTTCGAGATCTGTACATGCACCAAAAAGCATGGTAAGGAAAAGTATGATTGTGATTTTATTGATCTTCATTTTTCTTTTCTTTTAAGGTTAGAATGAAACATTTAAGCCAAATGAAAATGTTCTTGGCCGCGGATATGCATTAAACCAGTCGAACCCCGGGTTGTCGAGCCCTTCGATGCTCACTTCGGGATCGGTGCCCGAGTAGTTGGTCAGTACAAAAAGGTTTTCGCCGGTTACGTAAAAACGTATTTTACTCAGGCCAATTTCCGTGGCCTGCAAGGTGTACCCCAGGGTTAGCGATTGCAGGCGTAAAAAAGATGCATCCTCAACCCAGTAGCTCGAATAGGTTACCTTATCGGTTATGCCCGATTCAAGGAAGCTGTCGGTTACATTAAGGGTTGGCAGCCTTTTCGGGTTATTCAGTATCATGGCTGTGGCATTCAGCACCTTTTGCCCGTACATGCCATACATGGCCAATTCCATGTCGAAATTTTTCCAGGTAAAGCCGGTGCCAAAACCGTAGCTTAGTTTTGGCTGAACATTGCCAATATCCTGTGAAACGCCTTCATCGGCCAGTATGAATTTACCGGTCGAATCAATGCCGGTACACAACGGTCCCCAGAATGTTCCTACCGGATAGCCTTCGGCAATAAGCTGTGAAAACTGGCCCGACATGCCGTCGATGCCGTGCAACGAACCGCTGGGCACATCTTCGGTCTGGAAGGTTTCATCCGATAATTTTTCAATCACCTGCATGTTTTTTGCCAGTGTAAGGTTGGCATCCCAGGTAAAATCTTTCGTGCTCACAATGTTTCCGCTAAGCGTAAGTTCAACCCCTTGGTTTTTTAGGCTTCCAACGTTAGCAAGAATGGTTGGAAAGGCGTAGTCGGCCGATGATACACGATAGGTATAAAGCAAATCGTACGTATCTTTCTGGTAAACCTCAATTGTTCCGGTTAAACGGCTAAACAGCGAAAAGTCGAGGCCAATGTTAACCTGCGCCGTTGTTTCCCATTTCAGATTGGGATTCGGGTTCTGTATAGGACCGTACGACTGTTTCCAGGTTTGGGTAGCGGCATCGTAATAGGTATCGGATCCGGCGCCCAGCAGCGACAGCGATTTGTATTCGCCTATGCCGTCCTGGTTACCGGTTACACCGTAACCTGCACGCAATTTCAGGTTATCGAGCCAGTTGGATGTGGCCTGCATAAAGGGTTCGTCGGAAATGCGCCATGCCAGCGATGCCGACGGAAACCAGCCCCATTTGTTGTTGGCACCGAAACGTGATGAACCGTCGCGGCGCAGGGTGGCTGTTGCCATGTAGCGCCCTTTGAAATTGTAGTTGGCACGGGCAAAGAACGAGATCAGTTTTGCCTGCCCTTTATACGAGTACACGTCGCCTGCACGGTAGTCCTGCCCTGCCCCAAGGTTGTTGTACAGGAACAGGTCGGTATCGAAACCACGGCGCATGGCCCGGAAACCTTCATAGGTATTGTCGAGGTACGAATAACCACCCAACAGGTTAATTTTATGGTTATCGTTTAACTGCTTGTCATACGTAAGGTAAGTTTCGATTTGCATGGTGGTGTAATCGCCCAGTGTGCGTTGCCCGAAACCTTTATCGGCCTGACCTTCCATCACAGCATAGCTCGGTTTGTAAAGACGTGCCTGCATCGAGTTGTATTCGTACGAGAGGTTGGCCACGGCTTTCAGCCCCTCGATTATTTCGAGTTCAGCTTTACCATAACCCAGCAGGCGGTGACGTGTATTTTGAGCAAAGCGGTTGGTGTGTATTTCAACCGGGTTGTCGTATTTGGTACCTCCAATGCGGGTAAAGCTGCTGTCGGGGTTATAAACCGGAATGGTTGGACTAAGGTTTAACATGCGTTCGAAAATGCGCCCGTCGAAAGGGTTCCATTTGTCGAAATTTGCATTGATACCGGCTTCGAGTTTCAGCTTGTCGTTAAGCCCAAACTGGTATGCCGAAAGGCTGGCCCCGAGGCGTTCCAATTTTGTATTTTTGATTACGCCCTGATTGTTGAGGTAATTTACTGAAGCACGGTAGCCACTGCTTTCTGTTCCGCTGTTAAACGTAAAAACATGCGAATGGGTAATGGCTGTTTGTTCCAGCTCTTTTTGCCAGTCGGTATTGCCGCCGTAATCGATTGCCTCGGTAACTTCGTTTTCACGCACCCAGGCACGCCACTGGTTAGCCGACAATACATCGACGTGTTTCGATGCCCTTCCTACGGCAACATAGCCCTGGTATTGCATGTTTTTCCCTTTGCTTGCACGGTTGGTGGTAACAATAATTACACCGTTAGCGCCGCGCGAGCCGTAAATGGCCGATGCTGATGCATCTTTCAGCACATCGATTGATACAATTTCGGAAGGGTGTACCGTGTTAAAATCAACACCCGGAATGCCGTCAACCACAATAAGGGGGCCGTTGCTGGCCGACAGCGAAGTTCCGCCACGCAGGCGAAGAGAAGCGCCAATGGCCGGGTCGCCGGTTCCCTGTATAACGGTAAGCCCGGCAACTTTTCCCTGTAACAACTGCTCGGTTGATGAGATCACCCCTTTTTTCAACTCTTCCGAATCGACCGATTCAATGGCTCCGGTCAAATCCGATTTTCGCATGGTGCCGTATCCAACACCCACAACAACTGCTTCACTGAGTGTGACAAAATCTTCCATCAGTTTGATGGTTCCCAGATCGGTACTGTTTACTTCAACTTCCTGGTCTTTAAAACCAATGTATGAAATAACAAGCGTGCTGCCCATGGGGCATGCAATTTCAAAATTTCCTTCGGCATCGGAAATGACACCGTTCGTAGTTCCTTTTTGAATAATGGTGGCACCGGGCAACGAGATGTTGTCCTTATCGACAATGGTTCCTTTAACCGGTTTGTTTTGTGCAAAACCAACAACACTCAGCACAACTAACCCGATTACCATGGTAACTACCTGAATGATGAATATGTATTTTGATTGATTTTTATTCTTCATAGTTGTAAGTTTTTAATCGTTTAATTGTACTAACGGTATGTCGTTTTCAGAAACGGTTCTTCCGGTATTATCGGTAAGCACAACGTTTATTTTATCTATATTCCCGGCATCTTTCAACTCACCGGCCAGGTTAATGTAGGCCGAGAGTTTGCTGTTGCTCCCCTCGAAAGTACCGGTTATGGTTTTCGAGCCGGCAGTAATGGTGTATTCCAGCGAAGTGACATACGGTTCGTTGTCGCTGCGGATGATGCACAGGATATCCTTTTTACTGAATTTTGACGGGAAGAAATTTAACTCGGGAATGGGCATTTCTTCCTGCTCGGGTACTTCAATGAAGAAGTCGGTACAATCAACGTTTTTCCCAATGTAAGCCCAGTCGCTGCTGGCAAACACCGCGTTAATGCTTGTGGCCACGTAATCGTCGGCCAGCCCGAAATACTCACGGGGAATGAAATCCCAGCGGTAAATGCCGTCTCCCATGTGGGTGAGTTCGGTTTTTGCCAGGTTGTCAGGGTTGTTTTCCACAATAACCGACCAGTTGTCGATCCCCGAATGGACATGGACGTTAGGCGCGGTAGCCAGTTCGCCAATGGCAGGGTCGCCGCTGCAATCATCGGGGTAAGTGTGGTTTGCATTGAGCAGAACTGAAACAGGGCGGTCGAGCGAAAACTGTTTCGGGTAGTAGTCGAGAATGGCCCCGTCTTCTTTAATGGTATTCAACCCGTACATGGTAATGTGGTTTGGCGGGTCCTGGTCGGGTGCAAACAAAACAATGTTGTTTCCCGCGTGTGTTTGCAACTGCCCGTAAAATGCGTCAATATCACCGGGGGCGACGCCGTAAAATTCAGAGGGGACCAAATCCCAGCGCCATACATTACCCTCAACGTGTGTAAGCTGGCTGACTTCGGAAGGGTTACCCCATGTTTCGCCCGGGTCGCCGGGGTACCAGGTCCATACACAAACGCCTTGTTCTTCGGCAACTTCGGCCAGATCGGTGCCGGTCAGGTCGAAAAAGAAAGAAACTTCTTCATCGGCATTGAAAACGGCCGGCTGGGTCCATATTTCGAAAATGCGCCCCTGTGCCAGCGATAGCAACGGCAATAAAAGGGCGGCAATAAGTATCGTGAATTTTTGTTGTTTCATAGCAGTTAGTCTTGAAGTTTAAGTGCATATTCGTAAGTAACAAAAGGTATCCCGTCGGCAACGCGGGTGAGGTTGAAATCGAGCGTGGCCCTACGCCCGGGCAGCGCCATAATGCTGAGTTCATCAACCGGTTCCGATTTGGATTCATCGGCAAAGAGGCGGATTTTTACCGATGTAGCATTGGTGTTTGGAAACGGATTGCTCAGTTCCCAGTAGCCATTTTTCAAAAACAGCTCAGGTGCATTTCCACCTACTTCGAATGTGGTTGGTTCAAAATTTTCGTCTACATTCAATGTGATGGAAAATGATTTAAAATCGAAGTAGTTCGTAAGATTGATGGCATCGGGCTTAAGCGAACTTGCCACGGCAATTTCATCAACCTCGGTAATTTTTGAGAGCTCCCAGGTACCACCAATTTTTTCGTAAATGGTGATTGGCTCTGTGAAAGTCCCGTCGTCGGTTTCGTAGCATCCAACAAAAAGCTGGGTTAAAACCACAAGGAACAAAATAATCAATGATCGTTTCATACGTGTTTATTTTGATTAATTAGTTTATTTTTTATTGAACTTCGTCCCTGAATCCAGGGCACTCAAAACATCATAACAAATTTATGGATGGTTATACCCAAAAGGAATTTATTGAATGAAAATATAGACGCATTTCATTCATATTTTTATTTATACATCTGTATATGTTGGCTATAGATTCAGATGCAATAAGATAAAATATAGACAAGGTATTGAAAAAAAGAGGTGTTTTTATGTAGGTTTCGTGTATTTGTTACCGCAACAAATGCATGGTGTATGTTGCTAAGGTACATTTGCTTTTACGGTGAGAAATAAGCGTGCAAGAAAAAAAGAAACAGTCAAAGGTGTAAATAGTAAAAAATGACTTGTGTATTCAAAGTCAAATCACTAAAATTGCATTCCGAAAATTAAATCGCCTTTTACGGGCGTAATTTTCAGGGCCCATAGCTCAGTTGGTTAGAGCATCTGACTCATAATCAGGGGGTCGCTGGTTCAAGCCCAGCTGGGCCCACAGAACAGAAGGAGATGATTTTACAATCGTCTCCTTTTTTTTAAATGAAAGCTTTTGCTTACATACTATTTAGTGAAAAGCTGAACCGGTTTTATGTTGGCAGCACTCATGAATCGATTGAACAACGGCTTGAAAAGCATAACCAACACAGTTATGGCAATCATCGCTTTACCGCCACTAC
>JAIOZY010000001.1 GCA_021740385.1 Prolixibacteraceae bacterium | reverse complement strand
TGTCTTTGTCAATGGCCTCGTCCAGTGAAATTGGGAAGAGGTTGAACTGTGTCCTGTTTTGTCCTTTTATGAATCTCATATTATAAAGATACTAAATAATAATATATGTACTACATGCACAAGACAACAGTTATTAACATAAGTTATCAAGGTTTTTAGACAGTCTGACGCTGTTGTATGTGTATTACATGTATTTCGCATTTATAAAAGTACATTTATTCCTTAAATACCGATATAATCGTTACTTCGTTAGTAACTAAAAAACACACATGCTTCCGGTTCCTTATCCTTCCCAACTTATCTTTTCCGATTACCCGGGGGTTGTGCAGCATCCCGTCTTTTAGCTTTTTTTGCCCCCTAATTTAGTGTTTATTATGATCATAGCAAACCGTTTAGGGGTTTTTGTGGCACCATGCTCCTAAAACCTTGCTGAAAACAAACCGGCACCAGACCTCACAGAATCAACACCGTAACCACAACATCCCAAAAAACGGGGTAATTCAGTTACCCCGTGGGGGCTTTTTTTAGAACGGGTTTTCCTACCTTTGTCAAACTTCAAAAATTAACACATTTTAAATGACCCGGTTTATTCTTTGCAGCTTATTCAGCATAATTGTTACCTGTGGTGCCTTCGGGCAAAAAGCCCGGCGCATCGTTTCGCTGGCGCCATCGCTAACAAAAAACATTTATTACCTCGGATGCCCGGATAAACTGGTGGGTTGCACCAGCTACTGTACCGAAGCTTTAGCTGATAACAAAGCGGTTGTAGCATCGGCCATTAAAGTGAACCTCGAAAAAACCGTCAGCCTGAAACCGGACCTCGTACTCACTACCCCGCTCACCGATCCGGAAACCATTGAATCGTTAAGGAAGTTTGGGATCAGGGTTGAAGTTTTTCCCAGTGCCGTTTCGTTTAACGGGATTTGCCGGCAATTTATCGAAATAGGGAAATTACTGGGCGAAGCGGAAACGGCCCTCGAAATAGTAACGGCTTCGGAAAACAAAATTGAACAACTGCTTGAAAAAAACCCGGTAAAAAATCCCGGGCGTTTTTTCATTCAAATTGGCGCTGATCCCATTTTTACCGTATTGCCCAATACATTCATGAACGATTTCATTTTATTAACCGGAGGAAAAAATATCTTTGACGATTTAAACAGGGGTACGGTAACCCGCGAAAGCGTTGTTGCCCGAAACCCCGATTACATATTCATTGCCACCATGGGCATTGTGAGCCAGGAAGAGAAAACGGAATGGGAAAGGTTCAATACAATCGGCGCAACTAAAAACGGTGCAATTTTTACCATCGATGCCGATAAAGCCTGCACCCCAACCCCCGTAACATTTGTCGAAACATTCGAAACCATCATATCGTGCCTCGCAAAAGTAGAATAGATAAAAAATACATGAAATGGGCGGGCCTCACAGGGGTGCTTCTTCTGCTTGTTATTGCCGCTTCGTTATTTTCCCTGCTCACGGGTGAAATGGATATTTCACTGTCCAGCCTTCCCGATATATTCCGCGAAAAGTCGGGCATCGAATATTCCGTGTTGACAAAAATCCGTATCCCCCGCATTATCACAGCAATTTCAGTTGGCGGGGCGCTAAGCATCACCGGGGCC
The DNA here is from genome assembly GCA_021740385.1 of Prolixibacteraceae bacterium. GTDB lineage: Bacteria > Bacteroidota > Bacteroidia > Bacteroidales > Prolixibacteraceae > DAIMEA01. The sequence goes on along the minus strand of JAIOZY010000001.1, from coordinate 182,215 downwards.
ATTTTGCAGGGCATATACCGCAATCCGCTGGTTGAACCATACACGCTGGGCATTTCAGGCGGTGCGGCCCTGGGCGTATCAATTGCCATCGTGTTTGGCCTGCACCTTACCATTGGCTCGGCCGTTTTGCCGGTATCGGGCTTTGCCGGTTCGCTAATCACCATTTTCCTGGTTTATTTTCTGAGCCTGAAAAAAGGGAACATCAGTATAAACAAGATGTTGCTCATCGGGGTAATGATCAGTTTCATTTCATCGTCGGCCATGATGTTCCTGATGTCGATATCGAACAAAGACTCGATGCACAGCATCATTTTCTGGATGATGGGCTCGCTGGATGAACCAAACACACTCCTCATTAAAATCGTTTTTTATTCGTCGATTGCCGGTTTGCTGATCTCAACCTTTTTTGCCCGCCCGCTAAATGCCATGCGGCTTGGGCAGGAAAAAGCAAGGCACCTCGGCATTAATTCCGAAATGACACTCCGCGTGTTGTTTATAGTGGCATCGCTGCTTACCGGTATTTGTGTGGCTGTTGCAGGTATCATTGGTTTCGTGGGACTTGTAATCCCCCACATCGTGCGTAACACCATTGGCTCCGATTACCGTGTTTTGTTACCGGGTTCTTTCCTTGGCGGAAGTTTCTTCCTGCTGGTTTGCGACTTACTGGCACGCACGGTTATTGCACCCAACGAGCTGCCCATCGGGGTCATTACCGGGCTGGTGGGCGGACTGGTTTTCATTCTAATACTAACCCGCCAGGGAATACGGGCAAAAATAAAGTAACATGGAGAACTACCTGGACCTGAAAAATATTACCTGCGGATACCCCGGTGGATTTCAAATCGACAACATCGGTTTTGAAATTGGGAAAGGGATGTTTGTGGGAATAATTGGCCCCAACGGTTCGGGAAAAACAACCCTGTTTAAAGGACTTACCGGCGAACTGAAAATTAAAGGCGGCAGTATAATGCTTGAAGAAAAAAACATTGAAGCCATGACGCTGAAACAAAAAGCGCAAAAAATTGCCGTGGTTTCACAGTTCACCGAAATAACCGACATGACCGTTGAAGAATACGTGATGCTCGGCCGGATGCCCTACCGGCAAAATTTTCAGTTTTTTGAAACGAAAGAAGATTTTCAGATTACTGAAAAATACATGAAGCAAACCGGTGTTTTCGAAATGAAAGACAAACAAATGTCGGAGTTGAGCGGCGGGGAACAGCAACTGGCAGCCATTGCACGTGCTTTGGCACAGGAACCCGAACTGCTCCTGCTCGATGAACCCACCTCCCACCTCGACATTACCCACCAGGTGCAAATACTGAACCTCATTCAAAAATTGAACAACGATACGGGCCTCACCGTGCTCATCATCCTGCACGACCTGAATCTGGCCAGCGAGTACTGCGACTATTTAATACTGATGAACAAAGGCAAAGTGCACATCAAAGGTACACCTGCCGAAGTGCTGAATTTCCAAACCATTGAAGATGTATACCAAACGGTTGTGATTACACGGGTTAACCCGGTTTCTAATAAACCTGTAGTATTTCTGGTGTCAGAGAGGGTGTTAAAAAACGGGGGTAACCTTCAATGACTTTTTTTCACCGCTGAGACGCTAAGGTGCAGAGGGTGTGTTTTTCAGTAACTGTGCGAAAGAAATATCCATATTACATCTTCGCAACTTTACGCCTTTGCGCTTATATCCACAACATATCTTTTCGCCTTAGCGCCTCTGAGGTTAAAACCGACTTCAGCATTTCTCAACAACTTATCAACTTCCCCACCCATCCTGAAAAATCTTTCCTATATTTGTCAACGATTTGGTTCTTGTCCGCCCCCCGGCGGATTGGATTAAAACGGGAATCCGGTTAGAATCCGGAGCTGTACCCGCAGCTGTAAGTTCCATTTTTAACTGTCTTTACTCACACCATTGTCCCGATTAATCGGGACGAGAAGGTTTAAGACAGGGGACGAGCCAGAAGACCTGCCAAATGTTTTAGTTTATTAACTAAAGCTTCGGGGATAAAGCATGTGAACAATACCTCGTTATTTTTCGCCTACGCCCAAAGCTCATTTAAAACCAAATTTATGAAAAATCTATGCGTAAGCCTTACTGCATTACTGGTAAGTACAGGCATTTTTGCTCAAAGTTTTCCTTTGATGCAAACAACAGATGATGTAATTGTTTCCAATTTTGAGAACCTTGTCCTCGAACCTGAAAGTTACTGGAACGGTGCCGATGGTTCCGGAGGATTTATCTCGGGTTTGGTTCAGTTTAGCAACAGCTACAATGCCGACTGGGGAACATGGGCCGATTGGGCCTATTCAAACACTTCGGATGTTACAACGCCCGGGTTTATGAATCAGTTCAGCGCCATTGCCGGCAGCGGTTTCGACACCATATCCTCGGGCGGAAGCAACTACGGTGTTGGTTACATATCGAGCAACTGGGCTACCTTTCAACCCATACCCTTACCCGTTGCCTTTTCCGACAATGCTCCCCATGTAATGAACGGCTTGTATGTTACAAACAGCACCTATGCCGCACTTTCGATGGAAAATGGCGACGACTTTGCCAAAAAATTTGGCGGCGAAACCGGTAACGACCCCGATTTCCTAAAACTTTTAATATGGGGCAAAAAAGATGGTAATGAAACCGATACCGTTGAATTCTACCTGGCTGATTTTCGTTTTGAAGACAACACGCAAGACTATATTGTAAAAACCTGGCAATGGGTCGAATTGAGCTCTTTGGGCAAAATTGACACCCTGCTCTTTAGCATTTCTTCGTCAGATATTGGCGACTGGGGAATTAACACCCCTATGTATTTCAATGTCGACAACATTTGTGTAGAACCCGATGTCGCACCCGTTATTGTCAACCCCATTGCAAATGTTACCGCAACAGAAAACGATGATGAAACCACCATTTCACTCATGGATGTGTTTGCCGATGAAGACGACGAAGATACAGCGATAACCAAAACAATAATGAGCAATTCAAACGAAGGGCTTGTATCGGCAAATATTACCGGCAATAACTTAACCCTTTCGTATACTGCCGGACAAAGCGGTGATGCCGTAATTGAAATTGAAGCAACATCGAACGGAAAAACGGTATCAACTGCTTTTACGGTAACCGTAATACCTGCCAGCAATACCGAAAGTTTGGTTACAACCGAAGTTATTGCATATCCCAATCCGTCGAACGGAATTTTCAGGATTAAAGCAGATTCAAACATTCCCTGTTCAATAAAAATTTACACGGTAACGGGTAGCTTGGTTTATACAAACAGGCAATATTTCAACACCAATAAAATTGACATCAGCAACCAGCCCCACGGGCTTTATTACCTCGATATTGAAACGAAAAATGAACGAATAACAAAACCGATATTAAAAAATAAGTAGCATAGCCGGGGGTTGTCCTGACATAAAAAAAGCAGGGCAACCTCCCATCGTTTTACCATGCAGAAAAAAACCATATACATAGTCCTGTTCCTGCTTGCCTTTATGAGTTCAAGGGCGCAATACATTACCGAAGTACCGGAGTACAAACCGGCACCCGGACAATACATTAATGTTGCGCCCTGGGGATTTCCCGGTTCAACCCATTCGCTGATTGGCGGGATTAACGGCTCCCTTAGCCTCGGCAGCTTTGGCGGTTACGTTGTTTTCCGGTTTGAAAACCCGGTTGAAAACGACCCCGATAATCCATACGGTGTCGATTTTACCATTTTTGGAAACCCCATAACCGACTGGTCGGAACCGGGCATAGTATGGGTAATGAAAGATGAAAACGAAAACGGCCTGCCCGACGACACCTGGTACGAACTTGCCGGCAGTGAATACTTCTTTTCTTCAACCAAAAAAAAATACGAAGTAACCTACCAAAACCCCAAACAGGCCACAGCTACCGATGTGCCCTGGACCGACAAGCTCGGAAATACAGGTACAATTGTGGCCAACGAGTACCACGGCAACCCGTATTACCCCCTGGCCGATTCGTTTACAACCATTCCTTCAGAAGAATATACACTGAACGGTACGTTTATCGATCAGAAAATTGAAAAACCAAACCCGTTTACCACAAATTCGTACCGCAAAGCATTTGGCTATGCCGACAATCAATACCGGGGAAGCGCCCCTTTTACCCTGCCCGACAACCCCTACACACCCGGGGTGGAAAATTCGGGCGGCGATGCTTTCGACATCGACTGGGCAGTTGACGAGAACGGGCAATACATAAGCCTCGATAAAATACACTTTGTTAAAGTACAAAGTGCAACACTTGTGAATTCAGGCATGTTGGGCGAACTATCTACCGAAATAACGGGTGCCGTTGATGTGCCGCCCGACAATACGGTGAGCGGGCCCAGTAAATTGATCGTGCTGAAAAACCTGCCCGACACCATTAACACAAACAACTACCAACTTGAAGCTTTTGCCTTCGAAAACGGACGCTTAATCAACGGCGCTGTAATCAATTGGGAAATAAGCCTTAACGGCACATCTGTAAACGATGAAAATTTACTTACGTTCACAGCATCAGGCAAAACAATGATTACGGCATCGTTGCAAGGCAACCCTGAAATAAGCACCAGCGATTCAACCGTTTTAGTCCTTAACAACAGCACTTCATACGCCATAAAACAAATCAACAAAATAAAGGCATACCCCAATCCGGCTTCGGATATGCTGTTTATTGAAGGGATTAAAAACGCAAAAATCGAGATTTACAACATCCGGGGGAATAGGCTTTTTATTATAGAGAACGGTACACAAAGCCAGGCAGTTTCAGTTTCACATCTACCCCCGGGTTTCTATGTGTTAAAAGTAAGCACCGCTAAAAGCATCCTCAGTAAACGTTTTGTAAAAAAATGAGATGGTCAGGCATATAAAAATAACGTTGCTGCTTTTATTCCTTTGCCGGTTTGGTTTTTCGCAAGGGATCAGGGATTCGGTATTCCAGATTGAGACCGTTGACATAACAAGCGAACGAATCTTCGACAAAGAAGAGGCCGGCATGAAAGAAACCCGTGTCGATTCGATGGTTTTGATGGAGAAAATTAACGTGTCACTATCGCAGGTGCTATCCGAAAACACAAGCGTTTTTATCAAGAATCACGGGCGGGGGGCTTTGGCAACAGCCTCGTTCAGGGGAACGGCAGCCTCGCACACCCAGGTAAGCTGGAACGGTATTAACATTAACAGCCCCATGGCGGGCATGGTCGATTTTTCGCTAATCCCGGTTTACATTATCGACGACCTGAACCTGAAACACGGTACGGCTTCCATTGCCAGCCATAACGGTGGACTGGGCGGTTCAATTTCTATCGGGAACAAGGTCAACTGGAAAAATAAACTCGATGTAAAATATTTACAGGGCCTGGGCAGTTATAACAGCTTCGACGAATTCCTTTCGCTTGGCGGGGGAACCAAAAAACTTCAGCTAAAAACAAGGATATACCACAACTACTCGAAAAACAATTACACCTTTATTAACCGTGGAATTGCAAACATCGACCCTGAAACCGGCTTAATCACCAATCCGCTCGACACCAATAACTTTGCAGATTTTACAAAATACGGACTGTTGCAGGAGATCTATTTCCGCCCAAATAAAGACCAAACCCTTTCGGCAAAATACTGGGGACAAAAGGCAGAACGGACCATACCCCGGGCAACAAGTTACGAAGGCCCCGATAATTCGAATCTGAACAGGCAAACCGATGTTGACCACAAAGTGGTTGCCGACTGGAAATATTTTTCACAAAAATCGAAAGTAACGCTTCGCAGTGGCTATGCCCAAAAATACCTCCGATATACGCTGAAAAACTACGTGCCGGGCTACGGACCCATACCGGCAATCTATTCCGAAAGCAAACAAAAAAGCATTTACAATTCGTTGAATTACAAGCATGATTTCAATAACCGTTTTTCGGCAGAAGCCAATTTACAATACAATTTTCACGATGTAACATCTCGCGATTCGGTAAAAAAAACCGGGTACGAAAAACAACGCAACGAAGTATTTGCCTTTTTTGCATTGCGAAAAAATTTTGCCAACAGGCTAAACATTAACGCCATGTTCAGGCAGGATTGGATTGATAATTCTTTTGTGCCTTTTATCCCCTTTCTTGGAGCTGACTACCGGTTATCCCATAAACACGATTTGGTAATCAAAGTCAATATGGCACGAAACTACCACCAGCCATCGCTAAACGATTTGTACTGGCAACCCGGTGGTAATCCCAATTTGCTACCCGAGCAAGGGCTGAGTTTTGAAGCCGGCATCGAATATCAAAAAAAGTTTAAGGGGCATTTGCTGAAAACAGAACTGACTGCATACCGTTCCGATATTAACAACTGGATAATATGGATACCTACCTACAAAGGCTACTGGAATCCCCGTAACATTAAACGTGTATTGTCGCAAGGGATTGAATTCAACCTCACGCTAAAAGGCAAAATGGGCAATATAAACTACCGCTTTGCCGGAAATTATGCATATACAAGCTCGGTAAATTATGGCGACCCGTTGGTTTGGGGCGACGAATCGTACGGGAAACAACTGGTTTATGTACCGCTGCATTCGGGAAACGTGCTTGTAAATTTCAGTTACAAGGGAACCTACATCACCTGGCAACACAATTCGTACAGCGAAAGGTATACCACCTCGGCCAACGATGTAACCCGGCGCGACTGGCTTTACCCCTATTTCATGAACGACCTGATTGCAGGCAAAAAATTTATACTTAATAAAATACGGTTATCGGCCGAACTTAAAATAAACAACCTGTTCGATGAAACCTATCATTCGGTACTTTACCGGCCCATGCCCGGCAGGAATTACATGTTGTTGTTAATGGTTAATTTTTAAAATGAAGAATACAGGCTATATCATATTATTGTTGCTGTTTGTGCTTTCCTCGTGCATGGACGACGATGCGCTTTGGAACATTGAAACACCCGGCACAAGGCTGCCAAGCCAGGGCGTATTCATTGTTAACGAAGGAAATTTCATGTACAACAACGCGTCGCTTTCGTACTACGATATGGAAACCGGCCGGGTTGAAAACGACGTGTTCTTTGAAAACAACGGACTGCCCCTGGGCGATGTTGCCCAGTCGATGACTATACGCGACAGCCTCGGCTACATTGTGGTTAACAACAGCGGCAAAATTTACATCATAAACACCAATACCCTAAAACTAACGGGAAAAATTACCGGCCTGACTTCGCCGCGCTATATCCATTTTTTAAGCGATACCAAAGCCTATGTAACCGACCTGTATGCCAAATCGATTGCAATAGTGAACCCGGCAACTCATGAAATAACCGGCTCGATTGATGTAAACAACCACGAAAAACAATTTTACCAGCACCCCACCGGACAAATGGTGCAATACGGCAAATACGTGTTCACCAATTGCTGGAGCTACGACAACAAAATACTGGTAATTGACAGCGAAACCGATGTGTTGGTCGATTCAATCGAAGCGCTTATACAGCCCACTTCGCTCGTTATCGACAAATACAATAAAATATGGACCATAACCGATGGAGGGTTCCCGGGCAACCCTTACGGGCATGAAGCCCCTGGCCTTATTCGCATTGATGCGCAAACCCGGAAAGCAGAAAAAACATTCCGCTTCGAACCTGGCAACAGCCCATCGGAGGTGAAACTGAACGGAACTGCCGACACCCTGTACTTTATAAACAAACACGTTTACCGCCACGCTGTTTTTTCGAACAACGAACCCGAACTTTTTATTGAAAGCCCTTACACCGGTAACTATTCAGGTGGATTTTACGGACTGGGGGTTGACCCGTACTCCTCGGAAGTATACGTAGCCGATGCCATTGACATGGTTCAAAAAGGAGTTGTTTACCGTTACACTCCCGATGGTTCACCCGTCGACACATTCAAAACAGGCATTATTCCACGGCATTTCTGCTTTAAACAAATGAAACCTTAATGAATCGGTTTGGGGTTTCTTTTTAACATTATTGCTATCCTGTAATTTCATCCTATATTATCCAAAAACGAAAAAGATTATTTCACAATATTCCGGGTCAAGTTTTCATAAAAAAGGTATGTTTTTTTTATAGAAAAAGCTGTTCGGGCTTTTCAGAATACGAATTTTTCATATTTTTGAGGACATTTTTTTCATTTTGAAACATTAACCTGACAATAAATATCAATTTTAAATAATATCGATGCAAAAAATCAAAAATGCTTGCGATTGCGGTTCACTTGAGGAGGTCAGAAAACAGATCGACATTATCGACCATAAACTGATCACCCTTTTTGCAAAAAGATATGAGTTTGTGAAAGAAGTTGTAAAATACAAGGACAAAACCGAAGATGCTATTGTAGCCCAGGAAAGAAAAGACCATGTTATTGAACAACGATCGGAATGGGCAGCCAAAATGGGACTCGACAAAGAAGCTTATGCAAAAATATTTGCCGAACTAATTGATCACAACATATCGAAAGAACTTGAAATTATTAAGAATACAACCACATAACAAAACAACCAATGTTTAGAGAAGAAATTAAAGTATTAGACTGTACCGTACGCGATGGCGGGATAATGAACAAATGGAAATTTGAAGACCGTTTTGTAAAAAGCGTTTACGATGCATGTGTTGATGCCGGTATCGACTACATGGAAATTGGATACAAAAGCAGCGAAAGTGCATTTTCGAGAAGTGAAGTGGGGCCGTGGCGTTTCTGCGATGATAAAGACATACGCAGGGTTATTGGCGATGAAGAACCAAAGGTTAAATTATCAGCAATGTGCGACATTGGTCGTATTGATGTAGAAGATATTCCACCAAAAGAAGAAAGTGCCATTTCGATGATGCGGGTAGCCTGCTACGCACACCAGGTTGATAAAGCTGTAAAACTGGCACACGAATGTATGGATCGTGGGTATGAAACCACCATAAACCTGATGGCCGTGTCGAAAGTAAACGAACGCGACCTTGACGAAGCACTTAGCGACATTGCAAAATCGAGGGTACCCATCTTCTACCTTGTCGACAGTTTTGGGAGCATGTATTGCGAAACGATACAAATGCTCATGGAAAAATACAAAAAAGCCATGCCCGACAAAACAATTGGCATACATGCCCACAACAACATGCAACTGGCCATGTCGAACACGGTATCGGCCATCATTCACGGAGCCAACATGCTCGATGCCACCTTGCTTGGAATGGGACGTGGTGCCGGCAACTGCCCAATGGAAATTTTAATCGCCTTCCTGAAAAACCCAAAATACAGGTTACTGCCCCTGTTAAAAGCCATTCAGGATGAAGTGATGCCCTGGCAACAAAAAATCGACTGGGGTTACCATGTACCATACCTGATTACCGGGTCGATGAACGAACACCCCCGTAGCGCCATGAAATGGATGGACTCGGAACAAAAAGAAGATTTTGTAGCATTTATGAAATCGATGCACGATTACGAACTACTCGAATAGTTCATAAAAAATGCCAACACATTTTATTAACGGCTTCTTACAGCCACTTGTTTAGAAACGCGTTAAAAACTTCGGTATCGTACGTTACTTCCAGTTCGTGCTCAGCACCATCGGGTTCAATAATTACGTGGTACGGGATTGAATTAATATCATACTTCGAAATGAGCAAATCGAGGTTAACACGCCCTAATGTTTTAAGCGTTTTCCCGTTAAGCGATGAAGTTTTCCAATCGGTTTCGGGCAGTTTTGTGCGATCATCGGTATATAGCGCTACAATCACAAAATCGTTTTTGAGTTTTTCAAGGACTTCCGGGTCAGCCCATACCGAGTTTTCCATTTTTTTGCAATTGGCGCAGGCATGTCCTTTAAAAACCACGAAGGCCGGTTTATTTTGTTCTTTGGCACACGCAAGCCCCTGTTCATAATCGAAATACCCGGTTAAGCCGTGAGGCAAATGAAGCTTATCGGCATATTTTGCAGGACCGCAGGCAGGGGTATTTTGCACCACTTTTTCAGAAAGCACCGGCACAGCCGTTACCGAAGGTGCAGGCACCAGCGATGAAACGGTTTTCAGTGGTGCGCCAAGCAGTCCGGTAAAAAGGTATAGTGCAAAAGTGAACGAGACAACGGCAAGTAACAAACGTCCAACGCCAATACGATTCACCTCACTATCGTGCGAAAACCTGAGTTTCCCAAGCAGGTAAATGCCCATCAATACCGAAAGGGTGATCCATATAGCGAGAAATACGTCGCGGGTAACAAAGTCGTGGAAAACAACGTTCAGGAATTTCAACGAGAATGCCAGCAACACGAAAGCAAAAACAACCTTCACCTCGTTGAGCCACCCACCCGATTTGGGCAGTTTTTTCATAGCCGAAGGGAAGAATGCCAAAAGTGTAAATGGCAGCGCAAAAGCTACGCCAAATGCAACCATTCCAAACAACGGAACCAACCCGCCTTTTTGTACTGCTTCAATAATCAACGAGCCAATGAAAGGCCCGGTACACGAAAAAGAAACGATTACGGTAGTAAGTGCCATAAAAAAAGCACCAATCAAACCGCCTTTATCGGCTTTTGCATCGGTTTTATTAACAAGGCTGCCCGGTAATACAATTTCGAACAGGCCGAAAAACGAAAGGGCAAACACTACGAACAGCAGAAAAAACAAAGCATTGGGGATCCAGTGCGTACTTAACACATTGCCTACATTTGCCCCAAAGATGTTAAACGTGAACAGGGCACCGAGTAAAGCATAAATAAATACAATGCTTCCCCCAAAAAACAATGCGGTTTTGATAGCTCCGCCCTTGCTCTGGCTTCCCCGCATAAAGAAAGAAACCGTCATGGGGATCATGGGAAAAACGCAGGGTGTAACAACCGCTGCAAGTCCGGCTGCAAAAGCAATTAAAAGAAACACCAGCCAACCCTGTTGCTTCTTTCCACCTGCACCATCTGCCGGTTCGGGTTCCGATATTTCATCAACTTCCTGCACCGGTTCCGTTTTTTCTTCAACCGTTTGAATGAGTACAGAAGGTTTTTCGTTTTTTTCGGCAACTTTTTCAACCGTTTTGGCTTCTTTTTCAGAAGGAACAATATTTTCGGAAGAAACTGACGGCGCGGGCCCAACTAAAAACGAAAATTCCGTTTCGGCGGGTGGCGTACACGATTCATCGTTACAACTCATATATTCGATGTATCCCGAAATTTCAAGAGGATTGTTTCCTAAAATCTCAATTTTTTGTGTAAATGTCACCTGATCGCCAAAATATTCCAGCTCCATGCTAAAAATTTCGTCGAAATAAACAACGGGCTTTTTATTTGTTTCCAGATCGCCTGATAATTTAAAACCTTCGGTTGATTCGTAATTTATCGAAGTGGGAATGGGTCCGCCTTCGGGCAAGGTATTCGAATACAAATGCCATCCGTTATCAATGGTTGCATTAAAGTGCAATTCATAAACCGTTTCCGAAATCTTTTTTTGTTCGAATGACCATTTCACGCGATTAACAGGTTGCGAAAATCCATTATTGAAAAGAAGTGTTAAAATTGAAAGTATAAGCAGCGTGCGTTTCATGTACATTTATTTTTGTTTTCGATTTTTATTTTTTAAAAGTAACAAAATAAAGCAGCAGTAGTTTTCAAATTGGTGATAATAGTCACAAAAAAAGCCCCGCAAAAGCGGAGCTTCTTTTAGAAAATAATTTCTTCCATGTTGCCGTCGAAATATCGGGCTTCTAATAAAGCGATGCTTTCAAGTCCGACGACTTCAATTTTTTTAAGATACTTCCAACGCCATTTTCTCAGAATGGAATTAAAACCTTTTTTCAAGTAGGCTTCGATAAACGGATGAACCTGAATAATGATTTTCTTGTGGCTCAAATCGGAAAAAATGTAGTCAACCCTACTTGCTATTTCATCTGTAAATAAAATAGTTGGAGTAACTTTTCCAGTGCCTTTACAAGCCGGACACACCTCGGAGGTGTCAATGTGCTGTTCAGGCCTTACGCGCTGTCGTGTAATCTGCATCAAACAAAACTTACTTAACGGAAGAATGTGATGCTTTGTACGGTCGACAGCCATTACTTCTCTCATTTTTGAATAAACTTTCTGGCGGTTTTCAGTTTCGTGCATATCGATAAAATCGATCACGATAATACCGCCCATGTCCCTTAAACGTAACTGCCTTGCGATTTCTTCGCAGGCGGCCAGGTTAACCTCGAGAGCATTTGTTTCTTGGTTATTACCGGCTTTAGCCCGGTTACCGCTGTTCACATCAATTACATGGAAGGCTTCGGTATGTTCAATAATGAGATATGCCCCACTTTTGAAGGTTACCGTTTTTCCAAAAAGCGCTTTTATCTGCTTGTCAATGCCATAAACATCGAACATTGGCGCCTTCTTGTCATAGAACTTAACATTTTTCTTTTTTTCAGGAGCTATTCCTGCAATATATTCGTTAACCTCTTCGTAAACCGAATAGTCGTTAACATAAATATTGCCAAAAGAGGGGTTGTACACATCGCGTAACAATGCTGATGTACGGCTTAATTCCCCAAGTACCAACCCGGGAGGGTGTACTTTTTTCAACTTCGGTAAAACCGACTCCCATTTGTTTACCAACCGTTTTAACTCCTGGTCCAATTCTGCCACCATTTTACTCTCGGCGGCTGTGCGAAGGATGACTCCGTAATTTCGTGGTTTGATACTTTGAATAAGTTTTTTCAACCTGTTCCGTTCCTCAAAAGTTTTAATTTTTTGAGAAACCGATACTTTATCGCTAAAAGGCACAAGCACCATGTAACGCCCAGCAATTGAAAGCTCGGATGTAAGCCTGGGCCCTTTTGTCGAAATGGGCTCTTTGGCAACCTGAACCAAAATTGACTGGCCTGACCGAAGCAGGTTTGTGATTTTTCCATGCTTATTGATGTCAGGCTCGCTGTGCATTCTTGATGTAGTAATACTTTTTCCTTTGCGCGATTTTGCTAAATGAACAAACTTGTTCAAAGTAGCGAATTGCGGTCCCATGTCGAGGTAGTGCAAAAATGCATCTTTTTCGTACCCCACATTCACAAAAGTGGCATTAAGCCCGGGCATGATTTTCTTTACTTTTCCGAGGTAAATATCGCCCACTGCAAACTTAGTACCGCTTTTCTCTCTGGTTAACTCTACCAAACGTTTATCTTCGATCAGTGCTATCACGATCTCGGAAGGACTAACGTCGATAAATAATTCGCTACTCACATTCAATAATGTTTACGGGAGTATTAATAAATATGTATTAGAACTCTATTTCTTAAAAAGGATTAAACCTAAGCTGCACAAAGCACCCTAGGTTTAATCTGAATGTTTTAAAAAAAAAATGGCTATAAAACCATAAGGGTTATTTCCTCTTCTTATGGCGGTTTTTTCTCAACCGTTTTTTACGCTTATGCGTAGCCATCTTGTGTCTTTTCCTCTTTTTTCCGCTAGGCATATTAAACTACTTTACGTTTTCTTTAACTTGAGTTACAAATGTCTTAGCAGGTTTGAACGCAGGAATGTTGTGTTCAGGAATAATAATGGTAGTATTTTTTGAAATGTTACGGGCTGTTTTTTCAGCTCTTTTCTTTACGATAAAACTACCAAAACCTCTCAGGTAAACATTGTTACCATCAACTAATGAATCCTTTACAGTTTCCATGAAAGCTTCTACAGTTTTCTGTACTGTTACTTTTTCGATTCCAGTGTCCTTTGAAATCTCGTTTACAATATCTGCTTTTGTCATTGTTAAAAATATTTAATTATCAACTATTTATTTAATTAGTGGTTGGCAAAGATAATTTTTTTCCCAGAATATTAACAAAACAAAATGGATTTTTTTTTGTTTTAACCCTCATAGTTTTAAACAACCATGGAAATATTGGTGTTCAGAAAAAAGGTTTTAAAATGGTATGCCGTTAACAAAAGGGAACTTCCCTGGAGAAACATTACCAACCCTTATTGTACATGGATTTCGGAAATAATCCTACAACAAACTCGGGTTGAGCAGGGTACAGCTTATTACAATCGTTTTATCGAGCAATTTCCGACAGCAGAAAGCCTCGCCAAAGCAAACGAACAAGCGGTGCTTAAGGCCTGGCAGGGACTGGGCTATTATTCCAGAGCGCGTAACTTGCACGAAGCGGCCAAACAACTTTCACAATACAATTACAAACTGCCTGAAAAATATGAAACACTGCTAACACTAAAAGGTATTGGCCCCTACACGGCATCAGCAATTGCTTCCATCGCTTTTAACAAGCCTGTTGCTGCAGCCGATGGGAACGTGGGCAGGGTGCTTTCCCGCTATTTCGGAATTCAAACGCCCGAAAAAACAAACCGTTGGAAAAAGGAAATTTCTAAGTTGGCTCAAGAACTGATAGACCCTGAACAACCGGGAAACTTTAACCAGGCACTTATGGAGCTCGGGGCGCTTGTTTGTAGCCCTCAAAATGCCGATTGCCTCCAATGCCCCCTAAAAAGTTCGTGTTACGCACACAAAAACAGCATGGTAAAAAAATTTCCGGTAAAAGCGAAAAAAGCAAAACTAAAAAACCGCTATTTCAGCTACCTGGTTATCGATAACGGAGATGAATTGCTCTTTAACAAACGAAACAACAACGATATATGGAAAAACCTGTACGATTTTCCGTTAATTGAAACCTCTACACCGCTTGCACCCGAAGCGATTCACAACAACTCTTTATGGAAAAACATGTTTGCTGCTTCTGAAACTACCGTATTGAATGTTTCCGGTGTTAAAAAACATTTGCTGTCGCACCAGCGTCTTTTTATTCGTTTTTATTATCTTTCGGCACCCGGCACAAAAAATTTACCGGTACAATTTCATACGATAAATAAAAAGGATATTTTTGATTTACCGGTACCAAAAGTTATTGAGAACTATTTATTGGAAATGTTTCATGTTCACATACATTTATTAGTTTTATGCTATTGTTTAACCATTAAATCCTCAAGCTATGTCAGTAAATAAAGTGATCTTAGTTGGGAATGTCGGCAAAGATGCCGAAGTTCGACACATTGACAGTGGGGTTGCCGTGGCATCGTTTCCATTTGCAACCAGTGAAAATTACACTGCAAAAAGCGGTGAAAAAGTCACATCAACCGAGTGGCACAACATTGTTGCCTGGCGTGGCCTTGCCGAGTTTGCCGGAGAATACATTAAAAAAGGCAAACAGCTTTATATTGAAGGCCGCATCAGGACCCGCTCTTACGATGACAAGGACGGGGTGAAAAAATATTTCACCGAAATCCTTGCCGACAAAATTCAACTGCTTGGCAGAAAGGACCAGGACAACGATGATTCCCGGCCCTCAAACAACTATCAGCAAACTACGCCTGAAAAAGACAGTGTTAACGAAAATGACATGGGTGAAGAACCCGGTGATGATTTGCCGTTTTAACTAAACAATAGATCGTTGGAAACAGAGCCGTTTTTTTTCCCGTACGCCCTCGTTGGTAATATCCATTTTTTACCGGTTACCTTCGGTTTTATTGTGGGTATTATTGTGTTGGTAATGCTGCTGCTTTCATCAGCACTCGTATCGGGTTCCGAAGTCGCCTTTTTTTCTCTCTCGCCTTCTGAAAAAATGACTCTCGACGATTCGAAAAGAAAAACGCATCAAATCATCCGGAATTTATTGCACAACCCTGAAAAGTTATTGGCTGCCATTTTGGTGGCCAATAACTTTATCAATGTTGGAATCATTATTCTTTCAACCTACCTCACCCATTCCATTGTCAATTTTTCGGAATCGAAAATCATCGGTTTCACAATTGAAGTGGTACTCATTACCTTTATTTTGCTACTTTTTGGCGAAATAATACCCAAAATATATGCCAGCAATTACGCCCTCCCTTTTGCCGAACTGATGTCGAGACCCCTTTCGTTATCAATGAAACTGTTTTCGCCACTCATTTTTCTGCTTGTTCGTTCAACTTCATTTGTTAACAAGCTAAAAGCCAGAGAAAAGAAAAACCTGTCGATCGACAACATCTCGCATGCACTGGAACTCACTTCCGAAGAAGACCTATCGGACGATAAAGGCATTCTCGAGGGTATTGTGAAATTTGGCTCGACCAGTGTAGACCAGGTTATGACACCACGTATTGACCTGGTGGCGCTCGAAGTTGACGATTCACCCGACAAATTGCTGAATATTATTAACGTCAGCGGTTACTCGCGCATTCCTGTTTTTTCAGAAAACCCCGATAATATTGAAGGTATTCTTTATGTGAAAGACCTAATGCCACACCTGAAAAAACTCGGAAGTTTCCGGTGGCAATCGTTAATGCGACCACCCTATTTTGTACCCGAAAACAAAAAAATTGACGACCTGCTGCTCGAATTTCAAAAAGCCAAAGTGCACATGGCCATTGTTGTTGACGAATACGGCGGCACTTCAGGGATTGTTACCCTCGAAGACGTACTTGAAGAAATTGTGGGCGATATTGTTGATGAATTTGACGACGACGACCGCCTTTTTTCTAAAATGAACGAGAACACCTATATTTTTGATGGTAAAATTCAGCTTAATGATTTCTTCCGTACCTGCAACCTCGAAAATACCGTTTTTGATGGCATAAAAGGCGAAGCAGACACGCTTGCCGGTTTAATTCTTGAAATGAAAAACGACTTTCCAAAACCCAATGAAAAACTGATATACAGAAACTTCGAATTCACCGTTGAGTCGATCGATAAACGCCGTATAAAACAAATAAAAGTTATAGTGAAAAATACTTCTGATTAAATCTGCTCGTTAAAAAACAAAAAACATCCATTCAGGCAAATAAAACAATCCCGATGTACATCGGGAGAAGTTACCCCGAAAAATCGGGGAGTTACCGTAAAAAATAACAATAAATGAAAAAACAGATGAAAATAAATCTGATATTCTTAACATTGCTTCTACTGGCAGCGGGCTGCAAGGATAAATACACCCCAAAGCCCCGGGGATATTTCCGCATCGGTTTCCCCGAAAAGGCCTATCATGCTTTTGACACCAACTACCCTTTCGCTTTCGAATACCCGGTATATGCCAATACCCAGCCCGACAGCTCGTACAATGCAGAGCCATTTTGGATGAACATTGTTTCGGAACAAAACAACGCAACTATTCACTTATCGTATAAACCTGTAAAGAACAACCTCGCCGACTTAACAGAAGAATCGCGCGAGCTGGTTTACAAACACTCAATAAAAGCCAACGCCATAAATGAAAAAATATACGTCAATGCCGATAAAAGGATTTTTGGAACCCTGTACGAGATAAAAGGGAATGCCGCTTCGCCTTACCAGTTTCACTTAACCGACAGCGTAAAACATTTCATCAGGGGCTCGTTTTACATTAGCGAAACCCCAAATTACGATTCCCTAAATCCTGTGATCGACTTTTATAAAGAAGATATCATTCATTTGGTAGAAACATTTAGCTGGAAACAATAATGCCACTGATAATAAATCAATACGAATCGGATTACCGCATTGTGCTCTGGAAACTGACCGAGCCCCTCGATTTTTTTGAAAATAAAGCACGGCTAACACCCTACGACACCACCATTTATTCCAAAATTAAAAACATACAGCGTAAAAAAGAATGGCTGGCCGTACGGGTTATGTTTTTCGAAGCACTGGGCTACTGGCCAAACATTACCTATTACGAAACCGGAAAACCCATCATAAACAACCATACCCGGCACCTGAGCATTTCCCACTCGAAAGAGATGGTTGGCATATTGCTTTGCACCAGTCCATACGCCGGTATCGACATCGAAAAAAACAATCGGAATATCGATAAAATACTGAACCGCTTCCTTTCTCCGGATGAATTGGCCAACATTGAAAAAAATCCGTCATCGGAAAATAAAATCATTCACTGGTGTGCCAAGGAGGCCATTTTTAAATCGGTGAATACTCAAAACATCGACTTTTCAAAACAGATAAAAATCGTTGATATCAAAAAGAACGGAACACTGAAAGGCATCTGTAAATGCCATAAAGAAACCATCCATTACGATTTGCGCTATTACAATATTGATGGGCATATTGTTGTATGGACAACCTGATAATCGTATTGTAACAGCAATCACAAAAACATTACAGACTTTTTCGTTGTTTTGTTTAACAATTGTATATACCGAAAAAGCAAAAAAATGAACAGAACCAAATCACATATCGCGGTAATTTTTGGCGCCTCGGGCGACCTGACCCAACGCATGCTCATACCGGCCCTTTTCAATTTACACAAACAAAACCTGCTCGAGCATCCGTACGCCATTTTGGGCGTTAGTCGTACCCCTTTGTCCGATAAACAGTTCAGGGATAAGATGCAAGGTTTTTTACCCGCCGACGACACGACCTCCGATTTTTTAAACCACCTGCATTACCAGCCCTTAGAACCTTCAAACGAGCAAGAATACCATGAATTGAAAGAGCATATTGAACGGATTAAAAAAGAAAAAAACATGCCCGGCAACATGCTCTTTTATCTGTCGACACCGCCAAAGCTGTATGCTGTTATTCCCAAACATCTTGCAGCAGTTGGCCTAAACAAAGAAGATGATGGTTTCAGAAGGCTGGTGATTGAAAAACCCTTTGGACACAACCTAACTTCAGCCAGGCAACTAAATCGCGATTTACTAAAATATTTTACAGAAAAACAAATTTACCGCATCGATCATTACCTGGGAAAAGAAACCGTTCAGAACCTGCTTGTGCTCCGTTTTGCGAATAGTCTTTGGGAACCGCTGTGGAACCATAAATACATCGACCACATTCAAATTACCTCGGCCGAAAAACTGGGGGTTGAAAAACGCGGGGGTTATTACGACCAGTCGGGGGCACTCAGGGACATGTTACAAAACCATTTATTGCAATTGGTTGGACTGGTAGCCATGGAACCGCCCACCGTTATTGAAGCCGATGCCATTCGTAATGAAATGCTGAAAGTATTCCAGTCAGTCAGGCCGCTTAACCGGGAAAAGCTGCAAGAAAATATAGTTCAGGGGCAATATACATCCTCACTAATACAAGGCAAACAAGTAAAAGGTTATCGCGAAGAAGACGGGGTAAACCCCAAATCTCGGACCGAAACCTTTGCCGCCATTAAACTGCATATAGACAACTGGCGCTGGAGTGGCATCCCGTTTTACCTGCGCACTGGTAAAAAATTGCCTGCACGGGTTACCGAAATTGTAATCCATTTCAGGCCTACACCACACCATTTGTTCGACTCGGCACATGGTGCAACCAACATCCCAAACCAACTGATTATACGCATACAGCCCGATGAAGGCATATTGCTGAAAATGGGACTAAAACAGCCCGGTTCAGGCTTCACCGTAAAAACCGTCAACCTCGATTTTCATTATTCCGACATGGCTGAAAACTACCTGCCCACGGCCTACGAACGCCTCCTGCTCGATGGCATTAACGGCGATGCCACCCTTTACGCCCGGGGCGATAATGTTGAAAAAGCCTGGGAAATTGTACAACCCATTCTCGATGAGTGGGACGAAAACCCCGATTTTCCGCTTCACGGTTACCCTGCCGGAAGCTGGGGTCCCCGTGCAGCCGATGAACTGATTGCCGACGAAGAAAGCGGCTGGCGTTACCCCTGTAAAAATTTGTCGAACGACGGGGAGTATTGTGAGTTGTAACTGGGTTCTGGGATTTGAAATTTATTTTTTGCTTAGCGCAACAAGCAATTTTTGTTGGTTTCTGTTTATTGCTTTAAGCAAATTCGACATTTTTTCTGTTGATATTAGGAAATAAATAATGAACATGGATATTAACATATTTAAAAATACCGATGAAATTGCTGAGGCTTTTGCCAAAATCTTGTTTGAAAATTTGAAAAAGCAGGAAAATGCTCCGGTTCACATTGCCCTTTCGGGCGGCTCAACACCAAAAACGATATTCAGTTATCTTTCAGAAAAATACGGGAGCGAACTGGCTAACGACCGTTTTCACTTTTGGTGGGGCGACGACCGCTGCGTGCCCCCCTCGCACAACGACAGCAATTACAAATGGGCCAACGAACTGTGGCTAAAACCCATTGGCATTCCCCAAAAAAACATCCACCGGGTAAAGGGCGAAAACGAAGCGGAGAAAGAAGCTGTCCGCTATTCGGAAGAAATAATAAAACATGTACCGTTAGAAAATGGCTTTCCCGTTTTCGATATTATGCTGCTTGGTTTGGGCGAAGACGGGCATACGGCGTCCATTTTCCCAAACCAAATGGAGCTATTGGAATCGGATAAAATTTGTGAAGTTGCCTCCCACCCCATTACCGGGCAAAAACGCATTACTCTGACCGGGCCTGTAATTAACAATTCAAATCACATTATTTTACTGGCAGTTGGGGAAAAGAAAGCAGCAAAAGTAAGAGAAGTGATCGTTGATCAGAAAAAATCGCTGCCAGCCGGCAACATAATGGCGCTTAACGGGAAGCTCACATGGCTGCTGGATAAATTCTCCGCACAAAAGTTGTATTAGTGAATGCCCTGCAAGTGAATGTACTTTACTGCCATGCCCTGCCCCAAAACCTTCACCAACACCACACTTTAGCGTGGTGACAAAAAACACGGCCATGACAACACCCTCACTAACACCGCGCTTTAGCGTGGTGGAAATTCCTTGTAAAACCTGAGTAAGCTTATGGTTTCATCTAAAAGTTTGTTCTTTACAAAAACCTTCATTTTGTGATCCATTAAATCGCCCATTCCCTGCAATACATTTCTATGGCTTTCATTTTCTAACACATCAATGCCGTACCTCCTTTAAAACCCAGGCTGCCTGCCATTTCAATATCTGAATAGATATCTTTCAGAATCTGTAACATGATAAACTTGTGTCGGTTAATATCAAGCATTTTGCAATATTTTCAAGGTTCTGTCGGTTAATGTTTTTGAATTGTAGATTGAAAGTAATTTTTTAATTTTTTGTTTACTTATTACGTTTAGATTGTCAAAGTAAGTATCCCCAAATAAATACAAGTAGTCAAGCAAGGCCCTCTCGGGACAGGCAATGCCCAAGCCGCTTTTTTGAATATCAATTCCGGCAGTATTTACGAGTATTTCGTTTTTTATTTTCCGGTATACAAAAGTTGCGTTTCCGGCTTCAACAACCCTCGACAAATAACTGACAGATGTATATGCCTTGCTGTACTGGAACATGATTCCTTCTTTTTGCAGCACATAGTCGTTTGAAAGATAAGAAGGTGAAAATATTTTTGTTGAAAGCTCTTCTTCGTTGTAATTGTGAATGGCATAAACACCTTTTCGCAGGTTGATCAATTCCCCTTTCTTCACGAGGTAGTTAACCCGTTTATTCAACGATTGAAAATTCGATTCGCCCGCCAAAAGCGCGATATCTTTTAAACGGAAGACCGTTTGATCGCTTTTGTAGAGCAGTGGTAAAATATTATTTCGTGAACTAATCATACTTTTATTTGGTATATTCAGTTCACAAATTTATTGTTTTTTTTTTGGGAATGTCAATATTGAATAAATAAAAGGCAGGGTTAGTGAATGCGCTGCAAGTGAATGTACTGTACTCCCCTGCCCCAACACCCTCACTAAAACCGCGCTTGTGCCACCGCACGCTATCGCAGTAGCTTTTTCGCGTGCCGCCGAAGCCACAGTCATCACCAAATGCCCTCATTAAAATTTGGTATGTATGTGTTTTGGAGAGGGGGTATTAAGTTATCCAATCTTTCTTAGTTCAGGAAAAAGATGTGGCAAACCACAAACCGTTACATTTTCTTTAATGGGGTAACTATCGTTGACAAGTGCAACCACCCAGACATGTTCCGGTTTGATATCGTTTAGCACGTTCCAAAAACCCTTCGTTAATTTCGGGGCTGTCGAGGCCTTGCATTCAATAGCAAGTCGCCTGTCTCCGTTTACCATAACCAAATCAACTTCATCGCCAGTTGCTGTACGGTAAAAATAAGGTTGCCAGCCGGGCATTTCGGCAATTACATTTTCAACAACGATCCCTTCCCACGAACTACCAAAAACCGGATGCCCCAGGAGATGGTCAAAATCATTAATTTGCAATAATTGATGAAGGATACCCGAATCGCGCACATAAACCTTGGCCGATTTCACCAACCGCTTCTTAACATTCAGGATAAATGGCTGAAGTGTCCTGACCAGGAATGTTTGCTCAAACAAATCGACATAACGACGTATTGTTGGATGCGTAACCCCCATTGATTCTGCCAATTTGTTCGAATTAAACAACTGCCCCTGCGTATGTGAAAGCATTGTGAGCAAACGCCTTATTTGCATCGAAGGCAACTGGATACCCAATTGCGGCAAATCACGTTCAATATATGTCCGGATAAAATTCTCAAGCCATAATTTGCTTTCATCAACATTTTCAGATAGAAAACTTTCAGGAAAACCTCCCTTGAAAATATAGTCATTAAGTTCGAAAGATTTAACTTCATTATCGATCAACTCGGAAATCAAAAACGGAGTTAACTCGATAAAGCCTATTCTGCCAGCCAGGGTTTCCGAACTTTTTTGTATTAACTGTGGCGAAGCTGATCCCAATATAATGAAACGCCCTTTTTGTCTGTTTGAATCAATAATGCTGCGTAAGTCGTTGAAAAGTTCAGGCATACGTTGTATTTCATCCAAACAGATCACTGCCCCTTCCTTATCCCGAAAAAACATCCGCGGATCGCTCAACTTGTTTACATCTTCAATATTCTGAAGGTCCAGGTAAACAATAGATGAAATTTCATCTGAAAGCATTTTTACCAACGTTGTTTTCCCACATTGCCTGGGGCCAAGTATCGCAGTAACCGGAAATACTTTACGGTTTAACTGAACGTCTCTGGCACAATTTCTTTCGATTAGCTTTTGCATTTTGAAAATCGGATTTACAATTTGCAACAAATTTAATTAAAATATTCTAATTAAAACGATTACGAACTCAACGATTTCTATGGGGCATAATAAACCTTTTCATCAAGTTCAAGGTCCCATTCTGTATCGTAAATATTAAATCTAAATGTTCACGCCTGATTTTCTTTATTTTTTTTCACTAAACACTTGTTCAATTAAAATATCTTTTTTAGCTTTGACCGTCCGTTCATTCATTAATTGACCAACCGTTTAACCATTATGCCGCGCACACCGGAACAATACGAAGAAATCAGGAGCGAGAAAAAGCAAATAATCATTGATGCAGCACTCAGCCTGTTTGCCGAAAAAGGGTATCATTCAGCATCAATAAGCATGATTGCCAAAAAAGCTAACATTTCGAAAGGCTTGATGTATAACTATTTCGAAAGTAAAGAAGCGCTGTTGAGCGCAATTCTCGACCACGGGTTCAAACAGATTCTTTACAGTTTCGACATCAATAAAGACAACAACATTTCCGACGAAGAATTTGAACACTACATCAATTCCATGTTTACCATGTTGAATGAAAATAATTCGTTCTGGAAACTCTATTTCAGCCTTTTTGTCCAACCATCATTACAAGAATTGGTTGCCCAAAAAATGATGGAGTGGTACATGCCCCTGCTGGCTATGCTTAAAGATTATTTTGAACGGAAATGCGTTGACGACCCCGAAACCGAAGCGCTGATTTTTGGTTCGCTGCTTGATGGAATCGGGTTCAATTATTTAATGGCACCTTCGCTCTACCCCATTGAAAAAGTAAAGAAACAATTAATAAATAAATACATAAAACGATAATATACAATACCAATATGAAACAATTAAAAATACAAATCACGTTAACCCTCATTGGCATTCTGGTATTTATTTTTTCAACCAACGTATTTGGACAGGATGCCAAAGAGATTGTTCGAAAAGCCGACACCAAATTCAACGGCGAAAAATCGAGCTACAGCGAAATGTCCATGACCATTGTGAGACCCGCCTATAAGCGGAACCTCGAGTTTAAAGGCTGGGTTGAAAAGTCGGGGAATTCACTCACCCTGGTAACAGCCCCGCCCAAAGAAAAAGGACAATCGTTTCTGAAAAACGGCAACAACCTCTGGAGCTGGAACCCCACCATTCAAAGGCTGATAAAACTTCCGCCCGCCATGATGTCGCAGGGCTGGATGGGTTCCGATTATTCGAACGACGACATCCTGAAAGAATCGTCGTTTGTTAAGGATTACAAACACGAACTGAAAGGCACCGAGGTAATCGACGGGCACGATTGTTATGTAATTGACATGTTTCCGCTGGAAGATGCCAATGTAGTTTGGGGGAAAATTACCATGTGGATATCGAAAGATGAATACATGACATTTAAAGCCGAATACTACGATGAAGAGATGTACCTGGTTAAAACCCACCTTGCACACACCGTAAAAAAATTCGACGACCGCAAATTGCCCTCGGTTATGGAAATCATTCCGGCCGATGAAGATGAATATAAAACAATTGTCACCATTAAAGAGATGAAATTTAACATCCCGCTAAAACCCAACTTTTTTTCACAACAGAATATGAAAAGAATCAGATAATGAACTGAAGAAATGAATGAATTGAATGAACTGAAGAGCCGAATAAACTGAATGAACTGAAGGGCCGAATAAACTGAATGAATCGAAGGGCCAAATAAACTGAAAAGCTGAAAGAACTATAAATACAAGAAACAAAAGTAAAAAAATGTAAATCAATTATTTAATCTAACAAAATAACTAACAATACTATAAATTTAAACAATAAAAATATGGAAAACTCAGATCAAATTCAGTTTAGGGAAGATTTAAAAATCAGATTGAGGCAATTCGTATTAGACCTTATTGATGCATGTAAAAATCTCCCAAAATCTGAAGAAGCAACAATTATCAAAAGGCAACTTCTTCGTTCAGGCAGTTCAGTTTATGCCAATTACAGAGCAGCAAACAGGGCAAGATCAAAGGCGGAATTCTTCAGCAAACTATGCATTGTTGTTGAAGAAGCTGATGAAACCGAAATGTGGCTCGATCTTTTAATTCATTCAAATATCAGCAATTCACAAGAAACAATTAACCTTTATAACGAAAGCCTCGAAATTTTAAAGATCATGGTTACAATTAGAAAAAGGTCAAAAGGTTAAACTCATTTCACTCAGTTTATTCAGTTAATTCAGTTAATTCAAAATTATGAAAGACATAATCAAAATAGCCTGGCGAAACTTGTGGAGGAACAAACGCAGGACCCTCATAACGGCGTCGTCCATCTTCTTTGCACTTTTCTTTGCCATTTTCATGCGCTCTTTTCAACTCGGCACATACGGTTATATGATTGAGCAAAGCATAGAATCGTATACTGGGTACCTGCAAATTCAAAATCCCGATTATTTCGACGACCCCACTATCGACAATTCATTCAACATATCGGATGAAATGATAGACCGGGTAAAAAACCACGAAAACATAAAAGCCGTTGCACCAAGGGTTGAGACATTTGCACTGGCATCAACAGGAACCAATTCGAAAGGGGTAATGGTTTCGGGAATTGACCCGGTGGCCGAAGCTGAAGTTTCAAACCCGGAACACAGGGTAGTTAAGTACCGCTTTACCGAAGAAGCAATAAAGCAACTGAAAAATGACAACGCGCTGCCACCCGAAATCAATAAAAAAATTGAAACCTTTAAATACAATTCGTATTCATCAACGGCAAAAATTGAACTCGACCTCGATTTTGAAAACAGCGATGCCGAAAAATACATCCCGGTAATTGAAAAATATTGCCGCTTCGAATCGAATTATTTGTCACCAAACGATGATGGTGTGTTAATAGCCGACCGCTTGTCGCGTTACCTGAAAATATCGGTTGGCGATTCGTTAATACTTATGGGGCAAGGATATCATGGTGTAAGTGCTGCCGGAATTTATCCCGTCAGGGGTATTATAAAAATGGCCTCACCCGACCTTGACAATAAGATTATTTACATGAGCCTGCCCCAAATAAACAACTTTCTGGGCCTCAATAATCAAATCACTTCCATGGTTATAAACCTGCGTGATAAAGACGAAATGTTTGAAACACAAAACGAACTGAAAAAAATTATTGGTAACGATAAATACGTAGTGAAAAACTGGGAAGAAATTTCACCAACCCTGAAACAACAAATTCAAAGCGATAATGTAAGCGGACAGGTTTTCATCTTCATCCTTTATGTAATTGTATTCTTCGGAATATTCGGAACCGTAATAATGATGGTTGCCGAGCGGAAAAGGGAGTTCGGTGTCATGGTTGCCATCGGCATGAAACGAAAAAAACTCTCGATGATCTTATCGGCCGAAATGCTGTTCCTCAGTATTCTTGGCGTACTGGCAGGAATTATTGTAACAATCCCGGTTTTGCTTTACGGCCATTACTATCCGCTTGAGTTAACGGGCAACATGGCGCGCATGATGGAAGACATGGGTTTCGACCCGATTATGCCACTGGCACTGTTCGAGCCGTACTTCTTCATGCAAATACTAATTGTTTTTATAATGATCATTTTGGCATGCCTTGTTCCGGTAAGGAGCATACAAAAACTAGATGCAATAAAAGCCATTCATGCATAAATGTAAAATATTGACTTCTAATATAAAAAATGAAAACAGATGATAATATCAGTTTCATGGAAAAACGTTTGGCGCAATAAAAAGCGAAGCCTGATTGTAATTTGCGCTGTATTGCTGGGAACCATTGCCGGGGTATTCACCTCGGGGTTGATGAAAGGATGGGTTCAGCAACGAATCGATTCGGTGATTTATACCGAAATGTCACACTTAAAAATTCATCATTCCGATTATCTTCTTAACGAAGAGATGAAATACACGGTACCACAGCCTGAAAAAATTGAAAAATACCTGGAAACCAATCCCGAAGTTAAAGCTTTTTCGAGGCGGATTAAAATAATGACCATGGCCAATACTTCAAGAGGTAATACAGGCCTGAAATTAAACGGCATAAACCTTGAAGAAGAAAAAGCCGTAAGCGATGTTTGGAAAAAAATTGTGCCCGGCGGAGGAACCTACCTTTCGAAAGATACAAGAAACCCGATTGTCATAAGCAGTAAAACTGCCGAACAACTCCGTATTAAAAATTACAAAATCAACACCGAAGTAATCGACAGTTTGGCACGGTTAGATGTGCCGGATCCGACCATTGAAAAGCTTAAATCGATTGAGGATATACGGTTTAAAACCAACAAATTGTTCAAAAAAGAATTGGGCAAACTGCTTACCAAAAAAGAGATAAAAGAATACGGGAAAGCCATTGTTGATGCTTCGGTTCATTACCGGTTAAGAAATAAAATTGTGTTCACCTTTACCGATGCCCACGGTAAAATGGTTTATCAAACATTCAGGGTATGTGGCATTTTTAAAACCCAAAACACCATGTTCGACCAAATGAACGCTTTTGTGCTGCGCGATGACATTGCCTCCCTGGCCGGCTTTTCCGATACCGATTATCATGAAATTGCACTGATTACCAGCGATGATATTGATATTGACGAGTTGAAAACCACAATAAAGGCAGATTATCCGGAACTGAGCGTACACACCTGGAAAGATCTGGCTCCCGATGCAGCCATGATGTCTGAATTTATGGGAATATGGTATGCCATGATAATGGGGATAATTTTGTTTGCCCTCGCTTTCGGCATCATTAACACCATGCTCATGGCCATTCTCGAAAGGGTGAAAGAACTGGGCATGTTAATGGCCATTGGCATGAACAAGAAAAGGGTCTTCAGTATGATCATGTACGAAACTGTTTTCCTCACCCTTGTGGGTGCCGTTGCAGGAATGGGCATTGGTGCACTTTTAATAGTGATAACCGGCCATACAGGCCTCGATTTTTCGTCGGTAAGCGAAGGGCTCGAAGCCATCGGGTATTCAGCCATTATCTTTCCCGAAATTGATGCGGGTTTTTTCTTTCTGGTTACGCTTTTAGTCGTTTTAACCGGCATACTCGCATCGATAATACCTGCACGAAAAGCGTTAAAACTTAACCCGGTAGAGGCGATTAGGACTGAATAGAGAAAAGCCCCACCTAGCCTCCCCCAAGGGGAGGAATTGGGCTACATAAATGAGATAATATAATTAAAAAAGGAATAATCAATAAAATCAACTTCGTTAGAAGCGACATATTGATAGCAAGGGGTCTTAACCCCGGGAGAAAAAATTGAAAATTAATAAAAATTGAAAATCATGAGTGTTATTGAAATAAAAAACCTGGTAAAAATTTATAACGGATCTGCTGTTCAGGTTACAGCAGTAAACGGGGTTGACCTGACCATTGAAGAAGGTGAATTTACAGCCATAGTCGGTCCCTCAGGATCGGGGAAAACAACCCTGCTGAACATGATTGGCGGGCTCGATTCGCCTACATCGGGAACCATCGTGGTCGACAATACCGACCTTTCGACCCTTAATAAGAAACAACTGGTTGATTACCGCCTGCATAACATTGGTTTTGTGTTTCAGGCCTATAACCTGATCCCGGTATTAACGGCAAAGGAAAACGTGTCGTTCATTATGGAATTACAGGGTACAAAAAAGGATATTTTAACCCAACGCACTAAAAACATACTGGAAAACGTGGGCCTGGGCGACCGGTTAAACAGCCGTCCAAACCAGCTTTCAGGCGGACAGCAACAACGTGTGGCCGTTGCCAGGGCGCTTGCATCGAAACCCAAGTTTGTGATTGCCGATGAGCCAACGGCCAACCTCGATTCAAAATCGACCGAAAACCTGCTCGACATTATGGAAGAGCTAAACCGTAAAGAGAACATCACGTTCATTTTTTCGACCCATGACCAACGCGTCGTTAAAAAAGCCCGCAGGGTAATTGTGCTCGAAGATGGAAAAATTGTGAAAGACGAACGCAGAAAATAAAACCAAGTAAAATGTTTTTCAGAAACCGAATCGTCCTAATTATATTGCTGGCCTTTTCGTCAGGTGCATCAGTTGCCCAAATGGTTACACTAAACGGGTACATCAAGGACATGGAAGGGGTCTATTTTTTTGAAGAAGCCATCCCAACGCTTTCGGGGGATGAAATAAACACGTTGAGTTACAACCTTGTGCACAACCGGTTGAATTTCAGAGCTTATCCGGCAGGCAATTTTGAAATTGCAATTGAAGTGCGAAACCGTATCTTTTCGGGCAAACTGTTGGAAGAAATTCCCGGCTATGCCGATATGATTGAAACCGACGATGGCATTACCGACTTGTCGTGGAACCTGGTTGAAGAGGAAAAATGGTTTTTCAATACAACCATCGACAGGGCCTACATCGATTACACATTGGGCAACTGGCAAATAAGGGCAGGCAGGCAACGCATTAACTGGGGCATTAACCTGGTTTGGAATCCCAACGACCTGTTCAATGCTTTTTCGTACATGGATTTCGACTACGAGGAACGCCCGGGAAGTGATGCCATCCTGCTCACATGGTACCCATCGTTTTCGTCATCGGTCGACGTTGCCTACAAAGCAGCAAAAGAAGAGAAAAACAGAACGCTGGCCGCTAAATACCGTTTCAACCTGTTTAATTACGATTTTCAGCTACTGACCGGGCAATCCGGTTACGACTACGTGCTGGGCGGTGGCTGGTCGGGAAATATTGGCAACGTTTCGTTCAGGGGTGAAGCTTCGTGGTTTTACCCAATAGAAAAATACAAAGATGAATCGGAAGAGGGATTATCGGCAACCGTCTCGCTCGATTACAGCTTCAGCAACTCACTTTACATTCACGTTTCGGGACTGTACAACAGTCTTGGCACAACCGAAAAAGGCGAAAGTTTTTCACTCATCGACCCAACCCAACAACTGAGCGCAAAAAAGCTTTCAATAGGAAAATATGAACTTTTCGGTCAAATTTCATATCCCATCGGCACACTTTTTCAAACCAACATTGCAGCGATGGTTAACCCCGTTGACGCATCAATGTTTATTGCACCATCGGTTTCGGTTTGGCTGCTCAATAATGTTGATTTCTACCTTACTTCACAAATATTACTGGGGGAACAAGGCACCGAATATGCTGCTTTTGGAAACCTGTATGCCCTTTATGGCCGGCTGAGGTGGAGCTTCTGAAAACACAATTTTCTTTTCAGCTTCTTTGATTTAAAACTTTTTTATCTATCTTCATTTTTTTAAATTTCTGGTAGGGCATGGAAATAACAATTAAAAAAGTATCGACTAAAAAAGATTTAAAAGCGTTTGTATATCTTCCCGAAAAAATTCACAAGGACCACAAAAACTGGGTGCCACCACTGTATTCCGACGACATGGTATTTTTCAACCCCGGGAAAAATGTGTCGTTTAAAGGGTGTGACCATATCCTGATTTTAGCGCTTAAGGGTGACGAAGTCGTGGGCAGGTGTATGGGGCTGATCCATCATAAATACAACGAAGAACACAACGAAAACTGCGGGCGTTTCTCATTCCTCGAAACGTATAACGATCAGGAAGTTTTTAATGCCCTGGTCGACTACATTGCCAACTGGGCAAAGGCAAAGAGTAAAACACAGTTAATAGGCCCCCTCGCCTTTTCCGACCACGACCCGCAGGGTTTTCTGATTGAAGGTTACGATGAGGTAAACGTTATTGCCACAACCTGTAACTATCGCTTTTTGACCAAATTTTGTGATGACTACGGTTTTGTTAAAAAAGCCGACCTTGTTGATTACAAAATTGAAGTCCCCGACAAGTTTCCTCCTATATATGAAAAAATATGGGAAAGGTTCAGCAGGAACCAGAACAACATACGCATTGAAGAATACACCAACAAACTACAATTCAGGCCAATAATTAAACCGGTACTCACACTGATCAATAAAACATTTGGCGATGTGTATGGCTTCACCCCTTTTTCCGAAAAAGAGATGAAAGATTATGCCAACCGGTATATTTTCCTGCTCAGCCCCCACTTTATTAAAGTTGCCCGGAATGAAGACAACGAAGTAATAGGAAGCATAATTGCCATACCCGACTACAGCGAAGGATTCAAAAAGTGCAAGGGAAGGCTGCTGCCTTTCGGTTTTATAAAACTGCTTGCAGCCGGACGAAAAACTAAACGACTGATATTGTTGCTTGGAGCCATTGACCCCCGCTACCAGGGACGCGGCATTGATGCCATAATGGGAATTAAAATGCTCGAATCGGCCAAAAAACAAGGAATAACCGTTCTCGATTCACACCTCGAACTTGAAAGCAACATCAAAGTACGCGCCGAAATGGAACGAATGGGCGGCGTAGTATACAAAAGATTCCGGCTTTACCAAAAAGATATTTAACCTAACAGGTTAATGACCAACGACAATCGAAAGCCCGGGTGGACAACTGTTCAGTCGGGTTTTTTTCTGTTTGCAAATAACATTTTTAGAACAGCTTATCATTCCGAATTTCCATCTAAAATTTGGTGCATAATGCGAAAATTGCAGTTGTTATTTGTTGTGTCATGCCGAACCTCAACCTTAACCTCAACCTCAACCTTAACCTTCTGCGAAGTATGAGCAGTCCCGGTTTACCGGGAAACCTCCTTCGATCGCCATAGCCCCGATTTTTCGGGGCGGAGGCGATAACCTCAACCTTTGCCTTTGCCTTGATCTGATTTTGCGATTCTTAAAATCCTACTCAATTTCCACAAGCGTCCAGCTTTCCTTCATCTCAAGCATTCCTCCCGTTGGTATCGTTTCATACGCCGAGTGGTGCTCCAGTTCGAGCAGGTTCGATTTTCCATCGACCGATACTTTATTGTACACCTCAACCAGGGCTTGTTCCGGGTGTATCGCTTCACAAGGCACCACATCAAATTCAATGGTCAATTGGTAAGGGGCTTTATCAACCAGCATTATTCCTTCATCGGGATGCAAAAACGCTTTTACCTCGCTGTACAATTTTCCTACGGAAGGCGGGATGGTTTCAAGTGAAAAGTAACCATCCGTTAACGAATAGGGTATGATATCAACTTTATCGGTTTCTTTAGCTTTTATTCTGATAATTTCAGTTAAATCAAGAGGTATGCGGAAAGGGGTAAACGCTTCAAAACGGGCATTCGACCATATATCCCAGGCTATTGGTTCGTCCCGTATATTCCGCAAAGAAACCGTGATAAACAATTTATCGCCTGACACGGCATATTTTTTTGTCATTTGCACACCGCTAACAGGGCTATTGGGACTTGCAAGCAAAACCGATGTATCTGAAAGTATTTCTACAGAATATTCACTGTAAATAAGGTACGGATCGGGCGGCCACCAGTCACCCCGCTTATAACGTCCGCTGTTTACCTTTTGCTGCCGCCACCACTGACTTTGCGGCCCCAGCCAGTAAATTAAACCGTTGTAAGCTTTGAAACCCGCATCGGGTGAAGGTGTTATGCGGTCGGCCTCGGGCTCGTTCCACTGGGTTGAATCGGAAAACAACATATTTTCACCGCCCGGAGCGCCAAAAAACACCATGCGCCCGCCAACATCAGGGAGCAGGCCTATCCGAAGATCCTCAGAAAGGATAAAAACCATACTGCCTCCTTCCTGAAAAATAATTTTGGAATAAGTCGATGACAAAAAAACAAAACAAAAAACCAGGGTTAAAACAAGTTTTAGGGAACGAATATTCTTCTTCATTTCAGATTTAGTTAAAATTAACGGCTAAATATAGCGATAATTTCAGGAGTTTGGGATGTGAGATTTTTAATCTCACGATAAAGGCAAATTGAACGAACAACACGAGCTTGTCTGACTGATGCTGAAGGGTTAGCGATTTTGCATATTGCCTAATTTAAAAAATAATACATAAAAAATCCTTGTTTCCTGTTTATCTTATAATTCCTTTTTATCGATGCCTGCCTGTTTTAGTATTGCATGGAAGGTTCCTTTTGGAAGGTTCTTACTGTGCATGGGAACAACTGTTATTTTTTTTGTTTCAGAATTATAATAATAATGATGGCTGCCATGTATTCGTACAAGCTTAAACCCTTAATGACGTAGCAATTTTATCAATTCTTTTGATGAAAGGGATGGAATATTGCTCATTACTTAGAAAGCCATTGTTAATGAATATTCGAGCGATTTGCTATCATCAGGCAAATCTTCACCGTTTTCTTTTAAAATGGAAATATAACCTTCTATAGCTTCTTCGGCCATTTTCATGGCATGATCAATATTTTCGCCATAGGTTATACAACCGGGCAACGATGGTACCGAAACGGTAAATCCGCCCTCGGGCTCGGGATGCAATATAACACGATATGTTTGCATAATACTAACTTTAGTTGTGTTCAGACTTTAGGGATAAACATATTGCAAAAATAGGCATTTTTTTAGTTTATTTAATCTGGGAACTGTTTTATATCTTACACATTTGGTAAAAGCATAAATCGGGCGAATTGAATTCATCCGTCCCAATTCGCCCAATCCAATTAACCTGTTTCCGGTTAGTTTACAACCCGCAGCTTTTCATTCACCACATGGTTGCCCGATTGTATGCTCACAATATAGATTCCGCTCTGAATGCCTGTAAGGTCGATCATTTCAACATTCGACCCCCTGCTTTCGGTTAAACACGAAAGCCTTTTCCGCACCCTGCCCGACATATCGATAACGACGATTTGGGCATCGGTTGATTTTTCCGTCTTGAACTGAACATTCACATTCCCGGAAGCCGGGTTGGGATAAACTTTAACCTTTTCGGCAAATGCCACCTGCTGTTTTACCGCTACGGGTTCTTCAATGCCAACCAGGCTGTTAAGGTAAACCTCGAGGTTTGTATACCCATCATCATTTACGAGGTTCCGGTCTGAATCATCGCCTTTGTCCAGCCCGTTATCATCTTCCCATTCATCGGGCATGCCGTCGTGGTCAGTATCGGCTGGCGGTTCGGTTGAGGCAAGCACAACCCAGCCACCAACTTCATCGGGGCTGTCAATAATGCCCTTTCCTTCGCCATAAGAACCTCCATAGCGCGTAGTGCCGTTAAGTGTCTCTGAAACAATTCGTTTATCAATATCATCACGCTTCGGAACGTTGGCACCTGCATTTACCAATACGCTTTCAAAAGCCTCGGTGGCTGTTTCGGTTTCGATATCGCCGGTTGGGAAAGGCTCGTCAGCACGTAACTGGTCGAGTGGAATATTGTTGCCCGGCTGCACACCGCCGTTCCAGTTATCGGCTGTAACTTCGGGATAACCATCAACATAATTCCCTTCAACATACCATTGACTCATGGGATCAGCATTGCTGGCATCGGAAGGATTGATGATGCGGTTTCGTTTACTTGAACTGGTTGCAGGTCCGGCTTTGTAATAATTGTTTACCATGTTCTGGTTGCCTTGTTCACCGCCATACGCACTGTTGCCGCCCCAGTTGTAGACTACATTGTTCCGGAAATCGACTATTTCTTTCGCGGGCTGCCCGTGATAACGGCTGCCGTTAAAACGTGGGTTACGGCTTGAATGGTGTGCCAATAAATTATGGTGAAATGACGCTTTCATACCGCCCCAAATACCGCCATAACCGTGGTTACCCTTCGAGTGAACCGACTTATAAAGGCTTTCGCTTAAAATACACCACTGCATGGTGAAATTCTCGTTGTCGTAAAACGAACCGGTTTCATCAACCGACCAGCTCATCGAGCAATGGTCAATAATGATATCTTTTTGTTCCCTGCCCCACATGGCATCGCTTTCCGATCCTTTTTCGTCGCCCATGCGTGATCGGATAAAGCGGATAATTACATTATCGGCTGCAATCCGTAGCGAGAAATTTTTCAAACAAATGCCATCGCCGGGAGCCGTTTGTCCGGCAATGGTTATGTCATCATTCCTGATTCTAAGCTCGCTCTGCAATTCAATGGTACCCGAAATCCTAAAAACCACGGTTCGGGGGCCCGATGCATCAATGGCAGCACGCAGGCTTCCTTCGCCACTGTCATTCAGGTTCGTCACTTCGTACACGTCTCCCCCGCGCCCTCCGGTGGTATACGCCCCGTGCCCTTCAGCACCGGGAAATGCCTTAGTTTGTGCATTTACGGTAATTGCAAAAAAACAAAATACAGTAACAAATGAAAATATCCTAAATAATGAATTCATCATGACAAATTTTTTATTTTTCCCTCCTCTATTTAACTCCACGAAATAACGGAATATTTAAATGAAAAAAGGTGATTTTTTTGATTGAAATGGGGGTATAAATTGCTTTTTATTCCGAATCATTAAACATTTCAGTCACTTCGGACAAAATATTTAACACACCCACTTTGAACGTCTTTAAATCTTTCTTTGTTCTAAATCAAGATTCGGTTAATTGGAAATTAGAGAAAAACGGCATACCCGTTACGTCAATCTTCATTTTTTTTACCTTTGCCCTGTAAAACTTAATCGACATGAGTGTTCACAAAGCAATAAGGAAAGTGACCACCCACGTGCTTTCGGAGATGAAGCTCAGGGGTGAAAAAATATCGATGCTCACAGCATACGATTACAGTATGGCCAAATTGGTCGACCAGGCCGGTATTGACGTAATACTGGTTGGCGATTCGGCTTCTAACGTTATGGCCGGAAACCAAACGACACTGCCCATTACCCTCGACCAAATGATTTACCACGGCAAATCGGTGACAAAAGGTGTTAGCCGCGCGCTGGTTGTAGTTGACATGCCCTTCGGAACCTACCAGGGCAACTCGCTCGAGGCCATCCAGTCGGCCATTCGCATCATGAAAGAGACCCATGCCGATGCTGTGAAAATGGAGGGCGGAAAAGAGGTAATTGAATCGGTCAGCCGCATTCTTTCAGCCGGCATACCCGTTATGGGGCACCTGGGGCTAATGCCCCAATCCATTCACAAATACGGAACGTATGTAGTAAGGGCAAAAGAAGAGGAAGAAGCCAAAAAGCTGATCAGTGATGCCAAACTGCTCGAAGAGGCCGGTTGCTTTGCCATTGTGCTGGAAAAAATACCTGCTACCCTCGGCGAGAAAGTGGCCAACGAACTAAAAATACCAATTATTGGAATTGGTGCCGGTGGAGATGTCGATGGACAGGTACTTGTACTGCACGACATGTTGGGTCTGAACCAGGAATTTTCACCACGTTTCCTGAGACGCTACCACAACCTGGCCGCTGAAATTACCGGGGCTGTTGGCACCTATATCAACAACGTGAAATCGGGCGACTTCCCCAACGAGAAAGAGCAATATTAAATTAAAAGATATAATAACTTAGTGTAAGGGTTAATAACTGGCTAAAATTTTCCCTTTCATTAAGGTAAAAATAACTTTCATCGTTGTTTTTCCTCTCTTCGTAACTTATAGGATAATAATTAATACGGAATTCCCCGTTCAATCTTAACCGCTCCGACAGATAATAGTAAGCCTGAAATCGAAATACCGCTCTTTTCTGATCAATGTTATTTTATCGGCCATACCTGTAACATCATGGTCTGTATATGGCCGTATCAATAATCCATCATTCGAGAGGTCATTTAAAATGTACATTGCTTCAACAGCATCCTCCACATTTTCAATTCGGCCATATCCATGACCAATATCAAACGAAATACGTGTTTCAATATCAGGGCCTGTTTCATTCACTTTTTCAGAAAGCACCTCAGTTTCTTTCTTATTAAAAGAATATGCTGGCTGAATTGATATTTCCCCTCCATATTTAAAGAAGTTTCTATTCTTAGTGGTATAATAAAAATCGGAATTGTAAAAGGCATAAAGCTGATTATTTACAGAAAATTGTTGAAGAGTGGAAAAACGAATCACCGAATCGGATTGTTGGCTGGCTTTTTTTAAGAATGAATTGTTCAGGATAAGGTTTACTCCATATTCAAGTACCTTGTTTTTTGACAATACAATATTTGAATAGTTTAGATCAAGGTCAAGCCCAAAATTGCTTTGCTTATTTGTAGCTTCCGTTTCCACGACAATAAGATTATCGGTCGTACTTGTTGTAATACCTGCTTGTTCAGTTAGGTCAAACTGAAGTTCAAGACTCGAACGTGCATAATCGGTTGTTTTGTAACCTTTAAGGTCGAATTCACTTTCCTGTGAAAAAAGGCTTTGAGGTTCGAGGGATAGAAAAAGTATCCCCACTACTAAATAAAAACTTTTCATGTGTTTTCATTTTATATGTTAAGGCTACCTGTTGGACCGTTATCGAAAACCCAAACAAAAACTTCTCCCTCAACCTAATCTGCAAATCTGGGCGACTGTTAATGGTAAACCACTAAAAGTAGATTTATATTACTTTATGACAATCTATTTTATGAAACTTTAACACTGATCATTAGTCATAAATTCATTTCAATTATAAAAACAAATTGCTATTATCGTTTTTTTTGTAATTTTAACATATCATATGGAAATCCTTTTCGAAGACAACCACATTATAGCCGTAAATAAGCAATGTTCGGACATTGTACAGGGCGATAAAACCGGCGATAAACCATTAAGTGAATCGGTAAAGGAATACATCAAAGCTAAATACAACAAACCCGGCAATGTTTTCCTCGGGGTAACACACCGCCTCGACAGGCCCACAAGCGGCGTGGTGCTTTTTGCCCGTACAAGTAAAGCACTCACACGGCTTAACCAAATGTTTAAAGAAAAAAATGCCATTAAGAAAACCTATTGGGCCGTGGTTGACAAAATGCCCAGCCCCGAAAGCGGAACCCTGCGGCACTGGCTAACCCGGAACACGAAACAAAACAAGTCGTACGCTAACGATAACGAAGTACCAAATAGCAAGGAAGCAATCCTCTCCTATCGGTTAATTGGAAAATCGGACAATTATTACCTGCTCGAAATGGAGTTGCATACCGGGCGTCACCACCAGATAAGGGCACAACTGGCGGCCATTGGCTGCCGCATAAAAGGCGATATGAAATACGGTTTCCCCCGGTCGAACCCCGGCGGCGGCATTCACCTGCATGCACGGAAAGTTGAATTTGTACATCCGGTATCGAAAGAACCCGTTTCAATTACTGCGCCCGTTCCCAACGATAATTTATGGCTTGCATTTTAATTAATAAACCATTCAAGTCAAAAGCGCATCTTTTCCAAAACTTAACGGGAGCAAGTGTTTTACCCCGTTAACCAGCAAGATTTTGTCCTTTCCGTCAAGAATCAGCCTGATGGGTTTTCCGAAACGGGTTTCAGTTTCAACAATTGCCTGAAGGCATGCACCACAAGGCTTTACAGGCTCACGTACCAGTCCGTTTTTGTTTAAGGCAGTAAGTGCAATGGTATGAACCGGGGAATCGGG
The DNA here is from genome assembly GCA_021740385.1 of Prolixibacteraceae bacterium. GTDB lineage: Bacteria > Bacteroidota > Bacteroidia > Bacteroidales > Prolixibacteraceae > DAIMEA01. Next base: position 143,940 of record JAIOZY010000001.1, on the reverse strand, counting down.
GAAATTGGCATTGGCTGCAAAAAGAGCCACCCGCTCGGCACAAAGTCCCGACGGATAAGCTGCATTTTCCTGGTTGTTACCAGTAACAACTTCACCGTTTTTAAGCTTAACAGCTGCCCCAACCTTGAAACCCGAATAAGGGGCCCAGGCATTTTTGGCAACATCGCGTGCTTTTTGAACAAGTAACGCATCACCGGCTGATAGTTCGTCAAAAGCTTCAAATTCAAAATAGCTAATCGAAATAACTTTTTCTTTCATCACAGGCAGTTTCTTCAAAAATACAACTTTTTCGGAGTTATTAACAAAGCCTTTCCCGGCTTTCAAAAATAATTAAATTTGCCGTTATGATTAAGGCGGGCAAATACTAACCGGCTTCGTGTGGCGTTTAAAAAGGGCCACCAGTTTTTTATTAAACCGATATTGGCTACCATGAAACAGTCGTTATTCATAATCGTAACCGTTTTACTCTTCATTACCCTGTTTGCCAATTCGCAAACCCGCATGTCGAGGAAAGAATACATCGACACCTATAAAAACATAGCCATCAGGGAGATGCACCGCAGCGGCATACCGGCAAGCATTACCATGGCCCAGGGATGCCTCGAGTCGGAAAACGGGAACAGTGTGCTTGCCCGTAAATCGAACAACCACTTTGGGATAAAATGCAAGAAAGACTGGAAGGGTGCACGTACCTATCACAACGACGACAAGCTGCATGAATGTTTTCGCGTATACCGAAGCGTTGAAGATTCTTATGTCGACCATACCGATTTTTTAATGGAAAACCCCCGTTACAGACACCTTTTCAACCTGAGCCACAAGGACTACAATGCCTGGGCACACGGGCTAAAAAAAGCCGGTTATGCCACCGATCGCAATTATGCCCACCGATTGATCAAAATTATTAAAGATGAAGAACTACATCGGCTCGACGAAATAACACCGGAACAACTCCCCGACCAAAACATACTGGCACGCGAAGGAAAAACAAACCACATTGACGAAGCAAAAAACAAAGTTCAGGAGGCATTTGACAACATTACCCTGAACCCCTACCAACAACGCGAAGTGTTAGAAATAAACGGACTCGACGCGATATACACCATTGCAGGCGACACTTACGAAAGCATTGCTCGCGAATTCAATATGAAACTTTGGGAAATATACCTATACAACGACTTGCCCCGCGATGCCCCACACCCCCCGGTCAACACTTTTCTTTATCTCGAACGCAAAAATTATGTTGCCCAAAAAGGAAACGACTTCCATGTACTGAAACCACGGGAAACCATGCACGATGTCGCACAAAAATACGGGATAACCCTTAACCGGCTCTACCGCCTTAACCGGATGAAAAAAGGTGAAAAACCCGTTGCAGGAAACAAATTATACCTGCGTAGAAAGAAACCACGCGATTAAAAAATCATGCTTTTCCCGGATGCAACATAACGTACCGGGCAAACTCCTTTACTGCAGATTTTCAGAAAAATATTGATCCGTTTATTCATTAATACATTTCCAGTTTTCGATAGCAGTAACCCCGCGCAAAAATTCATCAACCTGCATTCGTTTTTTCCCGGCCAGCTGTATCTCTTTAACATCGAGCCAGCCGTTGCTGCAACCAATTTTCAGAAAGCTTTTGTTGTCGGAATAGATGCTGCCCGGTTCAATTGTATAACTTTCCGTTTCGGCATCGGCCCTGAATATTTTGGCGGTTGTTTTTTTCCCGTTTTCAGCAACAATATGAGTCCATGCCCCGGGATATGGGCTCAGACCCCTGATAAAATTTTTCAATTGAAAAACATCGTTCACCCAATTAATAAGGCAGTCGTTTTTAAAAATTTTTGGTGCAGCCGAAGGCTCAATTCCCTTTTTTACAAGTTCGCTTTGTGAAATCATTTTCACGTTGCCATCAGCAAGGGCATCAACGGTTTTCAGTACAAGTCTTGCCCCCATTTTCATCAGTTTATCGTGTAGTACTTCCACATTATCATCGGGGCCAATCTCGGTTTTCTCCTGAAAAATGATTTTTCCTGTATCAATCTCGTGCTGCAACATAAAAGTAGTCACTCCCGACTCGGTATCGCCGTTAATGATTGCCCGGTTTAACGGGGCAGCCCCACGATAACGGGGCAATAGCGATGCATGCAGGTTGAAGGTTCCCAACGGGGGCATATCCCACACAACCTCTGGCAACATCCTGAAAGCAACCACAACCTGCAAATCGGCCTCAAGTTTTTTTAGATCCGAAATAAACCGGGGATCTTTTAATTTAACGGGTTGCAACACCTTAATCCCCTTTTCTACAGCATACTGCTTAACGGCAGATTCCGTCAATACCTGCCCGCGTCCCGATGGTTTATCGGGAGCAGTAACAACCCCCACAACATTGTAACCGTTTTCGCACAATGCTTTTAAACTGGCCACGGCAAATTCGGGCGTTCCCATAAATACAAGGCGTAGATCTTTTCCGGTCATAATAAATAACTTTTTTACAGCAAAGATAAGGTTAAGGGATAAAAATACCGATTTAATTTTTCGCGGATACTTTTGCACAAAAAAACATAAAATCTTTCTACATTAGCACTGGAGAAAATTTTGTGATGATGGAAGATGCGCATATTCTTACTTTACCCCCGGAAATGAGTGATTTAACCTGGCCCGAAAAAATCGACTTCATGTACCAGCAGCAACTGGAAACATGGAAGATGGCCAAAACACATTATCAGCACTTTGAGCTGACCAAAACCCGCGATATAGCAGTTAATGGATTCCCGTTTGTGATTCAGCACAATCCCTCACGCGCACGCTCAACCTGTGCCAATTTGCAACAAAATGTAATCGAAAAAAGGCCTTGTTTCCTGTGCCTCAAAAACCTCGACACCGAGCAAAAGGGGTTAATCATACACAAAAAATACCTGCTGCTCGTAAACCCCTTCCCCATTTTTATACGCCATTTAACCGTTTCGGAAATTAAACACCGTCCGCAAAGAATAAAAAACCGCATCATCGACATGCTTGAACTCACCGCTTTACTCGAAGGGTACACGGTATTTTACAATGGTCCGCTTTGTGGAGCTTCTGCCCCCGATCATTTTCATTTTCAGTCGGCACCAACTTCAAATTTTCCCATTAACAGCGAAATTGAAAATCAGAACCACAAAAAAAGAACCGTTCTTTTTGAAAAAGAAGATTTACGGGTATACGTAATTCCCAAATTCCCGATGAATGCCATTATGGTTGAATCGGAATGGAAAGAGCCCATTGATTATTTCTTCGCCCAGTTATACAAGAAGCTTCCTTTGCCGGAAGACAAAAGCGAACCATTGTTAAATATTATGGCAAGCAACAACAAAGGACTTTACCGATTGATAATCTTTCCACGGAAAGCACAACGCCCGTCATGCTTTTTCAAAAACGACCCGGAACGCATTATGGTTAGCCCGGCAAGTGCAGAGTTTGGGGGCATTATGGTTACACCGCGTGAAGAAGATTTCAAAAAAATTACAGAAGAGGACCTGATGCAGATATTCCGGGAAATTTCGCTTGATATTCCCCCAGAAATCAAACTCTAATTTGCATAAAACCTGTATAATTGAATTTTAATAAAGAACCCATAATCCATGTTGGCATATTTGCTGACGAAACAATTGATTTTCAACTAAACGGCACATTCACGTTTAACGGGCAAAAAATCGACCAGGGTTTTTACTCAGCCCTGATTAATGAAGGGGCAATTGAAACCTCGTTTTGCTACGAAAAAAAAATTCACCTTGTGCCTGAAAATAATTCAACTTTTGTGCTTCAAAAAGTCCTTATCGGCACAGGTTTTCACTGGCAACAATATGAAGATCAAGAGTTCGAGGGAGAGCTTCTTCTGCAAATTGAAGAAAACAAAATAAGGGCCCTAAACAATATACCTGTAGAAAAATACCTAAAAAGTGTCATTTCGAGCGAAATGAGCGCCATGAACGACACGGTACTCCTCCAGGTTCATGCCATTGTTTCACGAAGCTGGCTACTGGCACAATTGAACAGGAAACACTTGCGAAAAGAAACTGCCCGACTAACCGTTTCGGCTGATAAAAACAACAACCGTCAAGAATTCATAAAATGGTACGACAGGGAAGACCATTCAACCTTCGACGTGTGTGCCGACGACCACTGCCAGCGCTACCAGGGAATTACAAAAGTTATTTCAAAAAATGCAGAAAAGGCCGTAGAATCAACCAAAGGACAAGTGATCGTAATTAACAACGAAATATGCGATGCCCGTTTTTCGAAATGCTGCGGGGGAATTACCGAAAATTTTGAAAATGTGTGGCAACCCGAACATGTTCCCTACCTGACATCGATACCCGATGCTGATGCCAAAAAGGGAAAAAACGCTGTAGACATAAACAACGAAAAATACTACAAAACTTCACCCAAGGCTTTCTGTAACACATCCGATCCCTCTGTTCTGAAGCAAATAATGGTTGACTTTGATCAGGAAACCATCAATTTTTACCGATGGAAAGTGGAATACAGCCAGCAAGAAATCGCTGAATTAATTACCCGAAAATCAGAAATCAACTTCGGAAACATCATCGACCTTGTTCCGTTGGAAAGGGGACCATCCGGGCGGATTATCCGCCTGAAAATTGCAGGGACAAACCGGGTGATGGTTGTTGGCAAAGAGCTGGAGATAAGAAAATGGTTATCGGAAAGTCACCTGTACAGTTCTGCTTTTGTTGTAGAAAAAAATGGAATAATTGCCGAAGACCTTCCTGAAAAGTTTATCCTTCACGGCGCCGGTTGGGGACATGGTGTGGGCCTGTGCCAAATTGGTGCAGCCTGTATGAGCCGCAAAGGATATTCCGTAGAGCAAATATTAAAACACTACTACAGGGACACTATGGTAAAAAAAGTATATTGATTCTTTCAAATTTTTAACTCTCTCACGGCACCTAAAAAGAATCAAACATATTAATCCTTCACACATCGGATAGAGAATCCGTTATCACGGTCATCACTGTAACTGCTCACACCTGAACTCCTATATCCCACTTCCCTGATAATCGCCCAATAACTTCCAGAATCTGTAGCACTCCACCAATGTTCGTTATGGCCAATGCCGGTGAAGTATCCAAGATCATCGCGGTAGCCTGCAGGAAGGGCACTAAAACCACTGCTGTTATTATCTGACAAATCTCTGCCAATATCACCGGGAATACAATCACCAGGATTAGCCCAGTGTGTTTTAGCTGCCAATGCTTTCCCTATATCATCTCCGCTACCTTCATAGCCAAAACCATTTTCTGCTAAATAAACCTCCAATTGTGTCCATTCATCATCTTCAGGCAAATGCCATCCGGCAGGGCATACCTCCATTGCTGCCTGCCAGTCGTACAATACACCATAAATGTTGTAATTGTCGGTGGCTTTAGCAGCACTTACGCTGCTTCCTTCGTAATCGTACACATAGTAATTGGGTTCAGTGGTAGATCCTTCATTAGACGGGCTTACGGCTGGCAGGTATGCAAGGTTTTCAGCCATCCAGGTTTGGGCACCAATGGTTACGGTTTTATAGGTATGACCATCGCGGGAGTCGGAAAAGGAACCATAGGCAATTTCTCCGGAACCTGAATCATCACTGGTTTGGAAACTAACCGGGTCCCCTAACGTTGTCCCTTCACTATTGGCAGCAAAAGCCCTGTAATAATAGTCAGTACCTGCTTCTAAACCTGAAACCGTTGTGCTGTAATTACCCGTAGTACTGCTAACGGCTTCCACGTTATCACCTGCATCGGGTATCTGGTTAGTTTTGCTCCAGTAAAAACCACATTCGGTTATGGTCGTACCACCATCGGAGGTTATGTTGCCGTTTAACACCGCAGAGCTATTCGTTATTTCGGTAACATTAAGCGTTATTACTTGTGGAATATCAACAATTGCAATAATTGTAACCAAAATCTCATCTTCGGTTTCTAATCCATTGTTGTCAATGGCTTTAGCTTTTATCGTGTGCTGCCCCGATTCAACGTTGTTTGTACTCCAGTCAAAATTAAACGGGGAATTACTTGTCGAACCAATTTCAACATCATCAATAAAATATTTCACTTCTAACATTCCGGAAAACAGATTAAAAGCATCAACTGATATCGTTACCGTTGTATTTTGCTCAAATTCATCCCCTTCCTGTGGGCTGGTAATTTGGCATGTGGGAGGCAACTGGAAAAGATCACAGCCAAACATCATAAGTAATAATGAACAAATCAGGAAACACTTAAGTGCTATTCTCATTTTCATAAGTTTTGATTTAAGTTTTAAATATAGCTCTTGTGAGTTTCTTTATGAAGTAATTGATCAACTATTTAACAAACAGCTCAAATAGTTATAATGATGCAGCAATTTTGCAATAAATTATTGGCCGTTTGACATGCATAAATGGTCGGACAAGAAAGACTGATTTACAATTACGCTAAATAATTATTATGCATTACTGTAAAATTACCATCCTTAAAAATGGTTTTCACTATAAAACCAGACAGGGAGTCCCTTTCTTACTTTTTCGAAAATTTTGCCCAGTTATCGCGTAACGTTACCGTGCGGTTAAACACCATTTTCCCCTTTGTCGAGTCCTTATCGACAATAAAATAACCGAGGCGCTCAAACTGAAACTGATCGAGGGGTTGCGCACCATCAACAAACGGCTCGATGTAACAAACCGGCCTGACCTGTAATGAATCGGGATTCAGATGTTCCCTAAAATCTTTGTCTTTATCGCCCGAGGGGTCTTCAACATTAAACAGGCGGTCGTAAAGCCGTACTTCAGCCTTCGTGTTCTCCGTTGCCGAAACCCAGTGCAGTGTTGCTTTAACCTTGCGCCCGTCGGGAGAATTACCTCCTCGCGATGCAGGATCGTAGGTACAATGCAGCTCGGTAATTTCTCCGTTTTCATCCTTCACAACATCGGTACAGGTTACAAAATAGGCATAGCGCAACCTTACTTCCCTGCCGGGTGCCAGTCTGAAAAACTTACGCGGCGGGTCTTCCATAAAGTCGTCGCGTTCGATGAATATTTCTTTTGTAAAAGGCACTTCACGTTTCCCCATGCTTTCATCCTCGGGATTATTCACTGCCTCCATCATTTCAACTTCACCTTCGGGATAATTAGTTATAACAACCTTAAGCGGATTTAAAACACCCATAACACGTTGAGCTGTTTTATTCAGGTCTTCGCGAACAGCGTGTTCCAGAACGGCCATATCAACAGTGCCTTCAGTTTTTGTAATGCCCACTTTTTCTACAAGGTTGCGTATCGAAGCCGGTGTGAACCCCCTGCGGCGCAAGCCCGAAAGGGTTGGCATACGCGGATCGTCCCAACCATTTACTAAACCCTCTTCTACAAGCTGGAGCAATTTGCGCTTGCTCATCATGGTATAAGTAAGGTTGAGGCGCGAAAACTCAATTTGGCGGGGACGGTAATCACTATCGGCCAACTGGTCGATAAACCAATTATACAGCGGCCGGTGTATTTCAAATTCAAGGGTACACAATGAATGGGTAATCCCTTCGAAAAAGTCGCACTGACCATGGGCAAAATCGTACATGGGATAAATGCACCACTTGTTACCCGTACGGTGGTGTTCGGCATGAATAATTCGGTACATAAGCGGGTCGCGCATGTGCATGTTAGGCGATGCCATATCAATTTTGGCACGCAAAACCATTGCCCCGTTTGGAAATTCACCTGCTTTCATTTTTGCAAACAGGTCGAGGCTTTCCTCAACAGGTCTGTTCCGGTACGGGCTTTCAATACCCGGCCTTGTTGGTGTTCCCCGTTGTTGGCTGATAACATCGGCAGGCTGTTGGTCAACATAAGCTTTTCCCTCATTAATCAGTTTTACTGCAAACGCATACAGCTTATCGAAAAAATCGGAAGCGTAAAAAAGGCGGTCTTCCCAATCAAAACCCAACCATTTAATATCTTCCTGAATGGAATCGACATATTCCTGATCCTCTTTTGAAGGGTTGGTATCGTCGAAACGCAGGTTGCATTTCCCCCCAAATTTTTCGGCCGTTCCAAAATCGAGGCATATTGCTTTGGCATGTCCAATATGAAGGTAGCCATTGGGTTCGGGCGGAAAACGGGTATGCACCCTTCCGTCATTTTTCTTCTCGAGAAGGTCGTTTTCAACAATTTCGTGAATAAAATTCCTGACTTTGGGAGCGCCAGCCTTATTTTCAGAATTTTCAGCCATAATATTTTTCCTTTTTTTAAAAAAGCAAAGATAATTGAAGTACCCGTACATCAAGCAACACATTAAAAAAAATGAAAAAGGGCCGCGACAATTTACATTTTGGTCAGATAACACTTTACCGGGATTAAATTTTACTAATTTCGCACCACAAATGAAAAAAGCATGGGATTAATTGAAATTGAAGGAATGGAATTTTATGCCTACCACGGGCATTTTGAACAAGAGCAGGTTGTTGGAAACAAGTTTTTGCTGAATGCATCAATTGAGACAAATTGCACAAAAGCCGGAAAAACCGACCACCTCAACGATGCTCTTGACTACCAAAAAGTTTACAACCTGATTAAAGAAGAGATGGAAGTTAAGTCGTACCTGCTCGAAAACATTTGCAGCCGCATTCTAGACCGTTTGTACACCGAATTCGATTGTATCGAAAAAGCAACCATAAAGGTCTCGAAAATGAACCCGCCCATGGGTGGACAAATAAAACGGGTAAGTGTTACCATGAGCCGGTGAAATAGGCGAAGAGCTGATGGCTGAAAACAAACAGCAATCACGTTTGAAATATTCCTCGTTTTGATTTTACTGATTCCCAATATCTGACACATACTTCTAATTTTATTTTGGTTTTTGGTCCCGAAGCTTCGGGGTGGAATTTGGAATTTATAATTTTTTAATATCTTTGCACGCGCTAAGAAATGGTACCTTGGCCGAGTGGCTAGGCGCCGGTCTGCAAAACCGGTTACGGCGGTTCGATTCCGCCAGGTACCTCAACTGTAGGTCGGACATTCGTGTCCGACTTTTTTTATTATAACAACTTATCCTGACTTGTAACGCTTTTTGTTTTTTTCGAAAATACAACCTTTAAACATTTTTATTACACGCATATAGCTGTTTGTGTGAGTTATTTTCACCGCACTAACGCCTAATTTTGTTGTATGCAATCAGTTTGAAAAGTCAGAATTAAGCCAGGCACTGATGTGGAAAAGTGGAACAGAACTTCTTTAACCGGATTATTCACAAATAATCCCTATCTCCGATAGCGACAAAGATGAATGAGCTAACATCCTGATTGTCACGTTGGGCTAAAGCCTCTTTTCAAAGATGCGATTCAGTAAAGCCCTTATTGACGGGGGCTCAATTGCTGTAATTTTTACCGGACACTACTGTTTCAAAATATCTCTCATAATTAGGAGACTTAAGCTTTAACAAGCTTTTTGTCTTGCCAGACAGGCCTTCATTTTTGGCTTGCTTCAAATTCCAGGAATCACTTTAATCCCAACAAAACAACCATTCGTCAAAACATATTGCACGTTCATAAAAACCGGCACTTTCAGCCCTTTTTATTCCAATTGTTTGACTTATTTTTGAAGTGAAATCAATTAAAAATTTAAAGTTATGTTGTACTTAGGAATCGCATTCGGAATATTTATCATCGCAGTAGGAGTTGCTTTCATAACCGAATCAGCAAGTAACAAAGCTTAATTTTTCGAAACTGAATCATACGTTTTTAAAGAGATACTTTCATAAAGTATGCCCGTAATGGGTATACTTTTTTTTGTCAATTATCGAATCATTTAAATCCCATCTTAGAAAAAAGAGGCTGTCTCAAAAGAACTGTTCCACACAAACAACGCAAAGCTTTTTTTCAATTTCGCAAAGCGTATATTTATCTAAAATAAACCTTTGCGATTTTCACATAATTCTTTTCTGCCTGTTTTAGTGGTCAATTTATACTTTTGAGACAGCCTCAATCCTGCAAAACAAAAATTTGGTATTTATTCCACGGATACAATTGTTTTCAGGCGAATATCCCCACTTGATGCACCAACCTGGATTTCAAAATCACCGGGTTCAACCAGGTAACGCTTGTAACGTGCACTGTAATATTTAAGGTCATCGGCTGCTTTCAGTGTAAAGCTAATGGTTTTTTCTTCACCTTTTTTAAGGGCAACCCGTTCAAAGCCCTTTAACTGTTTATTGGGCATAACCATTTCCGAATTCACATCTTTCACATACAATTGAACGACTTCTTCGCCATCCATATCGCCAACATTTTTCACGTTTACGGTAATGGTAAACTCATCATCGTTGCAAATGGTGGTTTTATCAACCTTTATGGCCGAGTATTCAAAATTGGTAAAACTTAAACCGTGTCCAAAAGGATACAAGGGTTCACCTTTGTAATAACGGTAGGTAAAACCTTTTCCGGCCTGCATGTTGTAATCGGTAAAATCGGCCAGCTCATCAGTTGAAGTATAAAAGGTAACCGGCAATCTACCCGCGGGATTGTATTCTCCAAACAGCACATCGGCAACGGCATCGCCACCACGCTGTCCGGGGTACCAGGCCATGAGTATGGCCGGCAGGTTTTCTTCAAGCCCGTCGAAAGAGATGGCACTACCTGCCATTAAAACAAACACGACCGGTGTGCCCGTAGCCTGCATGTCCCTGATTGTTTTCAACTGCGATTCGGGAAGTTCAATTTTTGTACGGTCGCCACCGTTAAAGCCTTCAATACCTTTGAGGCCCCGCATCTCTTCGCCTTCCCAGTTGGCATCGAGTCCTCCAACAAATACAGCGACATCGGCTTTAGCCACTTCTTTCAGCATTTCTTCCGAAGGCTCAAAGGGACCTTTTTCAACTTTTTTCTGTTCTTCAACTTTTTTCCAAACCAGCCATATTCCGGCATCGCCCATTTCCTCGTAATACTCAAGTTTTATATCATATTCCCTACCCGCTTCAAAGTCCACCTTCGATATGGTAGGCATCATATCATGAACAGTCCAATCCTCTGCAATTAACTCACCATCAAGGTATAAACGAACACCATCGTCTGAAACAAAACCAATTTCCCAGGTACCTGTTTCAGGAGCTTTAAGCTTTCCTGTCCAACGAATGGAAAAATAATCACTGTTTACCTGTTGTTCATCTGTTAACATTCCCTGTGCCACTTGCGTAGAAGTTGGGGAACCTTCCATCCAGAACATACGGATTTGGTCATCCACTTTTGTCACAACGGGAGGTCCTTCAAAATTAATTCCGTTAAAATATTCACCTTTTAAGCCGTTTACCGTTTTTCCGTTTTCATCGGTCGTCGATAAATATTTTGATTCAATCACATCGTGGCGGTTTTGATCTTTTTCATGTTCAACAATGGGACACCCTTCGTTGTAGTACACTTTTGTTCTTTTCGCCACAGTATTTTTAATGCCATCGAGTATGGTTACCGGGTTTGAAGCCTCGCCGTGATAATTTGCGCGCAGGGCAACCACGCTGTTCGCATTGGGCCCGATTACGGCAATTTTTCTGATTTTGTTCTTTTTCAAAGGCAATGTACCATCGTTTTTTAACAAAGTCATTGTTTTTTGTGCCATTTCAAGTGCCAGGGCATCGTGTTTTTCGCAATCATTAACCTCGTAGGGTATTTGAGCAAAAGGCACCATTTCGGGCGGATCGAACATCCCCAGTTTCATTCGGGCAAGCATAAGGCGGTACACAGCAAGATCAATTTCCCCTTCATCGATCAGTCCCTGTTGAACTGCTTCAAAAAGATGCTGCTGGTATACAGCGCCGCAATTTAAGTCGCAGCCTCTGCGTACACCAATTGCTGCAGCTTCTTCGGGAGAATTGACAATTTTATGGAAAGCATAAATATCACGAATGGAACCACAATCGGAAACGACGTAACCTTCAAATCCCCATTTGTCACGTAGTATATCTTCAAGCAGCATCCAGCTTGCCGAAGCCGACTCGCCATCAACGCGGTTGTATGCCCCCATTAACGAATACGCCTTCCCTTCTACCATCAGGTCGTAAAAGGCCGGCAGGTACGTTTCCCACAGGTCGCGCGCATTGGGCACAGCGTTAAATGAATGACGTTCGGGTTCGGGCCCGTTATGCACGGCGTAGTGTTTTGCCGTAGCCACAAGCTTGAGGTATTTGGGGTGGTCGCCCTGCAGGCCTTTAACAAAACGAATGCCCATTTGCCCTGTCAGGTATGGGTCTTCTCCATAAGTTTCGTGTCCTCTGCCCCAGCGCGGATCCCTGAAAATATTGATGTTTGGCGACCAGAAAGTCAATCCTTTATACCGGCTAAAGTCATTGTTTCGAAAAGCCTCGTGGTGCTTGGCACGGGCTTCATCGCTTATCACGTTAGCTACTTCCGACATCATGTCGAGATCGAAGGTAGCAGCCATGCCTATAGCCTGTGGAAATACGGTTGCAATACCGGCACGGGCCACCCCATGCAGGCACTCGTTCCACCACTCGTATGGCTTTATTCCCAACCGGGGAATTCCGGCAGAATTGTTGCCAAGTTGTGAAATTTTTTCTTCAAGCGTCATCAAGTCAACCAGTTTCTCAGCCCTGGTTTCAAAATTGAGTGAAGTGTCGAGATACGTTTTATCGTCATTCTTATCCTGCCCATAAAATAGAAAAGGCAATAAGCAGGAAATCAGCAAAAGTAAAGATTTTCTCATTGTAAGTAATTGATTAATTAGTAAGTGTTTTTATTTATCCCTGTAAGTGTTTCCAAATCTATAAAATATATACCTTAAGCTTCATAAATCAATAATGATTCAAATCATATTCCGATAAAAACCCATATTTTGCAGTTTTAATTTTTTCAAAGTAAAAGATGTTAATTTTGGGGTTAAAATAAACATTCTGCATTTAATAAAAAACTTCATGATGCTTTAATGAGTTATTCGTTTTTTACAGGTCAGAAACTCGAGAAGAACTATAAAACGTAACTTTTTTATGGCTTGTTGCTGTTAAAGCGCAAACTTCATATACCTGTAGAAAACTGTTTAACATTCCGTTAACACAAAATAATAAACCTTTTAATTGCATTGCTGTTCTTATACAAACTTTAAAAAATGAAAAATGAAAACAATTACAGGAATATTTTTGGCAATGCTTATTTCATCAGGCATTTTTGCCGAAACACTTAGTGTTGACACCGAAAAATCGGAACTGAAATGGACCGGGAAAAAAGTAGCAGGAAAACATTATGGGAAAGTACAGCTCAAAGAAGGCTTGCTCATTTTGAAAGACGGCAAAATTGAGTCGGGCATATTTGTAGTTGATATGAGAACCATTACAAGCGATGACCTTCCCGAGGGGACTTTAAACGAAAAACTTGTAGGCCACCTCAAATCGGACGATTTTTTTGGCGTAGAACAATACCCCGAAACCACACTAAATATTACCAGTGGAACCCACAAGGGGAACGGAAACTACACCGTAAATGGGAAACTTACAATCAGGGATATTACCAAACCTGTTGAGTTTGAAGCAAGCCGTGAGGGCAATGTTTTTACGGCAACAATAACTGTCGACCGCAGCGAATACAATGTCAAATATGGCTCGGGAAAGTTTTTCCAAAACCTTGGCGACAACCTCATTTATGATGACTTCACCATGGATGTAACAATTGTTTTAGAATAACATTCGGCTTAAAGTTATTTAAATTAACATAAAAGAACCATACTGAGACTGCTTATGCGAATTAAAAAACCAATTAATTCAAAAAAAATAATTTTTAATTAAACCTTTTTGGAAATCATTAATCAGTAACAATGAATCTGCCTGATTTAATTAAACAGGATAAACATTTTTTAGGTTAACAAAACATTAATAGGAGAGGAAATTTTTTTCACAGTTTACTTTAATTTGCAAAATTATGTAGGTTCAAACTTAAATTGCCCCTCAATTTTTTGAGGGGCAATTATAATTTGTTTATTTGCAAAATCTAATATTAACCAATATTTACAAACCGTGACCAAACACGTTTTTTGGATTGCTTTATTATTGCTTTTTACTCAGCTTAAAGCGCAGGAACCATCAAATATATCCATTAATAACGCTTACAGCAACCTATCGTTTGAACAATTTACTGCCAAACTGGAAGCCGAACAGGGCATTAAAATTTTTTATAACAACGACTGGGTATCGGGGATTGAGACGCCCCAAATAAATAAACCGCAATACCTCGATGAATTCATTTCAAACCTGTTGAAAGAACATGAACTGCACTTTATTGAATTTCAGGGCAACCTGGTCGTCATGCCCGGAAGGCTTATGGCAACCGACAATGTTCAGACAGGCAGCAACATTATAATAATTGGTAACCCCTTAGAAAAAGGCAAATACCGTAAAGCAGTTCTCACGGGCCGGGTTATGGACGGAAAAACAAAGACACCCGTTCCCGGTGCCCAGGTTCTGTGCGAAAAACTTTCAAAAGGCACATCGACCGATGTTAACGGATACTATAAAATTGAGCTCCCGGTAGGTCAGCACGTTATAAAATTTTCGTTTATCGGACTAAACGACGAACTGCGTGAAATTGATATCATCTCAAGCGGAAGCCTTGATGTTGAACTTTACGAAAAATCGATTGCCCTGGGACAGGTAAATGTGCTGGCCGAGCGTCCCGAGGATAATTATCGTTCAACATCGATGGGCATGGTCAAACTGAACATGAAATCGATAAAAAAGCTTTCGGTGCTCATGGGCGAAACCGACCTGATAAAAAGCATGGTAATGCTTCCCGGTGTGCAATCGGCAGGCGAAAATGCATCGGGCTTTAACGTGCGTGGCGGCAATATTGACCAAAACCTGATACTGGTACACGACGCGCCCGTTTTCAATACATCGCACATGTTTGGCCTGTTTTCGATGCTCGACCCGGTTATTGTGAGCGATGTTACACTCTACAAATCGGGCATCCCGTCACGCTACGGTGGCCGTATTTCATCGGTAATGGATATTGGCCTGAAAAAAGCGGGCAACGAAAAAATCAAAGTCGACGGGGGCATTGGCATCATCAACAGCCGCCTGTCGGTTGAAGGCCCGATAGTAAAAGACAAACTTACTTTTATGGCCGGAATACGCTCAACTTATTCGGGCTGGATGTTGAAACTGCTTAATAACTATCAGCTTCAGCAAAGCAAAGCCAATTTTTCCGATTTTCACGCCAAGTTCGATTACACGGTCAACCCCAAAAACAAATTAAGCCTTTTTGCCTACGGCAGTAACGACTATTTTTACTATTTCGAAAATGCCGAGTACGGCTACGGAAACCTCATTGGTTCACTAAAATGGAACCACATTATAAATAACCTTAACTCCGGAAACCTTTCTGTCAATTTTAGCCGTTATGAATCGGATGTAGCCGATTTCAGCACAAAAAATTATGAATATAACCTTAACACTTCCATTGAAGAAGAGCAGATTGCCTATCATTTTTCGTCGAACCGGTTTGTGCGCCATAAAATTAATGCCGGCATTAGTGCCATTCGCTATTACACCAACCCCGGAATATCAACACCCTATTCCGACACATCGGCCGTGGTGGGTTTTACAATGGAAAACGAACATGCTTTTGAAACCGCATTATACATCGAAGACGAATTCGACATAACACCTGAGCTTGCTCTTATTGCCGGCCTCCGATATTCAGGATTTGCACTCACAGGGCCATCAACCGTTAAAACATACCTTGATGGTTCGCCACTGAACAAACTTACCGTTTCGGGCGAGAAGAAATACAACAACGGCGAAATAATCAGCTTTCATCACGGGGCCGAACCCCGGCTTGCCCTGCGTTACGAGCTTTTAAACTCCGGCTCGGTAAAGCTCGGTTATAACCGCACCATGCAATACATCAGGCAAATATCGAACAGCACATCGATAACACCGGCCGATTACTGGAAAGCCAGCGACCCGTTTATTGCACCCCTCATTTCGGATCAATACGCCATCGGTTTCTTTAAAAATTTCAGGGACAACACCATTGAAACATCGCTGGAATTTTACTACAAAGACATCCAAAACGAAGTGGATTACAAAAACGGGGCTGAACTCATCCTGAACGATAATCTTGAACAAGTGCTGATTAACGGATCAGGCCGTGCTTATGGAGCCGAGCTGATGATAAAAAAATCGACCGGGAAACTGACCGGGTGGCTTGCCTATACCTGGTCGCGTTCGTTCAGAAAAATGGACGGGGAATTTGCCGAAGAAAAGATCAACAATGGTGAATGGTACCCTTCGAACTACGACAAACCCCACGACCTGACCCTGGCCATGAACTATAAATTAACGAGACGGTTTACGGTTTCGGCCAATTTTACCTACAGCACCGGAAGGCCGGTTACCCTGCCCGAATACAAGTATTCCATTGGCAGCCACGAAATCATCTATTTTTCTGACAGAAATAAATACCGCATGGATGATTACCACAGGCTCGACCTTGCTTTCACCTATGAAGGCAGCCTGCTGAAAAATCAAAAATGGCGTAGCAGTTGGACCATTTCGCTCTACAATGTATACGGCAGGCACAATCCTTTTTCGGTGTATTACACCAAACAAAAACCACACCGGATGAACGATTATAAAACTTACGCCATGTACCAATTTTCGGCCATTGGTGTACCCGTGCCCAGTTTCACCTATAATTTTTGGTTTTAATGCAATTGAAAATGAAAAAATACCTGATATATACGATATTGGCACTGCCGGTAATACTGGCAAATTGTGAAGATTATTACGAACCCGAAATTGAGCAGTATCCCAATGCGCTTGTGGTAGAAGGCATCCTTACCGACCAGGGGGAACACGCACAGGTAAAACTCACCCGCTCGGCCGGGTTTAACGAACACTCCTATTTTGCCAGCGAACAAGGCGCTAAAGTAACCATCGAATCGTTAAGCAACGAAAAATGGGGCACTACCGAAATAAGAAACGGCCTGTATGAAACAAATTCCCCTGTTAATACCCGTGAAGGGGAACACTATTTTGTGAAAATCGTTACTGCTGATGGTGAAGAATACCGTTCGGAAGTTGAAAAGATGGTACCACACACCACCATCGATTCGATTTATTTAACCGATTCGCTCTTCAAAGATGTACAATACAATTATTGGGGAGAACCCGTTGTCCGCAATTTCGAGGGCATCAACTTTTCGATTATTCCCTCGGTGAAACCCGGAAGCAAAGTGGGGTTTCTTTATAAATGGAACGCCTTGCTGAATTACTACATTTATTCCACCGAAATGGCAGCCACTTTCAGCTACTATTGCTGGAAAGAATTCAGATCGAATTTGATATATGTTTACGACTACGGACAGGACGACCGCATAAAAGAACTGCCTATGGGCGACCTGCATTTTTTGTCGTACTACACACTGAGCCCCGAACCCATCGACACTTCGCTATACGAGGGAACCATTTCGCTGGCTTACAGCACAAGCTTTTATTACCACCTGAAGCAATATACCATTACCGAAAAAGGTGCCGGTTTCTGGCGAAGCGTGAAAAATCAAACCGAGGCATCGGGCAAATTGTTCGATCCCATCGAAGAGCAAATAATTGGGAACATATATTGTGTAACCGACTCATCAAAAGTGGCCTTTGGCTACTTCAACACGGCATCGTTCAGCGACCGGGTTATAAAGGTAACCCTGGTAACAGAACCGTTTTCGGGGGTACGTACAATCGACGTTATGCCCGACGCACCCAACCAGGATTTTAATTGCGGCGTGGGTGAGGATTATTATAATGTTAAACCCGATTTTTGGTTTTAGAAATATTTTAAAATGAGAAACTGCATTTTATACATACTGATCTTTGTTGCAGCATTGTTCCAACATAAAGCAGGTGCCAGCCCGGCTTACCAGTCGGAAAAACACAACCTGCAAATTCACAAAAAGATATACGTTTCGGGCGAAAATATCTGGTTTAAAAACACACTTACCAATTCGGCACTGGCAAAACAAACCATACTGTATGCCGATTTGTGCGATGAAAATAAAGTAATTACATCAAGAATACTTTTAAGGGAAAACAACCACTGGCAAGGCGATCTTGTAATACCAGATTCGCTTAGCACAGGCATTTACCTGTTCAGGGTTTACACCGGAAATGCAACCGGCTCGCCCGATGTAGCTTCAACACTTGTTACCGTTATTAACCGCTTTGGCCATAACGACACCAACGAGGCCCGAAAAGGAAAAAGCAATTACAGCCCACTGTACCACACACAGGTTATACCCCAAACAAAGGGCAATGCACTAAAAGTTTATGCTTCAAAAAAAGAATTCAATACCAGTGACATGATTGAATTTTTGGTCGAAAAAGACAACATGCCGCTACAGGCAGGGATTTCGTTCGTGGCTTTTAAAATTCCCAAAAACCCAAAAACCCATATTCCTTCATCGGCACCCGAAAACTTTTTGGAATACCCGTTGAACGATGATGCAAAAATATATAACCGCCTCACGCTAAGCGGACGGGTTGTTACATCGGACGATAAAGACCCGGTCACCGGCGAAATGGTCTATTTCTCAATCCCCGATTCGATACCACGTATTATTTACACCCGAACCGACCCGAACGGGGAATTCCATTTTCAGCTCGAAGAGTATTACGGCACAAAAGATGCAATTGTACAAACGGCATCGAAAGAAAAGGAGATGGACATTACAATTTTTCCCAACCGGCTGTCCCCTCCATCAAAAATTCCCTTTTTCATTCCTGAAAATGTTGAAAATAATGAATTTGCCGAACTGGCCATAAAACGGGCACAATTGCAAAAAGCCTATTTTTCAACCACGAAAAAACAAACGGAGATACAAAAACAAGCCTACCCTTTTTACGGCGAACCGGCCTTTAAAGTAACCCCGGGCAGGTATGTCGACCTGTCGAACTTTGAAGAAATAACACTCGAAATTTTGCCGCTTTGCCGCATACGAAAAGAAAA
Organism: Prolixibacteraceae bacterium; assembly: GCA_021740385.1. Lineage (GTDB taxonomy): Bacteria > Bacteroidota > Bacteroidia > Bacteroidales > Prolixibacteraceae > DAIMEA01. The sequence continues at coordinate 124,932 of JAIOZY010000001.1, read as the reverse complement.
AGGCGAAAAGATGCTTCGGATATACGATCCCGTTCGCACCGGTTATTACGACAATCCCATGATTTTGGTCGACGGGGTACCGGTTCACAATATTAACGAAATAAATGAGCTTAACTCGCCCAAAATAAGACGCATTGAAATTCAACCCGAAATAAGGTGTTACGGCGAATTGCTCATTGAGAGCGCCCTTTCGGTTGTCACAAACAATGGTGGTTTTCACGATATTAACCTGCCCCCAAATGCCATCAGGATGAACATCGAAACCTTTTACCAGCCGGGAGATTATCCGGGTAACAACATAAAATCCGAACACCATTTTGCCGACTTCAGGGATGTACTGTGCTGGAAACCCGTGCTTGACAACTTCTCGGAAATAACGGGCGTAAACGTGCAAAGCTCCCTCGAAAAGGGTTCTTACATCGCGGTCGCACAGGCTGTTGATGCATCGGGGGTCATTCATCGTTCGGTTTTTCAATTTTCAGTTAACTAAAAATGAAGCACATGAAAATTAAATATATTTTGCCCTTTTCAATGCTCTTGCTCGCAACGCTTGTTTGCACAGCAGATGAAGAAAAAGGCCTGCAACAGGAAAAAACAAAATTGTACGGGAAAATTTATTACTACCCACTGGGGCTTGAAGGATCGCCTTACCTGAATAAAGACTGGCAAATTGGTAATATTGTCCTCGAAAGCGGAAAGGTAGCCAACGAAATAAAAATCAGGCTCAACATCATCCAAAACGATCTGGTTTTTTACAACGAATCACTGCTAAAAGTCTTCACCATTGACAAAAACACGTTACGTTCTTTTAGCATGAAAACGGCACCGGGGGCAACACCCCACCGTTTTATAAAATACACGGGTGAAGAAATTGGGTTTAAGCTGCGAAAAAACGATTTGATTGAAGTATTGCATGAAGGAAACATTACCCTTTATGTAAAACACCTGGCCGATGTGATCAACTCGAACAACCTTAACTCAAAAAACAAAGTCTATCCCAAAGAATTCTATTTTTTAAAGGTAAACGGAAAAGTTGTTGAGATAAGGGGCAACGCCCGTTCGGTAATCAAATATTTCCCCGATAACAAGCGGGAAATTAAGAAAATGATAAAGGCCAATCGCCTTCGCAAACGCGGCGAACAAAACCTGGTAAAACTGATAGCACTGATTGACAGCGATTACGACAACTTTAACTTTGAACCTTAACAAGTTTCCATTACATCAATAAAATGTTTTTCCTGTTCACCCCTTTCATTTGTTTAGTTCTTCACAAACCGCTCCCTCAGCACCTTTTCGCCCGAATTAATTTCAATCAGGTACATTCCCTGCCCGATTCCTGAAATGTCAACACGGTTATTGTTGACGCCGTTGAGCAAAAGGCGCCCGTTTAAATCGAACAGGCTTAATTCAAAGTGCTCCTTACAGTTTACAAAGATCAAATCGCTTGCAGGGTTCGGATAAAACGAAATACCGGCTTCACTGAAAATTTCGGCGGCAGTAGGGTTAATGTTAATGTAACCGGTTTTAACCTTCATGTTTTCGCCATAATCGTTCCAAACAGTTAGCGATACCTGGTAGCTGCCGGGGGAATAATACATAACCACCGGGTTTTGTTCGTACGAAGTTTCGGGCGTGCCCCCTTCAAAAGTCCAGTACCAGCCTTCGGGGTCGTATGTTGAAAGGTCGATAAACTGCACCCCCATGGGCGCTGGCCCTGTTTTATAATCGACGGTGAAGTTGGCAAAGGGCATCAACCCGAGGTCGCGCTGGCCGGTAGTGTAATAAACAGGCCATTTGGCATCGGAAATTAATGCGGTAGCATCTTCGCCCGATGCATTAATTTTATCGTCGGCCAGGTTAATAACGGCCACCACTTCATCGCCCCCGGTACTTAATGCCGAAAAGGCAATTTTGTCATCGTATTTCGAGAAAGAGGGGTACCCCAGGGTTGTATTGGTATAAATTGCCCCCAATTCACCGGTTTGAATATTGGAGCCCAAAATGTAATACTCTTCATTTACATTGTCGAAATAATCGAAGGCAATAATGTACGGTGAATTTTTTGAAAACACCGGGTTACCCACACTCACATTTTCGGGCAACGATCCAAAGAGTTTTTCAATACGCCCATCGCCAAAATCGTTTTCCTGGTTATCCCACACTTTAATAAACCCGATGTCCCAGTAATAGATATCCTCGGCCGTAGTGGATGTAAAAACGTTACAGGCATCGTAAATGAGGTATTCGCCCGTGTGGTCAAACTCAATGATATCGGCATAGAGCACCCCACCCGCGTTTGTATTTGAATGGCTGGTTGTAGGGTTATAAAGCTTGAATTGCATACCGGTTACGGGATCGGCACTAAGGTCGAAAACGTAAATGGTGGTATCAATTTCGGTTGATATGCCTGCCACCCGGTTCCCGTCTTTCGAAATGGCCACGTTGTCCCAAAAAGCATCGCTCGACAGGTTTCCCTCTTCAACATCGTCACCATCAAACACAATGTATTTCATGTAATCGTCCTCTCCGGCAAAAACCAGGGCCGTTCCGTCATCGGTAATGCTCACCTTGCCTTTCATGTCGGTTGTGGTAACCTGAAAAAAGTTTTCGGCCGTTACCGTTGAACGGTAAAGTGTCGCATCGGAGAACTCGTCGGTATCGTAGCTCATCAGGAAATCTTCGCCGGAGTTCACTTCGTAATCAACCTCTTTTTCCACGGTGCTTTCATCGTAAATACCAACCTGATCGAATGCACTGGCGGCTTGAAGGACTTCGTTCGAATTTTCGCCATGCAAATCTTTTGCCGCCTGAACAACGGCAATCCTGAAATCGATAAATTGTGAGTTTTTTGTTAAATAGTATGCCAGCGCCCTGTAAAAAACCTGCTCGGCCTTTTCTTTCGATACGGCTGTAGAAAAAAGGTGGTAGGCATAACTCCCGATACTGTTGTTGTAATGAACACCGGCATTGTCTTCTTCGCCTATGTACATTTCAGATACATGCCGGGGTTGCCAGCCATTGTCCCAGTCCTGAAAAATGGCACCGTTGTATGGATCCGACATGTTTCTTAAAGCGCCCGTGGGGTGATAATCGGTATAAACAATGTCCTCGCCAATCAGCCAGTCCTCGCGGTCGACCATGCTGCCAAAAACATCGGCAAACGTTTCGTTAATAGCGCCCGAGTGCCCATAGTACTCCAGGTTAGCAGTATTTCCAACCACGCCATGTCCCAATTCGTGCGCCATTACATCCATTGCTCCCGAAAGCGGTTTAAAATAACCACCCCCGTTACCAAAAAATGCTGCCTCGCCGTTCCAAAATGCATTGGCCATCGACTGCCCGTCATCATCGGCAACATTAATGAATGATATAAGTGAACCCCCGTTACCGTTTATTGAATTTCGCCCGAAGGTATTTAAAAAATAGCGGTAAGTGCTAACCATGTTGGCATGTGCCGAAACGGCCTTTGGGTTGTTCCATGTATTATCGGCCGATTGGATCCAGGAATAGTCAAGGTCCCTTGTCGATGTGTTGTTTGCATCAAAAGTAAGTATCATCCCGTCACCTGTTTCGGGGTTGTACATGGGTTGGGAAACATCGGCCAGCAAGTAACTCCCGTTCTCTAAATACGTATTGATAACCCTTAACTGGTCATTCAGGTCGTAGGCATTTGCAGTGGCCGGGCCATCGGTTTTTGTGGCGTTAAAATGGTGCAACACATCGCCGGTGTGGGCATCAATAAAATACTTCCAGACTTCAATTACATTTGGCCTGACTTCAATTTCGTAAGCAAGGGTAAACCCTTTGCCCGGCTTTTCAAAAACCACCAGTTTCGACGAAGGGCCATTGTAATTATAAAGCTCTTTTACTTTGGGCGTAAGTTCGTTATATACAGTCTTTTCTTTCAGATGATTGATGGTTTTTAACAACGCACCTTCGGTACTTAACGAAGGCCGGGTTGCTACATCGTTGCCCACTTTTTTGACAGTACCGGTAAAACGTTCCTTTTGCGAATCGATATGAAGGGTTGACTGGCTGCCGTATATTTCAACCCCTTTGTACAACTGGGTCGATTTGTAATGTACCATGCCCAGTTCATCGGTTTCAACTTTTTCAATTTTAAAAGCCGATTCGGGATTTTCGACCCGGGTGAGGTGTTTTACCGATTCGAAGAACGAAAAGAAACGTTGTTCGGGCGAAGATGTCGATACTGATTTTAAATTCGGCGTTTCCTTTTCGATGAACACCGGCATATCTTCAACCATTACTTTACCCAAAATACGATTACCAACAGCAGGAGCCGGCAAGTTTAATTTTTTTATTGTACGGTATTTGGGCAAAGAAGCCGACTTTAAGGAAGTTTGCCCGTTGATTTTCCCGGCTGTGAAAGTTACCGGGGTTGTGCCGGGTTGTTTTTTTTGTTTATGCTTAAAAACGGGGGATTGTGCCTCACCTGCGGCAAAAATAAATAGTGCACCTAACACCAAAACCAATTTTTTCATCGCTCTTCATTTAACCGTTAATCAATCGTTATCAACCTGCAAAAAAATCACAGAAGCCTTTTTATTAATTCACCCTATCACAACTGATTGATCACGGATTAAACAGCTTTTTTCCGCTCTCGAAAAAATTAATCAAGGGTCGTTAACAAGATGTTGTACAATTCTTCAATATCACTGTTCCCCGAGTACTCGTACCAAATAACTTTGTTCTCATACTCGGGTGTTTTTACCTTCACGAAATGGGTCATATTCCCGGGAACGTTCAGCTGCATGGCTTCAAAGCCCAGTTCCTGCAAAGAGCACTGTATGCTTTCAAACTCTTTCTTCGATATACGGTTTACAAAAACCACCGAATCGGGCTCTACTTTAAAAATGTTTCTGTCGCCGTTTATCAGGTACTCCATGGGGCGGTTTGTAAAACCGCCAAGGTGGCCAAACCTGATCTCAAAATCCGATTCTTTGTAAACAGCATTTTTTGTACTGCTACAGGCATACAAAACAACACCCACCAATAAAAGCAACAGTATTTTTTTCATACGATTAAAGTATTTATTTTTAAAAGTCCGCCAGCTGGCGTATGGAACTTCTCCCGCCTGTGCGGGATCGTTTCATATTAAAAACAGGTTATGGTCTCTTTCGAAAAACAACTTCAAAAATTATTCTTTCACGATCTTTCCGCGGAATTTTTTCCCGTTGACAATTGCATGAACAATATACGTACCTTTAGGCAAATGTGAAAGATTTATTTCCCGGTATTTTTCATTATTAACTTTTGAAAAAAATTCAGCATGTACTTTTTCACCTTTCAAATTACATACATTAACCGTCAGACTCGTGTTAACAGGCCTGGCAAACTGCAATCTTGCACTATTGCGGATCACGTTGGGAATAATAATCATACCATCCCCGGCAATCAAATCTTTCGGTGTGCCTGAAGCCGACTGCTTGAGGTAAACAAGCTCAATACCGTTTCCCGATCCAAGGTTCCGCGAATATTTCATATCGTCGGGGTTGTTCCAGTGCTCGTGTACCCCCAGGCTCGATATGGGCTCCCCGGTATTATCGGGGTCGTATTCAATATCCTCGGGCCACCGGTCAGGATCGGCAGCCTGGTGAAGGTAATCGTCAACACCGTCCCACTGCACGTACGTGTACCTTGGCGGGTCAGCATCAAGGTCTTCGGTTACAAATTCCTTTTGCAGGATATCGAGGCAAACCGATTCAATGGCAACCGGGTCGAGCGAAAAGAGCAACGACGAGCTCCAGTGGTTGTTAAACGGTGTCGATTGAAACTTTTGTGGTGGCTGATGCTCGTACGAAGTAGACCACAAGCCTTCCATGAAGTAGAGCATGGTTTTTCCACCGAGGTACCTGCTTCCCATCAGATCGACCAAAACCCGGTACAAACCATAACCGTAGCGCATGCCGTTGTTATCGGGGTTCATCAGTCCCTTGTGAAGCCCCCATGAGCCTTCTGCTGTATTTGAGCCAAAATGGTTTTTTGCAAAGAACGTGACCCCGGCCCAGCGGTGCCCTTTCATGGTGGGTATGTTTATCAGGTAATCGGCATCCCTCATCTCTTCAAAGAGGGAATGGCTGCCGTAAAAACCCAGCGACGGCTCATCCGACAACACGTTGCCTTTGTCGGAATAAACAATGGCCGGTTCTGTGCTTTTTGTTATGCGGTAACGACCGGGAATGTCCCTTTTAGAGCAGTACTTTACATTGGGGAATTCGGCATAAAATTTTTCGTACAGGTGATTCCAGATGTCGCACATCGGGTCGCCAACATAAATGTTCGATTCGCTCACACCCGCATCGTTAACCAAATGACGTAGAATGGTGAGAATGGTTTGCGGCGAAGTATCGTATTCAATGCCTGCCCAGTCAGAAAATTCACCATCGGGCGTAGCACCGCTCCAGGCTGTTACTGCATTGATTTTAATAAAAATGGTTTCTCCTTCGGTATAGCCAACGTCGCCCCTCCCATGATTGGTATTAAAATACCTGAACAGGACATCCCAGGCTTCGGCAATGGTTTCTTTGCCGGTAAGCTGCTTAATACCTTTTGAAATCATGTTGTTAACAATATCCTGGTTGGTATTTTTATCGTTAAAATAAGCATCACTTTTATTGCGGTTCGTGCAGTTCGCATTTGTTGCATCGGGATTATGCACCCAAACCACCCTACCGGGAAAAATACCCTTTGCCTCACCAATGGGCGAATTGGGGCCCAACGGATCGTCAAAAGCATTTTCGACAGTTATGTTAGCACTTACCGGCTTGTTACTGTTGAACATGGCTACCGATACGGAAACCAGGGCCATCAAAATAAAGACGACCGATAATACCCACTTATGCTGTTTCAGTTTTTTGCCTGCTTTTTTGAAAAACAGAACCGACGAAGCAAGCCCGGCAACATACAAAACAAAAGTTGATGCAAAAGGAAAAGCAGCATTAATACACGGATAGTTAGCCCTTGACGGTTTGGGTATAACCCGCAGCAAGATCCACACCAGTGCGAAAAATCCGGTAATGGAGTAAACTACTTTCAATAGAAAATTTTGTTGTTTTTTGGGAAACGGGTTTTCCATTTTTCTTTTTATAAAAGAAATCGGTTTCATAGCGTTAGATGTTTTATTCAATTTTCCGAAGATAAAAAAAATAGTTTATTAGCCGGGAGGGGGAATAAACCCAAAACCGGAAACCGGTTGCTTCAAAAACCTTTTAAAGCAACATTTAAAAAGCACAGGGTAAAGTAAAAGCACAGGGTAAAGTGAAACGGAACCCTGTGTGTGAAAGCCATTGACAAAATTTAAAGTTTGAAAGCCTGGCAGGTAATTTTTCCGGCGCCTTCAGCAACCTTTTTGCCCTTTGGGCAAATCTTCGACTTAGAAAATGGAAGTCCCGGTGCTACAAGAAAAAAAAGTATATGAATGGATTAAAGAAAATTCACTAAATTTGAAAAACATGAATTGAAAATAATGAAACAAAGGTTTTACTTTGACACATCTGTTTTTGGTGGTGTTTTTGACAAGGAGTTTGAGGAAGAAACACTTCAACTCTTTGAACGGGTAAAACTTGGGAAAGTAATTTGTATTTATTCAGACTTAACCGAATCGGAACTACAAAAAGCACCTGAAAATGTTAGAAATTTTTTCAAAAAATTACCCGTAGAGTTTAAAGAAAAAGTTATTGTAAATGAAGAAATTATTAGTTTAGCAACGAGTTATATTGAAGAAAAAGTTGTAGGAGAAACAAGCTTTGACGATTGTTTACATATTGCAACTGCAACAATAAACAAAGTTGATATTTTAGTTAGTTGGAATTTTAAACACATTGTAAATATATATAGGATAAGGGGATATAACTCAATAAATATGAAAATGAATTATGCGCCAATAGAAATACGTTCACCAAAAGAAATTATTGAATATGAAGACTAAAAACAAAATAGCGGAAAAAGAATTTGATACAGTAAAAACATTTAGAGAAATCAAAGAAAAAATATCGAAGGATTTGGTTGGAAAAACTACCGAGCAAATTTTGGAATATTTAAAATTGAATAGTGTCAAATTTCAAACTGAAAAATAACTTTCACAATTAATGAAAACTAAAACTAATCATCATGAAAAATTTAATTTTAATTCTTTTTACAACAACTCTATTTTCTTCTTGCATCGATAGTGACGGACTTGAATTATTAAAGCTAAGTCAAAACATTAACGACTGGGGCGAATATAATAAAGGTACAATCTGGGTATTCCAAAATGATTCACTTCTGTCAACTTGTGATACTATAAAAGTATCAAGAGATTTCAATGTTAGTCAGGGTAGTATAGGCGATGTCTCAAAAATTGACACATCAATCAACTATAATAAGGAATACTACGAGTGGTGTGACACTTATATTTGTAGCCCTTTGAATAATAGCAACAACAGATCGTTCGATAGTTTTATTCAGGTAACAGGCATTGGTGTTATCTCATGGGAAGAAGAATATTATGAGCTTGAAATAAAAATACCTAAAGGTGCTTTTAGGATTAACGAAAACGGTGTAATTACCGAGAAGATTCATTACTACGATACTGTAATCGAAGCTGAAAAACTATATTCTTACCAGGTGTTAGGTAAAAACTATAATGAAATTGCACATATTTCAATTTACCCACCCGATTCAGATAATGTATATCAATACTGGATTTCGAAAAACAACTGGATCATAAAAAAACTGTTGTACCATAACGGGCAAACATACTCATGGTCAGTAAAAGAATCAACCATTGTACAATAACACTGGCTGAAATTGCGTTTCAGCAACCTTTTTGCCCTTTGGACAAACCTTCAACTTGGAAAGTCAAAGTTCCGCTGCTGCAAGAAACAATTCTTTTTAAGTTTCTTTTATGCTTTGGAATTTGGGCTTTGGAATTTTCAGGATTTACTCCAGCACCTCCTCAAACTCCGGAATATCCCGCCAGTGCCACTTGTTGTAAATGGTCCCTTCCTGCAAAAGCAGCAGTCCCGGGTTTGAGCGCACGATGGTTTTCAGGGTAATCTCGTCGCAAAAGAAAAATTCGTATGGCGGCCGGAAATTTTCAACAAACTGCCTAATGTCCGTTTCGGTTGACGAGGTAAGGCATATAAAGTTCCACCCATTGTCGATGGCTTTTTGAGCCAGTTCGTTGATCTCATCCTGCCGTTTTTTACTGGCTTTTTCGAGGCTGTACGAAACCAGCATCAGGGTGTAATTCGGGTCGTAGAGGTAGTAATCGGCCACGTTTTCGCCGTAACGGTTTTCGATGGTAAAATCGTGAATAGGCGGATGGTAACCTTCTTTAACCAGCACCGATTGAGTTTCAACAAATTCCCAGTGCAATGTATCTTGCCAGGGGTAGTTGGTTTCGTTGAATTTTTTTGTACGGCCGGTTTTTTTATTCCGGTATATAAATTCATTTTTGTACTCATCGGTTGGTGCATCCTCGGGCATGGTCATGCCATCAATAATGTTCGCCCCAATTTTATACGGCCTGAAATCGATGGGCGGAAGATGGTTGTATGAATAAAATTCAAGAACCAGGAACAGCGTTAGAATAACCGCGAAATAGCCGTTCTGAAAGTTCATGTTAAAACGGTTACGGTATCTTTTTCTGAAAATGAAAACGATTACGGCAAAAGTGAGCAATACAATGTTTTTGTAAAATGTTTCCCAATTGGTAAGGATGATAGCATCGCCAAAACATCCGCAGTCGCTAACCGGGTCTTCAAGTGCGATGTAAAGCGTGAGTACCTGGAAAAATGCCATAAACAAAAGGGCAAACCACGAAAAAAGCTTAATCCGGTAATTCAGCAACAATGCCACCCCAATGGCAAACTCGGCCAGGGCCAAAATAATAGCGAGGGAAAAAGCAAGGTTGTTTGCCCAGTGTGTACCAAAGGCGGTAAAATAATCGATGAATTTGTAGGTTGACCCCAGCGGGTCGATGCCTTTCACAAAACCGGAAAAAATAAACGTTAAACCAAGCAAAATTCGAATTGCTTCACGAAATATCTTCATAATGTTTCAATAGTGTTTAACAAAAAACAAGAATATAAATACAACGATTAAAACAGAAAAATATATCACATCAGTTTTTTTTCAAATTCAATTTTAATGAGCGCAAAAACAGCATAGTTGATCATATCGAGGTAATTGGCATCAATTCCTTCCGATACAAGGGTTTTCCCCTCGTTGTCCTCAATTTGTTTTATTCGCTTCAACTTCATTAAAATAAGGTCGGTATATGAGCTGATGCGCATATTTCGCCAGGCCTCGCCGTAATCGTGGTTTTTACGCATCATCAAATCCTTGGCTGTTTTCAGGCTTTTTGTATACATGTCAATGGTTTGCTCCCGGCTTAGATCCTCATTTTCCGATGGCCCCAGCTCATATTGAATTAAAGCCATTGAGCAATAATTGATAATGCCAATAAATTCCGACCGGATGTCATCATCGACCTGTTGTTTTCCTTTTTCTTCGATGCTGCGAATACGCTGGGCCTTAATGTAAATCTGGTCAGTCATTGAGCTGAGCCTCAAAATACGCCAGGCAATGCCGTAATCCTTCATCTTTTTCTCAAACACGGCTTTACAAATATCAACCACCTTGTCGTACTGCTGGCTTGTCTTTTCCATTGCATTATTCTTTTGATCAATAAAAATAGAAAAATTCAAGACAATCCTGTTGAAATATTGTAGATTTGTGTTCGGTAATTGCCGAAAACGTTGAAGGTTTGGTATGTTAGCGGAAAAACAGGACAAAAAATATTATCAGAAAAAAAAGTCGTTTTTGTACAAAGGAAAATTAATCGACTTGTCGGAGCCGCTTGTCATGGGCGTATTGAACATCACGCCCGATTCGTTTTACGACGGGGGGCGTTTTAATTCGGTTGATACTGCAATACAGCAAGCCGCGAAAATGCTTGACGAAGGGGCAACCATCATCGACATTGGCGCCTTTTCCACCCGGCCTGGTGCCGATGAAATCGACGAAACAGAAGAGCTAAAAAGGCTTATGCCCGTTGTTACCGAAATCAGGGCTTCTTTTCCCGATGCCATCCTTTCCATCGACACGTTTCGATCAGCAGTTGCCGAAAAAGTGGTTGAAAAACACGGCGATTGCATCATTAACGACATATCGGGCGGAACCCTCGACCGACGAATGTTTGAAACCATTTCGAGGTTAAAAGTGCCCTACATCCTGATGCACATTCAGGGTACTCCGCGAAACATGCAACAAAACCCCACGTACAAGAACGTTACCAAAGATGTGATCAAACAACTGAGTGAAGGCGTTTACCGGCTGCACGAAATGGGCGTAAGCGACGTAATCATCGACGCGGGTTTCGGGTTTGGAAAAACACTTGCCCACAACTACGAACTGTTTAACCAACTCGACACATTCAGGCTTTTCGAATTGCCAGTACTTGTAGGCGTTTCGCGAAAATCGATGATATACAAATTATTGAAAATTACACCCGAAGAAAGCCTGAACGGCACCACGGTACTCAACACACTTGCACTGCAGGCCGGGGCCGATATTTTGCGGGTGCACGATGTAAAACCGGCCATGGAAGCCGTGAAAATTTTTAACCAGTTAAAACGTTTTGCCTCATGACTGAAGCTTTTATAAACCTGCGGTTTCTCGATATACTCGACATTTTACTCGTTGCTTTTCTCATATACGAGCTCTACCTTTTAATTAAAGGCACGGCAGCTTTTAACATCATTCTCGGCATCTTCATTTTTTACATCACCTGGATTATTGTAAGAGCACTGAACATGGAACTTATGGGCAGCATTATGGGACAGGTAATGGGCGTGGGCGTACTGGCCTTAATTGTTGTTTTCCAGCAGGAAATACGTAAACTGTTTCTTTTGCTGGGTACCCGCTACAACCTCAACAACAAATTTTCGTTCGAAACACTTTTTTCTCGCGAAAAAGAAGAAGATAACGACTACCACGTGAAAGAGATTGTGATGGCCTGCGATGCCATGTCGCGTTCAAAAACAGGCGCGCTCATCGTGCTGGTTAACAAAACCGAATTGCAGGAGTTTGTCGATACGGGCGAGCAGATCGACTCGCGCATGTCGGGGCCACTGCTGCAAACCATCTTTTTTAAAAACTCACCCCTGCACGACGGGGCCGTGATCATTAACAAAGGCAAAATTATTGCCGCCCGCTGCGTGTTGCCCGTAAGCAGCAAACGTTTGAAAAACGACCGGCTGGGTTTGCGCCACCGCGCTGCACTGGGCATTTCGCAGGCAACCGATGCCCAGGTCATTATTGTTTCGGAAGAAACGGGGAAACTTTCGTATGCATACAACGGCACCTTGCACGAAAACCTCAACCCCGTAAACCTTATACGGATTATTGAAAAAGTATATGAAAAACAAAACCGATAAAACGATACCGCCTAAGCGGGATAAGTTCTCCCGATGTACATCGGGATTGCCTTTGAAAATAATAAATACAAGCGAATGAATGAATTGATTGAATTTGGAAATAAAACACTGATTAGCCTCGGTGATTTTAACCTAACTGTAAAACAAACAATCATACTGGCTGTCGGCCTTATCGTAATTTTGGTAGCACATGTGGTAGTCACCCGCATTTTTAAGCGGAACAAAACCTTGCTAAACCTCAGTCCTAAACTAAACCGGCTTATTTTAAGGATGATCGTTTACTTTATTTGGATTGTGGGCATTGTGTTTTTACTGAGGCTGGAAAATGTCAATACAAACAAATTCTTCTCATACGTAATTTTTCAGGGCGATAAAATATCGATAACCGTGATGAAAATTTTCATCATAATTGTAATTATTTTCCTCATTCGCCTTGTTATGCTGGTAGTCGAATACATGATAAGCCGAAAAGTTGCAAAGCAAGAGATCGAAATCGGGAAAGGCCATTCCATACTGCAAATTACCCGCTACCTGATATGGATTGTTGGTATTTTAATCGCGATCAGCTCACTGGGGTTAAAACTTACCTTCATCATTGCATCGGTATCGGCACTTTTGGTGGGTGTTGGTTTTGGACTGCAAAACATTTTCAACGACTTCTTCTCGGGCATTATACTCCTCTTCGACCGTTCTATACAGGTCCGGGATGTAATCCAGGTGGGTGAAATTGTAGGCGAAGTGGAAGAAATTGGTATCCGCACAACAAAAATCATCGACCGTGACAACATCGTGCTCATCATCCCCAATTCTAAATTCACACAAGACAACGTGATCAACTGGAGCCACCACGACATGAAAAGCCGGTTTAACGTTTCTGTAGGTGTTGAATACGGTTCAAATGTGCAACTCGTTGAAAAAATATTGCTTGCGTGTGCCAGCGAAACCGCCGACATTGAAAAAACCCCGCCGTCATTTGTACGTTTTGAAGATTTCGGCAACTCTTCACTCGATTTTAACCTCTTTTTCTGGACCTACAAATCGTTCAGGGTGGAAAACATAAAAAGCCGCCTGCGTTTCCTGATCGATAAAAAATTCCGGGAGAACAACATCGTGATCCCCTTCCCGCAAAACGATTTGCATATAAAAAGCGATTTCAGGGTTAAAAAAAATGATTATACTTAAAAAAAACGTTGATTATAACAATTATGAATGAAAATGATATAAATACTTTTAATTTTGTCGGAAGTCGGAAGTCAAAAGTCGAAAAACGGCGCTACATCTAAATGAAGATTATCAGACTTACGTCTTCGAACCTCAAAACCAAAATATAACCTATATTGAAACGGTGACATTCAAAAAATCCCCTCTCATTTAACTGGTTGAATACTTTTTAGAAACCATAAGGATAGTAAATAATATCAATAAAAACAGACCGTGTACAGGAAATTTGTTCAATATATACAATCGGAAAAGCTATTTAAGCCCGGCGACCGCTTGCTTGTTGGTATTAGCGGCGGCCCCGATTCAGTGGTGCTGACCCGTTTAATTGCCAAAACCGGCAACCCCTTCGCGCTGGCTCATTGCAACTTTAACCTGCGCGGAGCCGACTCCGACGGCGATGAACGTTTTGTGCAATGGCTGGCCGACGACCTTGGCGTTGAATGTTACCTGAGCTCGTTCCCCACCAAAGAATACGCTGCCGAAAAAGGCATTTCAGTCGAAATGGCTGCCCGCGACCTGCGCTACAACTGGTTCGACAAAATTTGCATCGAAAACGGCTTTCACCGCATCGTGGTTGGGCATCACTTAGACGATGTGCTCGAGACCTTTTTGCTAAACCTTACCCGGGGAACCGGCATCCGCGGTCTAACGGGCATTAAACCCCTTTCGGGAAAGATTATCAGGCCACTGCTTTTTGCCACCCGGCAGGAAATTGAAGACTATGCCGGCTCACAGGGATTTAACTACCGCACCGATGCCAGCAACAACGACACTACCATTAAACGAAACCTCATCAGGCACCGGGTAATCCCACTGCTTGAACAACTCAACCCGTCGTTCAGGCAAAACCTCGAAAAAACCATTGGTTACCTTTCCCAAACGTCCGACGTTTTTTTTACCGCAATGGAAAAAACCCGTGAAAAGCTGGTTAAAAAACAACCTGATCGGGATACCGTATCCATCCCAAAACTGAAGAAGAAACAGCCCCTGTCGTTATACCTTTATGAATTGTTGCGCCCGTACAATTTTAATTCCGACGTGGTTGCCGAAATTGAACAAGCTCTGTGGGGCGAACCCGGCAAACAGTTTTTCTCCCCTACCCACCGGCTGGTTTGCGACCGCGATGAACTGATTATTACACAACTCGCCGAAAAAGGAGCAGCGCTGTTTTACATTGAAAAAGACCAGGAAGTTTTTGACGGCCCGGTGCGTTTGCACATTTTCGAAGAACCCTTTTCTGAAAATTACCCCATTACCCGGGATGAAAAAATCGCCACCATCGATGCCGACAAAGTATCTTTCCCGCTGGTGTTGCGGAAATGGCAGACCGGCGAATACTTCAGGCCACTGGGCATGAAAGGACTGAAAAAACTGAGCGACTTTTTTATCGATGAAAAATATTCCATCCCCGATAAAGAAAATGCCTGGATTTTATACTCAGGCGACCGGGTGGTGTGGATTGTTGGAAAACGGATCGACGACCGTGTGAAACTGACCCCGGAAACGAAAACGGTATTGCGGATAGAACTGACCGGGAGTAACTCCACTGCTGGTCGGGATTTATAATCCCGACACACGAAACCATAATAAATTCGGATTATAAATCCGAATCAGCCAAGGTCAGCAAATGAGAAACAAAAATTAGTCGAAATGCAGAAGAAAGAACGCTTTGATAAAGTGCTTGCATGGTTTGAAGCGAACATGCCCATAGCCGAAACCGAACTCGAATACCGCACACCTTATGAATTGCTGGTGGCCGTAATCCTTTCAGCACAATGCACCGACAAGCGCGTAAACCAGATTACCCCGCCTTTTTTTGAAAGATACCCGACACCTGAATTGCTGGCCGGTGCAACCATCGAAGAGGTGTACGAATACATCCGCAGTTGCTCGTACCCCAACAACAAGGCCAAACACCTTACAGGCATGGCCAACATGCTTGTTAATGATTTTAAAGGAGAAGTCCCCGATGATGTAAACAAGCTTCAGAAGCTGCCCGGCGTGGGCCGCAAAACCGCCAACGTGATTGCCTCGGTTGTTTTTAACCAGCCAACCCTCGCGGTAGACACGCACGTTTTCAGGGTAGCCGCCCGTATTGGGCTTTCGACCAACGCCAAAAACCCCTTGCAAACCGAACAACAACTGATGAAATACATCCCCGAAGCGCTGGTGCCCAAAGCCCACCACTGGCTCATCCTGCATGGTCGTTACGTGTGCAAGGCCCGTAAACCGGAGTGCGAAAAATGCGGGTTGAAGATGTGGTGCAAGTATTACAATACCCCCCCAACTACCACCTAACCCCGTTCGGCTGAGCTCACATCGAAGCCTGAAGGGGGAATCTGCCACTTATGACAGATTTACGATAAGTGTGTCATTTCGAATGGATTGCAGCGGAATGAGAAATCTTTTGTTAGAAGATAGAATGCGAATGACACGGGTTGGGCGAATTGGCACAGATTATTCATTTTCTAAAATAGTCGTGTAAATACAAAACCAAATGTTTAATTATATTGGGTATTGATTTGAAAACATTTTGATTCTGATCAACGATAAAAAAATTGTAATTTAGCAGAAATAAATTCTTTTTTAGGTTTTAAAAAAACAAAGTCTATATATAGACACTTCGGTATTTGGAGGGTAATTTGATGAAGAGTTCTCCGAATTCACTATTCCATTGTTTGATAGATTGAACAATGAAGAATTTATTCTACTCTATTCTTCAGTTACACAAGACGAACTTGAAAATGCACCTGAAAAAGTAAGAAATTTGGTAAGACAAATTAAAACCATAAACACGGAATTTATTGAAACAACAGATGAAATAGTTGATTTAGCTCTTGAATATATTAATGAAAAAGTTGTTGGACAAACCAGCCTTGCTGATTGTTTACATATTGCTTCAGCTACAATAAACAGAGCTGATTATTTAATTAGTTGGAATTTTAAGCATATTGTAAACATTGAAAGGATAAGAGGCTACAATGCCATAAACCTGAAAAATGGATATAAAATGTTAGAAATTCGTTCACCGAGAGATTTTGTAAAATATGAAGACAATGACTGATAAAAAATTTGATGCGGTAAAATATATGCGTCAACAAAGGGAACGGTTAAGTGAGAAATTGTCTAAAATGACAAAAAGTGAAATTGTTGAGTATTTCAAAAAACAACAATTTGAAAAACAAACGAAACCGGGTGCATAAAAAGTATTGCTGGTTGGGATTTATAAACCCCACCTATATTTATCAAAAACAACAGCTGGCGTAAATATGTCATTCTCGCCCCCGCTGCCGCGCGTGTCCTCACGCGTGGTTTATTGGTTAAACAACAAAAAGATAAAGTTTTAGCTTACGAATTGTAATTGTTTATAATAAAGCTTAGCCTGCGGCAAAACCATACGATACAATCGTGCGGCAGCGGGGTTCCTGTTTGGTTTTTTGCATAAAGAGTTTTGGAATTTTTGGAATTTTAAATTCTATGTTTGGGAAGTGCGGATTGCAAACCGCACCAGCGGAGGCAGGCGAATTGCATTCGCCTTGTGCGATTGAAAATCACACATCCCGACCCTGCTTCACTTAAAATCAGATCATCGCTGGGCGGGATTTGTAATCCCGCCCCAACTTCATATATAACAGGATTCAAAACTTAAAACTGTAACTTACCGAAGGCATGATCGGGAAATAACTGTACTGATATAATTTTTGTTCGGGAATGGAACTGACAGAGCCGGGGGCTCCATTGTATTCGGTGCCCCAGTTATAAAAATAAGGGTTTAGTTGGTTATATACATTGTAAATGCTGAAGCTCCAGGTACGTTCGCCCCATTTGGTTTCTTTGTGAAAGTTAATGCCCACGTCCAAACGGTGGTAGGGCTTCATGCGGAAACTGTTTTTTTCGCCATAAACATCGGCCAGGACAAGCCGTTCCAAATCATTAATTACCCAATGGCGGGCAGTTGCAAGGGTAAACGCGTTACCTGTGGCAAAAACCCAGGTTGCCGAAAAGTCTATGTTCTCCCTGATCTTCCGGTTGTAAACAATGCTGACATCGTGGCGGCGGTCGTACCGGAACGGGTAGGACCTGCCTGAATTGATGTTTTCAAACTGCCGGTTTGTCCATGCCAGGGTATAGCCGATCCATCCGGTGTTCTTCCCCTTCATTTTACGGAAGAAAAGTTCCACGCCATACGATTCGCCCCTGCCGCCTTTTTCAACAACCTGCTGCCAGTTGGTAGCCGTGTACAGGTTTGAATACCCTTCCTTAAAGGCAATCAGGTTGGCCATGGTTTTGTAATACGGCTCAATGCTCCAGCGGTATTCGCCCAACGGGTCTTCACGTTCGAGAGCCAGTCCGTACTGCACTGCCTGCGAAGGCGGCAACGTATCGGTTGCCGGCACCCAGTAATCGGCCGGGATGCCCATGCCCTCGCTTGTCAGCAGGTGCACAAACTGGTTCATTTGCGTATACCCGGCTTTCAGGCTATACCCGCTGCCCAGTTGCAGTGCAAGCATGGCCCGGGGTTCAAACCAGTTATAGAATTTTTGGTTTACATAGTATGCTGAATACCGCCCGCCAATGTTCACATCGAGCGATTTGCCCAACTGAAGGATATTCTCAAGGTAGGCAAAGCCTTCAAAAGCGTTCATCGGGTCGAAGCCATAAACGGTTTGGGTTTTTATATCTTCTCTTTCTATACTGATATTGGTATTTGCCGGGAGAAAATAATGGTATGTCCCCCCTGCCCCGTACCGTAGCTCATATCCCGGAACGATGTAATGGTTAAAATCGGCCTTCAATGCAATATCCTGAATCTCCGATTCGAAAGAATAGTTGTTGTTGAAATAGCTGTTCCCGCCTGTTGAATCGGTTTTGGCAATATCCTCCAATCCGTACCTGTACCTTGTATACGAGGCCGTAACATTGGCAAACAGCCCGGGGTTGAACACATGGTTCCAGCGCACTGCCCCGGCCAGGTTGCCCCATTTAACCGTATGGAGCATTTTAGTAGCTACGTTATTATCGTCATAACCAAAATCCGAATTATCCTGCCCCATATAAAAACTGGCATACAAACGGTCTTTTTCTGAAAAAATATGGTTGTACTTCGCATTAACATCGTAAAATGAATACCCAAACCAGCCCCCGTCCTGAATGAGTTTCGACAAAGGGATCAGCAGTACATCGTACATGAAACGCCTGGCCGATATCAGGAACGAAGAGGTATCTTTTTTCACCGGCCCTTCGATTGAGATTTTAGTGGTAACCATTCCAAAGGTGCCGTTGATCTCCCTTTTTTTCATGTTCCCGTCCCTCATGCGAACGTCGACCACCGACGAGAGGCGTGAACCATAACGGGCAGGGAAACTGCCCTTTATAAGCTTTACATCGCTCAGGATATCGGCATTGAAGATGGAAACAAAACCGCCGAGGTGGTTCACGTAATAAAGCGGCACATCATCGATCATGACCAGGTTCTGGTCGGGGCTGCCGCCTCGCACGTACAGCCCGCTCGACGCTTCGCCTCCCGATTTGAAACCCGGCAATAATTGGATGGTTTTCATCAGGTCGGCCTCGCCGCCAAGGGAAGGCAGTTGTTTGATTTCCCGCACGGGCATTACCGTTGTGTTCATCTCGGAACGGCTACCCTGCATGGCCGACCGGGTAACCAGCACCTCATCGATCTCCCTGCCCGGAAACAGTTTTATCTCTACCTGCTGATCGGTTTCAGGAAAAAATTCCAGGTCAACCGGTTCATATCCCACAAAAGAAAACCTTATGCCTGCAACCGAACCGGGTTTCAGGGTAATGCTGAAAAAACCATAAGCATTGGTCGATGTCCCTTTGTGGGTAGCCGTGTTGTACACCGAGGCGCCAATTAGCCGTTCGCCCGTTTCAGAATCGGAGACATAGCCGCTTAGCGTAACCTGTGCTTCACAAAGTGTAAAACTGAAAACCAACATGAAGGCCAGCACATACCCGTACAGGATTCGGTATTTTATCGTCCCTTTCATCATTCGTGGTGTTCAGAATAGGTATAAATTGAATCTTTCACTTCGGAATAACCGGCAAAAATGCCGTACCCGTTTTCGATGTTGGTAAACAGGCCAACCGGGTTGGATGTATTCCAAATATCGTTCGAAGCATTAACGGTATAACGGTAGTAGCTTTTTTTGTATTGGTAGTAGTTTTCACTTACCGAACGGAGGATGATGTACACGTAATCGACATTCGCGTTGTAAGCAAAACGTATCTTTATTGAAGCAGTATCACCGTTGAAAAGTTTATCAGAAAAAGCTATGCCTCCCGTAAAAAATTCCCCGGTAAATCCTTCGTTTTTGATAATTACATCGTTGCTTCGGGTACCCCCGTTAAAAATCATATTGCTTTCCTGCCTGACAGTCTCCCCAAGTTCGGTTCGAAGTTCATAATAATCGTTCCGGCCAGGGTCATCGTTAAAAACCACATCAATGCTTGAATAGATAAACCCCCATTCATCAACCGCATCTTTGGATATAAAATTTTTCAGAACAAAAGGAACGGGGGCAGGGAAAGCATCTCCCGACAGCGTTTCTTCAAAATCGGGGTGGTAAACCTTTAATAAATAATTTATACCGGGAGATGCCTTTTGCCCGGTTTTGTACCAATGGTCATCCGAAAATGCCAATGTATCCGGTACATCATCGGCAAACAAAACCACTGTAGCGCCCTGTAAAAACGAATCGATGCTTTCACTGATCTGCCCGCTTTGGCTGACATGCACCGCTATTTCTTGCCCGTTTTCAAGGAAAGCATTTACCGTAATCTGTGATTCATGATCCGGGATATCGATAAACACTTCCTTTTTGCACGAGAAGTGAAGAAGTGCAAACAAGGTCAGGACAGGGAACAAATATGACAAACCTATTCGCTTCATTTTAAAAGATTAAAGAAGTAAGAGTTAAAGATATAGCTGATTGCTTTACTTTTCCAGCAGAAAACAACCCGGTTTCACTCCATTCAAGCCCTACCTGAAAATGTTCAGAGAATTGATATTTGTAACGCAAAAAATAGTCGATACCAAAATAATAATATCCCACTGAAACGAACTCATTTACATTTCTGTTTAATCCTTCAATATTATGAGTTTCCAAAAGATAACTATACATCTCAAAATGCAAGCATGGCCCTAATCCAAGTTGTATATTATGAACAGATTTTGAGTTTAAAAAATCCACAATAGCATTTAATGATACAGAATGCAATAAAACATTATATGCCCCCATTCCTTCTTCAACTAATTTGAACCCGGCAGAGGATCCCACTCTCAACGATGGGTTTATAAATTTATTATTATTCCACACAAATTCACCAAATACAGACATCCCATTTTCCTGATGCGTTGAAAACTGAGAATATCCCGGATGAACAGATAACTCAAACGATTGTTGAAATTGAGAATAAATTGTATTTGCCAGAAAATTGAAAACTATAAATACAATCAACTTTATTAAAAAATTATACTTCATCAGCAATTCTTTTTTAGATTATTAGTATGTTACACCATCTTCACAATCTATACTTATCCAGTATGCATTTTGTTCAAATGTATACGTATCCCAAACATCAAATTCTACATTAAAACTAAAAGATGTTAACCTGGGTACTGATAAATTAATTGAATAAAATAAACCGTTTCCTCCGTCATTATGCAATGAAAAACTACCAATGCTTCCATTTTTCCATTCATAATGCGAAGTTATATCATTCCTTGTATGCAAACTAATAAAAAGTGTTCCACCCAATGATTCTTTCGAAATATAAGCATAAAAGGAGCGCCACAAAAAAAATGGATCATATTGTGCTAAATGATAAATTTCATATGACCAATTTAAAATTGGAGATTTCTTTTGCTTAAAATCACAGTAACCTGTTGATGCACTTTTTAAAGAAATATCTTCATACACAATTGAATAAATATCGTCCTTTACTGATAAAATATAATCATAAGAAACATTTGGAAATTTACACCCATAAGCATCCTTTTCCAGTTTATAAACACAAACTGAATCTTTTTCAGGTATAATTTCATACAAATAATTATCAACTATTATTTCATTGTTTGGATTCATAAAAGTCCTTATGATATTGTCTGGATAATATTTGTTAATAAGCAATTTATTGTGTCGTCTATAACTCATAAAACCAATAGCTTCTTCAAATGCATCAAAATTCTCTTCTCCTATCTTATTTAAAAAAACAGTACACTCATTCAGTTCATCTATGTTTTCAAAAACAAGAATATTATTATCAACTTCAACCTTTATATCACTTAGGTCAAATTCGAATTCTGGTTTGACAGAATTAATTAAATCTTCTTTTTCTGAACATGCAGTCAAAAAAAGTATTCCCAATACGACGATTAATAAAATATTTTGTTTCATAATTGTTTTACTTTTGTTGTTACTTTTTAGTTTTATTTTTAGGCAACATGTGTATGGGTGACCGTCCGTGTTGCCTTCTTTTACATTACCCGGGATTGAGGAGCAAAACACACTCAATTACAAAGGTAAAAGTGATCCCGAATTAACGGGGCCTGCAAAGGCTACCAAACTTCACAATTCGATAAGGCATGCTCATGCACGGACGGCCGGCGGCTCAGGGTACTTTCATAGACTTTGGGTTTAAGGGTTCATATTTATGTTTGTTGGTTATTGAGTTTTGAGTTTTGAGTTTTGAGTATTGAGTATTGAGTATTGGATATTGGATATTGGCAATTTAATATTCTTTGGGTACTCATTTTTTTGTTTGCATTCCATTTTTTAAATAGTACACCTAAGTATTTACACTTGTGTCATTTCGGTCCCGATTAGTCGGGAGAAAAATCTTTCTCGAATTCGTTGAGATTTCCCGCTTCGCGGGACTTCGCTACGCTCCTCCTCTCTGCGTTAGAAATGACACACTCTTGACAACCACGGCCTGCATCACCCAATACTTAAATTCAAGGCAATCCAACTTCACAAAACATCACGGGTAAAAGGGCTTTCAGGTGTTTTTTTATTCGGCAAAACCACACGATACAATCGTGCGGCAGCGGGGGGATGAGATGCGCAATGCCGGGTTTACCCACCTGTTGAATTTATACATGAACTCACCGGAAAGGGACATTCCCTGCTCGTTGTTGGTTGAAAAGGTGGCATAACCGGGGATTACAGAAAGCCCGAATTGCTTTGGGGGTTGGGCAAAGCAGTTTTGGGCAATAAGGCAAACGAACAAGATTAAAAGAAATCGTTTTTGAAAGTGTTTCATGCTGTTTTGGTTTAGTTAGTTCATATTGATAAATAAACGGTTACCGGGGGATATTTATTTTATCCCATTTTAAAACCGATACCCGATCCCTGCATTCAACAAAAATCCAAAATCCATTTCATAATATCAGCATATCAGCTTAATAAAGCTGGTTAAATAAGTTAATGGTATCACATTCAACATTAATACCAGCAAAAATGCCATATCCGCCATTCACATTGGTAAATATTTTTACCGGTTCGCTATAGCGCATATCGTTGTTCTTGAAATCGGTTAAAGTGACCATGTACTTGTATGCTTCATCGCTTAGTGTAACCAAATCGATTCCTACCATCTCGTATATAATTTTCGATCTGCTTATCTCAACCGAAAATGGATGTATTTTTTCAGACATCAGTTCATTTGAAAAAACAAGGTAATCTTCATTAAGCCTTTGCTCCCTTAACCCAATTACGGGGTCGTTAATATCAAAAGTAGTCCCATGATCTTTATAGCCGACAATCACATCGTTTTGCAGACTATCGAATTCAAGAATGTATGACAGGTTCGATACGATCAGTTGAAACCACCTTTTATCATCAGGATTTTCCATTTCCAGATCAACTTTAAGAAACTTGTCATAATCCCTCTTTATCCATGAGGTATCGATGATTTCAAGTTCCGTTCGCGGTGGTATGGTACTTTCGGCAGTTACCGATGCAAAACCCTCAGCAGAAACTTCCAAACGGTAGGTGTGGCCTTCGCGGGGCAATACCTCGCAGCTGTAAAAAAACCATTTCCATATCGAATCCCCACCCGCTATTTCAGGATCCCGGCTACCTTCAAGCGCTTCAACCCAAATATTGTCTTCATACAAATCGACCTGAGCCCCAACAACCGGGAAAAGTTTATTTGTGTTGTTCCGCCCCTGACTGTTCGAAACACTTACCCTGAACGGTTTTCCTTCCCTGAAAAAAGAATTCACCACCAGTTTTGGTTCAAAATCGGGTAATTCCAGATCGTGGTATTTTTCGCTGCAGGAAATGAAAAATGCAACAATGAGCAGGGCTGCGAGCAGCTTACTGTACTTGTATCTGTGAAAAGTTTTCATTTTTATCGATAATTAAAAAAATTTATCCGACAGATTATTTTTTACTTTTTTATAAGGCTGTAAGCCTTTATTATTTCAGCCAAAATCATTACCTATAATTTAACTCGGCTGCATAGAACAATGTTTTCTAAAACCGCAACACATAATTAATCGACGGCAAAACACTTAGATAGCTGATGCTTCTTAACTTGCCCTCGAAAAAATCGTAATAGAGCGCGTTATGGTGTGCATATACATTGTAAACACCCAGGCTTAATGTACGGTCGAAACGGCCCAGCTTCCTGCTAAAGTTCACGGTAATGTCGAGCCTGTGATAATCGGGCATCCTAAAATTATTTTTCGTATCATAGGTGTATACTTCCGGGGTATAGTAGTATCCATAAAACAATCTATCGAGGGAAGTTGCGTTGTAAATCCTTTCGAGCGGGAGGGTAACCGCATGGCCTGTGGTAAACACCCAGTTAACGCCAATGTCAATCTTCTCACTTAGAGGGTACATCATTACGATTTTAAAATCGTGCCGCCTGTCGTATTTGTAAGGAAACACAATGCCGTTGTTAATATCTTTAAAAATCCTGTCCGATTTCGAGAGCGTATATGCCAGCCAGCCTGTCAGCTTGCCGCTTTCCTTTTTCAATAGGAGTTCAATCCCATAAGCTTTTCCTTCGCCTTGTTCGATAATTTCCTGCCAGTTATTCTTTAGGTTAGCGTTTTCCTGGTACTCCACAACGTTTTGCATGTCCTTGTAAAACCCTTCGACCGAAAAACTGTAACCGGGGTCAAAATTCAGATTGTATGAAATGTTATACTGATTAGCCAGAATTGGTTTTACACTGTCGGTAACCGGTACCCACTGGTCGGTAGGAAATCCAACCGATGAATTGGTCAGCAGGTGGATGTTTTGGGAAGTCCTCGAGTAGGCCATCCCAAACCAGTTGTTACTGTTCAACGTATACTTCAAAAACAAGCGGGGCTCAATGCTGTAATATGTTTTGGTGTCGGTAAAAAATGATGTACCCCTGATCCCGGCCTGCACCATGAATTCAGGGGATATGCTCCATTCGTCCTCCAGGTAAAGGGCAGCCTCGTTGTTATACAATTCTTCCTGATGATCGATGGTATCGGCCTTTAACAAGTTGCCAAAATCAGTGAAATCGACAATGTTCACGCCTGGTTTAAACCGATGATGGGTATAAAGTGCCCCAAACTGTACCCTGTGGTTTTTACCCGGCCAATAATCCACATCAACCTTTGCCCCGTAATCTTCAATGCCGGAATTAAAACCAAGTTCAAAAACCGATGATTTACCAGTCGTATCAGCGGCATAGGTCGTTTTTGTCATTGTATGTGTTTCAAAAGCATACCGGCTGTATATTAAAGTGGTATTAAAAAACAAACGTTTCCCGGGTTGAAAATTCCATCGCAGGGTAGCTGTCAGGTTCCCCCAGTTGAAACCGTTATCATGTTCTGTTTGTATTGAATCGGTTTCATCATCGAATTTCATTGTATTATTATAAACATCTTTTCCATAATACATACTAAAGTACAGTCGGTTATGATCAGTTATCTTATGATTTACTTTCAGGTTCAAATCATGAAAATTGTATGAAAACAACGCAGTATTTCCATATAATAGTTTTTGATACAGGGAAGTAAACAAATCGATATAAGTAGTCCGGGCACTCAACATAAAAGATGTTTTCCCTTTAATTAACGGCCCCTCCAACAAAAATTTCGCAGAAATTAATCCTACCGATGCCACCCCTTTCAGTTTCTGGTTATTGCCCTCTTTCATGCGGATATCCATTACCGAAGAAACCCGTCCACCGTAACGGGCAGGGAAAGCCCCTTTAATGAGCGTACTACTGTTTATTGCATCGGAATTGAATACAGAAAACAAACCGAAAAGATGGCTGGCATTGTACACGGGCACACCATCCAGTAAGATCAGGTTTTGCCCCGGGTCGCTGCCCCTGACCACCATACCCGAAGTGCCCTGTATGCCGGTTTGCACACCGGGCAGCATTTGGTACGCTTTTAATATATCGGTTTCACCCAGCACTATCGGTATCTTTTCAATTTGAGAGGATGTAAGCTGATGTTTTCCTATACGTTGAACCGACTGTAGTGTTTTATCTGCCGACACAAGCACTTCATCAATCTCAAACTGTTTTTTATTCAGGGAAACAACAATGAACGTATCTTTGACAGCAGCAATTTCAATTTTCTTAGCCGTAAATCCGATATAAGAAACCTCGATATTTCTGTTCATTTCTGAAAGTGAAATTGAGAAAAACCCATAGGTGTTTGTCTGGGTTCCCCTTGCGGTTTCTGCACAATATATCCCTGCACCGGGCAATCGCTCCCCCGACGATGCATCCTGTACATACCCGCTAATAATGAATGATTTATCCTGGGTAAAACCGGTAAAAATAAAGCCATAAATGAAAAAAGAGATAATTAATAATCGACAAATTTTCATAAATTACTGGTTATTATCTTTCACACAACGAACTGAATAATAGCTATTTGTTTCATATACGTGTTCCCGGTATATTATGCCTCCATCTTGATCAAAGATTCTTTTAATTGCTTCATCATTTGTAATTGTATTTGACCAAAATATTATTGATGTACCAAAAATGCTGTAACCATCATCTTTTGTATAATATCCTGCCGGTAAAGCAGAGAAACCCGTGCAATTCGTTCCATTATTAAAATACTTAAAGTATTTTTTACCCGGGATTATTAGCTGAAGACCCGCATCGGTAGTTCGGGCAGCATCAATTTCCTCCTCGGGAACACCTACAAAACGTTCCAAATCTTTCCAATCATCGTCGGCAGGCAAACGCCAGCCTTCGGGGCAAACGTTTTGCGCGGTTTCAAAAGTGTACAAGTTGCCAAATCGGGTTAATTCGGTATAGTTATCATTCAGAACAGGAACGCATCCTTCTTCAGAATTGAAACGCAGGTTTTCAGCAAACCAGATCAAATTCCCGAGAGGGAGAACCGGGTAAACATTGCCATCACGCGAATCGGTATAAGTTTCCACTGATTTTGATGTAAAGCTTATTTCTTCTCCCAAAACACCACCCCGATGATCTTCACAATAGGGTCTTACAAAATAGGTTTTGTACGGCTCTAGTTCCGCAATTGCAACATTGAAATGAATGTAACTCCCAACTTTTGTAATCGTATCTTCCAGCGTTACACCAGGGCTGTCGGACCATGCAGCGCCCCCAAAAGCCGGGGTTGAGCCTCCATCGTCAACAATTGTGGCATATACAAAAGCCGAATTGTGTGATATGTTGGAAATCGAATCGATTTGGACAACAGGCATTTTTATATCAGGCCCATCGCATGAGGTAAAAAATAATATGGTTAATGAGTATAAAATTTTTACAAAACATTTTACAGTTTTCATACTTTTAATTTTTAAAGAAATTTAAAAAATGCACCTCAAAACAATATTTGAGGTGCATAAATATTTAATTATTTTGAATGTATACAAATGCATTACCCATCATAGGTTGTAAAGAATAACCATTATAAGTTCTCATATGACTATATACATCAAGGAAACCAATTTTATCATCCCAATCTTTCATTTTAAATTTAACAGAGAAAGGAACTGAAATTCCTGAAGTTTTTTCATTACCTTTAAATGTCATTCCAATAGTAACTTCCATATCAAAAAGCATGTCATCTACTTCCCATAGTTGAAAATAATAGTTCTGAGCATGCATAGATGCCATGTTCCAAGTAAATAAATACCTCCACATATTCGCTTCAACAGAGCCATCAAGATATTCGGTTTTTGCATAACGACCAAGATCAACTTTTGGATATTCAACCTGTTCATATTCAAAATCGTAAAAGAGTACTATTGCTTGCAATTCGACATGACTTTCTAAAAAGGCTACATCGAAAGCACAATCTTCATCCAAAATAACTTTTGAGACTACCTCCGTTGCATTTCCTTTCCTCCAGCATGATTGATAAAAATCATCACATTCGGTCCAATCAGAAATTGCGCCTGTATTTATATTCTTGGCTCTTACCCTAAAATAATAAAGTTGGCCATTTTCCAACCAATGACTAACAAAGCTTACCATATCCTTGCCAGTTGTTTTAGTACTACCCCATGTGCCTGATTGACCTTTTCTACATTGAATTTCATAGTTTGTTTCCCCATCAACATTTGTCCACTGAATGAATGCCTTATTACGTTCCTGTGATGGAACAACTTTCTCAATCGTGGGTGCAGTTAGTCCATTGACAGATACGGAATTCTCCAGGTTATTTTCATTAACACTAATAAAATTTTCCTCGCTACTACTGGATTTTAATTGTATATTTTCTTTATCCATTTTATTTAAACTTTCTTCTTCTACCCTAAGTGAGTCAAAATAAGATGCATCAACAATTTCAACAATTGATTTAGGAAAATCAATTTTACCTGATTTTAGATTCATTGATGCTTCAAGGTAGGCATCATCAGCAGTGAGTTTCCTTTCCGATTCATCTATAACAAAACCATCGTAATCAACAAGAATTCTTCCTTCATTATCCACCCTTTCTGAAAAACCTACTGTAACAACCGGCATATCGGGGTAACCGTCCTTTTTATACAAAAAATATTTTCCCCCATTATTATCAAAACATTTTGCTTTTCCATTTTGCTTTATGAAAATTTGATTTAAAACTACCACGTGAGGAGATACATCCTTCGGATTCCAATCTGCATATACAAATGGAACACAAATGTTTAAATCTGGAATTGTATTTATACATTTAAAATATTTATACATTTAAAAATTGATTCAGGAGTTGGAAATCTGGAGTTAAAATCCCCATCTTCTAAATTACTCCTGATAAAAGACTCAATATCAATATCTCCCACATCTGGCACATTTATCTTTTTATCCCTTATAAAACGATACAGCACATCATAGTCATAATCAAACCGTTTATTTGTTTCATATCGTATCAAAGATCTGAATTCTTCACTTTGCATCGATTTTGAAATAGCAACAGCAAAAAGCTCTATTGCTTCAAATTGAGAATTTATATCAAAATTACTTTCAAGGCTTTCCAAACTTTGAATTTGGTCATTAGTTAAATCCTTATCACAAGAATAGATAAAAAAGAATAATAATGACAAAATCACTAATTGAATATTCTTCATAATGTTTAATTTTGCGAACAGAGAGATAGCACCTCTCTATCCGAGTTAATTTTTAAATTAATTTGTTTAAGGCAGCATGCGTTTGGTTTTCCGGGCCGTGCTGCCTTTCTATTATGCATAGCTCATGTTTTTAAATTTCTTCGGCTTATGCAAGTTCCGCTGCTAAAGGCTGCACGATAACACCCGGGTTATCATCTCATAGGCATATTGGGTTTTAAGGGTTCATATTTGGGATTGTTGGTTATTCGATATTGGATATTGGATGCTCGATATTGGATGCTCGATGTTGGATATTTGATATTGGTTTCATTATTGGTTATTTTTTGGTTATTCAATCTTTTGTTGGTTTTTCCATTCCGGCCTGCCTGTCGGCAGACAGGCCATACAGCTTTTTCTCCTTTTTGTTGGAGCTACCATGGCCGGTTTTTAAAAAAATATCCTCTTCTAACCTCCGGGTTAATCCCGAAATTTCAGGACGGGGTTAGTGATATTCTTTCACTCAAAATCCAACTTCACAAAACATCACGGGTAAAAAGGGCATACTAGTGTTTTTTAATTCCACGCGCATTTAATTTTATGGGTTAATACCACAAACCTAAAAAAAAAAAAAGAATACCACCAAACTTTATCAGTGTTTTCTTTTTAAAATGCAGTAAATTATATTTTGAATAATTGAGACGGAAATTCGAAAAACGGCGTTTCTACCTCTTTATTCCCAAAAAGGCAAAAAGGTTACCATCAAAATTGATTTTTTTTCAATTTGTGGTCAAAAAAACAATGTATTAGCTTAATAATATGGTGATTATCCCCCGCTGCCGCGCGTGTCCTCACGCGTGGTTTGTTGGTTAAACAACAAAAAGATAAAGTTTTAGCTTACGAATTGTTTATAATAAAGCTTAGCCTGCGGCAAAACCACACGATACAATCGTGCGGCAGCGGGGGGTAACAAAAAATTCATCTGTGTGTATCTGTGTGCATCTGTGGACTTTAATTCTTCCTTGAAAATCCGAGTAAACCGTATTCCAAAATCCTAAGCCAATATCAGCAGGCTGAAGGCCATAACCATCATACCGGTAACCACACCATAAATCGACAGGTGGTGTTCGCCGTACTCTTCGGCCGAGGGCAACAGTTCGTCGAGCGAAATAAATACCATAATACCTGCCACTGCCGCCAAAATAATACCAACGGCTATGCCTGAGTTTTCATTTGTTAAAAAGGGTGTAAGTAACAGGTAGGCCAAAAGCC
Source organism: Prolixibacteraceae bacterium (assembly GCA_021740385.1). Classification (GTDB taxonomy): domain Bacteria; phylum Bacteroidota; class Bacteroidia; order Bacteroidales; family Prolixibacteraceae; genus DAIMEA01. The sequence goes on along the minus strand of JAIOZY010000001.1, from coordinate 94,457 downwards.
CGCCAACGGGTTCGGCCAGTCCCGATGAAAATGAAAGGAAGAAAGCCTTGCGCCTGCTGCCTGTAGCAAAATAAATGGGCACCGATACAGCAATCCCCTCCGGTATATTATGAATGGCAATGGCCACGGCAATGGCAATACCAACCTCAGGGTCTTCCAATGCCGACATAAACGTGGCAATGCCTTCGGGAAAATTATGAATGGCCAGGGCAAGCGCTGTTAAAATGCCCATGCGGTAAAGCTTTTTGTATTTTTTCTCGAGCGAAACGCTTTCCAGTTCCTCAATTTTGTGCATCTCGTGCGGGTTTTCAAACGAGGGAATAAATTTATCGATCAGGCCAATTATCAACATCCCGCCAAAAAAAGACAGAATGGTATACAAAATGGCCTGTTTATCTCCCAGCTTTGCAGAAAATTCATCCATTGCCGATGGAAAAATTTCAACAAAAGAGACATAAATCATTACCCCGGCCGAAAACCCCAAAACATAACTCAATACCTTTGTATTGGTACGCTTTGTAAAAAAAGCCAGTGCGCTGCCAATCCCTGTTGACAAGCCCGCTACTAACGTCAGCACTAACGCGAGAACAAAATTTTCATGCATAACACTTTCTTTATTTAGAATGATTCAAAATTATAATTATTTCCGAATAATCGCCCACTGTTTAATCATTTTTTTGTTAAAAGTTAATATTTCATCATTTAAACTGACAAATTATATCTTTTATTTTTGAAATAATCTGTTACTTTTGTTTTCAAAATTATCAATAAAACAATTTAAAGAATTAATATTATGGCTTACGTTATTTCAGATGAATGTATTGCTTGTGGCACATGTATTGATGAATGTCCGGTTGATGCTATTTCAGAAGGCGATATTTATGTTATCGATCCCGAACTTTGTACCGATTGTGGTTCATGTGCCGAGGTGTGTCCGGTTGAAGCAATTTCACCAGAATAATACTTTTTAAAGTATATCACCCTATTTTCGGATAAGGGTGTCCGGGTTGAGGACATCCTTTTTTTTATGCCTCCAATCTACTTTATATCCCGGCTTTTTTTAAAAGGGCCATTACATTTTGTATTTTTGTTCAGGCAAAACAGTATTGTATGGATAATGTCAAAATACTTAATCACAACTACAGAACGGCTAAAAGGAACCTTTGCTTCCCTTCTTTAAATTCCATACAATCGGCCGGAATTGTTTTTGACGGCGATGAAGGGCTTCCGTTCGACCTTTCTGAAAAGCTGGGCATTCCCATTACAATTGACACACTTTCATGCAAGGAAGGAAAAAGGCCGCAAAACGATAACAGCAACACGGTTTTTTCTTCAGACCTTAACCTGCTAAAACGTCCGCCCAAACGCATAAGCAAACCTTTTACCGAAAAAAAGTTCGACATTTTGATTAACTTAACCGACGGAACGAACCGTGCAATGAATTATATTTGTGCAAAGTCGAAGGCAAAATTTAAAGTTTCGTACATCCAGGCAGGAAATATTTTCGACCTGGTCATACCGCTCGAAAAAGAAAAAAAACACCTCATTGCCGCCGAACTTTTTTATGTTCTTACTAAATTAAATGAATAACGTATTATGGAAAATATTTTTAAAGGCACAGGGCCGGCAGTAATTACCCCGTTTAAAAGCCCCGATCAATCGATTGATTTTGAAGCACTGGGCAACCTGCTCGAATTTCAAATAGCAAGCGGAATACAGTTTTTAGTAACGCTCGGCACAACAGCCGAAGCGGTAACCATGTCGGAACAGGAGAGGCATTCGGTATATAACTTTGTAAAAGATGTAAACAAAGGGCGGCTGCCACTCATGGTTGGCTTTGGTGGTAACAACACCGCCGAAGTGATCAGCCACATCAAATCGGCCGATTTTAAAGGCGTCGATGCCATTCTTTCGGTAGTACCATACTACAACAAACCCACACAGGAAGGACTGTACCGCCACTTTATGGCCATTGCCGAAGTGTGCCCCGTACCAATAATTTTGTACAACGTGCCATCGCGCTGTGGCGTGAACATGACTGCTGATACAACCCTTCGCCTTGCACGGTCGTCATCAAAGTTCATGGGTGTTAAAGAGGCTTCGGGGAAAATCGACCAGATTAAAAAGATCATCGACCGTTCACCTAAAGGTTTCGGCGTAGTATCGGGCGACGATGCCATGATACATGGCATTAACAGCATAGGCGGCGATGGCGTAATTTCCGTACTGGCCAATGCACTACCGGCCGAAACGGTAAAACTCACCGAAAAATGCCGCAACAACGAACCCGATGCCATCACAATGCAGGATTCGTATGCACGGCTGATCAAACTGCTTTTTGTTGACGGGAACCCGGCCGGGGTAAAAGCCCTGTTACACCAAAAAGGCATGATTGAAAACGAACTGCGCCTGCCTTTGTGCCCGGCCAGCGAAAGAACGTACAAAAGGCTTGCCGAGGCATTGAAAAATTTCTAATAATGGCCATCGATTTTAACAGGGTACCATCGCCATGTTATGTGCTCGATGAACGCCTGCTGGAAAAAAACCTCGGGCTCATCCATTCGGTGAAACAGAAGTCGGGGGCAGAAATCATACTGGCATTCAAGGGTTTTGCCATGTGGGGCGTTTTCCCGATCATAAAAAAATACATCCATTCAACCACAGCCAGTTCCCTCAACGAAGCCCGTCTGGCCTTTGAAGAATTCGGCAACCCGGCACACACCTACGCCCCCGTTTATACCGATACCGATTTCCCGGAAATTATTAATTGTTCGAGCCATATCACGTTCAATTCCATTTCACAGTTTGAACATTTTTTACCGGTAGTAAAAAAATCAGGAAAAAAATTGTCGCTGGGATTACGGGTGAACCCCGAGTATTCCGAAGTTGAAACTGAATTATACAACCCTTGTGCCCCGGGTTCGCGGCTGGGTGTAATTGCCTCACAACTGCCAAGCGAACTTCCCGGTGAAATTGAAGGGCTCCATTTTCATACGCTGTGCGAATCAAAATCGTACGACCTGGCAAAAACGTTGAAAGCGTTTGAAAACAAATTCGGAAAATACTTCAAGCAAATAAAGTGGGTAAACATGGGGGGCGGCCACCTAATGACCCACAAAGATTACGATGTGGAGCACCTGATCGCGCTGCTGAAGAATTTCAGGCAACGTACCGGCCTCGAAGTGATTCTTGAACCCGGCAGCGCCTTTGCCTGGGAAACCGGCTACCTGGTTTCAACTGTTATCGATGTGGTGGAAAACAAGGGCATCAAAACGGCCATGCTCAATCTTTCGTTTGCAGCCCACATGCCCGACTGCCTCGAAATGCCTTACAAACCCCGCATTGTTGGCAGTTATTTTGAACCGGTAAAAGACAAACCCACCTACCGCATGGGCGGAAATTCATGCCTCTCGGGCGATTACGTTGGCTCATGGTCGTTCGACAGGGAACTGAAACCCGGCGACTGTATTGTATTCGAGGACATGATCCACTACACCATGGTAAAAACCACTTTCTTTAACGGGGTGAACCACCCCTCCATCGGAACATGGAACGATAAAAACGGTTTCAGGCTGCTGCGTGAATTCGGGTACGAAGATTTTAAGAACAAGCTATCTTGAAATTCTAAAACCCAAATTCCTAAATTAGGATCAGAGAATACAAGGCTATGGTTGAGGTTGAGGTTGAGGTTGAGGTTGAGGTTGAGGTTAAGGTTGAGATTGAGAAGATACAAAGTATTTAGAAGATACAAAGTATCGAGCAGCAAGCAGCAAGTATCTGGCAACCAGATCTAAAACTTATAATTCCAGGTAACCGACGGGATGATAGGTAAAAGGGCAGCTCCCTTTATCTGATCATTTTGAACGTAGTAAAAACTGATGTTCTTCCGGTTGTAAATATTGTAAATACTGAACACCCACGAACTTTTTTCTTTCGTTTTATTTTCCAGATGAAATGAAAGGTCGAGGTGGTGCACGGCCGGCAGCCTCACATTGTTGGGGTGAGGAATGTAATAATTAAAATCACTTATATGGTGTTTGTAGCCTTCAAATTCCGATGGAAGGATTGCCGGGATGGTGTAATTTGAAAACGAAATTAAATGGCCGCTCATATAATTAAAATTCAGGGTTAAGCGTTTGTTGAATTTTGCATCGGCACTATTTTCAAACTCCCTGGTTATTTGCAGCGAAATGTTGTGGGGACGGTCGTACATGTACGGGTAGTAGCCCACGTGGGCCAGCTCATCGAATTTTCGGTACGATCGGGAATACGTGTAGCTCAACTGGCCGTAATAACTGCCAAACCGGTATTTTGCAAACAGTTCGATGCCGTACGAAAAACCTTCGCCCACCATCACGCTTTCATCCCATTGTTCTTCATTTATTTTGAAATTTTCTTTTCCGGGCTTGTAATCAATCACCTTGTCCATGGTATTGAAATAGGCCTCGCCCGAAAGTTCAAGCCCTTTATCATTCATGTAATACAAGCCAAATGAAGAAAGGTTTGAGGACGATGATTCGAGCGATGAATTCGACAGCACCCACATGGTGGTAGGCAGGCTCAACGAAGGATTGGTAAGCTGGTGCAGATGCTGAACCATCATTGAATATCCGGCTTTAAGCGAAAGGGAAGGTGAAAGTGGATAACACGCCGAAAAACGTGGCATGAGATGAAAATCAAACTCATCCCCCCTTTTCAGTGACGACAAGCGAAGGCCGCCACTCACCCTCAATTTTTCACCCAAAAGGAATTCGTCATTAACGTATAAATCAACAACCGGGGCCTGGTAGTGGGAACTTAACCCTGCTGTTACTGTGTCGAAATCGGTTTTTTCGGGTTGAAAGAACAGGTACGAAAGTTTAGTGCCAAATTTTATTTTATGGACATTGTCGGGGTAGTAATCAAAATCATATTTCAGGCTGGCATCGGCCAACGAAGAGTATGTGTCAATAATAAGTGTGTCACTGGTACTTTTCATTTCATACAAATGGCTGTAATTGTACCTGCTAAAATAGGCCGTGAGGTTTGAAAAGAGCTTTGAACTGAAAATATGGTTCCAGCGTGCGGAGGCCGTGTAGTTGCCCCAGCTAAACTGATACTTTGTATTACTGTTCCCGGCAAAGTAATCATCGCCTTCATTCCCCACAAAGAATTCATCGTTACCGCCATAAAAACTGACAAACAGCCTGTCGTTGTTTGATAATTCGAAATTGGCCTTGCCGTTCAGGTCCCAAAACGAGTAGTACACTTTCATGTCGTTATCGGTAAGGTAAAAATACAACCGCAAAGGCAGGTCGAGCCAGGTAGCCCGTCCCGACAGCATGTAAGAGGCTTTCCCCTTTATAATTGGCCCTTCGATTGTATATTTCCCCGAAAGGGTACTAAGCGATGCTTTGCCGGTATGTTCTTTCAGATTGCCTTCCTTCATCCTGATATCGAGCACCGATGACAGGCGACCGCCGTACTGGGCCGGGATAGCGCCCTTGATCAGGCTGGCCTCCTTAATGGCATCGTTGTTAAACACCGAAAAATAGCCGAACAGGTGGTTCACGTTGTACACCGGCACCTCGTCGAGCAGGATAAGGGTTTGGTCGGGGCTGCCTCCGCGCACCGAAATACCGGCCGTACCGTCGTTCCCGGCATTCACCCCCGGCAGCAACTGGATGGCTTTCAACACATCGGTTTCGCCCAACACCACCGGCAGGTTTTCAATTTCGCGGGCTGTCAACCTGTTTTCACCCATTTGTACACCGCTCAGGAAATATTGCCCGCGCGATTCGGTAACCGTTACTTCCGAAAGGACATTGTTAGAGGTTAACCCAATGTTTAGCGTGCTATCGTTTTTCAGATCAACCATAATGGTCTGCGGCTCATAACCAACAAAGCTAAAAACCACTTTCTGCTTTCCAACCGGCAGGTTCAGGCTGTAAAAACCATATGCGTTTGAGCTTGTCCCCTGCTTTGCCCCGGGATTGTATATGGTTGCACCAATCAGGGATTCGCCTGTTTCGATATCGGTTATTTTGCCCGAGAGGGTATGTTGAGAATAGGCTATCTGTGATAAAAACATCAACAGAAAAAACAATTTATGTTTTATATTGTCAACCGTATTAATCATAAGTAAAAACTCTTGAATAAAATGAATAAGAACCCAGTATGCCCATACCATTATGTACATTGGTGTACAAAAAAGAAGGGACATAATTTAATGGCGGCATATCTTCTGCCAGATATTCTCCTCCCTTTTCAGAAATCAATTTCGATTTAAAATAGTTACTGTAATGTATATCGGCGTTAAAAAATAAAACGTTCTCGCTTTTTAGGTTCCATGCTCCTGTTTGAATAAAATCAATAGTTATTGTCTCACCTGAAAATGATCTGTCATCAAAATGTAGAAACATTTCGTAATCGTAATAATACCCATCAGAACCCATCGGATCATAAGTCATGTTAAACCTGTCGATATAAGGTGAATTGGTATAGAGCGAATAGGCCAGGTTTTTAGTGGTTCCCGAGTTGTAAACTGAATCGGTACGTGCAATACAAACCCAGTAAAAATTGTCGATATTTGGGTTGTCTGAAAGTTCAAGGATATAGTTTCCGCTTTTGAATCCATATAAATCGTTTATTTTATCAATTGAAGCCCCAAACTCAATTTCGGGCGTAGTAGTTTCAGCCCAAGCCATTTCACCCTCTGGCGTTTCAACCACAATTTTATAAGCAGTAAGCTCTTTGGCAACGGTCTCTGCCCGGTATATTCCGTTTCCTTTATAGTGAAGTAAACCCAACGCTACACCGTTTTCGAACAAAGTTACGGTGGCATCTCTGATCTCCTCAAAACCAGCAGTATCGGTACTTGCGCCCGAACGATTCAACGAAACCGAAACGGTATCACCTGGAACCAAAAAGCCATTTAGAACGATGCTGTTTTCGAGCGGGAGTTCTACTTCTACATCTAAAATGCAGGCATTGAGCATAAACAAGGCGACAATGAAACAAATCAGTTTCTTAATCATTTCGACCATAACAAATAAGATATATTAAAAGTCACCGAACGCTGAGTATAAACCAGATTATTTTGGTATTCAGTATCTGGAATATGGTTATTGTTGATCATTTCAAAACCGTTCTCCCGCAAAGGGGTATCAACCGAAATTGAAAAACATAATTTTGGATATTGAAACCCAATTCCAAAACTGGTTTCACCGTTGAAAGGATGAAATACCCGCGAATGAAAATAGTAACGACCTTTTAATCCTGCTGAAACAAAAAATTTACTGATCAGTTTTAACTTTAAAATTAACGGGATGCTTACACTAAATGAATTAATGTGATCGTAAATCATTAAAGGATTATTTAACAATTCTAAAGAATTGGCATTCGGATCGTTTTTCAAAATACTGTCTGTCCCTACAATGTCTTTGTACAGCAAATTGCACCTTTCGTAGCCCAGGTTAATGCCCGAATGGATTGTTAGTCTCTTAAATGTGTATTCGGCATAAGCACCGGCATGAAAAGGGTAGCTATCATTTATCAGGGCACGATAACGAACTCCCATTAAAAACGGGTCGCTAATTGCCGTGTAACCGCCACTAATTGCACCCCCAACTTTTAAATTGTCCTGAGCATTTAAGCATAAAAAGCTTGCAAAAAGAAAAATAATGAATGTGATTCTTTTAAAATTCATCTAAATATAATTATTTCATTAAAAAACACGGAACGATTCCTTTGTTTAATATAGAGATATCGTCCCGTGTTTAGTCATTTCTTTTTCAATCTATTATCAACCAACCCTTTGATGGTACTTTGTTCGTCCAATACTCATATTTAAACTCTCCAAAATATGGCGTTAAATAATTCGGTATCGAAGGATAAAAACTATCATCATAAAGATAATAACTGTGTTCTGCTCGCTGAATTAAACCACCTCCGGTACTAGGGTATTGACAATGATAATCAGTATAGTCATGATTACCATAACCACTGTCTGACGATTTTGGATTGCCGCCAATTGTTAAATCAAAAAATTTGAAATATAAATAATCATAATAATCAAACCATATTCCCAAAAAACCTTCAACAAAAAGAAGATGACCGACATACACATAATGTTGAGATACATTATTGCTATAATCTGTTACAATCAAACTATATAAATTTGTTCTTCTAACATAACGTTTTCCTGCCACCCAATTAAACGTATCAAAATAACCTGTAGAGAAAAATTGATGGTCATAATTAGGAATGGGTAATGATTTTAAATTTTCGCTGATCTTTTCCCCTTGAGTATTTGATATTATTTTTGAATTTTTTAAATGGAAATTATCAATATCTTCATTTGAGCTAACTTTAATTAATGCATCTAAATCGCTCGCTTCTGAACATATTTGATTATCCTTCCAAAATCTAAGCAACGAATTATTTATTTTAATAATACCTTCTTTATTAAGTACTTTTGCCCAAGGATTAATTACAAAAGGATAAGCCATAGAATTTGTTTCAGAATCAAAGTATCCTTCAGACTTTAATTCCTCAATAATTGATTGTGCTGTTGTTTCATCTTTCAAATTCATTAGTTTTATATTTTGCTCTTTTCTAAACACATAAGCTGAAGTGAAACAATGTTTCTGATTAAATACTTCTAATTCTTCATCTGTAACATTTTCCAATAAAGTCACTAATTGGATAACATCATTAAAGTTTTTTAGAACCAAATACCCGTTCTCGCTTCCAACTTCAATTCCTTCAATATTGAGGATTTTTGGAGCAATTTCATTTTGGGTTGAATCGAGGATTTCATTTTCCCTTTCGCAGGAAAAAAGAATTACACAAATAATGAATAAAAATACAAAATACTTTTTCATAATTATTTACATTTGTGGCCGGGGAGTGGAGGCTCCCTAAAGCCGTTAATCATTGTATTAATTGGTGTTCACGAGGCAGCGTTATTTTCGGATGGCGCTGCCTTTATTTATGGTACAATAATCAATTCAACAATTGAACCACTGCCTGGCTTAACAACGCCATACGCCTGTTTAACTCACTGCTTCATAAGGCAAACAGGTTATTGGTTTAAATTTTACATAGGCAAACGTTTTTATATTAAAGTGCAATAATGTCGGGTTATTGGGCTAATGCGCGTTTTACAGATTTAATGTACCCGGGCATAGTTGCTAATTTCAGTTACAGGATTATGTTTAAAGTGTAAATCTAAAAAAAAAACGATTAGCACAAAATATTATTCTATTTTTTTTATGCTTATAAATAAAACCATCAAACCAATGCATGGTGTAATTTACACGAACACATGCTACAAACAAGTAACAAATAGAAAGCCCATACAATAAAGTTAAAACGAAATTCCTGAACGACAAGCACCCATTATTCCTGTTGCCACTCTCTAAGGTGATCCTGTATAAAATCAACCACAAACTGATGTTCTTCTTTTCCTGATCCTCTAATCGCCATTGGTTCTCCAAACTTGATGTGAATGGGTTTTTTACGACGGGCAATACCCAGGTCTTTTACCAGTTTCCCGTTTTCCCAAAAATCGGTTTTAATGGCCATGGGCACAATACGTACCTTGTTTTTCTGTGCCAGTTTTACCCCCAGAGAATTAAACTCAGAGGGATTACAATCGAGCTTACGTGTACTTTGCGGAAAGATGATGATTGAAGTACCTTTTATTAATTTTTCTTTTCCTTCGTTAAGTACGGTCATAAGGTCTTTACGCGAGTCGGTACGCCCCACGGCAATGGGGTCGCGTGCACGCATAACGGGGCCAAATGTTTTACTTCTGATCAGGTTATCCTTTACAACAAAAGTAACTTCTTTCACCGGCGCAATCAGGCAGGGAAAAATCATGGTCTCGAGGGTGCTCATGTGATTGCTGATGAACACCACGGGTTCATCTTTCACGGCATCGACATGGTCGAAACCGGTAATGTGAAATTTGCCGCCACAGTCTTCAACAAATTTGAATATTTCGTATGAGCTATGCGCCCAGCGTGCTGTGTCGTACACCCCATCAAGTGCATATCGGCGGTTTTGCAGTACAAATTTCAAAAACCTGATTTTAAAATACGCACTGCCACCCAGCGATAAAATATCCCAAACCGAACGCTTGTGGTTAGCCGGGGTATGGTATTCGTTTTCGGGAAAATATTTGTTGTACATGATTTTTCGGTTTTTGGGGCAAATTTAATAATCTGCCGGCAAAGTGAGTTACAGTGCTTTTTTTTGTAGTTCCATAGAGGTCATTTCAACATCTTTTAAACCTCCAGCCCAATCCTGACGTAATTTTCCTGGTTTGCGTACAACCCGTTTATTTATCAGACAATTCAAATAATGGCCGAGTTCTTCAATTAAACCAGGTGTCAATTGGTTTATTTTCAATTCCATTTCTCCAATTGCTCTCATACCACAAAAGTAGCTTTTTTGATTTTATGGGAAACCCTATCTTTCAATGCTTTCACGATAACCTTATCCCCAGTTTATCCGGGTACGCACCATCTCAACACCATCGGCTTCCCGTACAATATTGTTCATAAATTCAGCATTGCTTATGTTTTCACAACCCGCTTTTAACAAATCGCCCGGCACGGCTTCTTTCAAAAAGTTGATCTGAAATTCTGAAATGGAATGCTGCTTCAAAAAATCGAAATCATAGGTGTTTAATATCCGCTCAATGTAGCTCACGTTGTTCATGTGGTGGTTCATGTCGGTTTCGGTAAACGCTACTTTTGACGCTTCTGAAAACACAGCATTTTTCATGGGTTTCAGTTTTTCAGGCTCACCATCAAACAGTTTTTCGGCACACAGCGGAAAATCGCGCATGTAATCGTCGGGGCGCACAAGGCGACGTGTTTCGGTATTCACCATCAGCCACATGCTCACGGCTTTTACCATGGCATTACCCTGTTCATCCTCCACCAAAAAATTACGGTAGGCAAACAGGCCGTTGGAACCCATCGACCAGGTTGTAACTTTAATGTTTTGCCGCCATACAGGAATCTTGATCACCTCAATTTTCAGTCTCGATAATACCCAGAAAACGTTTTGTTCCTGCATTACTTCCCAGCCCACGCCGCAAGCCACCGTGTGGTTACCAGCTATGTCCTGAAAGAAGCTGCACAATTTAGGGATGGTCAGCTGACGGTGAATATCGGTATGGTACGAACGGACAATAAAATCCTCTGAAAACTTCAGGGGCGAACCGGGATTGATATGGAACGCGCTCATAATTTAAATTTTGAAACGGGGGTAAAAGTAGGAAGGATGAACGAAAATGGCAACAGGAAATGGACATTATATTGCCCTAAAACAACATCGTTCATTAAACCTTTTTATGTCAAATATATCTACTGGAACGACGGTTATCCCCTGGGATGCCGTATCTTTAATTCAGGATTACTATTGTGAAATATGAAAAAGTCTGCCAGATTATTCATCCTTCTGCTGGGGATCACATGCCTGGCGGGGAGCGGGGATTCCTTTCCCCCTCTCTCCCTGGAAGAAAACGGGATATCGATTGTCAAAAACAAGCTTTCCCTGGCCAATCAAAAGCTTCCTCCTGAAATTATCTATTTGCAGCTTGACCGCCCATCCTACTGGGCCAACGATGACATCTGGTTTAAAGCCTATCTCCAATCGGAAGAGGACAGCACAAACATTTACATTGAACTCATCAATCCGGCAGGGAAGATTCTCCAAAAAAAGATCCTGATGGCCATCGACAACCTGGCTTATGGCGATTTCCACCTTCCCGACACCACTTCGAGCGGTGTGTACCAGGTCAGGTCCTATACCAACTGGATGCGCAATTTTGGGGAAGATGCCTTTTTTCACAAAGATATTATCATATGGAACCTTAAGGACAAGAATTTCGAGGACCGGCCGGAAACACTGAAAGCCGGCAACATCGACCTAAGGTTTTTCCCCGAAGGAGGCACCTTTTTGTGCGGCGTCAGAAGCCGGCTGGGATTTAAAGCAGTTGATGAGAACGGGATCGGGATCGATATTGAAGGAACTATTTTGGATGACAGGGGGGCTTTCGTCACTTTTTTTAAAAGCCTGTACAAAGGGATGGGCCGCGTAGAATTCACCCCCGAAGAGGGAAGGACCTATTCCGCCTCGGTAACCCTGAACAAAAAAACCATTACAACCCGGCTGCCCGCAGCAGCTCGATACGGGGTCTCCCTTTCCCTTGAAACCACATTGCCCGGTGAGCTTCAGATCACCCTGACAGAACTGAGCGGGAATCCGGACAACACTCGTTACATCATTGTCGGGCAAACCCGCGGAAATTTGATCTTTGCCCGGGAGACGGAACTGGTCAATGGGGTGTATGGCCTGAAAATTGAGAAGAATAAAATTCCTTCCGGAGTACTGCAGGTGACCCTCTTTGACCAAAACCTGATCCCCTTGTGTGAGCGACTTGCATTCATCAACAACCACGAATATGTGCACCTTTCGGTCGAAACGAATCAACCGACATACAAACTTCGAGAAGAGGTCAAGGTGGAGATTTCCAGCCTGTTGAAAGATTCCATGCCCATTGTATCAAACCTTTCCATGAGCGCTTTTACCATTGAAAACCAGCTCCGCTTGGAAGAGTACCCCAACAACATCCTGACTCAGTTTTTACTGGTTGCCGACCTGAAGGGACGTATCGAAGAACCGGCTTTTTACTTTCGGAACGATTCGAAAGGAACGCTTGTGGCGCTCGACAATCTGATGCTCACCCAGGGGTGGCGGCGTTTTGCATGGCAGGTGGTACTGGGGGACCAACTCCCCGAACTCTCCTATGAACACGAGTTTGGTATTTCGGTGAAGGGTACTGTAACGACAAAGTTCATGGAAAAACCCATCCCGAATGCGGAAGTCACCCTGATATTTGATCAGAAAGCCTATGCATTTAACCAGCTTTATGCCGATTCATCCGGAAGGTTTTCCTTTAACAACCTGTTTTTTTACGATGAAACGCCTGTGCTGTTGCAGGCCAAAAGGGAAAAATGGAAAAAAAATATCTGGCTGGAAATCGACGACCGCTCATCAACCTCACCCCCTGAGGAACAACTGCCGGCCGGATACCTGGTGAAGAAGGAGAAAAAGGTCAGTACAACCTTTGAAATCAGCCAAAAAGACAGCTCCGTAATTCAGCGCAAATGGCACATCAGTGACACCATTCTGCTGGATGATATTGATGTTTGGGGAAGAAACAGACACAAGGAAATGGAGCAGGCGCTCCTGTACCTGCCCAATCCCGATAAAACCGTCATCATCAATGAAGAAGAAAACAGTGCTGCGAACATTTTTGACTATATGCAATTTACAATGCCAGGGGTGTATATTGACTTTAATACGCCAGCAGGAGCCGGCCCTACTTTCCGGATAGCAGGAAATTCAGGGGCTGCCTATGTGCTGCTTGACGGGATTCCGGTCGAGAGTGACCTGATCGCCACCCTGCCCTTCAGCAGTTTTGAACGGGTCGATATGCTACGATTTGCCCCCATGTACGGGATAAAAGGAAATAACGGGGTCATTAATTTCACTTTAAAAAGAGGGGTTCAGAATATGGAAGTCCCCTTGCCCGACGGGGTAAAAAGGCTCACCCTCAAGGGATATGCCGTGATACGGGAATTTTATTCGCCCGATTATTCAAAGACAAAACCCTCCACCGAAAAGACCGATTTCCGGAGCACCCTTTTCTGGCATCCCAATATATGGACCGATTCAACCGGCCATGCCGGTGTTCAATACTACAATTCGGATCAGCCCGGCTTTGTAACCATTGTTGTTGAGGGCTTCACCACCGATGGCCGGCTCTGCAGGGGAACTGCGGAATATACTGTACAGTATTAAGGATTTCATATTCTTCATTCCTTATCTTATTAATTCAGCAACCAAACTTGCCAAATTTAGGTTTTCAAGAGAGAATTTTCTGGAATACTTAATTTAACAACGATAACAGATGTTTTGAAATATCGCTCATTATCTCCACTTTTGCATAAATTTTTTTCAGATGGCAATTCTCATTAAAAATGCGGAACAAATTGAGGGTATAAGGCAAAGCAGCCGGCTGGCCGCCAATACCCTGAAAATGATTGAAGGATATATTAAAGAAGGGGTATCAACCGGGTACCTCGACAACATAATGGAAGAATACATGCGCAACCACGGCGCCGTGCCGGCCACCCTGGGTTATCACGGCTTTCCGAAATCGAGCTGCATTTCGCTTAACGAGGTAGTTTGCCATGGGATACCATCAAATGATACCATTATTAAACCGGGCGATATTTTCAACATTGATGTAACCACTATCCTGAACGGGTATTACGGCGACACAAGCAAAATGTACACCGTGGGTGAAGTTTCACCGGCTGCCCTCAGGCTTATCGATATAACAAAACACAGTCTTGACCTGGGCATCCAGCAGGTAAGACCGGGCAATAAATTCGGCAACATTGGCCATGTTATCGGACAGTTTGTACGGAGCAAAGGGTATTCTGTGGTGTACGAATTTTGTGGCCATGGCGTGGGTATCGAGTTTCATGAAGAGCCCCAGGTGGAACACTCGGCACGCCGCAACTCGGGCGCAGTTATGAAACCGGGCATGATTTTCACCATTGAGCCCATGATAAACGAAGGTAAACCACGTACCAGGGTCGACAAACACGATGGCTGGACTGCCCGTACTGTCGACGGTAAACTATCGGCACAATTTGAACATACCGTGCTGGTTACCCCAACGGGGGTTGAAATACTTACGTTGCCAGATAATTAATGATCAAGTGGATTTAAGGTGGAACTTATCATTTACTTAGGTTAAGGTTTAGGTTGAGGTTGAGGTTGAGGTTGAGGTTGAGGTTGAGGTTATCGCCTCCGCCCCGAAAAATCGGGGCTATGGCGATCGAAGGAGGTTTCCCGGTAAACCGGTACTGCTCATACTTCGCAGAAGGTTGAGGTTGAGATGAACACCGTAATCATGGAATTGGGGATCTCATCCGGTTCATTCAATTCTCACACGCTCAATTCCTCTGTACTCAAAGTTCCATAATCATAATATTCACAATCTAAACTCATCAATACTTTTCCCACACTCCGGTAAAAGCCGGGGAGCGCGGGTCACAATCGTCGGATATTTTTGTTACCGTTAACTGGTCGTTTGCAACGGCGTAACCATATACACCTTCCCCGTCACAATCGGGATCATTTATCAGGGTAAATTCGGAATTTGTGGCAGTATATTCCCCGCCCGAATTTGTATGCCCGGGCACCACGTCAATCATGTCCCAGCTAAATGTACCATCGTCCCTGAACGTTAATTTCACATGAAAACTGGTATCGGTGGCTTCATAGAGTTTTTGCCATTCATCAACCAATAAGTCAGCAGGTTCCTGTGTGTCACTTTTACATTGTGTTAAAACAATTATGCTGCATAAAATAACCCCAAAAAACAATATTCCCTTCATTTTTTGCATTTTAAAAATTTATATTCGATCTGAAAATAAGAAAAAAAAATCATTGCCCAACCCCAAAAAGCCATTCCCCGATTTATTTCGTTTATTGCCCTATAATTTTGAATATAAAACACAATATATCATCTCATTTTCTTATTTTTCCAAAGAAATCATTATTCACAACGAACATGCAAAACAAAGCTGCCATCTCGGCCAAGGAACTCACGAAACATTTTGGGTCGCGCAAAGCCGTCCAGCATGTCAGTTTCGACATAAAACAGGGTGAGATATTTTCGTTACTGGGCACAAACGGTGCCGGAAAAACCACCACCATAAAAATGTTGTGCTGCCTGCTGAAACCCACCTCGGGCAACGCTCAAATTATGGGGAACCCCATCAACCAGGGCACCATGAAAATAAAACGCATTATTGGGGTATCGCCACAGGAAACGGCCATTGCCGGGCACTTAAACACCCGGGAAAACCTTATTCTGATGGGTGGTGTTCACGGACTTTCACAAAAAGAATCGAAGAAAAAAGCACATCAATTAATGGATTTGATGGAACTGGAAGACCGAAGAGACCAGGCCCGCAAACTTTCGGGCGGATTGCAACGCAGATTGAGCATTGCCATGGCCCTGATGTCGGACCCGCAAATACTTTTCCTCGATGAACCAACCCTGGGCCTTGACCCCCATGCCCGGAAATCGGTTTGGAATTACATTGAAAAACTAAAAGGGGAAAAAACCATATTGCTCACAACCCACTACCTCGAAGAAGCCGATTCACTGGCCGACCGCATTGCCATTATGAACAAATCGAAAATTATTGAAATGGGGACTTCGTCGGAACTGAAGAAAAAATACAACACCCGGCAAACACTTAATATTAAAACGAATAATATAACCACGAAAGAGATCGAAATGTTGCAGCAAAAAGGGATGGATGTTTTACAAACTCCATCGGGCATTGAAATTACGGGAAACAACCCCGATTTTTACACACTTGTGGACATACTCCGCTCCGGCAATGTGAAAATTGAAGCCATTCACATGCCTGAACCTACCCTCGACGATGTGTTTATCCAATTAACAGGAAAGGAGGCCCAACCATGAAAACGTTAAGCCTTTCGAGCCGGAATTTCAAAGAGATATACCGCGACCCGCTTACTATTTCACTGGGGCTGGCCTTGCCCGTTTTGCTGATGATTTTATTTTCTTCCATCTTCAAACGGGCTCAGGTAGAAATTTTTTCTCCAACCTTGCTCACACCCGGCGTACTTATATTTAGTTTCTCTTTCATCATTATGTTTTCTTCAGTACTGATTTCAAAGGATAAAGAAAACTCATTTTTAACAAGGCTGTTCACAACACCACTAAAACCATCCCACTTTATCCTGGCATACATGCTGCCTTATATACCATTTGCCCTCACCCAAACACTTATTTGTATACTTACAGGTGTGTTTTTGGGTGCTGATTTTCAAAACATCCTGCCTGTCCTCGGCATCTTTTTTCTTATTTCATTTACATGCATTTGCATGGGGGTAACTTTAGGGGCATTATTATCGGTAAACCAGGTATCGGCTGTTGGCTCGTTGCTCATTACCGTTATCAGTCTTTTCAGCGGTGCCTGGATGGATCTGCACATGGTTGGCGGGCTGTTTGAAACCATTGGTTATGCGTTGCCATTTGCCCATGCCATCGATGCGGCAAAAATACTGCTAAGGGGTGGTGAAACCACGGGAATAATGAAAAACCTGTTTCCGGTAATCGCTTATACCGTTGTATTCTTTTTTACAGCAATCCTTTCGTTCAGGAAGACCATTAAGAGAGGTTGAGGTTTCCTCCTTCGTTAAAACTACGGAGGACAAAAAGGTTGAGGTTGAGGTTGAGGTTGAGGCTGAGGCTGAGGCTGAGGTTGAGGTTGAGGTTATCGGGGTAGCGTTGTTGTCATTGTTTGTCATTGTTGTTCTCGACGTACATCGGGATTGTCATTGTTGTTAGGTTAGGTTCTCAGGTATTTTTAGGAATCCAGTATCCAGTATCCCACCTCCGCCAACCGCGTGTCGCTAAAGCTTTAGCAGTGTTGCAGGCTACGGCGGGCGATGCCAGCATCGAGTATAGAGTATAGAGACACACCGTATCGAGTATCTAATATCGAGCATCGAGTATCCCTCCTCCGCCAAGGCTACGGCGGGCGATGCCAGAATCGAGTATCCAGAATCCCACCTTCGCTGAGCTTAGGCAACACTGCGCTTTAGCGTGGTGACAAAACACTCGGCTCTGACAACCACTCACTAACACCGCGCTTTAGCGTGGTGATAAAACACTCGGCTCTAACAACCACTCACTAACACCGCGCTTTAGCGTGGTGATAAACACACGGCCATAACAACATCCTCACTAACACAACGCTTGCGCCACCGCACGCTGTCGCTGTAGCTTTTCCGCGTGCCGTCATAGTATCTTTAGCGGAGGAACAGCGTAGGTGCCTAAAGCTACGGCGGGTAAAACCAGTATCGGGAATCGAATATCCGGAAAAAAGAAGGAGGTGCAGTTCACCGCCGAAGCGACTACGTCTGCACCCCCTGATGTTTGGCGGTACTCCCTGCGGGACTCGAACCCACAACCTACGGCTTAGAAGGCCGTTGCTCTATCCGGTTGAGCTAAGGGAGCAAATTGTAAAGCGGCTGCAAATATATAAAATGAAAAGTTAAAAGTGAACCATTGCCGGGCTTAATTGATGTTCTAGCTCACCCTGCGATGCTTCCTGCGTGTATTGCAGTACACCATCTCCATCGATTTCAGTATGGCCAGGTTTATTGGATAACGCTAAACGAACGCTAAAAAACCGGACGAAGATAAATCAAAAAATGATTCGAAATACTGTTTCAAAAATCTACATCAAGAATATCCTGTTTGCCTCGCACTGTTCAATCATTTCATCGGGCCATATCGAAGCCTGCACCTCACCAACATGCGCTTTCTGAAGGAAGTACATGCAAAGGCGCGACTGTCCGATACCACCTCCTACCGAGAGGGGTATTTCGTCGTTTAACAACATTTTGTGGAATAAGAGTTCTTTGCGGTCTGTTGCCTCTTCAATTTCGAGTTGTTTTAAAAGCGCGGCTTTATCGACCCGTATGCCCATCGATGATATTTCGAATGCACGTTCCAACACGGGGTTCCAAATAACAATATCGCCGTTTAACCCTTTAAAACCGTTTTGGGTAGGTGTTGTCCAATCGTCGTAATCGGGTGCGCGACCATCGTGTTTTTGGCCGTTGGCAAGTTCACCGCCAATGCCAATGATAAAAATTGCACCGTGTTTGCGTGCCATTTCGGTTTCGCGTTCTTCAGGCGAAAGGTCGGGATACATTTCAAGCATCTCTTCGGTATGCACAAACGTGATATCCTCGGGCAAAGCGGGTTCAATCATCGGGAACTCTTCGCAGACCTGGAATTCGGTGCGTTTTAAAATCCGGAACAACCGCCTTACAATGTCTTTCAAAAAATCGAGGTTCCGTTGTCCTTCGCTAATGGTTACTTCCCAGTCCCACTGGTCGACATAAAGCGAATGCAGGTTATCGAGCTCTTCGTCGGCCCGTATTGCATTCATATCGGTATAAAGCCCGAAACCAACAGGGATGTTCAGCCTTCCCAAAGTCATCCGCTTCCATTTTGCCAGCGAGTGTACCACCTCGGCTACCTGGTCGTCAAAATCTTTAATCGGAAAGCTAACAGCACGCTCAGTCCCGTTAAGGTCATCGTTAATACCGGTACCCCTCAAAACAAAAAGCGGGGCTGTAACCCGCCGCAGCCTCAGTTCCGACGAAAGGTTGCTTTGAAAGTAATCTTTAACCAGTTTAATGGCTTTTTCGGTTTGCACCGGGTCTAGTACAGGATTATACCCTGATGGAATTTGTAGCTTCATTTATTTCTATTTTTTTGTTCGCATTTGAAATTTGCCCCAATTTTAGCAATTATTTCATCATTTTTCCAAAATAATTTGGCTTTTTTGAATCAATAATAAAGAAATTGATCCTTTTTTAAAACAAAATGAAAAGCACGGGAGTATTTTGTGCATTTATTTGACAGAATCATCAAAAGCAGAACCGTTCAATGATATTCCCAGGATTAACACCGGTTATTTTATTGGCACCTGACGTTCAAATTCAACTTCGAGCGACATGAACGTTTCGGTACGTGCAATGCCGTCAATTTTCTGAAATTCTTCGTCGATAATCTGTTTTAAATGCTTGTTGGTTTTGGTCTGAATTTTTATAAAAATTGCATATTGACCCGTAGTATAGTGGCATTCGATCACTTCGGGAATTTTTTTCACTTCCTCAACAACGTGTTTGTGAAAGCTTGCTTTTTCCAGGTAAATTCCCATGAAAGCACAGGTGTTGTAGCCCATTTTTTCGGGGCTTACAATAAATTCGGAGCCCGAAACTACGCCCATGTTTAGTAAACGTTGTACACGTTGGTGAATTGCAGCACCCGATACGCCGCATTCGCGGGCAACTTCCAAAAACGGTATGCGGGCATTGCGGGTTATCAGTTTTAAAATTTTCTTATCAAGTTCGTCGATATTTTTTGACATGTTTACATTATCTTCGGTCATACCAAATTGAATTTTGTGTTACAAATTGTAATTTAAAGTTACAAAAATATTAAAAACATTAACCCTGCAGCGCTAAAAAGAAGCTGTTAGCTGTTAAATTATAATTTGAATCTTCGTTGCTTTCCGGAACAATATACAACGCCACACCTGTAAAATCAACAAGATCAAAAAAAAGCTTTTTGTAAATTGCAACCAAATTCTTCTCAGAATTGTTTTATTTTGCATAAAAAGAAAAAAATGGAATTTACACTCAATAATCCTGACGGGAAATACAAAAGAATTGAAAAATTCGATCCAGAAATAACCACCCAACTATCTGAACATTACAAAAAAATCATTGAGCTACTGGGCGAAGATGCATCGCGCGAAGGCCTTAAAAAAACACCCCTGAGGATGGCCAAAGCCATGCAATTTATGCTACAGGGGTATGAAACAAACCCAGAAGAAATCCTTAAATCGGCCATGTTCCAGGAAGACTACCGACAAATGGTTGTTGTAAAAGACATTGAACTGTTTTCGATGTGCGAACACCACATGCTCCCTTTTGTGGGCAAGGCCCATGTTGCCTACATTCCTAACGGTTACATAACCGGACTGAGTAAAATTGCCCGCGTAGTTGAAGCATACTCGCGCCGCATGCAGGTACAGGAGCGCTTAACCACCCAAATAAAAGAGTGCATCCACAACACGCTTCAACCCCTTGGTGTTGCCGTGGTTATTGAGGCACAACACCTTTGCATGCAAATGCGGGGGGTTCAAAAACAACACTCGGTTACCACCACGTCCGATTTTACCGGCGCTTTTAACCGCGAAGCAACACGCGAAGAATTTTTCAAAATCATCAGCAGCAATCTACATTAAACTCTAAGCAATATGAAAGCACTACTTTTTGACAAAAAACTGAGGTTTTCAGAAAATGAACCCATTCCAACTCCGCCACCCGGCGAAGCGCTCATAAAAATTAAAATGGCCGGCATTTGCAATACCGACATTGAAATCACCAAGGGTTACATGGGATTTAAAGGCATCCCGGGGCACGAATTCGTGGGTGTTGTCGAAAAAATAAACGATGCTGACCAATCGTTGCTGGGGAAAAGGGTGGTTGGCGAAATTAACTGTGCATGCCGCCAACCCGATTGCGAATACTGCCAAAGGGATTTAGGCCGTCACTGTCCAAACCGCACCACGCTTGGCATTTTTAACCGCAACGGCTGCCTGTCCGAATACATTACACTTCCGCTTGTAAACCTGCTGGAAGTCCCTGATAATATCCCCGACGAAATTGCCACGCTTACCGAACCACTTGCCGCCGGCTTCGAAATACTGGAACAACTTACCATTTTGCCATCACACGAAGTTTTGATTGTTGGCGACGGCAAACTGGGGTTGCTTATCAACCATGCCCTTTCAACCACCGGTGCAAAGATAACCCACGTGGGGAAACATGCTGACAAACTTGAGCTGGTAAAAACGAACGGGTGTAAAACTATTCTGCTTGACGAAATGCCCGAAAAAAAATACGACATTGTTGTTGAAGCCACGGGAAGCGCTTCGGGCTTCGATTTTTCGGTAAGCCACACAAAACCACGCGGCACACTGGTATTGAAAAGCACCATTGCTGCCGATCAAAAAATCAACATGAACCCCGTTGTGGTTGATGAAATAACCATTGTGGGCTCACGGTGCGGGCTGTTCAAGCCGGCCCTGGAATACATTAAAACAGGTGTTGATCTTTCGCCAATCGTTCAGAAAGTTTTCCCCACCGAAAAGGCGCTTGATGCTTTTGAGCTGGCAAAAACAAGGGGCAGCCTGAAAGTGATGGTTGACTTTAACTAAAGTTCATCTGAACACGTTTATCTTTTCCTCCACAATTCGGAAGTTTGTTTACAATTTTAAATAATTCAGCTTATATTTAGCTGAAATTTTATATTATTTATATTACTCTCATGAAACATTTTGCTTTTACAGTACCCGCATTAATTGCGTTGTTTTTAATTTCTTCCTGCAAAAAGGATGAAACCGGTTCTTCAACCCTGCGGATTATATGCGAAGAATTACGGCCATACAGTTACGTCGAAAACGATGAACTGAAGGGAATATCAGTCGAAATTACCGATTCGATTCTTGGCTGCCTTGGGGAACACAGCAAAACAATTGAAGTAACAACCGACTGGGATGGGGCTTTTGATGACCTAAAAAAATCCGATGATATTGTCCTTTTTACAACGATAATGACCACCGAAAGAAAAGAACAACTGCAATGGGTCGGACCGGTTATGCTTTCAACAAGCGGGTTTGTAAGCCTTTCTTCAAAAAATTATCAAATTAGTGGCCTGAGCGATGCAAAAAATTTAAATGCCATTGGTGTTGTTACGGGCTATTCAACCCTTGAAATATTGGAGGACGAAGGTTTTACAAATACGGTTTATTACAGTACAATTGATGAAGCCATTGCTGCACTTTTCAATGAAGAAATTGATGCGGTTTTTGACCTCACCGAAGCTGTTGTTGCCATTGCCAAAGCCAACGGACACAATAGCAGCCAATTATCAACAACTTACAAATATTCAACCATGCAGGGCTTTCTTGCTTTTTCGCCCGGAGTTTCTGACGAAACTATAAATATATGGCAGGAAAAACTTGACTGGCTAAAAGCGGAAGGTTTTGTGCAAAAAATTTATGACAAATACCTGCCCGGAGAAAAAGCCCCCGGCTTACTAACCATTTATACTGAAGAAAATCCGCCCCAAAGCTACACCGGTGAAAACGGCCAGCTAACAGGAAGCTCCGTAGAAATGGTTGAAGCTCTGATGCAGGAGCTCGACAACAATGACCCGATTATTGTAAACAACTGGACACAGGGCTACAACCAGGCACTCCTCGTTCCAAATTCAATTGTATTCAGCACACTCCGAAACGACGACCGTGAAGCGATTTTTAACTGGATCGGTCCCCTGTGCCGGAAGAGTTACTGCTTCTTCGTTAAGTCAGAAAGCACCGTTTCCCTTTCAGAATTAAACGATGCAAAAAACCTCGGGGCAGTTGGCGTACCCGAAGGATGGGCTTCCGAAAGCGAACTGATTGAAGCCGGTTTCACTAACCTTCAAAGCGGGTTAACCCCCGCCATCGTGTTTGAAATGCTTATGGACGGAACGGTTGATGCCGCTGTGCTTAATGACATTGCCATTGAATCGCTTGCATCGGAACTCGGGTATGATGCTTCCGGTGTACGAAACGAACTGGTGCTTTCGACAGGCGATACGTATATGGCTTTTAATATCGAAACAAAAAGTGATTACTTTCAGCAATGGGAACAGGCTTTCAACACCCTTGTTGAAAACGGCACATATGATGCAATCTGGTCGAAATGGTACCCCGGAATTGAGCCACCAAGGTAGGATCACAAATTATTCAAACCGTTAATTACCAAGGTAATTCTGATTTGAAAAAAATTCCATATAGATATTTTTTGACATTGTGTATGGTTTTTTTGACATTGTGTAAAATATATTTATCTTTGTGCCTGTAATCTTTAACAAATAATTAAAACATTTTCAACCATGAAATGAGATTTATCGTACAAAGAAAAACAGTCAATCGTATCGTTAATCAGCTCGGCAGTGATTCTTGGATCGTACAGCCTGTGGGTAATTACAAAATTCAGGGATCAGATTATAAGTGATCCCAACGACCTGAATTTTTGGGGGGAAAACGTTCATGATCCTTATCCCGTAGCCATTGTAACCTCCATCATAATCCAGATTATCTTTGCCATTATCAACCGTATTGCCAGCGGTAAAGACGAACCCGACATAACCGATGAAATTGCCATACTTTACCATTACAGAAAGGGGTATTAAATGAAATATCAACTCATTGATAACGAAATTAGAAAACTCCGTTTTTTTAAAGATGAAATGACCCAGCAACAATTGGCCGATAAAACCGGGGTAACCCGCCAGACGATCGTTGCCATCGAAAACGGGAAATATTTCCCCTCGCTTGAACTGGCTTTTCGTATTGCACATGTTTTTAACGTAAACATTGAAGGGGTTTTTTCATACAATCCGGATGAAGACAAAGCCTTGAAAAAAATTAGCAACACTTATAACATTAAAAAATGAAAACACAAAGAACAAAAATCTGTCCTGGAATTATCATGGCATTATTACTTTTGCTGGTCCGCTACGTCCTTCCTCTTATTGTACCAAATGCAACCTATTTCAGCCTTTTTGGGGGCATAGGCTTAAGCCTGGCCATTTTTGTATGGTGGCTCTTCTTTAGCCGGGTGTCTTTAAAAGACCGCATAGGTGCACCTGTAATCCTAACCGTTTCATTGATTGTTACTTCCTTTTTCCTGCACATATCGGTTGCAACGGCCAACATGGGGCTTATGTTTATTCTTTTTGCAATCCCCGTTTCGGGAGTTGCTTTTATAGCAGGTCTCGTATTTACCCAAAAGTATGCTATAAAACCGAGGCGTGTAATTATGATAACGGTAATAATTATCAGTTCGGCATTTTGGGCTTTTCTTCGAACTGATGGTATGACTGGCGAGGCCCGTCAAAACCTGGTTTGGAGATGGTCAAAAACGGCGGAGGAAGAGTTGTTGGACAAAACAAATAATGAAATTAAATCGGGGATAGCTCCGGTTGAATCAATATCGGAATGGCCGGGGTTCCGAGGTAAAAACCGAAACAGCATTTATCCCGGATTGAAAATAAACACAAACTGGGATGCCAATCCCCCTGAAGAATTGTGGCGCCGACCTGTCGGGCCGGGATGTTCTTCCTTTGCAATTGGCAACAATTATTTCTATACACAGGAACAGCGGGGTAATTACGAATTGGTTACCTGTTATAACCTGAATACAGGGGAATTTGTATGGTCACATGCCGATTCAGCGCGTTTCTGGGACTCCCATGCAGGGGCAGGCCCACGGTCAACGCCTGCCATTTGTAACGAATTATTATATACCATGGGAGCAACCGGTATTCTGAATGCGTTGAATATCGCCGATGGTTCGGTTATTTGGTCGCGCAATGCTGCGAATGATACCGGCAAAGAACTCCCCGGCTGGGGCTTTACCAGTTCTCCGCTGGTAATTGATGACCTGGTTGTTGTGGCGCTTGCCGGAAGAATGGCTGCTTACAACCGCTTTTCTGGAGAATTTAAATGGGTGGGTACCGATGGAGGCGGAAGCTACAGTTCGCCCCACCTGGCAACCATTGACGGAATTCAGCAAGTACTGCTGATGAGCCAGACCGGTTGTGAAAGCTTCAACCCTGTAACCGGAGAAAAGCTATGGCAACATAGTTGTCCGGAAGAACACATCGTTCAGCCCGCTATAATCAAGAATAACGAGTTAATGATCAGTGCCGGGCTTAGTGTAGGCATGCAGCGGATATCGGTCAATTCAACACCCGATGGCTGGAAAATTAAAGGACGATGGACTTCACCGCGAATGAAAACCAATTTCAATGATTTTGTCATTCACGAAGGGCATGCTTATGGTTACCACGGGCCTTTGTTGGCATGCATCGACCTTTCAAACGGTGAATTGAAATGGAAGGGTGGACGGTACAGCGGACAAACAATCTTGCTCCTCGAACAGGGTTTATTACTAATTCTGACTGAAAGAGGGGAACTTGCGTTAGTAGCTGCCACCCCTGAAAAATTTTCAGAACTTCACAAAGTGAATGTACTCAACGGGAAAACCTGGAATCCTCCGGCAATAGCAGGAAATACACTTTTAGTCCGAAACGGAAGCGAAATGGCTGCATACAGGTTGCCTGAAATTTGAAAGATGTTTAACGGGAAATTGCTGAGAAACAATTAAAAAAATGCCCTGCTTTGGCAGAGATAAGATCCTTTGAAGCATCTTTGTTCCTTATCTGTGAAAAAAACCTTATGTTCAGTTTTATATTGTAGAAATAAATAATATTTTAGTTGAAAAATAAACAATGACGAATTTCTTTTCCGACCTCCACTGTCACACAACCCTGTTCACCTACAACAGGCAGTACCCAACGCCATGGTACGAAAGGTATTTCCCCATATTCCCGGCACAGGGCGATTTTTCACAGCTTGCCAGGGGCAGGGTGCGGGTGGTAATGACATCGATTTACCCCATTGAACAAGGATTTGTTGATGCAAAGCCCCTGGGTATGGGCACGGGCAATTTAACCGATTTTCTTGCAAAAGTTTTAGTCAATATCCCCAAAGAACGGTCGGATGAAATACAGGATTACAACCACGAATACTTCGATGACCTGAAGAAAGAACTCAGGTTTATGCAGGACTGGGCCATGCCGAAATCACGAAAAATATACCTGAGACGTAATTTATGGAAGAGGTTCCGTTACAAGATTGTACATAATTTCGACGATTTAAAAAACCTGCTGAACCTCGATGATAACCTGAACATGCAACCGGGCGAAAACAGTACAATAGCAGTTGTTCTCACCGTTGAAGGGGCACATGCTCTTGGTGCCGGGCAAAAAAACACACTCTATGAAAATGAAGTTGCATTGAAAAATAAAGTATTGAACAACATAAAAAAACTCAAAAAACTGGGGCCTCCGGGGCACGAAGGCGCATGGTGCCCGTTTTTCCTTACCCTGAGCCACTTTTTTTGGAACCAGTCGGGCGGGCATTCGGTTGGCCTTTACGGTGTTATTCCCAAAGTAATCGACCAAAGTGGCGGCATTAACGAGGGAATTACCGAGCTGGGTAAAAGTGTTGTTAAAGCGCTGCTAAGTACTGAAAACGGCGAAAGAAGAATACTGATCGATTGTGAACACATGAGCTACAAAGTGCGTAAATGGTACTACAATTACCTGTCACAACTCGATGAAAAAATTCCGGTAATCATCAGCCATACTGCCGTAAACGGAAAAGCAACCATGGAAGAAGCCGAAATGCACGGCAACCCTGAAGAAATTTTCGATGTAGCCGATAAACTTTATGCCGAAAGCACCGATTTCAACCCCTGGGACGATTTTGTTTCCGATGATGAAATCATGATCGTCCATAATTCCGAAGGTTTGATTGGACTTATTATGGACCAACGCATTTTAACGGGCAGGGAAAAGCTGAACCAAACAAAGAAAAATGCCTGTTTTAAAACGCCGAGGGCCCAACGAACTATTTGGGCAAATCCGTTTGTTGACCAGATTTTATACATAGCCGGGCACATTCTCGACCAAACCGGTCAGCCTGAAAAAATATGGGACAACATAAGCCTGGGCACCGATTTTAACGGGATGATCACACCCCTTAAACCGTTCAATACGGCCACCAAATTACCTGCATTCAGGCGGGCACTCATCAGGGTAATGAAAAAACGGGCTGCGCATGAAGCCACCCTTGCCGGTAAAACCGAAGGTGAAATTATCGATATTGTCGACAGGGTTCTGTGGAAAAACAATTTGAAATTTTTGGAGAAACATTTTCATTGAGAACAGGCAAAAGGCAGAATTCTGACAGGCAGAAGGCAAAGTAAATACATGAAAATAAACAAATTATTTTTTGCATTTATTAAAAAAAATCTTTAGGTTTATAACCTAAACAACAAAAACAATTAAAAACGACATACTGCATTTCTCCCTGAATAACCAGGTAATCAATTTGGGTTAAGTTTTAAAATCACGAGGAGTCAGGAGAAAAGCCGAACTCTGAAGTATGTTATTATAAACATATCTAAAATTTTTCATCTAAGTCAAATCTAAAATTTTGAACATCATGAATCAAGAAGTTTTAAGAATCGAAAGAAGTGTCAGGGAAAGAAACGAAACTGACAAAGTATTAATCAACTATTGGCTCTATTTATTCCTGTTAAGTTGGATAACCTTCGGGATTATGGCAATTGTTCTGTTTTTTCAAAGAATAAGCAGAATTGACAAATTTATTAATCGTAAAAAAGATTATTATGATGGACTAATCATTTATTCAGAGCAAATTGCTAAAGAAAAAGGGAAATACGAAGAACTTTCTACCCAAATCAATAACTTGAGGGATGTATATGAACATGATTTTTTAAAAAACAATAAAAAAATCAATGCCGGCCTTTCATTATTACTCATAATTATAACATTGGGAATATGGGGTTTGATTGTTATGTATAAACTAAATAAAGCATGGGATAACCTTCAACGTTCTGAACAAAAATTTTATGACGAACTTAATCCCATTCTAACAAAATTAGAATTGACAAAATACCCCGTCAATTTTAGAATAAAGACAAATAAAAAACGGAGTTTTATTCTATATTTAATTCTAACAATAATTACATGTGGAATATGGGGTATAGTTTGGGATTATAAAATCCATACTGATGCGGACAATTTATACCCTGAAATTCATACCGCAGAAGATTCTGTTTTAGGAATGATAAAAAAATAAACACATGAAAATAGAACACGGATGACACTGATTTAGCGGATAAGCGCAGAAAATATCTGCGTAAACCCGTTTAACCCGTGTCATCTGCGTTCTATTAATCTACTAGGGTTATTGCTTAAAATCTTCTTCGGTAATGGTAAATGTGGCTATTTCCCACTCGTTATCATACCCGCCCATCTTTATATCCCATGAATTCTCGTTAAAAAAATGGTGAATACTATCAGGCATTTCACGAAAAGGAGCAGCCCATTTTATCAATAATTCACCATTCCGAAAAATTTCAACAGTATCTCCCGGATTATCGTGCTCTCTGCCAATTATTTCTAAAGATTTATATTTATAATGGCCTCCAATCCTTTTTAATCCAGGGGGTAAAAATGCCTCATTAACATATGAATCATCCCGAATGTATTTTTTTGTAACCTGGTAATATAGAGAGTCTTTCGTGGAATTATTGATCCATATTTGATTTTCAAAATCAGGATTCCTTTGCCAACAACCTGTAAGACAAAATAACAGAAATAGGCCACTAAAAACCGTAACGATCAAATGCTTCATTAACTTGTGTTGCATATCCATAATTATTAATTATTTTATTTTTCAATTTTTCATGGGTATTTACATCGCTTGTCTGGCAATTGTAGATTTGTATAAAAGGAACACAGATAATATCCGTGTAAACCCGTTCAACCCCTGTATGCCGACAGGCAGGCGCGTCATCCGCGTTCTAACTTTTAGTTTTCCAAATCCGATTCATATATCGTAAACATAACAATGCCTGTTGCACCGTCTATCTGTTTTTCTTCCAGCAACCACGATTCCCATGAATTGTAATTGTAAAAGTGTGAACACTATCGGGCATTTCCCTGCCAGGCCCTTCCCAGGCAACTTTCAGGCTGTCGTGCCTATAAATTCTAGCTTGATCTTGAAATTGAGTGTGACCTTCACTAAATACACATCTAACCGGATCCTCATCGTTGTTTAATCCAATTACACCATGCCAATCTAAAGTTGTATCCTGATAAGGTTTGATCTTATAATTTAATAATTCATTATACACTGCATCTTCTTTACCTAATAACAGCAATAATGTATCGGCAGTATCATTCCTAACATATACCTGATAATAATTATCAGGATTATCCTGCCAACATCCTGATAAAAACAACATCAAGATACTAACTTGTATGCTCTTACGGCCAATCCGGGAAATAACTATAAGCCTCGTCAATTTGCGAATCATAATTAGTCTTTGTTTTAAGTTCTGCTTTTAATTATATGCAAGTTGCGTCAAACATAAATTCAAGGCAAGATAAAATGGAACGCGGGTGACACAGATTTGGCGGATAAGCACAGATACTATTCGTGAAAACCCGTTCAACCCGCGTCATCCGCGTTCCACTAATTTATAAAGTTATTGCTTAAAATCTTCTTCAGAAATTGCAAAATAAAATTTAGAAACCCCTCCTCCGTTTTTATAACTGTCAATATCCAACTCCCAATTATCTTTGTCAAAAAAAGATTTTTCCATAAAATGATCAAGCAAATATATTGTGTCGGCAATTTCCTTTAGAAAATAAATACCGTCTTCTTTACTTTTTATGCTTAAAAGACCCAATGGACCATTATCTAAAAGAATTAATTTCTCACCGAATTTAATTTCACAAGTGACGATTAGTAACGAATCACCAATAAAACTTCGATGGTATTTATTTGCATATTGAAAATAATATTGGTAGTTATAATCTAAAGTATCAATAAAAGAATCCTTTTTTTCAAGAATAATAGTTAAGGGTTTGTTTGTATCGTTACTAATATATATTGTTTCTTCTAAAGCAGGATCGCATGATGTAAAGACAGGTGCTGACAAAACAAAAGCCAACAATACACAACACACTGTTTTGCAGTTTTTTGATTCTATTTTATTTCTAAAAACCATAATTTTCAAATGCTTCATTAACTTGTGTTGCATATCCATAATTGTTAATTATTTTATTTTTCAATTTTTCGTGAGTATTTACATCGCTAGTCTGGCAATTAATGATTCATTCGTAAGAAATAGAACACAGATGACGCAGATTAAGAGGATAACCACAGATTATATCCGTGTTAACCCGTTAAACCCGCATCATCCGCGTTCTAACTTTTAGTTTTCCAAATCCGATTCATATATCGTAAACATAACAATGCCTGTTGCACCGTCTATCTGTTTTTCTTCCAGCAACCACGATTCCCATGAATTGTAATTGTAAAAGTGGTGAACACTATCGGGCATTTCCCTGCCAGGCCCTTCCCAGGCAGCTTTCAGGCTGTCGTGCCTATAAATTCTAGCTTGATCTTGAAATTGAGTGTGACCTTCACTAAATACACATCTAACCGGATCCTCATCGTTGTTTAATCCAATTACACCATGCCAATCTAAAGTTGTATCCCGATAAGGTTTGATCTTATAATTTAATAATTCATTATATACTGCATCGTCTTTACCTAATAACAGCAATAATGTATCGGCAGTATCATTCCTAACATATACCTGATAATAATTATCAGGATTATCCTGCCAACATCCTGATAAAAACAACATCAAGATACTAACTTGCATGCTCTTACGGCCAATCCGGGAAATAACTATAAGCCTCGTCAATTTTCGAATCATAATAAGTCTTAGTTTTAAGTTCTGATTTTATTTTATTTATATCGTTTACTGAACCATTTAAGCAAGAATATATTTCACTTATTGTCAAGTCTCCAGTTAATGAGACTGAATACATCAAAAATCCTGGATTATACCAATCTTCTCCTGACTCCCAATAAATAGGATAGCCAAAATAATGCTTACAACAAACATAATTCCCAAAATAATTCCCCCACATTTCGCCTACGCCAATATAGCCATCCCAGGTTCCCGTTCCATCACCATACATATCGTTACCGGCCAACCAGTTCTCAACCATCCCGTTTATATAACAAGTCCAATAAGGCTTGCCCACCTTTGAATAATGGCTGGCATGCGACAACTCGTGAAACAAGGTTGAATAGGTTGAATAAGTAGTTGTAAATTCAGGAGCAATAAAAATATCGGGCAATACCAACGTGGCAAATGCAGTATAGGCAGCACCCTGGAGTGTTAATGAAAGTAAAAATTCCAGCACATTCGAAGAGCTCAGGGATAAATAATGCAACATGGGTGCACTCCCTCCCCAATTAACAGAGTTGTCACGTAATGCCCATATCCGCAAACCAGAATGTGGTGTACTAATTCCATTGGCGGGGCATAATTGCGTTATGTAATGATAAACACCATTATTGATGCTGGCTAACAGCCATATATCCTTGTAATCGTTGCAATAATAATCAAAATTGCTGCTTGGGTTTAACCCAACATAATAACACGAAGGAGCGAAAGAGATGTAGCCTTCCCAAACAGTAAACCCTTTATAATTTTCAAAAATTATATCATAATCAATCTCTGATGCCGAGAATGAATTACCTATGTAATAAAACCCATTTATATCGGTATAATCGGTTTCTACATGAAACCAATAACGTGCACGAACTTTAATTCCTCTTAAACCTTCCCATCCGGCTGAGGTATTTTGAACTTTTACAAAACCCCAGGGATTGTATGATCCGGTGCTTTTTAAACCTTCGCTATCGTCCAAATACCCATTTAATTTGAGCGATTCCTGTTCAACCTGAAGCAAATAATCATCTTCAGCGGTACTTTTAAGCTTATCTTCTCCGTGTTTGGGAATGATTATTTCTTCAAGAATTTCATACTCGACAGGTGGAAGTTTATAATCAACAGGAACAGCAGCATACATCCAGCCGGGCTGGCCCTCCGGAATCGAGGGGTCACGGTACTTTCCCTCACCAATTAATTCATAATCGAGTGGATAATCAAACAATTCCAGTTTTTTATCACCCCAAAGCAATTCAAGGTCTTCCCTGCTTTTTGGCAAAAAACGCAAATACCAATGGGTTGGTTTAAGTTTTTTGCCTGCATCGGACGATTTCAAACCGCCATTTTCAACCAAACTGTCGTAGGCTTTTTGCATATTAACCAAAGAATAAGGGTTCACAAGTTTCTGTCCTAATAAAACGGTACTTTCACTGGCGGATAATACCGCAGGATTACTTCCTGACAATTGTTCAGTCGCTTTGGTTGTTTCAAAAACTTCTTCTTTGTCACAACCAACAAATATTGTTACAAAGATCGCAAAAATCACAATGTTTATTCTCATAATGTTTACTTTTGCGAACGGGGAGTTGCTAATTGGCGTTGCTGCTCCCTGTTCAGATTATTAATTAATTTGATTAAAAGGCAGCATTTGCCTGTTTAAACCGGCGGTGTTGCCTTTCTTTTTTATCTCATTTATCTCATCTTCGTTTATTCATATTTTAAAAACAAATTACATTGTCAACTTTCGGCTAAAAATTTAACCGGTTAACTTAATGCTAATCAATTGTTTTGGATACGCACTTTAGACAGAAATGGGATTTTTTTCTTTCCATTTAGCCTGGATTGTTATAGTTATTATAATGCAATAATAATAATAATAATAATAACATGCAATGGTTGTTTGATATTTTTTTCAACTCCCATTGAAATATACTATAAATATATATTATAATGCGGTTATTTTCGGTTTTTTCTTAAAAGCTTATTGTGAAAATGTTATGTGAAATATGAAAATTAGACATGAGAAAGATGAGATGCCTGACTGCATAATGAGGGGTTCAGCGCATAATCATAAATAATATCCGGTAAATCCGTTTAATCCGCACAATCCGTGTCATCCGCGTTCCATCACTTCCACACCCCGTGCACATCTGCCCCGCAAAAGCTGCACTTCCCGTCTTTTACGTGGTTCGACAGTACGGCAAACCCCCTGCGCTCTACCACTATCTGACGGCATGAAGGGCAACGTGTATTTTCATATCCCTTGCCGGGCACGTTACCAATGTAAACGTAATTGCACCCTTCCGCTTCGGCAATGGCCCTTGCCTCTATCAACGTGTTCAGCGGCGTTGATGGCAACTGGGTAAGTTTATACTGCGGATGAAAACGGCTGAAATGCAAGGGATAATTTTCAAAGCCGTTTTTCACTAACCATTGGCACATCCGGCGTATCATATCGAGGTCGTCGGTCCACGAAGGAACCACCAGGTTTGTGATCTCTATCCAAACGCCAAATTCTTTCAGGGTTTTCAGTGTATCAAGCACAGGTTGCAAACTTCCACCTGTAAGTTTCAGGTAAAGCGAATCGTCGAAAGCCTTCAGGTCAATATTTGCCGCGTCGATATACGGTGCCAGGTTTTCAAGCGGTTTCCGGTTGATATACCCGTTCGATACCATCACGTTTTTCACGTTTTCCCCGTGTGCCCGTTTCGCCGTGTCGAACATGTATTCATAAAACGATATGGGTTCGCCATAAGTATATGCAATTGAGGCACAGCGGTTACCCAGGCTTGCCTCAACAACCTTTTCGGGCATCAGGTCGGCATTGCGGGTATCGTGTGGCGACGACTGCGAAATGTTCCAGTTCTGGCAGTTGAGGCAGGCAAAATTACACCCGGCAGTAGCAATTGATAAAGCATGAGATTCGGGCAAAAAGTGAAGCAACGGTTTTTTCTCAATGGGATCGATGTGTACCGCGCAGGGATTACCGTAAGCAATGGTATAAAGCTTACCGTTGTGGTTCACCCTGTTGTAACAATCACTTTCTTCACCTGGCCGCAATACACATTCATTGGGACAAAGGGTGCACATTACCCCGCGCGGGGTTTCGGTATAATAATACGCTTCGCGGCTCCACTTCCAGAGCTCGCGCTTTTCGGCACTCATCGCCGGTATAAAGCCGGCACACATCAACCCGCAGGTGCCAAATGCCACTCTACGTATAAATTCCCGTTTCGATATCGGCCTGTTATGTGAGTTTTTGTTTGACATGTTAGCAGAATGTGCCTTTTAATAATCTGTTATCAGCGATTCGTAAGGAATTTTTAACGTATCATGCAGTTTACGTATCATCTTTAAAGTCAATTTGCGTTTCCTGCTAAAAATTTCAGAAACCCTGCTTTTGTATCCAATTATCTTAGCCAAATCACTTTTTTTCATATCCATTTGCTCCATACGAAACTTTATCGCCTCAATCGGATCAGGTGGTCCAATCGGATAATGCTCATCTTCGTATTTCTCAATCAAGATGCTCAAAATCTCCGCTTCATCTCCTTCGGGAGAATCAATCGGGGCATCAAAAATCACCTCAAGTCTTTCTAAAGCTTGTTGGTAATCATTCTCGTTTTTAATCACTTTAATATTCATAGCAATCAAATTTTTTCTGTGTCAATTTTATCATAATCTGTATGCGTACCAATGAATCTAATAAAAACCCACTGTCTCAAAAAGTTTATATGCGTTATCAGTCTATACTTGTTACCACATATATTAAATACAACTCGTCCAGCTTTTAAGATACTCGCTTTGGGATATTCATTTTTAATGTCAGTCGGACTTGTCCATTTAGCTTTACTTGCTTCTTTGTACCATGTTTTTAATTGGTCTTCTGAATCGGAATGCTTTTCCCAAAAATCCCGAAGTATCTTTTTCGCAACTACTCTCATAAAATTCTTTATCAAGCTACTTACAAAGATAATAAAAAG
Organism: Prolixibacteraceae bacterium; assembly: GCA_021740385.1. GTDB lineage: Bacteria > Bacteroidota > Bacteroidia > Bacteroidales > Prolixibacteraceae > DAIMEA01. Next base: position 59,298 of record JAIOZY010000001.1, on the reverse strand, counting down.
TTACCAATATGGTAATTTTGTCGATGTTTTTTTGTTGCACTATGCTGTCATGGCATTTTTGCTAACTCCGGGATATCGTGCATCCACTCTAAAAACGCTTAATTCTTTTGGATCGATACTTTCAAAATTGTTATTAAGTCGCGGGCTTAGTCAAACACTCTTTTTCTGTTTCGCAAAACATGCACAAAAACCACAACGCCATTAGCTGCCGCAAGCACAAAGCAACTGTTTTTTATTCCCAGGAAGGGTACCAACACAAGCGTAATTAGTACCGTGCCCATAGCCCCACCCAGCAAATCGGCCGCATAAATTACCGATGCACCTTTTATCCTTGATGATTGGTACTGCTGGGTTGATGCAACGTACTGAAACCCGGTTAAAGTTGCCGGAATTAAAGTTATAACAATAAAAACCATCCAGCCCCAAACACCCGAGTGCATGGTTTTTAACAGCATCCAAAACAGGGGGATCAGTGCTGCGAAAACACCCAGCAATGTTTGAACAATCAAAAAATGCAAACGCCCGGTTTTGAAACTGTATCCGGCAATGCCCCCAAGGGCAAGCCCACCCATAAACAGTGCAATAATCAGCCCAATTGCCGAATAAAGGTAACCAAACACAACCTGGAAAAGAAACAGCAACAACACTTCGGCAGATGAAGCTGTAAAGCCTGTAATGTACATGCCACCCGAAACCGGCGACATAAAAAAGAGCGGGATTAACAGAACCAATACCGGCACCATCAAAACCAACAATTGCCGGTTGCTGAACTGCCCAATGTACCTCAAAGTGTGGTAAAAAACAGGCAGGGGACGTTCATCGGTGTTCAGCCTGCTTACAGTATTAAGTTTTTCAGTCAATTGTTTTCCCCGGTGTTTCAACGAAAAATCGTCGATATAAAACGGGTTTACATACGTTGCCTCAATATTCTTTTCAGTTGCAAGTTCAGCAATGGCGGGAGAAAGCGGGCCATCCGATGCCAGCAAATAATCTTTTTCGCCGGGAACGATTATAACGTTGGCAAAATGCTTTTTCATGGCCTGAAAAACAGGGCCAGCCGCGTTAACCGTTTCGGGCATCAGATAATTCCCCGACGGAGGCATACCAACAGCAACAACTCCATTTTCGTTCATCCGCATTTTCAGAAGTTCAAAAAACGAAGCGGTATAAAAACGGTTGTACTGCAACGATGAGGGGCCGGGAACAGCCACAATGGCCACATCGTAGCGCGATCCGGTTTTTTTCAGAAAACGTAACCCGTCGGTAAAGGACCGGCTGATCCGCTTGTCGGTGGAAACAGTAGTATATTGGTTAACCATTTCGATAAGGGCCTTGTTTTGCTCCACGTTATCAACCCGCTTAACCGAAGGGTATTTCAAAATTTCACGCGTCATGCCCCTGGCATTGCCCGAAATCAGCAATACCGATTCAGGCGATTCCGTTTGCAGCATGGCAAAATGTACAGCTTCTTCGTTGCCAACCACATCGTTGGTGGTAAAAAGCAGCCTCCCGCTTTCGAAAAAATTATACTGCCCGCCGTTTTTTGTAACGGTAACATTACCATACAACGTTTCACGGCTTTCAACCACTTCCTGATTAGCATACTGTAACGAACGTATTTTCAGTTCAATATTACTAAAACAAAAAATCACGAACAGGGTTAACGAAAGCAGCAGGGCAACTCCCGTGCGTACCCGCTTTTCGTGCACATACAACACAATAAAAACGAACAGGGCTAACAACAACAACGATTGCAACACCGTAAACCATTGTATCAAAACAAACGATACAAGCATACCGCCCACAAGGCTTCCGGCCGATTCAAGCACATAAACCTTTACATAATCTTTTTCCGTTAGCTGGTTTATTTTGACAAGCATGGCATAAGCATAGCCGCAAAGCAATCCCACGGGTGCGAGTATCAACAAAACCAAAAGGATAAAAACGGCCGGTCCGGTTAACATTCCGGGAGGGAGAATCAACGGTTTTACGATCCCGGCAAGCAAAAGCATTAAAAAAGGCAATAATCCCAAAAGGAAAATTACCCGGTAAAGGGTATGTTGCAAAGTTGCTTTCTTCGTTCGACGGCTTCCGGTAAAAGCCCCCAAACCGGTAAGCAGCATCCAGCCGCCAAGTGTCCAGCCCATCATCAGTTCATTGCCCTGGAAAAGGGTGGTGATTTCGCGAATGTACAACACCTGCACCACGGTTGATAAAAAACCGCTCAACAACATCAGCAAAGGAAAACGCTTTATCGGGCCTGAAATTTTTGGCGTTTCAGTTTCAAATTGCTTACTGCTATTCTTGCCCCGTTTAAAAAGTCCGGTATAAAACCACAACCTTTCGAAAAGGTGGAAAAAGGCGACCAGGCTCAGGGCAATCCCGAAATTGACATGCCACTCGAGCATTGGCCGCACAAAAGGCCACTCGAGTTTATAATTGATTTGTATGGTTAGTAAAAGCCCCAGTACACCGGTAACGAGAAAAACAAACAGCAAAATTACGTTCCAGATACGGTTATGAAGCCGCCGGCTTTGAAAGCCGGTTATCACCAGCAACCAGCTTAATGCATACAACAGGAACGATAAAATCCCAACCGGAAGTAACAGATAAGTAGATTGCATCACCTGAAAATTTCGGGATACTCATTTTCGCCAAATACCAGCGCTTCGTATATAAAAACATCGGCATCCTTCCATCCGTCCCAGCCAATATGGGCTTTATCGCGCGCGCAATGTCCCAGGAACTCCTCTTTCGTCCAACCGGTTTGTGTGGCTACCTGTGGTAAAAACGTTCCCGCCCGGTAATCCTTTTTAATGTAAATGCCGTGTTTTCCCATCTCAATTTCATCAACCGATTCAATTTTCCGCATGGGTGTAAGCACCGAAATTTCAATGTCGAGGTTTTCAATTTCGTAACGGGTTACAGGCTCGAAACGGTGATCGTTGGTTGCTGCTGCAACAGCCATCGACTGCACCATGCGGTACAAGGGCCTGTCGGGTTTAAAATTGCCGATGCAGCCCCGCAGTGCTCCTTTCTTTTTCAGGGTAACAAAAGCCCCGGCTTCGGTCAGCAGGTTATCGGTTAGTTCCTCATCTTCCACAGCAGGAATGATCCCGTGTTTCAGGTAATCGTTCAGTGTTCGACGGGCAATTTTTAATAGCGTAATTTTTTCATCATCGCTTAATGAAAATTCAGCCTCATCGGTTGCTTTCCCGTTCTGAAAAACCCCGATTGCCTGGTAGCCCACAACGCGGTCGTGGTCGCCGTAACGGCTGTCGCCACTGTTTTGGTATACCATTTTTTGATAGCTTACATCATCGTTGTTTTCGGTAATGTATAACAACGAAAGTATTGAAGCCCAGCCACAACAAGCAGTTACCAACGAGGGGCGATACTTTTTCTCCACCCGTTTTTTCACTTCGATGAATGTTTCGGGCGAGTTGGTAACAATAGCATCGGCTGTAAGGCGGTCGGCCTCGCGGGCATCGGAATAATTGGGGTAATGCGAAAAGTCGGTGCTGATTACGAACAGGTTTTTTGGGTTGAAGTATGGTTTAAGGGCCGAAGCCAGATTGCGGCTTGTTTCGCCAGGATTTGCACCAATAAGAATGGGCACTATGCTGAAAGGTTTGTTTAGCCAGTATTGCAGGAAGGGTAATTCAACTTCTAAGCTGTGCTCTTTGGCATGGGCCTGTATGTTTGGCCTGATAAAATCAAACTCATCGGCCAGCCTTGCAGTTAGCGGGTCAACAGGCACTTTTCCCAACGGGGTAATAAAATTTCCGGAAGGATAAACGGCAACTTCGCTAAAATAGGCCGCGTGAGCCGAGCCAATAAGGAAAACACGGTCGAATTTGCTGTCACGGTCAAGCATCTCGAAAGCCGAAGCAGCCACTTCGCCCGAAAAAACATAACCGGCATGGGGTACGATCAATGCTAAAGGTTGTTTTTCCGGGCCGGTTTCTGCATCATTGAAAAAGCCATCCAGCATTGCCTCCAGTTCGTGCTTTCCGGCCGGGTAAAAACTGCCTGCTACTGCCGGCATCCGGTCGTTCGATTCTTTATTACCGGTTTTTTTTGCGAATAACGGTGCCATAATCATTTCAAATATCAGCAAAAGAATTAACGTCTTCATTGCCATAAATTAACAAACATAAATCGCTAAAAATTACTAACTGCCCTTTGTATCCGGATATAGGACTTAAAAATCCCGGGTATTCGCGCTCACAACCGGAAATTTCAACCTTTTTGCCGGATACTTGCAGTTCACTTATTGCGAAGTTACTAAAAGAGAAATGAAGAAGAAAGATAAAAGCAAACATATCCACCAGATACTTTTCTGTTGACTGTTCATTGATTTCTGTTTTAAAAATTCGTAAATTAACAATGAACATGTACTGTACTTTGAACCGGAAGGTTGATGTTTCCATTCCAGTTTGAAATCTTAAAAACAACCGTTATGCCTGTAAAAAAATTAAAAGCATTTCTCGATGAAAAGAAGGTAAAGTATGTATCCATAAGCCACTCGAAGGCCTATACTTCGCAGGAAGTTGCCGCCCTGACCCACATTTCGGGCAAGGAGATGGCCAAAACCGTGCTGATTAAAATTGACGGGGAACTGGCCATGACCGTGTTACCGGCATCGTACCGCATCGATTTTGAAATGCTGCGTACCATAATGAAAACCCGGAAAGTAACACTGGCCGGCGAAATGGAGTTTAAAGACCGCTTCCCCGACTGTGAAATCGGGGCCATGCCGCCCTTTGGCAACCTGTACGATATGGATGTATACGTGGCCGAATCGCTGGCCGAGGATGAAGAAATTGCCTTTAGTGCGGGCCTGCATTCCGAAATCATTAAAATGAAGTATCGGGATTTCGACAAGCTGGTAAAACCGCACATCCTGAAATTCTCGGAAAAAACCATTTCATTTCCGAATGACCCGGGGGAACGGTGGGATGTAGATTAATTCAAAAGAAAAAAGGGGACAATTGAATGCAATAGAAAGCAATAGTATACAATTGTTTTTATGACTTCTAAGTGATACTATTACGGACGAAAAAGGTTAATCTATTTTTATCAGAAGGTTGGGAAATTTTTTGTTACACGGAGGACCTCAGAGAATACACGGAGAACTACAGCGGAATTTTTCTCCGTGGTTCTCGGTGACTGCTCTGTGGTCCTCTGTGTAATAATTATATCAGTAAGACACCAAGAAAAATTGCTTTTTTTAATAATTTCAGGTTTTGGTTCAAATTTCCATTCAATAATAAATTAAAGAAATAATTTTACGCACAAACAACTGGAATACACTACTTAAATATTGAAAAATGCACCTTGAAAAAGAAAAAGAAACCTTATTAATACCCCTTTACGGGAAGGCCATCGAAAGCAGAAAAAAAATACCGCTTCTTGTGGATGAAAAGGCTGCTGAAATTGTTGAAAAAATCGATTACGATTTCAGCAGGCTGAAAATACCGGCCAAAACCAACACCATGATGTGCCTGCGGGCAAAACTTTTCGACAATTTTGTAATTGAATATTTGAAGAACATTGACCATTGCGTTGTACTGCATCTTGGCTGCGGGCTCGACAGCCGATATAACCGGATCAACAGCCCAAAGACCGATTGGTATGATGTAGATTATGAAGACGTTATTACTATCCGCCGCGAATTCTTCCCCGAAACCGAAAACTACCACCTTATCCCCTCATCGGTAACCCAACCGGGCTGGATTGAGAAAATACCCGCCAACAATGAAAACAACCTGGTAATAGCCGAAGGCTTATTCATGTACCTGAAAGAAGATGAAATTAAAATCCTTCTTTCTTCCCTGAAAAAAAGAATTGGCCCGTACTCCCTGATATTTGATGCATACAGTAAGCTAACTGCCAGAAATGTGAAGCATCACCCCTCAATGAAAAAAACCGGTGTTAAGGAATTTTGGGGGATCGATAACCCGGAAAAGTTTTCCGAACTGAATCCTGAAATAAAATTCATCAGGGAGATTTTATTCACCTCGAATGAAGAACTGAAGAAACTGGATAAAGGCACTCAAATTGCTTACAAAATAGCACACTTATTTCCCATGGCCAGGAAGGCACAACGAATACTTGTTTACTCAATTGAAAAAAACAATCCTGAAAAATATTTCAATGAAAAATTTCCCATTTATTGTCACTGAAATCAAACCAAAGGATAAACCCCTGGTCATTTCTTTTATCGCCGAAACAGACAAATGAACAAAAAAGATTGAGTAAAAAACTGATCTCTTTTTTACTTTAATAATTTCCCGTCAATGTCGATAGCATGATCGAGGGCAAGTAACTTTGGGGGTAATTCTTTTTCGGTTGCAATTACCTTCACAAGAGAAACAAATTCCGACATTACCCGGTCCATTGTTTCGCGCGGAACGCCATAGTACTGGAAGTTTACGGGCATCAGGTTGCTCAGCATGTAATAATCGACCCGTTTCCCCGCCATCCTTTCTTTAAATTCAATGCTGAACACGGTTCCCTGTAAAACAGCGGTTTGCGGATCCTCTATATTGCTCAAGACTGCTTTTACCGGCACGCCCCCTATGGTTGGTTTGCTTGATGTTGTTAATGAAGCCACCCAGTTTTGAAAATCGCTGAATTCAAAGCGCTTGGTCGACCCGCTGGCGAGGAAAATCTCGCGGCACGTTGTATTCAGGGTCAAATCTTCGAAAAATTCTTTACTTAATACCGATTTGCCCACCACGCCAAAAACAAGGTCGGTATTGTATTTTATTTTTTCGGGCAGTTCATCAGGAGAAATAAACTGAGGCCACTCTCGATGATTTTCAGTTTCTGCTTTTATGTCAATCCCGGTTAAATTAGCCGACCCAACCCTGTTCACCAGTATTTTCATGGTTTGTATGCCAATAGCCCCGAGCGAACCCATTACCAGGCACCTGCGGTTATTGAACACGAAGCCCTGCCCGTTCATGATGTTTTCAATGGCATTCAGGCACGAATATGCCACTTCGAGCGATTCATCGTAAACCTTAAACTTCGAAACCGCCAGTGAGCAAGCCGGGAAAGCCAGTTTCGAAAAGCGGTTTTCAACTTCGGCCAGGGCATCGTAACCGTTACGGGTATGCTCAACACTCCCGGCAAAACGGGGTGCAATCCAGCTTTTAAACGGCTGAGACAAACCAGCTGCCGGCAGCTTTTTATTTTCGTACCCAAATTGCTGAAAAACATCGCCAACCGTTTTACCCTCCAGGGCCAGTAAGTTTACCAGCGGTGCAAGGTAACCACCATCTTCGGCAATCAGTACTTTCATATCGTCTTCGCCATTGGCAACAGCATTAAGGAAAAGGTGCATCCCCATCGTTTGCATGGCATCGAAAAAATCAAAATCCCCCGATTTTAACTGTCCCTGAAGGGCCGTAAAATAATCAATGGGCGAGTACCGATCGCTAAGGCAAAAGCCCGATTGCATTTTTTGATTATCGAGCGGCCGCACCCCGTAAAAGCGAAAAAGTGCCCCGGGCAGCGCAAGTATTGTCTCCATGTATTTGGGCGGTACATTGCCGGCATATTTCACCCAAAGTGTATCGGTACAGGCAACCCCCATGCGATCGAGCGCACCTAACACGCCCAGCGTTTCTCCCGTAAAATGGTGTATCAGTATAAGGTGGGTTTTCGATAGCGAACCCCGGTGCCTGTCGGCTGCTTTTTTCAATGTGGGCATTGCCTCCAGGTAATTTTCAAGGGGCAAAATTTTCACCTTCTCTTGTAAATCGAGCTGCAAATTCCGGCTTCGTTGTGTAAGTGAAATGAAAATTTTCGTGTGCCTGTATGTCGTTTCAATTGTTTTTCCCTCGTTAAGTAAATGCACCGTAGTTGAATCGGACAACACGAGCAGCGTGCGGCAAATACTGCCATACCAGTGATTATTGGTTTTCATTAGCAAATCCGTGGCCACTTCGACTGGCCAGTTTACCGTCATTTCGGCCAGGTGGCTGTATCCGGCCTTTTTCAGAAACCGGATGAGGGTGGCGAGCTGTAAACCGGCATCTTTAAACATCCGCTTATTTTCGAAGCTTTGCTGAACACAGGCCGCGTGTATAGTCGATGCCTCAACCCGGATGTTGAAAAAGTCATCAATCAGTTCAATATTGGAAATAATGCGGTGGTTTATCCGCCTGAGGTTTAACCGTGCATGGCCGAGTTCTTCTGCTGTAATGCGCATAAAATGCCCTCCGTGCAATTTTTCAACCAGGTAGTGCAATCCTGTTTTGTCGCCGGCAGCTTCGCGGTTAAAAGGGAACAACAATGCCGCGTTATTATCATCAGACACCTTTTCATTATCAAAAAAATCACGAATTATCGACGGGCTTTGAAGCGCATTAAAAATGTATCGTAAATGGTTAACTATTTGATCGTAATAGGCCGGCAACCCTTCCATGTTCTCAACCGGTGAGTAAAAAACAATACGGGAAACACCGTAGTTGTACAACTGCGGGCAAACAGTACGCTCTACATTCACCGAAACCGACACATCGGACTGCCCCCAAAAGCACGATTCCCTTATTTTATCGAGCAAATGGCCTACAATGGTTTCAATGCCGTCGAAAATAACCACGGGGTCCAGGTTAACTTTTGCTGTATCATTACCTGAAAAAGTAACCGGAATATCGAGCGCCATAATCCGGTCGTTTTTCTTTTCAGGCTTCCGTTCACGGCCTTCTTCCCGAATAAGGTCGTCCAATACATTTTTGATGTTCTTTTTTGCCATTTTACTTTTCGTTTTTACGTTTATCACGCAGCACTTTCGATTTTTTTTCCAGCTTTTTAAAGAAATCTGTTTCGGTTATCTCCCGGTACAGTTCATCCTCTTTTTCCTTATCAACCTTCAGTTGCAATTCCCTGATTACGTTACTCATTTTTTCTTCACGTTTTTGTACGTTACTGGCCATGTTGTTGAATAAAGTAACAAGATTTACCATTTCGCTGCTTCCCTTTTCGATAGATATTTTATCGGCTTCGGCCCAGTTACCCTGTTTTACTTTATCCGAAGCTTTTGCCAGATCATGAATAGGCTGCATATATTTTCGTGAAAAATAGTAACCAATTGCACTACCCAGTATAACGATGCAGATTAACAATACACCCAGCCAGCGAAAAATATCCGTGATCATGTTTTGCATAAAAATCTGTTTTTCAGGCATCCACTCACGATCAATTGCATAGTTAAGGTTATGGTAGCCAAAACCAATAATCAAAATTGAAATGAGCGATACAATAACCAGTGAAAAAAGAATTACAAAGAACATGCTTTTGGTTTCGATATTTAATTTCAAATACTGAAACAGAATGAGAAAAGGGGGCATGAAAAGAAAAAGCAGGTAACTGTTAGAGATCAGCGCAGGCAAGTACCACGAATACAACACATCTTTTATGTTTCCCCCGTTGCCCAGCAGCAGGTGTACCATAAATCCCTCGAAAAGGCCAAGGGCATTCCCAATAAAAACAAACAACAATACCAGGGCAAATTCGTTGACACGCCTGATTGATTTCACGCCCATCCACCGCACCATGCCCGGCATAAACCCGATTAGGAAATTAGCCAGCGACCAGTGCCAGAACTGAAAACCAAAACCTGAGAGCAAATCGCCAAAAAAATTGCCAAATAAGCCGATAGCGCCTCCTGCCAAAGGTCCGGCCATCAGGCTAACAATAACCGGAATTATTAGTTGTGGTCTGAAAGCAATAAAATCGGCACCGGGAAAAATTATATTTTGAAAAAGTTTGTTAAATGCGCCATAAGCCAACGCCCCAAAAAGGATCAGCATGAAAGTACGGAAAAACGGTTTTATTCTTTTTTCTGAATTCATGTTTGCAGACATTAGATTAACCGATCAACAATTTTTTCAAACAGGGTTGAAATTTCGTTGCCGGGAAACTGTTTACAAAAAATAGTCTTGCTGCCCAGCACCATCAGTTCTTCGTTGTGCGGTATGATGGCCTCAACCGGCAGCCCGAATTCCGCTTCGACCAACTTCTGAAAAGCAGCTGCATCGACCAAAGCCGGCATTTTATTTACAATGACAGAAATTTCTTCCACCTGAAGCCTCGAAGCAACCCTGAGCGTAATCGATGAACCCTCGAAGTCCTGCTGGTCGGGGCGCATAATTAAAAACAGTTTATCGGAAACGGCAATCGATAAAAGCGTTTCCTCGTTCAAGCCGGGGTGCGTGTCAATCAGCAAAAAATCAAGCGCCAGTTCGCTGCACAAGCGCTCAAAGCCTTCGCTCAGCAGGTCGACATTGTAACCGTCGTTAATAATACGGGCAATATCGCCGGCATTGGTACTTGACGGGACAAGGAACAAAGCACCCTCCCCGGCCCCTTTTATTTCTACGGCGGCCTCTTCAATCTTGCATTTCCGCCACAAAAAATCGTTCAGCGAGTAAGAGCGGGCATCCTGCTTAACGTTAAAAATGACATGTATGCCGGGCGATTGAATATCGGTATCGACCACAGCCACACGCTTCCCCTTCATCATTAAGGTCCAGGCAATATTGGCAGCGATATTCGATTTTCCGGTACCCCCCCGGTACGAGTGAATGGAAATAATTTTGCTCATAGGTTTAAATAAATTGTCAGAATAAGCGATATTTGAGGATAAATTTAAAAAAATCATGCGGATACTTATCAAAAACACCGAAACAGATCACTCGAAGAAAGATATTCTAATTGAAGGAAATAAAATTACACGCATAGAAGAACATATAGATACACCGGTTGACAAAGTGATTGACGGCACCCGCAAAGCCGTTGTCCCCGGCATGTTCAACGGCCACACCCACGCGGCCATGACCCTCATGCGGGGCTATGCCGACGACATGCCGCTCATGCCCTGGCTCGAAGAAAAAATTTGGCCGCTTGAAGCCAAACTTACCGAGGAAGATGTTTACTGGGGTGCCAAACTGGCCTGCCTCGAAATGATAAAAACCGGCACCACTACAATGGTCGATATGTACCATCACTTCCCGGCCACAGCCAATGCCGTTGATGAAATGGGCATACGCTGTATGATAACCCACGCCGGTTTCGATTTTGGCAAGCCCGACATGGTTGAAAACTACAAGAAAACGGTGCAGTCGCAACTTGAAAAGATGGCAGGCTACTCCGACCGCATCAATTATGCACTGGGTCCACACGCCATTTACACCGTTTCGGCCGACCTGCTAAAATGGGTAGCCGATTTTGCACGCCACAACGGGTTGAACATTCACACCCACCTTTCCGAAACCAAAGGCGAAGTTGAAGATGCCCTTAAAAATTTTGGCATGCGACCGGTGCATTACCTCAAAAAAGACGGGTTGCTGGGGCCAAACCTGAGCCTTGCCCACTGCCTGTACCTCGACGACGACGAAATAAAAATACTGGCCGACAACGGTTGCCAGGTGGTGCACAACCCCGCTTCGAACCTGAAACTGGCATCGGGTAACAAGTTCCGGTCTGCCGATTTGAAAAAAGCCGGTGTTACCGTTTGCCTCGGTACCGATGGCACCTGCTCGGGTAATAACCTCGACATGTACGAAACCATGAAACTGGCAGCCCTTACCGGTAAAGTTGCCTGGAACGACCCCACAATGTGGAGCGCCGAAGAAACCTTTGCCATTGCCACCGAAACCGTTGAAACCGTAACAGGTATAAAAGCCGGAAAAATTGAAGAAGGCTACCTGGCCGACCTGAGCCTGGTAAATCTGAACGTGCCCGAAATGACCCCGAATTTTAACCTCATTTCAAACCTGGTTTATTCGGCAAATGGTAATGTGGTTGATACCGTTATTTGCGATGGAAAAGTATTGATGGAAAACAGAAAAGTTCCCGGAGAAGAAGAAATTATGGAGAAAGCGGCACAGGCAGCTTTTAATCTTGTAAGAAGATAATTTCAAAAAATCATTATGGAACAAATATCTTTTCTTGAAAACAGGCTATTCCCTATTCTGCTGGCTATTATTGGACTGGGAATACTGGGCATCTGGATTAAAGATATTGCATCGGGAAAATTCTCAGGGCAGGGGCACTTCTTTAAATGGGTTGAAGGTGAAGACAAACACCTTGCTGAAGGAAACTACCGGAAAATAACCATTAAACATGGCAATTACAACAACCGGGTACAACTACGAGTTTGATTCCTGGAGCATAACAAAAGGGATCGAAAAAAACCTGTTACTTATAGAATAATCATTAGCAGTTCTTATTTATGCAGGGCTGTAAAATACTTATCCAGTTCACCGTTCCTGATTATGTCGTTTATTTCGGCTGTATCGCTCATTTCATATTTACGAGGCCGGTTGCTGTCGTAATAGTATTCCGTAAAAGGATCGGTATCGAGTAAATATTTATATACAGTATCACGGGGGATCGCAAGGCTGTTCAATTCATATTCCATCTCTAACCACTGCTTAATGGTTAAGCTTAAAAAAGCGGCTTTCCCGTAATTATTAATTTCCCCAGCCAGAACATAACCGTCGATAAGCCTTAGCCTGCGCAAATAAGTAGTATCGGTAAGGTCAAACCAGTTTTCCTTGGTTTCAAAAGTACCGTAAGATGGACTATGCCAAATCTCACTATCGGGGTACATTCCAACACAAACATTCTCGAAATAGTCGGCCCGTGTTTTTGTAATGGTAAGGCCTGGCGCTGTATCATAATTGTTATCACCACAGGCAGTAACTAAAAAAGTTATAGCTACAGCCAATCCTATGTATAATGAATCCTTCTTTCTCATAACAAGTTGATTTTAATTATTGCTAATAACTCAAGGTTACATATATGCGTGGAAGTTCAACTACATTTCCACAATCATCATAAAAAGCTTCAATCCAGCCTGTTCCACTCTCAGTTGCTCTTAATGCAATATAATCGTCTCCCCCGTAATAACTCTCAATATTTGAACTAAAAATCCAGGAAACGGCAGCACACGAAGGGGGATCTGAAATAGTATATGTTGCACCAGTGCTGGTTAGGGTAGAAGGACCCGTGATAATACCCGGGTTGTATATATTATCCGGGTATATTCCAAAAATTGCATCTTCAGTATCGTTATAAGGCCCTGCATTACCCGGAGGATCAAAATTACCAAGGTTAAAATACCCGTTATTGTAACCTTCCCATCCCCAGTTACACCAAAATCCCTGGTCAGGATCATAACCATCAATAACCCAATTATGCCCAATATAATCAAATCCTTCAAATCTTCCTCCCCCATAAAGTATAGGACGGCCTGCTACCAATTCTGCAATCATCCTGTCTTCCCAATTAAAAGTCAAAAACCTTAAATAATAACTGGCATTCATTCCCCAGTAATTATTGAATCCGGTTGTAGCCCTGACTGTACCGGAATAAGAACCACCGCTTCCATAAGTCGTGTTACAGGATACACCCGCGTGAAATATCAACAAGGCGTTCGCACTATTGGAAATGAGTTGTGCCATGTTTCTCCAACAGTACTGTGTGTTGCCAAAATTTGCTGTTTGCCCATCAAAAGTATGGCTGCCGGTTGGGGCGACACTTATGTTCCAATAATAAAGGATTTGCGCCATAGCTACAGCTGTACACCCGGCCAGGCATCCATCGGGACAATACATATTATAACCATTACTTTGTCCCCACTCAGTTTTAGTCATTGAACTAACAGTAGATGTTGAAACTATTTTTCCACTTTTCATGGAGGATGAGCCATCGTCTTGCAGAAATTCATTCCACATTTTTTCGATAACATCAGTAGGTCCAATTTTTTGATCACGCAATACACCAATAGAATACTGGTATTTTTCGATCAAATAAAGTAATCCGGGAGGCATTACTTCCGGGTTATACTCGCCATAAAAAGTATTTCCCAGAACAGGGGGAGCAGAATAATCGGCTGAAATAATTATAAAACCACTATCTTTTAATGCTGCAACGTATATAGTGGTATCACTTTTCAATCCAAGGGGGATAAGTTCCTTGACCTTTTGTGAATCTTTTCCCTTTTCTTTCAAAACTGTTTTAACAACTTTTAAAATTTTCTCTTTTTCAACTTTCCTTGCATACAAAGGTTGAATTAAAACAAAACACAATAAAAGAATTAGATACTTCATGTTAATAAATTTTAGTTTGAATTCAGAATTAGTATTAATTGAAATACATTTAGTATTTCGCGAATTCTTTTATTGCAAGTTATTGCAATTTTAAACAAAATACAATACACTTTATTAAAAACAATTAATTTTAATGACATATTTATGGTTTTTTCATTCTGTTTCATCGAAAATTAAGCCCCTTTCATCGAAAAAAATGGGATAATATCTGCAAAGGCATCACCTTTACCCAAACAAAAAATCAAAATATCATGAAACTGAAAAAATACATATTACCATTAATGCTGGCCCTGTTCATGTCGGGCTGCGTTGTGTTTTCGTTTTACCCCATTTATACCGAAGATGACCTCTTCCCGAACGAATACCTGCTTGGGGAGTATATGACCGATGATTCAGCCAGTTGGAATTTCGATTACATCTATACCGAAAATGAAGAAAAAAAGAAAGTGACCGACAGTTTGGGCTACATTTTGAAAATAAATGAAAACCACCCAAAAAAAATGAACTCGCAATTTGAAGTACACCTTATTGAGCTCAACGGCCAGCTTATTGCCGACTTTTACCTGGAGGATTACCAGGACAGCAACGAAGGCTGGGAACTGGCCATGTTCGACCTCCACATTATCCCTGTCCATTCTTTTGCATTGCTTGATTTGAGGGGAGATACTATCGTTTTTAAGTGGTTCGACCCCGGGTGGCTGGAAGAACAAATTAAAGCGAATAAAGTGCGTATCCATCACGAAAAAAATGATAATACCATTTTATTAACAGCCAAGCCGAAAGAACTGCAAAAGTTTGTCAAAAAATACTTAAATTCAAGCAATGCATTTGAAGACGGACTTGAGCTCGAACTCATCAGGAAAAAATAAACATGGCTTCAATTTTTGAGAAGAAAATCGATACGGTTATTCGAAACCGCCTTTTACAACATATCATGTTTTGGGCGCTTTCCTTTCTTGTTTTGATCAACATCCTGAAAGTTTCGGCTTCCCCACAATTAATCGATGCAATTTACACCCTCATATTCATGGTTTGCATTGTCCCAACGGTTTATGCAAACCTTCTTTTTCTGATACCCGTATTCATGGCAAAGCGCAGGTTTCTTATTTACGGGTTACTGCTGGCTTTGGCAATCATGGCCGGTATAGGCTTCTATTTTCTGATGTTTAACGTATTGATCGATTACATTTTGCCCGGCTACTATTTCATTGCCTATTATGATTTTTTCGACATCCTCCTTTACCTTTCGGTATTTTTACTGCTTACAACTTTATTGAAGTTGGCCAGGGCCTGGTTTAAACTTCAGAAAATTGAAAACGAAACAACCCGAATCCAGCTTAATGCTCTTACAAGCCAGGTAAACCCGCATTTCCTTTTTAACACACTTAGCAGCATTTATGCCCTGGCCCGCAAAAAATCGGACGAAACCCCTGACGTGATCATGAAACTCTCCGAAGTATTGCGTTACATGTTGTACGAAACCGATGTTGAAAAAATTGCCATAGAAAAAGAGATGGGCATTATTCACAACATTATTGAAATCCATAAAGTCCGGCTCGGAAATTTGATCGATATTGAATTAACAATAAACGGAGAAACTTCAGATGTTTATATTGCCCCGCTAATCCTGATCCCTTTTGTCGAGAACAGCTTTAAACACGGCAAACCCAACAGTGAAGAAAAATTTTATGTGAAAATTGAATTAAAAACCGACACGAAACATATCCGGTTTTCAACCCGAAATTCAATTAACAACCAGGAAGCTGAAAAAACAGGAAAGAACAAAAAAGGCATCGGATTAGAGAATGTTTCAAAACGTTTAAAATTATTATATCCGGGGAAACATACCCTGAATATTGAAAAAGGCCCAAATGAATTCAGGGTTGAACTTTGCTTAAAAAGAAAGAAATCATGAAAATTAGTTGCATTATTGTTGATGATGAGCCATTGCAACAGGAAATTCTGAAAGACTACATTTTGGAATGCCCAAACCTCGAATTAAAAGAAACACTTTCAGATGGCAAACCAGTCCCGGGCTTTTTAAAGGAACACAACATTGACCTGATGTTTCTCGATATAAATATGCCAAACTTAAACGGTGTAGAACTGGTTAAACGCCTTCCAAACCCGCCAATGATTGTTTTCACAACAGCCTATTCCGAATACGCGGTTGAAGGTTTTAACCTCGAGGCTGTCGACTATCTTCTAAAGCCCATCTCCTTCGAGCGGTTTTCAATAGCCGTTACAAGGGCAATTGAAAAAATCGGGATAACAACAAAACAACAGTTCCTGTTTGTAAAAGCCGACAAAAAAGACTACCGCGTTAATTTGGACGACATTATCTACATTGAAGCCATGGGTGATTATTTACGGGTACATTTAGCTGATAAAACACTTACCACCCATTCAACCCTGAAAAACATGGAAAACCAATTGCCCGCCAACAGGTTTGTCCGGATTCATAAATCATATATCGTTGCTTTGCCGAAAATCGATTATGTTGAAGGTAACATGGTTAACCTGAAGCGTGAATCACTCAAAATAGGAGAGAACTATCGCCTTCCGTTTTTTAGCAAATGGAAAAATGTTAAATAGTAAACCAAAAAACAGAACCACCATCGGGGTTGGGCTCTACGCCTATCTCACCGCCATGCATTTCAACAAACTCCTTACAAAGAATCAGGCCAAGACCCGTTCCTTTTTCACCTTTCGTTCCTTCGGTTGAAAAACCGGTATCGATTTTGAAAAGTTTGGAAATATCATCATCACTGATTCCAACACCAGTATCCTTAATCAGAAATTTGGTTTTCCCTGTTTTAACTTTTAAAACGTCAGCATGTACCTTTCCGCCCTTATCGGTAAATTTCACAGCATTTACAATAAGATTTCTCAAAATTGTTTCGAGCATTTTTCCATCGGCCATCACATGGTCCACACTAATTTTTGAAGTAAAACTGATTTCCTTTGCAATTGCCAGGGGTTTTAAAAAATCAAAAATGTATGCGATTTTTTTGTTGACTTCAATTTCCACCGGATTGTAATCAATTTTGCCGCTTTGCATTTGCGCCCATTCCAGTAACTCTGATAGCAAGTTGTAGTAATACTCCAGCGAAGAATTAACCATGGCCGCATAATTTTTTGAGCTCTCAATATCTCCCTTATTCAAATCTTCAGTAAGCAATTCAACAAACCCCAGCAAAGGGTTTAAAGGGCTCCGCAAATCGTGTGCAATTATTGAAAAGAATTTATCTTTGGTTTCATTTGCTTTTTCAAGTTCTTCAAGGGTTTTACTGTTCTTTAAAGCAATAGCTGCATAATCGCCAAAGGCTGCAGCAATACGGGCATCGTTATCGTCAAAATCACCGGACTTACAGGCAAGCCCCATAATGCCAACGGTTTTGCCTTCAATATTCAATGGCGCAAAAAGGACATTTTTCAAGTCCATATGTCCCCGGGGCATAAATTTCACCCACTTGCTTTTCATAAAGTCGTTGTCGTAAACAACTTCACCGGTTCGATACGATTCTTCCCTTAATCCCCTTATTGGCATGGGCAGATTTGGATTTACCGTGCACGGCATACCCCCGTCTTCAAGGAAAAGCAATTCATTCTCCTGACCATCATCGGAAAGCAATGCGACATAGCCGGCCTTTGCACCAATGGTTCGGGCACAACTGTCGAAAATCAGTTTAGCCGTTTTCTGAAAATCGTGTGTTTCGAGTACCGTCTGTGTAGCCTTTAACAATTCGGAAATTTCATTCTCCCTTTTCTCATGTAACTTTAATAATTCCTGAAGTTCTTCATAGGCTTCTTTCAGGAATGTTTTTTCTGTATTTTTCTCAATTACCTTCAACAAATTCCGGTTCTCCTGCTCAAGAAACGAAATTTTGTTTTGAAGTTCCTTTCTTTCAAGTTCTTTCATTTCTCTTTACCATTAATCGCAATTGTTACAAAATATACAAAAAAATTTCAAAAATTGTTCAAACCGATGTATAATTCAAATTTTGGAGACAAATAAAAGCATCCACCACTTGAAAATTTCTTCCCGAATGCGGGTTTATTTTCTTAAATTGGTCGTTCAACAAAAAAGCAGGGGTTTATGCTCAATCTTGATTCCATTTCATTGTCGTCGATTTACGAGAAAAAGAAAAACGACCGCGACATTTTTCAGGAGTTAATGCCAACCAAAGTGAAGGAGATACTGCTGATTGCCACAAAATACGATGCCTATTCCATTGTGCGCGAGGGGCAGTTTTCCGATAAGATATTTGGCGAATACCTCCAGCTAAACCTCTATTCAGCGCCGCGTTTCACCAGTGTAAACAGTTTGCCCGAAGCCCTTGAAGCTGTCGAAAACCAACATTTCGACATGGTGATCATCATGGCCGGGGTCGACCGCAAAGCACCGCTCGAAGCAGCCGAAGAATTGCACAAAAAGAAACTGCGGCTTTCCATCCTGCTCCTCGTTAACAACAATTACGACCTGGCCTGGTTTACAATTGCCGCCGAGCCGCTCAAATCAATCGACCGGGTTTTCGTGTGGAACGGCAACACCACCATTTTCCTGGCCATGATCAAATACCTCGAGGACAAGAAAAACGTGGCCCGCGATATAAAAGTCGGGAACGTACGCATCATCCTCCTGGTAGAAGATTCGGTAAAATATTATTCCCGCTACCTGCCCCTGCTTTACACCAACGTGATGCTGCAAACCCAGGACCTTGTTTCCGACGACTCGACCGATGAACTGCACATGATTCTTAAAATGCGGGCCAGGCCAAAAATATTGCTGGTAAGCAATTACGAAGATGCCGTTGAAATCGTGAACATGTATAAAGACAACCTGCTGTGCGTAATAAGCGATGTGAAATTTGCCAAGGACGGCGATGAAAACAGCGACTCGGGCATCGATTTGCTGAACTATGTGAAAGCCAACCTTGAGTTTCCCATTCCGCTTTTGTTGCAATCGCACGATATTGTCAATGCAAAACGTGCAAAGGAGATCGGGGCCGAATTCATCAACAAAAATTCCGACAGCCTCTCGAAAGATATCCGGAAATTTATCCACAAACGGCTGGGGTTTGGCAATTTTGAATTCCTGATGCCCGACGGGCGAAAAGTGGCCGAGGCGCATTCGCTGCACGAATTTCAGGAACTGATGAAAAAAATACCCATCGAATCGCTCATTTACCACGGGCGCGATAACGCCTTTTCAACCTGGCTTATGGCACGCGGCGAAATCAACATGGCCGAAATGCTCAAAGCCCACCAGGTTGATGAATTTGAACAAAACAAAGACCTGCGCAATTTTATCCTGAATGTTTTTGAAGAAGTAAAAATGCAGCAACTTCGGGGCCGTATTGTCAATTTCGACCCTACACTGGTTGCCGGGAACCGTTACATCATAAGGCTTAGCAAAGGTTCGTTGGGAGGTAAAGGCCGCGGACTGGCATTCATTTCAAAATTCATCGAAAACATCGAATTCAAAAAAATCATCCCCGGTATCAACATCCGCATTCCGGCAACCGCTGTTATCGGGGCACTTGAATTCGATTCATTTATCGAGTCGAACGACCTGTACAACAAAATCATTGTAGGGCACAACTACGACAATATCAACGCGTTATTTCTGAAAGCAAAATTAAGCGAACCCCTAACCGAGCGGCTTTTCCAGTACCTGGTAACCATGCGCATGCCGCTGGCGGTGCGTTCGTCGGGTTTGTTTGAAGATTCGCTGCTTCAGCCCTTTGCCGGGGTTTACAGCACCTACCTGCTGCCCAACAACCACCCCGATATAAACGTCAGGCTCGAACAACTAATTACAGCTATTAAGCTGGTCTACGCCTCAACCTTTGCCAACCCGGCACGTTCCCATTTCGATGCCGTTAATTACAAGGTTGAAGAAGAAAAGATGGCCGTGGTTATTCAGGAAGTAGTAGGACATGGCTACAACAACCGTTTTTACCCACACATTAGCGGTGTGGGGCAGTCGTACAATTACTATCCGGTATCGTACATGAAACCTGCCGATGGCTTTTCTGTAGCCGGAGTGGGACTGGGCATGTACGTTGTTGGCGGCGAAAAATCGTACCGGTTTTGCCCGCGTTACCCCGATATAAATCCTACGTTGGTTAAAGACCAGATGCGCGATACACAAAGCATGTTTTATGCCATCGATTTGAACAACCCACAATTTAATCTGGCCGAAGAAGGAGAAATGGCCACCATTAAAAAATTCAAGATAAAAGAGGCTGAAACCGACGGCACACTCGAATGTTGTGCATCGACCTACGATTATGAAAACGACTGCCTGATGCCGGGCACCGACATAAAAGGACCACGGGTGATCGATTTTGCAAACATTCTGAAATACAACTCAATACCCCTTGCCGATTCACTCAGCCTGTTACTGAAAATTTTCAGGGAAGCCATGGGGACTCCCGTTGAACTGGAGTATGCCATTGACCTGAAACCCTGCCGGGAATATGGGTTGCCAACGCTTTACCTGTTGCAGATAAAACCGCTTATCAGAAAAGAAGATCTGGTTGAAATTACCATTGACAAAACCAACATCGAAAGTGCATTTATGTACACCGTTAATGGCATGGGCAACGGTAAAATCGATACCATCCGCGATGTACTGTATGTCGACATTACTGAATTCGACCGGACACGCACACGCGAAATGGCCGAACAGCTGGGCAAGCTGAATGAAACAATGGTGAAAGAAAATCGGGAATACATACTGATTGGCCCCGGACGCTGGGGCACCCGCGACCCCTACACCGGCATTCCTGTCAACTGGTCGCAAATATCGAATGCCCGCATCATTATTGAAATGGGGCTCGAGGATTTTCCACTTGATGCCTCGCTGGGCTCTCACTTTTTTCACAACGTAACATCAATGAACGTGGGCTATTTCTCGGTGCCTTACAATTCGCCAAATGAATTTATCAACATCGAAATGCTTAAAAAACTTCCGGTGGTAAGGCGTACCCACTTTGTCAGGCATGCACGCTTCACTAAACCGGTAACCATACTCATGGACGGACATAACCGTGAAATGATCATCAGGACAAACGAAAATGAAACAATTCATTCATGAACAAAGATAAAATGGCCATTTATACCCTGAACAACGAACAAAGAACGTTGAACCTGCTTAAACGAATTGTAAAAGTTGACACAATCGATGGTGAAACAGACCAATACCTGATAGATCCCTCGCATGGTGAATTTGACGAAATACTTGAATGGGACCTTTGGAAACCCGCTGCCGTATTAACCAAAAAGAAGAATGACAACAAATGAACCGATTACTTTTTTTCATTATTGCAACAACACTTTTTACTGCTTGTAACCAGGAAATTAACCGCAATAATCTGGTCTCACGGCACGCTGTCCAATTAACACAAGCCGATCCGCTTAATCCGCTCACGGTTGGAAACGGGAAGTTTGCATTCACTGCCGACATCACCGGTATGCAAACATTTCCGGCATACCACGAACAGGGCATACCCCTCGGAACCTTTTCCGACTGGGGCTGGCATTCGTTTCCCAATACCGGCAACTACACGCCTGCCGATGTGGAAAAAAAGTATTGGAACGGCACCGATTCGGTTCCCTACCTGTACCAGTTTTCAGAAAACGATAACAAGCGAAAAAATAAGGCCACACGTTGGCTGCGTGAGAACCCTCACCGCATGCACCTCGGGCTTATCGGGCTTCAGTTGCTGAAAGAAAATGGAGATGAGGCTGAACCCAACGATATTCTATCGCCAAAACAAGAACTTAACCTATGGACCGGAGAACTAAAAAGTAGGTTTTTATTTGAAGGATACCCGGTTGAAGTTACCACCTTTTGCCATCAGGAAACCGACTTGCTTGCTTTTAATATTCAATCTCCCCTGATAAAAAAGGGGAAACTAAAAGTAAAACTGACCTTTCCATACCCCGATCGTGAAAAATTCAGCAGCGCCTGCGATTTTAATTCACCCGGGCTGCACAACACCAAAATTGTTAAAGCAAACAGTGCCGGGCTGGAACTTGGCCGCGAAATCGGTTCAACAACATATTTCACCAAAACCGGCTGGACCGGCAGCGCATCCATCATACAGGATAAAAAGCACCGGATATTGATTTCGCCAAACGTGAAAGAAAACCAGTTTGAAATATGTATCAAATTTTCAACAGAAAAAAAATTGAGCCCCCTGCCAACGTTTTCCGAAACCAAAAACAACAACGCTACCAACTGGGAAAAATTCTGGAATAGTGGCGGGACTATCGATTTTTCGAAATGCACCGATCCCCGCGCCTTCGAACTGGAACGCAGGGTTGTGCTATCGCAATACCTCACCAAAATTCAGTGTACAGGACCCTTTCCTCCCCAGGAAACCGGGCTAACGTTTAATAGCTGGCACGGAAAATTCCACCTGGAAATGCACTGGTGGCACATGGTACATTATATACTTTGGAACCGCACCGACTTAATCAAAAAACAACTCGATTACTATTTCAGCATTTTTAATAAAGCCCGTCAAACTGCACAATGGCAAGGGTACAACGGTGTGCGCTGGCAAAAAATGACCGACCCTGCCGGAAACGAAAGCCCCAGCTCGATTGGCACTTTCCTGATATGGCAGCAACCTCACGTTATATACTATACAAACCTGCTTTACAGGGCAGCCGGCAACGACACATCAATACTCCGAAAATACTATTCGCTGGTAAAAGCTACTACCGATTTCATGGCCTCGTATGCCCGTTGGGATTCAGCCACATCGCGCTATGTTTTAGGCCCGGCGCTGATCCCGGCACAGGAACGGTTTAAACCCGAAACAACCATCAACCCGGCATTCGAACTGGCCTATTGGCAGTATGGACTGCAAACGGCTCAAGACATCAGACTGAATCTGGGGTATACCAAAAATGAAGCCTGGCAAAACGTGATCGATAACCTTGCCCCATTGCCGGTGAAGGACAGCCTGTACCTTTTTACTGAAAATGCTGTCGATTCTTACGAAAACCCGCGCTACCTTACCGACCATCCCATTGTTTTAGGCGTTGGGGGTTTTCTGCCCTTAACTGAAAAAGTTGATACACACATACTGGAAAAAACATTCAACGCCGTTTTGGAAAAATGGGATTGGCGAACCTGCTGGGGCTGGGATTTTCCACTAACAGCGCTTACAGCCACCGTATTGAATGAGCCCCAACAGGCCATTGACCTTTTACTGATGGATACCCCGAAAAACCGCTACCTTGTAAACGGGCACAATTACCAAAACGAAAGGCTGCCCCTTTACCTGCCGGGCAACGGGGCGTTGCTCACCACTATTGCTGCTATGTGCACATACCGCAACGATAATGGAAAAAACGGTTTTCCACAAAACGAAAAGTGGAATGTGAGGTATGAACATTTGAATTCGTTGTATTGAAAGCTTTATTACAAGAAAGAAATAATTGCATTAAAAAAACGTAACAAATTATATCATTTCCAAACAGAAATTGAAATGATTTCAACATTTGAAATAAATTGTTTAGAGAAAAAATCTTATTTTTGAAAAAAAGATTAATCTTTTAATAATATGCAAACTATTCAATTAAAAATAAGTAACACCGATTACAAAAAATACAATCTTGAAAACAAGGAAATTACTTTTTCAGACCTGGTAGATATTATAAACAAAGAATATGCCCGAAAAGCACTTATTGAATGTAATAAAATTGCTGAAAAAGAAGGTATTTCAAAAATGACAATGGATGAAATAAATTCAGAAATTAATGCAGTGAGAGATGCAAAAACTAATTCTTGATACAAACATTATTGTTTCTGCACTAATTTCAAACTCCATTCCAACAAAAATTGTATATGAATTAGTACTAAACCAAAAAGTAGAAACTTGTCTTTCTGATGAAATTTTTACAGAGTATATTGAAGTAATAAACAGAGAAAAATTTTCAAAATACTCAAATTTTAAAGCAAAAGCAGATATTGTATTAAACCGACTTCGTGAAATATCAAAATTTTACATTCCCACCCAAAAAATTGAGATATTAAATGATATAAATGACAATAAGTTTATGGAATTAGCTGCTGAAAGTTCAGCAGATTATTTAATTACCGGGAATATTCTCGATTTTCGAATAACTGATTTTGAAGATACAAGAATATTAACAGCACGTAAATATTGGGATTATTTTAAACCGGAAAAATAACGAATCATTCACTAAATTAAGAAAAAATATTTCAGGACAAAAAGTACCAATATGAACCATAAAATCTTCACATCGCTATTACTGATCTTTGCATTATCAGCACTGTTTTCATGCCAATCCCGCAACCTTGTCCAACTTAAAACAGACAACAACGGGGCTATAACACTAACCATCAACGATGATGCTGTAAAAACACCTTTGTCAATTATACCCGATGGTAAAACCGGCAACAGCGCCGTGTGGTTTAAAACAAACGGTGAAAAAAACCTTCTCACCGGCAAGCCCGAAAACATCGTTTCAAACGAAAACCAGTTTAAAGCAACCTGGAAAGACGCCGGGAAAACCGTGACTCTCAACTTCGAAAAGGTAGAAGGGAACATCCACTTTTCATTTTCAGCTTCTCCCGCCGATGATGTCACCGGCTGGGGACTGAACATGGCTGCAACGCCCGATGAGTTTTTCACCGGACTGTTCGAACGGGTTGTCGATGGCAACCAGCGTGAATCGTGGAAAGAAGGCATCACAGAAGCACTTGATCTGCGCGGACAAAAAATCGATATGCTGGTGAAACCCACCCTTTCGTTATACACCCCGTTCCACATTTCATCAAAAGGCTACGGCCTTTTCTTTGAAGGCACCTGGCCGGGCCATTACGATTTTTGCAACACCAATCCCGATGTGGTTGGCATCTCTTTTGAAGGAGGCAGCCTGAGCGGGATAATCTACACAGATACAAACCCGGCCGAACTGGTTAAGGCACACTCGCTGCACGTGGGCCCAACCATTGTCCCGCCCGAATGGGCCTTTTTACCCTGGCGCTGGCGCGACAACCACTGGAACCGCGAAACCTATTACAACGGAACAAAAGTTTCGGCCCCATATAACAGTATGCTGGTTGAAGACATGCTAATGATGAAAGCCCTGGATATTCCCTGCGGGGTATACTGGGTTGACCGCCCATGGGCAAAGAACCCGCACGGCTATGCCGATTTTGAATGGGATGAAGAACGGCTGCCCAATCCGCAACAAATGATCGAATGGCTGCATGAAAACGATACCCGTTTCATGCTTTGGGTAGCCCCCTGGGTAACCGGTAACATGCGCGAGGAAGCCCATGAAAAAGGCTACTCGCAACCCATAAAAGGACCCCATGGCGATTACAACAAGGACAATGTCGCGCTTATCGACTTCACCAACCCCGATGCTTGCAAATGGCTGCAAAAAAACGGTATAGAAAAAATGCTGAAACAGGGGGTTGATGGTTTCAAGCTCGACCGTTCTGAAGAGCTGGTACCCGAAACAAATGATATCATTTTACACGATGGCCGCACTGCCCGCGAAGTGAGAAACGATTATCCGGTGCTGTACGTCGAAACCGTAAACGAAGCCTGCCGGAACATCAAAGGTGATGATTTTGTGCTGATACCGCGCGCAGGATACACCGGTAGCTCAAAATACAGCGGTTTTTGGGGAGGCGACATTGGTTCACCTCCCGAGGGATTAAGGGCTGCCATCATTGCAGTTCAACGCTGTGCAATTATCGGTTTCCCGGTTTGGGGTTCCGACATTGGCGGCTACTGGCAAGGCGACCTCGACAGGGAAGTAACTGCACGCTGGCTGGCATTCGGCTGTTTCAACCCAATAATGGAATTCGGGCCAACCGAAGACCGTGCCCCCTGGGATATGGACTCGGAACCCGGATACGATACCGAACTGATTGCCGTTTGGCGCCTGTATGCAAAAATCCACACCATGCTGGCCGGATACACACACCAACTGGTTGTTAATGCCAACCAAACCGGTATGCCCGTTGTAAGGCCGCTTTTCCTGCAATTCCCCGATCAGCCCAAGGCCTGGAAAGCGTGGCAAACCTACATGTACGGCCCCGATATTCTCGTTTCGGCATTGTGGGAGAAAGGGCAAACATCGCAGCAGGTATACCTGCCCGAAAGGGAAAAATGGGTTGATGCCTGGGATACGTCGAAAACTTACGAAGGCGGGCAAACGGTTGAAGTGAACACGCCCTACGAAAAAATACCCATCTTCATCAGGGAAGGGTCGGAAGTCGATTTGGGCGATTTGAATGCCCTTTACCGGGAGTCGCTCGAACTGGCTGAAAATGTTCCCGACCTGAAAGAACTTGAGAAAAGCGAAAGCTTCTGAAGATTGGGGATTGGAACGTGAGATTTGTAATCTCACGAATCGGGCGATTAAAAATCGCCCGTCCTTCACTACTATTGCCTTTGATTTTTAAATTTATTTCAAACTATTGCTTTTGATTTTTAAAAATGTATCTGAGTCGGGATATTGATAAAGTACTGTTAAGTTGGAAGGATGAAAAAGAACGTAAACCTTTGCTTGTAAGGGGTGCAAGGCAGGTTGGCAAATCTTCTTCGATCAGAAAGCTTGGTGAAAATTTTGATTTTTACTTGGAAATAAATTTTTCTTTTTAGCAATGATTTCAAATTGGTTAACAAGGGAGGTATAGCTGAACAATTTGCAGGCTTAGAGATTGTGAAAAATTCTTCTTGTTTTCAGCAAACTGAATTATTCTATTGGCACCGTGAAGCATTAAACAGTAACGCCGAGGTTGATTATATCATTCAGAAAAAAAACAAAATTGATCCCTTGGAAGTAAAATCCGGAACAAAAGGTTCAATGAACAGTATGTTTCTGATTTTAACTGAAAAAAATATTAGCTATGGCTACCGATTATCATTAGAGAACTTTACAGAATACGAAAAAATAAAAGTCTGTCCGCTTTATGCTCTATCGAATATTTTTTTGTAACAAATCGGCCCTCAACCTTACTAATCGGGAGGAATATTTAACAATTACCCGCTAAATTTGTTATGAATTCAATTAAAATGATGATGAATATTCTTTTCTGTGTTTCGTTTTTTTGCGAAATAGCAGTTCATTATCAACACACGGTAACCATAAACCAATTACACAAATAAATGATCATGATTAAAATTAAATTTTTACTGTTTACATTATTGCTTATTTCTGTAAACCTGCTTTACGGGCAGGAGAATGAAGCAAGGCTGTTGCGTTTCCCGGCCATAATGGGAGACCAGATTGTATTTACCTATGCCGGCGACCTTTACACGGTTAATGCCAACGGGGGCACTGCCCGCAGGATCACCAGCGACATTGGCTTCGAGATGTTTGCCCGCTTTTCTCCCGATGGGAAGCAAATTGCTTTCACCGGCCAGTACGACGGCAACACCGAAGTATACACCATCCCTGCCGAAGGCGGAATACCGCAACGGCTTACCCACACGGCCACACTTGGCCGCGATTTAATATCGGACCGCATGGGACCCAACAACATTGTTATGTGCTGGACACCCGATGGGGAAGAAATTGTTTTCCGCTCGCGCAAGCAAACCTTTAACTCGTTTAAAGGGCAACTCTTTAAAGTTTCACAACAAGGCGGGCTTTCTAACGAACTGCCCCTTGCTGAAGGTGGTTTTTGCTCCTATTCACCCGATGGTAAAAAACTGGCATTTAACCGGGTATTCCGCGAATTCCGCACCTGGAAATACTACCGGGGCGGCATGGCCGACGATGTGTGGATTTTCGACTTTGACACAAAAGAAGTAACCAACATTACCAACAACCCGGCTCAGGATATTTTCCCCATGTGGGCAGGAAACGAAATTTTCTTCCTGTCGGACCGCGACCGCACCATGAACATTTTTGTTTACAATACCGAAACAGGCGAAACAAGCAAAGTGACCAACTTTACCGAATACGATTGTAAATTCCCGACAATTGGCGGAGAAAACATCGTGTTCGAAAACGGCGGATACATTTACAAATTAAACGTGAACGACAAAAAAGCAGTAAAAGTCCCCGTTACTATAAACAACGACTTTGTTTACGCTCGAAATGAACTGAAAGATGCCTCGAAACAAATTCGCGGCGCCGACCTTTCTCCCAATGGCGAACGGGTGGTTTTCAGCGCACGGGGCGAAGTATTCAGCGTTCCTTCCGAAAAAGGGATTACCTATAACCTGACCCGCACAGCAGGAGTACACGAACGCGATGCCGTTTGGTCACCCGATGGCAAATACATCGCATACCTTTCCGACCAATCGGGCGAATTTGAAATCTGGGTACAAAAACAGGACGGTTCGGAACCGGCACGCCAGATAACAAAAGATGCCGACACGTATTACTTAGACATTGCCTGGTCGCCCGATAGCAAGAAGATTCTTTGGAGCGACCGTAAACTCCGCCTCCGTTATGCCGATATTGAAAGCGGAAAAATAACGGAAGTATTCCAGGCACGTTACGGATTGGTATACAGCTATGCCTGGTCGCCCGATAGCAAATGGATTGCCTTTAGCAAAACCACCGAAAACCGCTTTACCGTGGTAAGCGTTTATAACCTCGAAAACAAGAAAATACACGACGTTACCGACAACTGGTACGACTCGGGCAGGGTCAACTTCTCGGCCGACGGGAAATACATCGTTTTTGTTTCCGACCGCGATTTTAACCCCGATTACAGCCGCACCGAGTGGAACCATTCGTACGACGACATGAGCCGGGTTTACATGGCCATTCTTTCCGAAGAAACAAAATCGCCTTTTGCCCCAAAAAACGACACGGTAAAAATTGAAGATAAAGGGAAAAAAGAAGCAGATAAGAAAGGGGATAAGGAGAAAGACAAAGCTGATACTCCGGAAATAAAAATCGATTTCGAGGATATTTCAAACCGGATTATATCACTTCCCATTTCACCGGGAAACTACACCAACGTTTATTGCATCGATGATAAGGTGTATTACAACAGTTATGGCAACGGGGGTATGAAAGCAAAAGCATACCTGCTCGACAAAGAAAAAGAGAAAGAGTTGGGCGATTTCAGGTTTACCATTTCATCGAACAACAAGAAAATGCTGGTGCGCGAAAAAGATAAATGGGCGGTTATCGACCTTCCCTCCGACAAGGTTAACCTGAAAGAAACAGTTGACCTAAGCAACATGGATGTCAGTACCGATTACGAAAAAGAGTGGAAACAGATTTTTGACGAAAGCTGGCGACAGATGCGCGACTTTTTCTATGTTGAAAATATGCACGGACTCGACTGGGAAGCCATGCACGACAAGTATGCCAAACTTGTGCCCTATGCCCGGCACCGCGACGACCTTACCTACATTATTGGCGAACTGATTGGTGAACTGAACATTGGACATGCCTACGTTCAAAGCGGTGAACGCCCCGAGCCCGAGCGCATTAAAACCGGCTTGTTGGGTGCAAAAATCAGCGCCGATAAATCGGGCTATTTCAAAATTGACAAATTGCTGGAAGGTGCCAACTGGAGCAACGAACTCCGCTCGCCCCTTACCGAAGTAGGTGTGAATGCCCACGAGGGCGACTACATTGTTGCCATAAACGGCATAAGCACCAATACCGTTGATAACCTCTTTTCCCTTTTGGCAGGGAAAGCAGGTACTGAAGTTGAAATAAGCCTGAACAGCAAACCCGACAAAAAAGGCGCCCGCACGGAAATTGTGAAACCCATTGCCGATGAATCGTCGCTATACTATTACAACTGGGTTCAAAACAACATCGAAAAAGTGTCGGAAGCCACGAATGGTGAAGTGGGTTACATCCACATCCCCGACATGGGGGTTAACGGCCTCAACGAATTTGCGAAAATGTTTTATCCACAATTAAATAAGAAAGCGCTGATTATTGACGACCGCGGAAACGGTGGCGGTAACGTTTCGCCCATGATCCTCGAACGCCTGATGCGCGAAGCCGGACGGGCAAACATGCGCCGCAACCTGCCCGATCCAACACCGGTTCCCCGGCAAACACTACTGGGGCCCAAAGTGTGCCTTATCGATAAGTATTCTGCATCAGACGGCGACCTGTTCCCTTACGGGTTCAAACGTTTCGGAATAGGAACCGTAATCGGCACCCGCAGTTGGGGTGGAGTGGTTGGCATTAGCGGTTCATTGCCGTTTATCGATGGTGCCGATCTGCGCAAACCTGAGTTTGCATCGTATTCTTCCGAAGAAAGCAAATGGATCATTGAAGGGTACGGCGTTGATCCCGATATCGTAATCGATAATGATCCTTACAAGGAATATATGGGCATTGACGACCAGTTAAACAAGGCAATCGAAATTGTACTTGAACAGGTTAAAACCGAATACAAACCGCTGCCGCCAATACCGGAAGCGCCCGATAAAACGAAATAGATTTTGAACGCTAATGACACGGATTAAAAAAGAATTACGCTGATTTTATACGTGCCTATCCTTTAAATCCGTGTCATTGGTGTTCTATAAATTTTAGTTTATAATTGGAATGATGGGGAGAATGCTTACTTATAACAATATTAGAATTCCAAATTCAATATTGTTTAGTTAAGGCTGATATTGCAGGCAAACACCAAAATAATCTGTGTAAATCCGTTTGATCCCTGTCTGCCAACAGGCAGGCGTGTCATCAGCGTTCAATTACTTTTATATCGCACAAAGATTATAACCCACAAAAAACTTTCTTTCCTCACCATTTTTTTCGAAATTCGTATTCTGCATTGAATACTTACTCAATTCCTGTAGCTATGATTTTACGTATTCTTATTACCATTCCCTTAATCGTGTTTTTCAATAATGTGAAAGCACAGCCCTGGATACCCGATCTGGGCAACGGCAACTACAAAAACCCAATCATTTATGCCGACTATTCCGACCCTGATATGATAAGGGTTGGAAGCGATTTTTACATGGTTGCCTCAAGTTTTAACTGCATGCCGGGCATTCCCATATTGCATTCAACCGATTTGGTAAACTGGGAAATCATCAACCACGTTTACGACAGGCTTCCGCTTGAAAAATACAACGAACCGGTTCACGGCGAGGGTTCATGGGCACCTTCCATACGGTATCACCGGGGAAAATTTTACGTCTGTTTCTGCACTCCGTACGATGGCCTGTTTATGGCCACTGCCGACCATCCTACAGGAAACTGGGAACTGAAACACATTGTGAAAGTCGACAACTGGGAAGACCCCTGCCCTTTCTGGGACGATGACGGGAAAGCCTACCTCGTTAGAAGTAAACTCTGCGGCAATGCCCTTTACCTGCACCGCATGAACACCGATGGTGAAACGATTCTCGATAACGGCACACTGATTTACCGCGATAAATCGCAACCAACCATCGAAGGGCCCAAGTTTCTGAAAAAAGATGGCTACTACTACATTTTTGCACCTGCCGGCGGTGTGCCCACCGGCTGGCAAACCGTGTTGCGCTCGAAAAACATATATGGACCTTACGAAGCAAAAAAAGTGATGCATACCGGAAATACTGACATTAATGGCCCGCACCAGGGAGGTATTGTTGAACTGCCTTCAGGCGAATGGTGGTTCGTCCATTTTCAGGACCGCGACATGTACGGACGCATTGTACACCTGCAACCGGTATCATGGAGCGATGGCTGGCCCCTGATTGGCATCGACCTAAACGATGACGGCATAGGCGAACCGGTTGCTGAATACGCAAAACCCAATGTTGAAGTCAAATCGGACATTAAAGTTCCGCAAACCAGCGATGAATTTAACGGGACAAACTTAAGTCTGCAATGGCAATGGCATGCCAATCCGCAAACGGCCTGGTATTCTTTTAACCCCGATGAAGGCAAACTGCGATTAAATGCCGTGAAAAACATTACGCAAAACGGCGATTTCTGGTATGTGCCAAATCTTCTTCTTCAAAAATTCCCGGCCCCTTCGTTTACGGTCACAACCAAAGTGGGTTTTAATCCCCATTTAAATGGTGAACGCTGTGGACTGGCCGTTATGGGTAACTCGTGGTCATACATTGCCATTGTCAATGAAAACGACATTTTATATGTTCGGACATATCAGGGGAAAAACGACCGGTGCGATGAATCGACAACGATGATTTCTTCTGAAATATACCCGGCTTGTGAATGCTACTTCAGGTTAAAAGTTACTGCAGATGGTATGTGCCGTTTCAGCTACAGCAACGATAACATCACCTTTAAAGAAACGGGAAAACCGTTTAAAGCAGAAAAAGGAAAATGGATAGGCGCTAAAACCGGGATTTTCTGCATTAATCCGAATATGAAGGAAAGCAACGGGTATGCATTGTTTGACTGGTTCAGGGTGGAGTAATCAAAACCCAGCAATAACTCATTTTACAATAAATAAGCTAACAATAAATTTTGAATAATAATAATTGGCTGCCCCCGATTTCAAATAGTAAATAACGTAATTTATTCGTATGAAGTCCAGTCGGGATTACAATCGAAAAGCGTGCTGTTTACCTGCTCGTGAAACCATGCTGCCCTGTTATCAGGGATTTCTACTGAGCACCATGCATCTTCGGTGATCCTCCGTCGGAATAGGGCTGAATAAAGCGTACAGGCTGATAAATAGGAACCGTTGATATTCGGATTGATCCTGTCGGGAAAGTGCAGTAATAAGGTTGAGTCCATATCCATGCAAATATTCCAGAGCTGTCCACAGGGTGCAATTACCGATTCAAACCTTTCGGAAATAGTAAAAACATTGTCCACAATTCGATGTTGCATCCCTTTGTAAGTGGCTACATCAGGATCGTTTAAAGCCCAATTGTTATCAATGGCGCCAACACCATCCACAAAAGCATGGGTCATAAAAAGCACTATTCTTGCTTCCGGATTTGACTGTCTAATCTGGTAGTTCAGCGAATCGGCCCAGCGGTAAACCATTGTATCGGCCATCGATTCAGGCAGGGCAACCCGCCAGCCCGATTCCTGCAAAACAATGTAGTCCCATTTAAAATCCCGGATCATTTTAAGAACAAGAGGTGTGCTTGAACAACGCTGAAAATCGTAATCATACGGGGCATAGGTCAAATAAAACATTGTATCGCCCATTGATTTGGCCAGTTTTGACACCATACGGGGAAGGTTGTTTTCAGCAGTAAGGTTTGTCCCGATAAAAAGCACATTCTGGCTCATTCTCTCCGTTGAAGGATTTTCTTTCAGTCGGCAGGGATAATTCATATAATCGAATGAATTACACCCGGTGATCAACAAAAACAGAAACAGATAATTCAAATAGTTTTGTTTCATCTAAAAAAAAGTGTTTAATATGTGACAAATTCAGATCGGTTTTCCCTTATTGAAGTGCATTACAAAAAGCACATCAAACAAAATATACGGTTAATTCGTATAATTATTTCTATTTGCTTGACTTACTCTTTATTTGCCATTAAATTTGCAATGTTATTCTGAATATCAATATAAAATAAACATAATAACTTTACTTCAAGACCAGGCTAAAAAATAATTCTGTTTTCAACTTTCACTTTCTGGAAAGTAAACCGGGAAAAACAGACAATTATTTTTTCTCATAGTGTTAAACAATTTAAAACTTGTATTATGAAAAAATTAAACCACCTGATTTTTTTATCCATTATTGTTACTTTATTCTCGTGCCAGAACAATCAAAAAGAGAATGAGGTATTTGAATGGCGCGAAATCGATAAAAGTCATTTTTTGATTGAAATCCCTGATGAACAGTTTCCTGAAGGCATACAAAAACTGGTTGTATCAAAAACCGAGAACGGAGAAACTGCAATTGGAATTATTGCTTACAATGAAACCGTCCCGAAGCTTGTTGCGCTCATAGGTGAGAATTACTGTCATTCACTTTCTGGTACCGAAAAAAGTGAATTGGCACATCAAAAAGCCGCAATTAAAATTCCCGATCGTAATAACCTTGTTGTAAAACCTTTAAAGTACGGCCAAATGGAATTTGCTGATCCATTCCAATTGAATAAAGGTGAAAAACTAATGGTTTTTGGCTGGGCATTCCATGGTGCACAGGAAAAAGAAATGAAAATCACCCTGAGCGATGAAATGGGCATTTTTATGCATGTTGGCCCGTATAGAACAAAAGGCACCATGAAATCGCTCGATAAAGACATTAATTTTCCCATGGAAGACGACATAGAAAAAATTGTGTACGGAATGCTTGGACATCATACCCCAATGGGTATAGATACTACATATATAATGTTAGTGATTTGCGATGAAACTACATCACCGCCAACTATAGTAAGGGAGGTTGAAATTGAAGAGGACGGAATGACTATTGCCATACTGGGCAACAACCTGAATAACACGATCCGCCATACAAGCCGTATTGTTGAATGTGCCGACGGTAGACTGGTACTGCCCTGCAATCCTGACTGGAATTTTTCTGAATTCTGGATTACCGGTATGGGAGGCGACGATAACCTTTTGGGGATTGATGATCCCGATACCCGGAATGTGGTCTTTGGAGATTTTGAATGCAGCAGTTTTACCGATGGGGGAACTGCAGGAAGAGACCATATTCATGGAGGGCCAGGCGATGATATCCTTTCAGGAGAAGAAGGGGATGACTTTATCCATGGCGGCGATGGTTGGGACCGGATTTACGGTAACCTGATTTCATGCGGTTTTTCCGGCGGCAGCGATAGCGACCACCTCTTTGGCGGGCCTGGCGGTGACCGCATTTACGGTGACTCACCCGATGAAATTGATGCAGGTGATACCGATTATATTTTGGGCGAAGCCGGAAACGATACCCTTATTGGCTGCGGAGGAGACGATGACCTGTTTGGTGAAAGTTACCCACGCATTGATTGCAGGCCGGCAGGACGCGACATGATATGCGGCAGTGCAGGCCGTGACCATATATGGGCAGGCCCCTTACGCGACGAAATCTATATTGACGAAGATGATGTTGTAAGCGCCGAAGATTTAGCCGAAGATTTTATTACCGAAACAGAGTGTTTGTGGGATTAAGGACTTGAATCCAATCGTTGTATGCCCGATGAATAATGCTTAAATTTGTCAAAAAAAACATATTATGAGCAGAGAAGACCTATTGAAGATACTTTTCAGAAATTAAATAAACTTCCTGATACAAAGATTCAGGAATTAAATGATTTTGCTGAATTTCTGCTAAATAAGATTGAAGACAAAATTATAGTGGATGGTATTTCTGAGATGGCTTCTAAATCAAAAGTATTTGAATTCTTAAAAGATGAAGCTGATTTATACTCTGTTAACGATGTAATCGAGAAATACAAATGAAACGACCATGAATTTTAATTTTTCAAATTCACACGCAAGAAAAAATTATCTTTGGTAAAAACCAATAAAATTTCAACCATTGATAAAGAACTCATTATCGGAAAAATTGGTGAACTTACGAATTATGAATTAGAGATTTTGAATTCAAATATAAAAAGCATATTAAAACTATAAAAATTCAATGTGCAATTCATATCTATTCCAAAAATGAAGAAATTCAGATAAAAGACAAGGCTATTATTTATTCATTTATTTTAGATATTTCTCGAGATCATTTTTAAAGTTATTCAAACTTTCTGAAGATTATTGATGTACTGCACCAATCCCACGTTTATAAAAAAACAGAAGACATAGAGAGAATGCAGTAAAAAGTAAAGCAATGATATCAAACGAGATATCAAGAAAATGGCCTTTCTGAATAAAATGAAAGATATCGTTGAAAAGCAAGGCCGGCATTAAAGTGATCAGTTTTACAAGAAATATTCCAGAAAAAATAACACTTGAGGGCTTATTTGAAAAGTTCATTATTGCAACTATTACCATTGCCGGAAAAACTATTGCCAGATCGAGAATGTAAAAAGCATCAAACAGTATAATGCTCTCGTTGTTAATAATTGTTTTATCAACCAGATAGGGAATCTCCTTGAAAAGCATTATAACAACAGCAAAAAGAAAAAAAAATGAAATGGTTTTCCGGGGATAATACTTATTGGTTTCAACCCGGTTTGCAACTTTAATTAGTGAATTTAGTTTATAAATAAATACAAATAACGATAGTGCCAAAATCAGCATATAACAAAGAAAAAGCGGACTTGAAACGATGCTGAAACAGAAATACCCATAGGTACAAATAAAATAAGCAAGAATCCCCAGGTTAATAATTTTAATAAATAGCTTTTCCTTTTCAACTAACAAAAGCAGAATAAATGCAATGCTAATTATCAGGGAAACGCTGTCCTGCCCGAGTAGCTCTGAAGAAGTAATTGTATTCAGGCGAGCGTTGTAAAAACCCTGGTCAATAATCCCGGCCAAAGTTACTATAACTACCAATAAAGCAATTATTAAAGATGGCAATTGATATAAGGAATTTTTGTTTTTCATGGATGCCGTACTTTACCCAAAAATAGAAATTATTCTTTTAAAATCAATTGCCAATAATGAAGATTAAAAATTATTGATGATTGCCGGCTGATTTTTCCATTGCTTTAACTTTCAATTCTTTGGGCATTTTCTCAATTGCATATCGTAACGATGTGCGAGGCATTTTTGCTTTGTTTAAAATCACATAATCAAAAACCGCTTTTTGATTTGACTCACTGGCAGCTTTTAGCATCCAGCCATATCCCTTTTGCACCAAATCATCTTTGTCTGTAAGCAAAGAATCAGCTATCCCCAAAATATCACTTAGAAATTTTCCCTTACGTGCAGGGATTATTAATGAAACCGCTGCTGCCCTGCGCATCCATCGGTTTTCTGATTTCGTAAAATTTTTCAACTGCTCTAAAAAAACAGGATACATCTCTACGAATTTACCGATAGTATGATTACATAGCGAATCACAAGAAGCCCAATTATTTACATAACACTCAATCCATTTTTCAAAGACAGAAAAGTCTTCCGGCCCATATCTTTCATGGATGTAATAAGACCATTTACAGGCAATAAAAGATTCTTCAATAAAACCAGATTGCCAGAGAATTTCGCAAAGTTGAAATATTTCAGATTTTCCTTTTGAATCAATAAGTTTAAAATATTGTTTGCTTAGTTCATTTACTGTTGGAACCTTAACGCCGTAAAATTGAATCTTTTCCTTGAAGAATTTTTGACTGGACTTAAGCGTTTTTTCATCAATATTCTTTTTAAGTTCTATCCGGATTTCTTTAATAATATTTTCCATAATGAAGCTAAATTGTCAAAGTAAACTTTTAGTATTCTTGCAATTGAACCTACAACCTTATTTGTCAATCCATTTTTTAAATTCCCTCACTTTGTCTTTACTTACAATTAAATCGAAAATAGGTTTATCGGTTTTCATCTTTATCTTCAACCTGCTCGATGAATAGTTAAGAATGTCACTTATCTTGTTAATATTGACAATGCAATTCCGGTTGATTCTGAAAAATGTATCCGGGTCAATCATTTTCTGCAAGTTGTCGAGCGAGTGGTCAACCGTGTAATCTTTGTCTGATGTAGTACGGATAAAAGTCGCACGTTCAAGTATATAAAAACACGTTATTTCATTATCCTGTACCGATTTGTAATGATCTCCGACTTTAACCAGAAACCGGTTTTTATAGCCCCGGTCCAACTCATTTAAAAGTTGTTTCAAGGCATCGGTTTTGAACAATTTGTAATAATGTATCGTCTTAAACTTTTCGATTGCACTTCGAAGCAAACGCTCCTCGATGGGTTTTAAAAGATAATCGACGCTGTTCACTTTAAACGCCGACAACATGTACTCATCGAAGGCGGTGGTAAAAATAACAGGTATATCAATTTTTATTGTTTCAAACAGCTCAAAACAAAGCCCGTCATCAAGCTGAATGTCCATAAAAATCAAATCAGGGGCTTGGTTGTTTTGAACCCAGTTAATGGTTGCTTCAACAGAGTCGGTCGTTCCAACAATATTGATAGTAGGATCAATTTTTTTAAGCAGCCTGTTTAATCCTTCAACAGCAGGTTTCTCGTTTTCAACAATTAATACATTCATTTCAGTAAAGGTACTTTAACCAAAAACTCACGTTCGGTTTCTTCAATAATAACTTCTTCGCCGGTAACCAATTTAACCCTTTCGGTAAGGTTTTTAAGTCCAATGTTCGTCGAGACAACTCTGGAAGCAATTTTTTGAATATTGTTTTTAACAACAATATTCTGACCTTCAATATAGATGTTTATTTTCAAAGGTTTTTCATGTGTTGCCATGTTGTGTTTTATGGCATTTTCAATTAACAACTGCAAAGAAACAGGTAAAATATGATAAGAGTAATCGCTTTCCGGTATTTCAATATTCAGTAAAATCTTGCCTTCGTTCCTGATTTGATGAAGGTAAAAATAGTCCCTGATAAAATCAACTTCATCCTTTAGTGGAACTTTTAGTTTTGATCCGTTATCGAGTATGTACCTGTAAATTACCGACAACTTGCTGATAAATTGACCGGCTGTTTCAACCTCGGTGTTCACCAGCGAAGATAGTGTATTCAAACTGTTAAAAAGAAAGTGTGGATTTACCTGATTTTTTAAGGTCTCATTCTGAAAAATTAAGTTTTGCTCTCTTAGTTTGTATTCATTCTTCACTGCCTGTATCCATTTTTGAATTAAGAATATGGGCGAACTGAATAACATTGCAATCGCAGTAACCTTAATAACCTGGCCGTCGATAACAACCTCAGCTAAATTTGGTAAATCCCAGCCTTTTATCAAATGCAATATAATTACCCATAGCATTACTCCAATTGTGTTAATCGCTATAAAAAGAGCATAAAAAAACAGCAATCCCATCAAATTGATCCATATAAATCTTTTTACAGAACTTGTTTCCATTACCCTATTGCCAAATTTCTTATTGAGCTTTTTAAACCACAAGAGCACCAAACGAACAATCTCCATATCAAAGAATATGATTAAACAAGTACCAATTATTTGGGTTGTATCCTTTTGATATTTGCCAATATGTGCCCATATAACACCAACGGCTACACAAGCAAGAAACAATACTAAATGAAAGACAATACCCTGATGAAGGTACCAGTCTTTTTTTTCCCGGTTTTGCATACCTGTAAATTTAAAGGTTTTTTTCAAGTGTTATTTCTCTCACTGTATTTACATAGTTACCGTTTCCCTGTCCGATTACCTCAACATGCATAACTACATCTTCGTGCAATACGGCATATTCTATTTGTCTGTCGGCCAGTGAGACATAGATATTCCCCCAGTAGTGGCTCCTACCTTTGATGTTCATATCTGAAGTATTGAATTGGAGTGAATTATTCATTGCCTTATAATCAATTATTGCACATATTTCGTCATTTATCTTTGTAATTCCAATCCAGGTAATCCGGATATCTTTATTTTCAAAAGTCCCCAGTTCCGGGATATCAAGCTCAAAACTCACATCGTTGGCAGGTGTTTCTTCATTAAGCGCTAACGAATCCCAGTTATACCAGGCAAAAACCTCAAATGCTGTTAAATCCCAAACAAGGTTTTTCAGGTAAACATCAATATGAGGTATACTGTTAAAAAACGTATCGCTTAAAATGTTTGAAGCCGGATTGTAGGTAAAGCCTTCCATGATATCCTGCTTCTCCCCCTCGGTAAAATTTTCGGCCTGACTTTGCGAATGAGCTATTCTGACGTTATTCCATTTTACCAAGCCATTAGCCATAAGCGAACACTCACCGGTTATTCTCTTTTTGCCCCGGAAGTTGCCGAACAGATCAGAATCAACATAATCGGTAGTCATTACATAATTCTGTGAAATGTAGTTGTCGTGTTTTAAGTTTGCCGGAAGACTTTTCAGATAGGTTTCACATGGTTCGGATTCCTGACCGTACACGCTGGCTGAAGTGATTATCAATTCAACTGCTAACAAGCTAATTATTAAAATAATTGTTCTCATTTTTTTCATTTTGATTAAACATTTACTGAATCAAAATAAATTCAATGAGACACCTTCTGAAAAAATATATTGCTGAATCGCCTGATTGGCTTGCAGAATGGGAAAATTGCCTCGCTAAACCAGAATTGTCCAGTTACTCAATTGCGCCCTGGCCTTCCATGTTCGACTGCCCGAAACAAAGGAAATTGTAGAAATTTGTATCGCTGGAAAAAAGTCTTCGTGTTTATTAGTGGCTTGGTGCCTTTGTAGCTAAAAAAAATTGCCACTAAGCCTCTAAGACACAAACACAAAGTTCATGAATTAAGCAGGTTAAATAAATCTCATATATTTTTTCACCTCAGCTACATTTTCTTTATCCGTCAGCATTTCGAGCAGATGAAATGCCACATCTAAAGCTGTTGCCGGCCCTGTTGATGTTATGATGTTTTTATCAACCACGATGCGTTGATCCTGAACTATTGCCCCAAAATCGGCCAGTTGTTTTTTTCTTACCCCTCCTAATAAATCGTAAGTAGTAGCTTTCCTTCCTTTTAAGACTCCGGATTTCCCTACCGGCAGTGCTGAAACACAAATTGCGGCAATTATTTTCCCTTCCCGGTCAAATTTCCTAATCAGGTTTAAAAGTCTTTCATCATAGGCATCTTCATAAAACCCGGCCTTTTCGAATCCCCCGGCGATAGCCAGTGCATCAAAATCATGAACCATAATTTTTTCAAATTCCAGCTCTGGCCTCACTGT
This sequence comes from Prolixibacteraceae bacterium, assembly GCA_021740385.1. Taxonomy (GTDB): domain Bacteria; phylum Bacteroidota; class Bacteroidia; order Bacteroidales; family Prolixibacteraceae; genus DAIMEA01. The sequence goes on along the minus strand of JAIOZY010000001.1, from coordinate 18,471 downwards.
GAAATTCCAGGTGCATTTTATCTCAGGCCGAAGCCCTGTAGTGACCAAATCAACAGGTTCTTTTCCATAAACCCGGCTCCAGCCAATAACATCAGTAAAAACACTTGCTTCATATTCTTCAAATCCCTGGGCAAGAAATAAAAGTACTTTTTTATTTTTCATACGATTAAAATAACAACTACGACGGCTACTGTTTCAATCAGCTCAAGTTTATAGTTTTCCATCATAAAAAAGTTTTGCTCAAAATTACAAAGAAAATCGTTTCATATTTCTTTTTATCCCATTGGTTTTACCTCAAATAATATTTACAAAAAAGCCACCGTAATTTCAGGTGGCTTAAGTAATATTTTTTACCATAAGGTATTTACTTTACAAATCCTCGGGTAATTTGTCGTAACCACAGGTGTTTGCCTCGCGGTCGACTTTTTTAACCAGTCCCTGCAAAACTTTTCCGGGGCCAAGTTCGGTAAACGATTCAGCGCCGTCGGCCAGCATGTTCTGAACGGTCTGGGTCCAGCGAACAGGGCTGGTAAGTTGGGCTATCAGGTTTTGCTTAATTTCCGAAGGGTTAGTGTGGGGCTGTGCATCGACGTTTTGGTAAACCGGGCAAACGGGTTCGTTAATTTCGGTCGCTTCAATGGCCGCTGCCAGTTCTTCGCGGGCAGGCTCCATCAGTGGCGAATGGAAAGCACCCCCAACGGGAAGCACCAGGGCCCGTTTTGCACCTTTTTCTTTCAGCAGTTCACAAGCTGAATTTACAGCATCAACAGCGCCAGAGATAACCAACTGTCCGGGACAATTGTAATTGGCAGGAACCACGATACCGTCAATTGAAGCGCAGGCCTGTTCAACCGTTTCGTCGTCGAGGCCCACAATGGCAGCCATGGTCGAGGGTTGTGCCTCACAGGCCTTTTGCATGGCCATGGCACGCTTCGACACCAGGGTAAGGCCATCGTCGAACGACAAGGCGCCTGCGGCTACCAAAGCCGAGAATTCACCCAGGGAGTGACCGGCTGTCATTTGCGGGTTAAATTTTTCGCCCAACACCTTCGATAAGATCACCGAATGCAGGAATATTGCAGGTTGGGTAACTTTTGTCTGTTTCAGCTCATCGGCCTCGCCCTCAAACATGATCTTTGTAATTTCAAAACCAAGAATTTGGTCTGCCCTGTTAAACAATTCGCGGGCTACGTCTGAATTATCGTACAGGTCTTTTCCCATTCCGGGATATTGGGCTCCCTGTCCGGGAAATACAAATGCCTTCATAATTTTTTAATATTTTGTTTTGAACGGACAAAAGTATCATTTTTAAAAAAAGAACCTGAATTTTGATGGCTTTATGCGGTTGAGAGAAAAAGAGAATACCAAACACGGTTTTCAAAAACAACTCCATTAAAACTGATAAACAAAACCTTACATGAACATGATTTGTCATTTTTTGAGGCATTAATTAAAAAACCCAAAGGTCGAATATTTGATTGGGATGGGCGATTTTTATCGCCCGATGGGTGTGAAGGGACGGGCGATTTTTAATCGCCCGATCGTGAGATTGAAAATCTCACGTCCCAAATCCCACGCTCTAACAAAGTTTTTATGATTCGAAGGTTTTTTATCGTGATTAACAAGGAATTCATAGAATATTTCTAATTTTATGGTTAATTACGAAATTTAAAAATTAAAACCGTGATACGAAACCTCTCTCTTCTGATTGTTTGCCTGCTCGCGGGCACGTCGTTATTTTCACAAAACCGCGAACTTGATTCGCTTTCGCTGGTATCCCTTTACCGGGCAACAAACGGCGATAGCTGGACCGACAAAACCAACTGGCTGGAAAATGACCTCGATACCTGGTATGGGGTAATACTAAGCGACAACAATGAGCGGGTTTATATTCTCGACCTCCAAAACAATAACCTTACAGGCAACCTTCCCGATTCTGTCGGAAACTTAACCGGTTTGGGTGAATTAAACCTTTCAAACAACCAACTAACAGGAGAATTGCCCGACACAATTGGCTACCTGACAAGCTTATCGGAATTGTACCTCAACAATAACCGTTTTTCCGGCACCCTGCCTGAAAGCATTACGCTTCTTAACAATTTGCGAAAACTCTACATCGAAAACAATACATTTTCGGGTAACCTGCCAACAATGAATGGCATGCCCTCGTTAGAAATTTTCAGGGCAGGAGGCAATCTCTTCACTTTTGAAAACCTGGCTGCATCGGGCATCTTCCAGGGCACCATTAACATTTTTAATTATACGCCCCAGGATACAATTTTCACCCTTAATACCGACAGTATTAACATTGCTATTACCGACGACAATTACCCCGGCAACACCTATGCCTGGTATAAAAACGGCACACTGATCGACCTTGACACCCGCTCGATAATCCCACCCGGTGAAGGGGAGTACAACTGCCTGGTAAAAAATGCCGACTACCCGGCACTAACACTTTTTTCCGACAGTCTCGATTTTTTATACAACCACTATTCCGACTCGCTGGCACTGGAAGCACTGTATGCTGCTACCAATGGGGACGACTGGATTGATACAACAAACTGGCTCACAGACGAAATATCAACATGGTACGGCATTCACCTCGACGTTGATGCCCGGGTTGATACGGTTAACCTAAAAAACGACAGCCTCACGGGAACCCTGCCGGTTGAGCTGGCAAACCTATCAAAGCTATTCAAACTCGACCTTTCGGACAATTTCCTGACCGGCGACCTGCCTCCACTCGAACGGATTACCTCACTTGATGAAATACACGTTGCCAATAACCAATTTACCTTTGCCAACCTTTCGGCATCGGGCTTAACCCCTGCCGATGTCAGCACATTCGAATTTGCCCCGCAGGATACTTCATTCACCCTCGATTTTGATGAATACGATGTTAGCCTTACCGTACCCGATGGTGAAGACACCAGCAATATTTATACCTGGTACAATGGCACTACGGTTATTGCCGATACAACCCGTACAATTATCCTAACCGAAGAAGGCGAATACACCTGCGAAATAACCAACCGGAAATTTACAGGCTACACCTACAAAACCGACACCTTTACCCTCAATTACACAACTACTTCCGATTCGCTGGCACTTGTGCACCTGTACAATGAAACAACTGGGGAATCGTGGAACAACAACAGCAACTGGCTGTCAGGCCGGCTTGCAACCTGGCACGGCATTACCCTAAACGGCGACAGGGTAAGCAAAGTATTGTTGCCAATCAACAACCTTGATGGCCCCATCCCGGAAGAAATTGGCAACCTTACAAAACTTGAAGAGTTAGACCTGTCGAACAATTCGCTTTCCAACAATATCCCTGCGGAAATTGGAAGTTTAGACAGCCTTGAAATACTTATGCTGAACGGCAACCAGCTTTCCGATTCCATACCTGTTTCCATTGGAAACCTCATCAAGCTCACCAATCTGAACCTGGGTTTTAACCAGCTCGTGGGCAATATCCCGGCTGAAATCGGGGCACTTACAAATCTGATCAATTTAGACCTGTCGAACAACCTGCTTGACGGAACCATCCCCGCACAAATAGCCAACCTCACCAACCTTTACTGGCTTATATTAAGCAATAATGGATTCACCGGTACCATACCTGCCGGGCTTGAGGGCATTACCTCGTTGATGAGCATCGAACTCGGACAAAACGAGCTTACCGGAACCATACCAACAGCGTGGGGAGACCTTTCCGGATTGACCATTCTTTCGCTTAAAGGGAACCAGCTTACCGGAACAATCCCGGCATCATTCAGTCTGCTTACCAACCTCAACTATCTTGAACTTGGTGAAAACCAGCTTGATGGAACAATACCCGGTGGAATTTGCGACCTGACAAGCCTGCTGACACTTGAACTTCATGAAAACGGTTTTACAGGAACAATACCAGCCGACATTGGCAACTTAACCAGCCTTAACAACCTAAAACTGCATGACAATAACTTTACAGGAAATATTCCTGCTGGTATAGAAAATCTCTCCAGCCTCGACATTATAACCCTCGACAGCAATAACTTTATAGGCGACCTTCCACTGCTAAACAGCGCGAACGACCTATACAAACTATCGGTATGTTCGAACAAGTTCACTTTCGAAAACCTGGCAACATCTGGATTGTTACCTGTTGATATTGACTTTTTTTATTATGCACCACAGGACACACAACTTGCCCTTTTTTACAGCCTGGACGAAGGAACATTGGAAGTAATTGACGATGATGAACCCGGAAACACCTATACCTGGTACAAAGACGGACTGGAACTGGAAGAAACAACCGACACATTGACACTGAGAGGCGAAGGCGATTACAACTGCGAAGTTTCAAACACCTTTTACACCGATTTGACACTATATTCCGACACGTTCACGTATGCCCATTCGCTGCAAACCGACTCGATAGCCCTTGTTGCACTTTACAACGCGACCGATGGTGACCACTGGGACAACAAAACAAACTGGCTTACCGGCAATTTAGATACATGGTTTGGCATAACACTCAACGGTACCGGTGATCGGGTTACCAGGGTCGATTTATACAACAATTCGCTGAGCGGGGCATTGCCTTTCGAAATTGGGAACCTTACAGAAGCAACCCACATTAGGATGCAAAACAACCAGCTAAGCGACACGCTTCCCGATGAAATATGCGACCTTGAATCGCTCACAAGCCTCCAGTTAAACAATAACCAGTTGGAAGGCCCCCTGCCCGACTTCATTGGGAACCTTACTTCACTAACAACATTATACCTGAACAGCAATCAAATTTCGGGAACAATTCCCCCGTCAATCGGGCAACTTACCAACCTCGACTACCTGTTGCTGAACAGTAACTCACTTACAGGTGTAATTCCGTCCGAAATTGGCGAACTTGCCGGGCTTATCACCCTGAACCTTAACGACAACCAACTGGAAAACTCCCTGCCCGAAGAGATGGGAGAACTCACATCGTTGTTCAACATTCACCTTTCGGGCAACCAATTTACAGGGAACATACCGGATTGGATGGGCAACCTAAACCAGTTGCGCATCATCGACCTTTCAAACAACCAGTTTAACGGTCAGGTTCCTGCTGCATTTAGTAACCTCGGAAATTTACGCACCCTGAACCTTTCGGGAAACGAACTTGAAGGGGACATACCCGGCACAATGGCTTACATTAACAACCTTCAGGATTTTAACATTGCCAACAACCAATACATTTTCAGCAATATTGAACCGATTTTCATCTGGAACAATTTTGATAATTTCAGCACATCGTTCACCTATTCGCCCCAGGCATATATTGGCATTGAGGAAAATATTGAAGCAGCTCCAAACCAACCGTTGTGGATTGACATCACGGGATATGATATTTCAACAAACGATGAATTCCAATGGTACCGTAACGATACCCTTTTGGTGGGCAAAACCGACTCCAGCCTGTTTATCCCCTCAGTTACCAACATTGACACAGGATATTATCACTGCGAAGTGACCAATACCGTTGCGACTCAACTTACACTTATAACCCACAATATCCATGTTGAATTAAACGGTGTACCGCGCACAATTGCACTTTCGGGGCTTACCGTTGGTAATGGCGAAGACCAGTGCTACGGAGCTACCGATACCATAACGGTTGCCGGCGACGGATCGGTTGTTGAATTTGAAAACGGATCGACCGTTACACTCATTGCAGGAAAAATGGTAAGGCTGTTGCATGGTTTCCATGCCCGGCCCGGAAGTAATGTACAAGCCTATATCACAACAACGGCTTCGTTCTGCGACGCTGTAATGCCCGAAAGTATTGTAATGAACAACGACAAATCGGGGACGATACAAAACTCACATGAAGACAAAACCGTAAACAACGATGATTTACTTTCCGAAAAATCGGTAAAAATTTACCCCAACCCCACAACCGGGCTGGTAAATGTAGAACTCACCCATTTCGGGGCCGGAACAGTGGTTAAAGTGCTAAACCTTTCGGGAGCGGTAGTTAAAACCACACAAGCCTCAGGCTCAGGTGTTAATATCGACTTATCATCTGCAAGAAAAGGTATTTACATTGTGCAGTGCAACGACGGGGAAACAATGATAAGCAGGAAGATTGTGGTCAGGTAAAACCTATTTTTCACACAAACAGAATTAATTTAACAATTAAAAAAATTAATTTTCCTACGATTATATAAAATTAACTTATTTTACTACTTTTACAACTGTGTGGAAGGGTAAGGGAATTCAGGGGAAATACCCCTGAATAGTAGTTTCCTTTTTTTATTTCCTACAATTATTTTAATGATTTAAATATTTATAGATGAAGAATTATTCATTCATTTTTGGCATGTTATGTTTACTTGTTGTGGCCAATGCATGCGAAAAAGACGATTCGGATCCAAAATCCATTGAGACAAATACGATTGCCCTTAATGGCGAAAGTTTTAACGTAAATACAGGATATATAATAAACACGGGTGATGATAACACCGTGAACTCATGGGAAATTGCCATAAGGGGACATTACGAATCTGAAAAATCGGCTAAAACCGATACCGGAATTGTTGCAATAAGTAATACAAATTTCACAATCAATTTCGAGTTGGTATCATTAAACAGTTCTTCCATTGAGGGTACCTATAGCTTAGGCGACCTGAACGGTGATGGCATTACAAACGAACTTGATGCAACAGGTGCTGGTTATTGCACAACGGCAACAATTGACATGAAAGAAACTACGTACTTCTATAGTGGAGAACTTACCCTGAAAGAAATAAATACCGAAACAGCCAACTTCAACATTACGTTTTCCTTTTCCGATGGCGTTGACCAGACGCTTTCAGGAAATGCTGATTTAACATATAATAATAATTGAATTAATTCTTTAGAATAAAAAAGATACACCATGAATAAGGGGAGAATATTACGGATTTCGGGGTTATTCATTATGCTTTTTACAGCAATTGGCAACAGTTGGGCGCAGTCGACCATATTGGTTGAAGCCCCCGATGGCAGCCATATTTCGGCCCATGCCACACTTTCGGGCGCAATGGCTGCAGCACAACCGGGCGATTTTGTGTATATACCCGGTGGCAGTTTTAACATGGACAGTGTGAAAGTTGATGTAGAGCTTCACCTGGTGGGCGTTGGGCACAACCCCTCGGCCACGGTGGCCACGGGGCGCTCACAAATAACTGGGACAATTTATTTACTGACTGGTTGTGATAATACAACGATTGAAGGATTGTATTTGACAGGAGATATTATCGTAGGCAGCAGTTCTACCAATCAATTTGTAAACAACATTCTTGTCTCACGATGTAGCTTTAGCAATTTAAAACTTTCATACAATGGCTCTGGAAATAATGAGATATCTTCCGGTTTCATCTTCCGAGAGAATATAATTTGGGGAAATCTTTATGGCGGTAATGTTGATAATGTAATCATTGAAAATTCATTTTTATGTAAACAAATTTATCATTTTTACGGTACAACTTTTTCAAATAATATTTTCTTTTATTTCTACAACTCAACATTATATAGCAATTATGCTTTTCAGAATTGTGATTATTGTACATTTAATAGCAATATTTTTTGTGGTTTTCTTAAAGAATATAATTCTTCAAACTTTTCTTTTTTTAACAATGTTTATCCGGGAATAAGTATTGGTGGCATAAAGGAGGACAATGTCGACTTGCAAACATCAGAACTTGACAATAACCACAATCCGATATTTATGGATTACCCCGGTCGTTTTTTTCGCTACAATGCCAATTACCATGTGCAGGATACGTCGGTTTGCAAAAACGCCGGGCTCGATGGCAGCGACATGGGCGTTTACGGCGGCGACTACCCGTTCAAAGATTCGGGGCTGCCCATGCACCCCTGGGTCATGTCGAAAAGCATTGCCCCGGCCACCGATGCTGACGGAAAGCTAAAAGTTGAATTTCAGGTGATACCGCAAGACCGCTAAGCTTCACAACCACATTCAATGAGGAAACTTTTTTCCATATTTTTTCTGTTAGGAATTTTTGTTATTCAGGCTTTTGCCACCGAAAGCGAAACCGAACGTATTGCCGTAAACTGGATAAACCGGGTTCGCAAAACACAAGTAACAACGGAAGATATTGCATCGGTTATTCCGGGAACACCCGATACTGCTTTTTATGCCGTGAATTTCAAAAAAGGCGGTTGGGTTTTGGTGGCGGCAAATAAAGTTGTCAAACCCATATTGGCTTACAGCAACAATGGGGTTTATGCGCTTCAAACAAATGATTCGCCTGCAAACTACTATCTCAGAAAAATATCAGACAAGATACATCATAACAAACGGGAACCAATAAGCGAAACCGTTAAACAGGAATGGAAAGACCTTACCGAAACGTCCGTTGCCCCTTTAAAATCTACATCGGAAAGTTATCCTCATTTCCTGTTAAAAACGGCATGGGGACAAGGACCTCCTTATAATGACCTATGTCCATACGATGAAACAAGAAGCATTTATGGAAACCACAAAGTGCATACCGGTTGCGGGGCAACGGCAATGGGGCAGTTAATGTACTATTATAAATATCCGGCACAGGGAATAGGTTCAAACGCATATAAACCGGAATCGCATCCTGAATACGATGAGCAAACTGCCGATTTCAGCTCGGCTTTTTATGATTACGACCAAATGGTTGACAGCGCTTATGCTTCAAATTTTCAAACAGCACAGCTCGTATATCATTGCGGTGTGTCGGTAAACATGGATTATGGACCCGACGAATCGTCTTCAAATACGATCAGTATAAAAAACGCTTTGGAAAACCATTTTAAATTTGCCACCCCTGTTACCATAATAAGCCGTGAAAACTGTGACGATACCGACTGGGGAAGAAAACTCAACAGGGAAATAAACTTTTATGAACGACCGGTTTTATATTTTGGCGAAAATGACGGATCCGCGCATATTTTTCTGATTGACGGGTATGATGAAGCAAGCGGGATGGTCCATATAAACTGGGGATGGGATAATGCACCGGGCACCCAAAATTTTTGGTACGATTTCTTCCCTTATTCTGACATCTATAATGAAAAGCAGAATGCATATTTTGGGGTAACCCCTTTGAGCCGGCCTCTTATTAACATGCCTTATTTTGAGAGCTTTGAAAACGGAGGTTCAGACTGGGTGCTTACCGGGTTCTCCAATGTTTATGCAAGTGCAGCAAAAACCGGAAGCCATTGCCTGAGAATACAAAATATTCCCACTGAAAAGGGGCCTTCAGTCAATACAGCTACTTTTTCATTTAAAGTACCACCAAACGGTCGGCTTTCATTTTGGGTTAAGCGGCAGTCTCCTGTCGACAGCATCAGCAAACAACTGGCCTACATCATGGGCGAATTTGGCCCCAAGGCGCACGAAACAATATTCGATGGGCAATTTAATGATACCAGCTGGGTAAACTACACGGTTAATTTGAGTCATTTGGCCGGGAACAACGTCCGGCTTTTGCTGGGTGAAATCACCAATGCCTCGTGGCAATCGCAATACATCATGGTCGACGATGTTGAAATCACCGGCGAAGCAACCGGAAATGGAACTGTTACCTGTTATGAGTACTGGATTGACCGTAACCTTTCCGGAAGGGTAAGCAATTTTACCGAAGGTTCGGAAGGGATTTTTGATTTGGGAACTGAAATAAATGTTGCCTCAATAGCGGATGGTTTTCATACGCTGAATTACCGCTTCAAAGATGATAACGGTGCATGGTCGCCTGTAAGCAGTTCGGCATTTTACAAGAAAAGTGTTTCAGGCCTTGCTGCTTACGAATGCTGGTTCGATGGGAATTATCAGCAAAAAACCATCACTACCCGTACCGAAAATGGTTTGTCGAACCTAATGGTTTCCATAGATGCCGGCACCCTTTCCGAGGGAATTCATACCCTGAATTTCAGGTTCAGGGATAAAACAGACTGGTCGCCCGTGGTATCAAAACATTTCCTGAAATTTTCGGGTTCGGAAGAAGCTTTTGAGTACGAGTACTGGTACGATCGTGCCGATTCATTGAAACAAAAGGTAACGGCCGATGTTTCAAGCGAACAACCACTAATGGTTGAATTTGATGTGAACCACCTTACCGAGGGGCTGCACTTCCTCAACATTAGGTTTCACCAGTCGTCGGGCTGGAGCCCTGTTGTTTCAAAAAGCTTCTATAAATTTTCAGCTACAAACGTTCTTTCGGAGTATGAGTACTGGTTTGATAAAGCCGACTCATTAAGCCGACGTGAAGCTGTCGACACCTCTCAAATTCACCCCTTTGTTTCAGAATTCAATACAGAAAACCTGTCACCAGGATTACACTTCCTCAACATTCGATTTCATCAACCTTCTGGCTGGAGCCCTGTTGTATCCCATTCGTTTTACAAAATGAATACAGCAAGTACCAGCAAAGCCTGCGAATATTGGATCGATGATAACCTTGATCAGATGGTTTCGGAACAGCTCGATTCTTCTGAAATGGCAATGTTCAATGCTGAACCTGACTTTACAGGTCTTTCGAAAGGATACCACACGTTCAACATCCGGTTCAGAGATGCCGCGGGCTGGGGACCTGTAAGCACACACACGTTTTTTAAAGGAGCCGGTTTCACAGAAGGTTGGGCCGGTTACCAATACTGGGTCGATACCATTCCACATCCGGTTTTTCAGGATGTTTCAGTTCGTGACAGCATGCTGCTTTCCGTGCAGTTTGAAATTGACGGGAACAGCTATGAAAACGGCGAACACGTGGTTCACACCCGTTTTTTCGACCGTAAAGGGACCTATTCACCGGTTGTGAGTATGCCAATTGCCATTGGGATGCCGGTTGCCAATGCAGGTGATGATTTTGAAGTAACAAAAAATAGTTATGTTTCTTTAGACGGATCAAATTCGTACGACACCAATGGCGATGAACTTTTTTATTCATGGGGTTCCCCTACTGAAATAATTCTCGATGATTCAACCCGGATGAATCCCGGGTTCATTTCCCCAAATGTTATCGAAGATCAATTGTTCATGTTTACACTAACCGTAAGCGATGGTTTTTATGTTTCAGAAACCGATACCGTTTGGATGCTGGTACTGGATGCAACAACCCCCGAAAACCAATGGATTAACAACAGAATTTTTTCTACGGACGAAAATTCATGCTTTGGCGCAACACAGCAAATTACCGTTGCAGGTGCAGGAACCATAGTCGATTTGCAGAATGGTTCATCGCTTACTTTAATTGCCGGACAATCAATCAGGTTTTTACCTGGATTTTTGGCACACACCGGGAGTTACATGAGCGCTTACATCACCACAACCAATTCGTTCTGCGATGCCCTGTCAGAGAGTGTCGTTATGAACAACGACAAATCGAGGACGATACAAAACGCACATGAAGACAAAACCGTAAACAACGATGATTTACTTTCTGAAAAATCGGTAAAAATTTACCCCAACCCCACAACCGGGCTGGTAAATGTAGAACTCACCCATTTCGGGGCCGGAACAGTGGTTAAAGTGCTAAACCTTTCGGGAGCGGTAGTTAAAACCACACAAGCCTCAGGCTTAGGTGTTAATATCGACTTATCATCCGCAAGAAAAGGTATTTACATTGTGCAGTGCAACGATGGGGAAACAATTCTTAGTAAAAAGATTATAGTCCAGTAAATAAAAAAGATGTCATTTCGACGTTAGGAGAAACCTGTCCGAACAGGTTGAGATTCCTCATACATTATCAATGACAGATTTTATTCTGTGTGTCATTTCGACGAGGTACGAGGAGAAATCTGTCCTAATTTGTTGAGATTCCTCGTCGCTACGCTTCCCTCGGAATGACACCCTTTTTTACAACTGTCATTTCCGCATTATGCCCAAAAATTTTGGGTAGGAACTCGGAATGACACCTTTTTTTGTTATTTATATCCAATTCATTTCAGATTGAAACCAGGAATAATCCTTCTCACAATCTCACCCTCTCACTTTCTCAAAGTCTCACCATCTCACTGCATCACACTTCCCACGTATTGCCGCTTTGCAGCAATTCGTCCATGCAGGTAATTTTGCGTTTTTCCTGCACTTCGGCAATTTGTTGTTCCAAAGCCTCGTCGTAAGCAGGCGCATCCACGGCACGGATAACACCAAAAGCCACCGGAAGCTCGGGCAACTGGGCATTGATTAATGCTGCATGCATATACAGGTCGGGATCTTTGGCATCGTGTACCAGAATATCGTCGAGGGTATATCCGTCCTTGCCAATTGTAACGGCCTTCAGTTTCCCATTTTTAAGTACCAGCCCTTTATCCTGGTTCACACCAAAGATCATTTTTTCGCCGTGGCGCAGGAAAATCTGTTTATCGTCACGATCTTCACCTTTGGTAACTTGTTCGTGAATACCGCTGTTAAAGATTACGCAATTTTGCAGCACTTCAACCACCGACGTTCCTTTAAAGAGGGCCGCTTCTTTAAAAATTTCCTGGCTCATTTTCATGTTCCCGTCAATTGAACGGGCAAAGAACGTACCCCTTGATCCAAGAACAAGCTGCCCGGTAATAAACGGGTCTTCAACGGTACCATAAGGCGAAGTTTTTGTTGTGGCACCCCTGTCGGTTGTTGGAGAGTATTGTCCTTTGGTGAGTCCGTAAATTTTATTATTGAAAAGGATCACGTTAATATCAACATTACGCCGAATCATGTGTATAAAATGGTTTCCGCCAATAGCCAGGGCATCGCCGTCGCCGGTAAACTGCCATACATGCAGTTTTGGGTTAGCGGCTTTTACACCGGTTGCAATGGCCGAACCACGCCCGTGAATGGTATGGAAGCCATAGGTACTCATGTAATACGGGAAGCGCGATGAACAACCAATCCCTGAAATAACGGCATAATCGGCTTTGTTGTAACCAAGTTCGGCCATTACACGCTGCACGGCATTCATGATGGCATGGTCGCCACAACCCGGGCACCAGCGCACTTCGTTTGCACTTTTAAAATCTTTCGCTGTATATGTATATCCATTCATGGTTATTCCTCCAGTAATTTTGTTACGCTTTCCATAATTTCCCCTACCGAGAAAGGCAGTCCTTGTACTTTATTGTGCTGATAATAGGTAAACTGCGGGTATTTACTTCGCAAATAGGTTGCAAACTGCCCCAGGTTCAATTCACACACTATTATTTTTTTATAGCGTGAAAAAACGTCGGCGGTATTGGCCGGCAGTGGATTAATGTAATTAAAATGTGCATGTCCGACCTTTTTCCCTTCGGCACACAAATCGCGGGCAGCGCTAACCAGGTGGCCATAAGTTCCGCCCCAGCCAACAATCAGCACATCGCCTTCGGGGCAACCGTATGTTTCCAAATCAGGGACCAAATCAATCACACTGGCAACTTTTTGTGCCCGTATTTCGCACATAAGCTGGTGGTTTGCCGGATCGTGGCTCACGTTTCCAGCCTCATCTTTTTCCAGTCCGCCAATGCGGTGTTCAAAGCCCTCCATGCCCGGGTAAGCCCATTCGCGGGCCAGTGTATCATCGGGGCGTCTGTATGCTTTAAAGCTTTCCGTATCTTTTGCAATTCTCGGGGTAATGGACGGCATATCGGCCATTGCCGGAATCCTCCATGGCTCGCTGCCATTACCGAGGAATCCATCGGTAAGAAGCAATACCGGTGTCATGCGCTCAAGGGCAATTTTACTGGCCATAAAAGCATATTCGAAGCAATCGCTGGGCGAACTTGCCGCCAAAACAACCAGCGGACTTTCGCCATTGCGGCCCCAAAGCGCCTGCAACAAATCAGACTGCTCGGTTTTGGTTGGCAGTCCGGTTGACGGCCCCCCGCGTTGTACATTTACAACAACCAAAGGAAGCTCCGACATAACCGCAAGGTTAATGGCTTCCGATTTCAATGCCAACCCGGGACCCGATGTGGTTGTCACACCCAAATTACCGGCAAAAGAAGCACCAATGGCCGAGCAAATACCGGCAATTTCATCTTCGGCCTGGATGGTTTTTACGCCCAGGTCTTTGCGGGCCGACAATGCCTGCAATATATCGGTTGCCGGGGTAATGGGGTACGAGCCCAGCAAAAGCTCCACGCCTGCTTTTTCTGCTGCCGCAAGCAACCCCCAGGCTGTTGCCATGTTGCCGTTTATATTTCGGTAAATGCCTTTGTCGATATCGGCAGCAGGTATAATGTATTGCGGGGTAGTATGTTGCATGTTCATACCGTAATTATAACCGGTATGAAGCACATGAATGTTGGAATCGAGCACCTGTTGGTTTTTCCCGAATTTGCCCCGTAAAGCATCTTCAATCAATTTTAAGGGGCGATTAAAAATCCAGCTCACCAGGCCCAGGGCAAACATGTTTTTGCTCCGCAAAATGGCTTTGTTATCCATGTCATAATCAACAAGCGCCTCTTTGGTAAGACTGGTAATGGGCACGGCAATTTTCCTGTAATCCTCCAATTTCAATTCTTCAAAGGGATCATCGGTTTTGAACTTTGCTTTTTTGAAATTACGCTCGGTAAACGAATCGATATCGTAAATAATGGTTGCCGACGGGTCGAGGAATTTCACGTTGGCCTTAATAGCTGCTGGGTTCATGGCAACCAGCACATGTGCTTTGTCGCCGGGCGTGTGCACCTTCCTGTTCCCGAAATGGACCTGAAAACCCGATACGCCACCAACGGTCCCCTGCGGGGCCCTAATTTCAGACGGGTAATCGGGAAAAGTCGAAATATCGTTTCCACTTAAAGCGGTTGCATCGGAAAACAATGTTCCGGTTAGCTGCATACCATCGCCCGAGTCGCCTGAAAAGCGAATGGTTACAGCTTCAAGTTCAATAACTTTTGTTTCTTTTATCATAATAAAATACGATTTATTTCAAGCCGAAATTTATTCATAATTTTAAACCGGCAAGATAATTTTCGTCACATAAAAACATGATATTTGTTAGGATTTTAAACCGACAAAAATATACAACCGCGATGAATATTCAAGTTTTTCCCCTGCTTTTGCATTTTGTTCAAACCATTTTAACTTAGAATTCATACAAAAAGTTTTGTTTTTCGAAAAAACGCTGTTCTTTTGCGGATTATTTTAAACTCTTCATTTATCAACACGATGGCTTTAATATTAAAAGTTAACAATAAAGAACCCCAAACGGGCAGCGATTGCTTTTTTGCCCCCAATGCCACCTTGGTTGGCGATGTTACCATGGGCAACAACTGCAGTGTATGGTTCAATGCCGTTATCCGTGGTGATGTGCATTACATAAAAATCGGCAACAACGTGAATATTCAGGATGGCGTTATCATTCACGGCACCTATAAAAAATCGCCCACAACTATTGGCGACAATGTATCGATAGCGCACGGGGCCATTGTTCATGGATGCACCGTTCACGATAACGTACTCATAGGCATGAATGCCGTGGTGCTTGACGATGCCGTTATTGAAAGCAACAGCATAGTTGCTGCCGGTGCGGTTGTTACCAAAGGCACCGTTGTTCATTCGGGTAGCGTTTACGGCGGTTCCCCGGCCAAAAAAATAAAAGACATCAGCCCGGAACTACTCAAAGGCGAAGTTGAACGCATTGCCGCGAGTTATTCAAAATATGCAGGCTGGTATACCGGAAATACGGACGAACAATAAACGGATTACTTTTTTTCACTTTAAGGCCTATGCAGGCAAATGTGAAAAAAAGCATTTAGCCTGATACGTTGTGAGATTTTCTTTTTATCTTGAAGGAGAAAACGGAAATAATATTTATGGCCAGGTTTTTACTCACAGCAATTATTATCCTGTTTCAACTTTTTTCCTTTTCCCAGGTAAGGAATGGCTGGCGCAGCATTTACGACAAATCGGGAAGGCTGACCCAAATGATTTATTACAACCGGGGTACCGAAGTAACCGATTCGAACCTCTATTTCCAGTACAATGCCGATAACATTGTGAAAGGGGTCATAAACGGGGAAATATCGATTGGTAAACGAAGTAAAAAAGGCCAGCGCTTCCACTTTAACGAAATGGGCAACCTGAATTCCTATTCGATTGAACGCGGGGGCCACACCATTTTCAACATTTCGTGCGATTATAACAATAATTGTACATCTACCTGGATTGACCGGTTTGAAGCCTTCTCGGGATGCTGGGTTTGCGACAGTTTCACGGTAAAAAACAGTGAAATGATTTTGCACAACGACAAATACCTGCAACGGGCCATTTACAATCCCCCGGTAAACATCGACATTAACAACCCGTTTGTACTTTATACCCGTATTCCCAAAAACGGCAATAATGTTAAACAAGGCGTCGTTTTTGGCTGGCTCGATCCCCAAAATTACTACATGATGGAAATTACCCATGGCCGGTATTATTCAATATCGTATTATGAAAACGGGCAATTACATCAACTATCGGGAGCACGCGAAGAAATTGAACGGGAAAATGAACAATTTAACGACATACGGATAAGCAGCAACGGGAAGAACCTGCTTTTTGAAATCAACAACAACATTGAAATGGTAATCGACTTCCCCGAGTTTAAAGGAAATAAACTTGGACTGATTACCCGATCGCGGGGCGATGCCCGCTTCGACGACTTCGGCTTTAAATACCCCCTGCCCATCTCCGACCCTTTTTTCCAGGAGAAATGGATTGGCAAAAGCACCGGTTTTTTTATTTCCCCATCGGGAAAAATATTAACTACTTACGATGCCATTATTGATGCCAAAAGCCTTAGGGTGAAAGGAAAAATAAATGGCAAGACTTTTCAGCTACCGGTAAAAATTATTAATATCGAAGAAGACATGAACCTGGCCGTATTGCAGGTAACAACGGCCGGTTTTTCACCCTTTGAAAAAATCCCTTTTGGCTATTCCAACAAAAAACCGTTAACCGATGCCCCCGTTTTCTCGATAGGATACCCCAATGCCGTTAGCGGGAAAATTATGGAACCCGAAGTTTTTTACGGCAAAGTACTGCCATCGGCTGCCACTTATTCCAACAACAGGATACTTGAATTGCCCTTCCGCTTCGGAATGATTGGCGCACCCGTTTTCGACAACGATGCCAACCTGGTGGGCATTGTTGCCTACAAGGGACGTGAGTTAAAATTCACCGAAACCATCGATTTTTACGAAAATGCCCGCTTGTTCCAGGCCTACATGGGACGCTTCGAGCGGGATATTGATTCACCCTTTGAAAATGCCTCGCAACAGGATATGATAAAAGCACTCTCTGAAATTGTTGTCATTGTTGAATCGAGCATTTTCGATTTGGAGAGCAGTTGGTAGAAACAACAAGGAAATATTCATTGCTATAAAAAATTCGATATGAAACATCTGTTAACCCTAATCCTGTGCCTGCTTGTAATGCCTGCACACAAAGCCTTTACACAAAACGGGGCCGAACTGGCAAAAGGTAAAAACTACATCGAAACACAAGTACACACAGCCGAAGAGGACGCTGCCATACTGGAACTTTATAAAAACCTGCGCGTAGCCGATGTCTCCGATGGCCTCGACATGGCCGGGCTTCCCGGAACTGGTCTGGTCAACCACTCGATACATGCCTGCTGGGTTGACCTGAAAGACCTGACACATGTATTCAGGGGCATTGCCGTTACCGTAAGGTATGTACCCACACAAAAACCGGCATTGCCGGAACCGGGTGAAAAATTCCAGGACTGGGAAGGCAATTTCTACAACAGTTACTCACATGAAGCCTTTACAGCCCTTATCAGACCCGGCACAGCCGTTGTGATCGACGATGTTGAAGACCGCGACATCGGGTCAATAGGCTCGAACAACATACTGGGCTGGTATAAACTGGGCGCCACAGGTGTGGTAACCGATGCCGGTGCACGCGACACCGATGAGGTGGGACTTGAAGGCGTACCGCTTTACCTGCGCAAAAAAGGTCGCGGCATACGTCCGGGTCGGAACGAGATTGAATCGGTAAACCGCCCGGTATGCATTGGCGGCGTACTGGTGTGCCCCGGCGATGTTGTTGTGGCCGATGGCGACGGTGTTGTAGTTGTGCCCCGTGCCGTGTCAAAACAGGTAGCTGAATACGCAAACGAAGTGCTCAAAAAAGACAAAGCCGGCCGCCGCAGTTTGTACGAAAGCCTGGGCAGACCACTGGATAAGACGGTGAAATAACAGTCTTTTCAACTTTTAAAACCGTATACCCGCAGTTATGCCAAAATCATATGTTCGGTATCCCGAGTCGTCATAGCTATTAAAACCACATGTTGCCCCGGCAAAAAAACCTTTCTGAAATGTTGTAAACCAGGCTAAGTTTTGCACAAAGGCCTATATCAATTATGCGGGTATAATAAGGTGAAACCATATAAAAATCGCCTTCATTTTCCCAAAAATCAATGTAATATCCCATTTGGGTATTGGTAAAATATGTAAAGGAAATATAGGCCAACGATGCCCCGGCTGCTACCG
>JAIOZY010000080.1 GCA_021740385.1 Prolixibacteraceae bacterium | reverse complement strand
TCTTTTACAAAAGCCTTCTGCTGGCTTGTTTCATTCTTCTCGTTGCAAACGAGGAGGAGGGTCAGCCCGGCCTCGTTGTACACGTTAGCAGAAACAATGGTGCGGGGACAAGGAATCACAGATTCCCGGTTAGAAAGGCACGGTTTGCAAAACCGCACCAGCACAGCCCATACGGGCTGACACTAAACTTGCCAACAAGTGATGATGAACATCGCTTTACCTGGTCTGTGCGGTGAAATTAATATCTAAGTTTTTGGGGATTTTGGCGGTTGTCCCAAAATGTATAAAGTTCTATAACTTTATCGGCTTCATTCACAAAAATAAAATAAACTGTTATGCTTTGTTATTAAAGCCTTACGTATTTCCTGAAACCGGGAAGCTTTGAACTGGTAAGGGTTCTTTTCGATTTGCCTTATAACCTTATGTGCTTTTCGAACAAAGTTTTGTATTTCTCTTTCGGTCCAGTTGTCTTCTAAATATTCAATTATTTCATCAAAAGTATCTTCGGCCTCCTTAGACCACCTTGCGACTAAAGCCATTTCTCATATTTTTTCATTGCTTCAGAATGAGGTCTTGTTTCGCCTCTTTTAGCTTGCTCCATGCCTCTTTTTACAGATTCCTGAACATTTAATGGCAATTCGTTCCAAAAGTCTTCCTCATTGACCTCTTTGCTTAAAATTGCTCTTATAGCATTTAAAATTGTGGTATTCTCCACTTTGTCGATTAAGCTGTGCAAGTCCGATTTTAATTTTACTGTATTCATAAATTTTTTTGTTTTTATCCCTAACAAAGTTAACGATTTATACGCTGTTTTGGTTGCTTTTTTGAAGTTGTTGTTCTTTTTCGTCAGAAAGGCTCGGTTTACAAAACCGCACCAGCACAGGGTATTGGGTTGCATGGCAGGGATATTATCACTCTTTCACCCGGTCCTTTTGCAGCGCCTTTTTACCTGTGCGGAACGAAAAATGTTTTTGGATGATGTAGCTGTACACAATTACAATAAGCGTGGTGATTATTTTCGACGAGGTGGCCCAAAGGCCAACAACTTCAACAAAAAATTTCAATAAAAGGTAATTCAACAGTATTGAACCCCCTACCGAAACCCCGTACCGGAATAACTGTATGCGGCCACGCAGTAACGACTGGGTAAAGGTGATGTACTTGGCAAGTAAGAAGCCGGTTGAAAACGTGATGGGAAAAACAAACAAAAATGCAGCAATGTGCGGACTGATTGATACAATGCCCAAATCGAGGATTTTTTTGTCGAGTACAAAATTGTAGAAAATGAAATAAAGAAAAATGTCAAAAGCGGTGTTCATACCACCGGTTGCCCCGTAGCGAAACGTTTCAACAGGTATGAACCGCAAAAACGGGAAATAAAAAAAGTCGATTAATTTCAGTATAAGGATCCGTATTTGCCGGGCGATTTTTATCATTTTTGAAATTTTCGTTCTGCAAGCTGGCCAATGAAGTAAAATGCCAAAATAGGTATAAACATGAATTTTGCTGATTCTTCGAGTAAATCAAACTGGTTAAGGGATATTAATGCCAATGCAATCAAAAATATCACAATTATGTCGAAAGTCCTTTTTCTCATTCCGGTGCTTTTTTCGAATAAACGTAATGGTTGCGAATATAGTTACTTTTTTAAAAATATCGGTGTGTGATACTGCCATGGTTTTTTTTATACTTGATTAGCACTTTGTTTTTCATTACCTTATCATTTCGGGATATTTTTTGCATTTTGCATTTTTTAAACGGGGAGATGAGAAAATTTGCATACATCGCGTGCATGTTGCTTTTGCTGGCTTCATGCATTGACAAATACGAAGGTTTTGGCGTAAAGGGCGATACCGAACTTACGCTGCCCATTGCTTACGGTTCGTTTATGCTTGGCGATTTATTGAAAACATTCGACGAAGATTCGATGTTCAGTAGCGACCTTCAAAACGAGCTGATGTTTTCGTACAAACTCGACGATGTGAGCAGCATCGGCTTTAACGAGCTTGTTGATTTGCCGGTAAACATGACCCTGATCAGCCGCACGCGCGAACTGGGGTTGATTCACCTTGCCGATACCGTTTACCGCGATTACATCCCGCTGGAAGAACTTACAGAACGTTTGTCGTTCGTTGCCGATTTTTCGGAAATGGAGGAGGGGCTTGTCGATTCTTTCGATGCCGTGGTTGTTGGTTCGGGGTATTCCCAGTTCCTGGTGTGGGAAATTGAAGATTTCGACTACCTCACCGAGGCGGATATCAATACGGGCAGCCTTACGGTAAACCTGGTAAACGAGTTCCCGGTGAATTGCAACGTGGTTTTTGAGTTTATCGATTCGGAAGGCACGTACATTGATGAGTATGCTTTTGGCGGTTCCAGCCTGCGAGGTTTGAACCCCGGTGAGCAGGAATCCTTTACGATGGATTTGTCTGGCAAAAGCATTAAGGCCCCGTTACGCTACAAAATAAAGTACCTTGAATTCTTTGAATCGGAAACGGCGGTTTACGTCGATTTTTCGCGCGGACTGAATATCTCTGTCGATGTAAACGGGATGTATTTAAACTCGGGGGTGTTCAGCGCCGAAAAGTTCATTTACGAAAGCGATGAAGAGCAGGTGGCCGTTGAACTGATCGATTCGGTAAAATTGCAGAAACTGGTTTTCCAGTCGGGGACATTAAAACTGAGGGTCAAAAAGCAATTTGAAGCCGATGGTACCTTGTTTGTCAATTTGCCCGGACTGCGTTCCGATGATGTGTCTTTTAGGGGCGAAGTGCCCCTCGAAGGTACCGAACAGGTTGTTTCTGAGTACGACCTTTCGGGCATGGAGCTGAACCTGAACGCGGGCGAAAACCCGTTCAACACGCTGCGTTTTTCATTCGGCTTTGAAAACCAAACCGAAGATTACATCGAACTGCACGCAACCGATACCTACCAATATTCAATACTGATTCAGCGTATGAAATTCTCGTATATTGAAGGTGATTTTGGCCGGCAGAAGCTGAATTTTTCACGTACCGGTATTACCCTTAACCCTGAAATATGGGACATGCTGGGCGGCGAAGTTTTTGGCAGCACCCCGGTATTAACGGTCTATTTTTCGAATCCCATTGGTATTCCCGTTTTGTACGATTTTGCCATTGAAGCCACAAACAGGCTGGGAAATTCTGTACGGGTTGATGCAGCGCCTTACGTGATGGATTACCCCGAAAATCTTGCCGCATCGCCCGTTTTATCGGAAAAAGTATTCACGGTAGAGAATTCGAACATCATGGAATTTATACAATTGCCACCCAACGACACGATCAATTTTGATGTTAACCTGGCAATGAACCCCGACGGTGAGCCATCTCCCGACAGGTTGAATTTTGTCGACATGGAAGAAAAATTCACGGTGGGTATTGGTTTTGAGGTGCCCATATTGCTCAGGGGCCTCTTTTTTACTTTCGACGATACGCTTAGCCTGAACACGGGCAATATTTCCGGCATGGTAGCGGAGGCAAAAATCACTTTCCGCACCCGCAACGAGATTCCCCTTCAGGTCGATTTCTCGGCCATTCCTTTCGATACATTAACCAATAAGCCAACCGGGGAGGCATTGCTGGTCACTTTGCTCGATGCGGCCCCTACCGATGAATTTGGCAATGTAACCGGCATATCGGAAACCGAAAACGTGTTAACCCTTTCGCCCGATGATTTTTCGAATTTGCAAAAAGCAAATGCCGTTGTCATAAAAGCCTCGTTCCTTTCACCGGGAGAAGGCACACAACCCGCTAAACTCAGAAACGCGCACAGCTTCGATTTAAAAATGATTTTAGATGTTTCACCCGTGTTATGATTGAAATTTGAGGATAAAAATTGAAATACGGTTTCTTTTATTGTCCATTCTGCTAATTGTGGCAGGCAGGGATTATGGGCAAACGGGGCTTGTTAATTACGGCACCGAAAACGCTTTTCGGTATAATCCCGCTTTTCTGCCTTCCGAAGGGGATTATGGATTATCGGTCCTTCCTGTAGCAAATTTCGAGGCAAGTGTTAATCTCCCGCTTTCATTAAACACGGTTTTCTCAAAGTCCGATGAAGGGGGGTACGAGATTGACCTGGAGCGCTTTGCCGGTAAACTGGCAAAAACAAACCAGGCCATGTTCAGCATGTCGGCAGCGTGGTTCAGTTTCTCGGCTAATATCGGTGATAATCGATGGGCTTTCGGGCTTGAAGAAAACATCGCGGGCGCCTTCACTTTCGACCGCGGGCTAATTCGTTTCATTAACAGCGGGAATAAAGCATACAGGGGAGAATGGTTCGAAACGGACATACCTGTTTTTGCGAACCACTTTTCAACGCTTAGGGTAACAACCACCCGGGATTTGAACCCGACAGTCAGGTTGGGTTTTTCGGCGAAGCTTTATTTTGGCAAAGCAGTGGTTGATGCGCAAAGTACCCTACGTTTTTTTACCGAAGAAAGATCGGAATACATCGATTTGGAAAGCTCGGGGAAAATGTTGGCTTCGCTGCCCGTTGAACGCCATTTACATCCCGATGGATATGTTTCAGGCTGGCAAACCGCTCCCGGTTTTTCACTGCCGCTTTATTGGCTTAACCTGCAAAACCCCGGCCTGGGTGTTGATGTGGGTTTTACATACAAATACAACGATAAGTGGCTTTTCTCGGCAGCGCTTGTCGACTTGGGTTTTATCTCGTGGTTTTCAAACATTAACAGCATGAATTTGAACGGGGCAAAACGCTGGGAGGGTTTCGATATTTCGCCCATTGTTGATTACCGCACAAACGAAGAAGTTTTTGACGATATCATTAACCTGAGCTTTGCCGACTCTTTTCTTTTCGAGGGCCTCGGACCGGTTAACAATCCTTTTGTTACCTCGGCACCGCTGAAATTCATTGCCGGTGCCGAATATTCCCTTGCTCCCGGCATCGATCTTTTGGCAAACAGTTGTTTGATGTTAAACGGCAGCATGTTGCATGAAACGTTTGTTGTTACGGGCAGGTATCGTGCAAGCGAAAAGTGGCAGTTAAGCGCTGGTTTGGCGTTTTCAAACCATTCGTTTTTCAATTTGCCGGTGGGGTTCAGCTATTCCGGCAACAGAATTTCTGCCAGACTTTCCATTCAAAACCTGTGGGGCTTGTTTCTTAGTGATTACAGCAGGCAGTTTGGTGGTTCGTTTTCAATGGCATACCGGTTTCAGTTAAAATCGCGGGAAGAAAAGGTTCAGATGGAGCGTTACCCGTTTTCAAACCCTTACCGATTTGAAAACCGGGGTGTTAATCAACCATGATAAGCGCTACCCGGTTTATAAGCGACGGGTTTTTATTGATCACGTGTATTGCCCAGCCAATGTTCTTCATGGTTTGGTACACATCAACCGCAAAGGCCTCGGGGCTGGGGCGCGCATTCTTTTTATCGGTGCATTCGAGGCGTGTGCCCGGGCACGGATTGCAGTGGCAACAACAGGTCTGGTTTAAAAGAAATACTTTCGGGTAACCGGCAAGGAAAATTTTTCTTTCCGTTTCGAGCAGCATACGGCTTGCCATTTTTGACCATGCCGAGGGGTAATTGTCTTTATCGGCTTCAACTTCGAATAAAAATGCCAGGGCACGTTTGTATTCGCCAAAAAATACGCGGCATTCATCAACCGATGGGGTGTTGGGCGGGCAAGCGCCCAGCCCGTAATCGCTGCAACCAAATTGGCATTTTACCCTTACCCATTGTGCAACAGCAATATCGCCGGGGTTTATCCATTTGTGTTTAACGCCGTTTTGGGGCTCGATCAATTGTTCAATTTGGTTTTTTATATCCATGACAGGAAATTTTGAGTTTCAAGATAAAATATATTTGTGACTTTTTTATTACTGTCCGGTTAAAAACAATAGATTGCTTCGCTACGATACCAATGACAGATTTATGCAAAAACCTGTATTCAAAGCAAATATCAAGCATCTCTTTTTACAACAATTCTGCTTTTCCAGCCAAGCAACATTACCTCTTTTTTCAAGGAACTACCGTGGCTGGATTTATCTTGCATACTTCCTACCCAGGGCGACTCCGCCAGCCGGCGTATTGCCCTGGGCTATAATATTTGAGCCCTTCAGGCTCCCTGTCATCCCCGAATTATGCTCAAAAATCTTGAGTGACCTCTCGCAATGGCGGATATTTGAGAAGTGCTGTTAAAAAAGGCGTATCTGGCATTAGGGTAGAAAACCATCCGGGTCAATAAATCCGGTAGATTTCTTCAATGAGTTTTTCAAGTTTGTAAGCCATTTGAAAACTGCCGCATTCGAAATTATTCACAATAAGGCAGAAAGCCAGTTCGGTGCCGCTTTTGGTTGTCATGTAACCGGCAAAACTGCGTATACCAGTCATTGATCCGCTTTTTGCCCTCAGTTTGCCTTTTAAAAACGAATCCTGAAAATAGTATTTCTGTGTTCCCTCCATGCCGGTTAACGGTACCGATTTGTAAAAAGCATCGTACCAGGGGCTGTTGTTTTTCATGTAACCCAAAACATCGGTAATGGTTTGGGAAGTAAGGGTGTTTTGCCTCGACAGGCCGCTGCCATCGGCCAGTTTCAGGCAACCGTTTATGTTTTTCGAATTCCAGAATTCAGTAAGGGCTTCGGTGCCTTTTTCGGTTGTGCCTTCGCCTTTTTGAGTAAGGGCAATTTGTTTTAGCAGCACTTCGGCATAAAGGTTCAGGCTTTCGTGGTTCATTTTTTCGATAATTTCAGTAAGCGGAGGCGAAGGCCACGACACCAACAATGTTTCTGCTTCATGGTTGTTTACATTTCCTATTGACCGTGCATCCCCTTCAACAACAACCCGTGTTCGGGTTAAAGCCTTTTTAAATTCGTAAGCCAGCAACAACGCCGGGTCGGGTACCGAAGCTTTTACCTTGTATGCCGGTGAGCCTGCCGGCAGCGTGCCTTTAATTTTGCGGTATAACGTATGCGGGTTGCCAAAAATGGTTGTGCCGTCTTTCTGTTCCGGCGACGATACAACTTTGTTTACCAGGTGCAGCACGGGTATTTCGGGCTCAATATTGGTAATAACCGCGGGTTTGCCATGTTCGAGGGGCGTTGTAAAAACAATTTCGAACGTGTTGTCGAAAACATTAATGCCCGATGCGGCAGCGCCGAAATAGTTGCCCAGGTCTTCCCAAAGCCAAGAGGGTGGCACATTGCAGTCTGTAAAATAATGCGTGCTGGCAACGATGTCCCCGTCAATGGTGTCGATTCCGGCATCCCTGATCATTGAGGCCCATTTTGCCAAAAACCGTTTTTTTTCGCTTTCAATATGAAAATAACCTGAACCTAAAGCGGGGTCGCCACCGCCTGAAATGATTAAATTGCCCGTAAGTTTTCCATTTTCAATTTCACCCGAGGCCCAAAGGGTTGTTTCGAAACGAAAATAGCCGCCAAGTATTTCAAGTGCTGCTGCCGAGGTGAGCAGCTTTTGTACCGATGCCGGCACCAGGCAAAAATGAGGGTTGGTTTCAAGCAACGGTTCCCCGGTATTTACATCAACAACACTGATGCTGACAGGCGTATGAGCAAGGGCATCGTCAGCCAAAAAGTTTTTCAGGATAATTTCTGTTGCCGGTTGCCCCCAGGTTATTGTTGAAAGAAATATTACAACGAGATACAGTATTCGTTTCATAAAAGCTTGTTTTGATGAACAAATATAATATTAACGGTAATTTTACTTCATCGGCTTCATGTTTTTTGATGTTTTATGAAAAGTTTATCGCGATTTTTTACCGGACAACAATGATTCCTTATAGAAGTTACTAAGTTTGTTACCCAGATATTGATACAATCAGGCTGATTTAAAGCAATAAAAATAAAGTAATCATGAAATTTTCAGAAGCAAAAACAGGCAGGGAATTTATACTCAGGTTGGATGATGGCGAGATATTGCACGAAGTAATTGAACAGTTTGCAGCCGAACATAAAATAAGAGCGGCACGGATTATGCTCGTGGGTGGTGCCGATAAAGGAAGCAAATTAGTGGTAGGTCCCCGTGAAAGCCGTGCCTCAAAAATAGAGCCCATGGAAATTGTGATCGACGATGCCCACGAAACAACCGGTGTGGGAACCTTGTTCCTGAACGAAGAAGGCAAACCCGTTTCGCATATTCATTTATCGTGCGGAAGGGGCAGTAAAGTTATTACCGGTTGTGCCCGCCGTGGGGTAAAAGTGTGGTTGGTTTTCGAAGTAGTCATAACTGAATTAGTGGGGACAGAGGCCAGGCGGGTGAAGGATCATAACGGTTTTGAACTGCTTTCTGTCTGATTAATTTGAAAACGTGATATTATTTTATGTAAACGTATCCATTATTTCAGCAAGGATGCTTAATTTTGGATAAACCTTTTATCTAATTTTATTAACCTGAAAAATAAAAGCACATGAAAAAAATTGTAATACTTTTTGTTCTTCTGTTTAGTATTTCATCCCTTGCCGAAGCCCAGATTTTACGAAGGCTTGCCCGAAGTGCACAGGATAAGGCAGAAGAAAAAGTGGAAGATAAAGCTGAAGAAGAAGTTGATAAACAGGTCTCAAACTTTTTCGACAAATTGCTGGAAGAGGAAGCTGAGGAAAAAGAAGAAAGTGAAGAGGTGGAAGAAACTGATGAAACTGAGGATATGCCACGCACCCAGAAAAGCATGTCGAACCTGATGAACGCTATGGGTGTAAGCACCGAAGATGTTGAACGAAAAGAGGTGTACCGTTTTAACGGACAAATTGTAATGATTGCCGAAGGCACCGAGGAAGACGGGACAAAAATAGATCCTGTTGAATATACGGTTAACTACAACAACGATAACTCCGATATCATGTTCAAATTTCAGGATCAGGAGGGCAAAAACGCGGTAATGATCATGGATATGGAAAATAACGTGACGCTTATCCTTTCCAACGATGGTGAAGAAAAATCAGGACTGGCCACCAAAATTGATGTTGATGAAGAAAATGCTGAAGCATCGGATGTTGAAGCTGATGAAGAGGAAGATGTTGATAAAGACTGCCTGAAAAAAACCGGCAACAAACGGAATATTAACGGGTATTCATGCCGGGAGTACCGTTGCGAAAACAGCGAAGAAGCCTACAGTGTTTGGGTAACCGATGAATTCAACCGGAAAAACAACCGAATATTCAAAAAAACCCCTATGGGCACTTTCTTTACGGGTGATAGTGAAATTGACGGGATGGTCATTCAATACGACTACCGTTCGAAGGTTGATAAGTCGACATCGAAAATGACGGTTGAAGATATTGATACGAATAAATCAAGTTCCTTTTCTACAAAAGATTACGAAATCGTTTCATTTGGCATGAAAGTAAATAATTAAAATTCCAGGAAACAGTAGCTCGCGATCCCGGCCATTTTCTGTGACCGGGATTTTTTGCTGAGAAAATCTTAACTTAATTTTCGTATTTTTGAAGAAACATCATTACACATGTTTAGAAACATTCTTATTGTAGGCGCAGGTGGTTTTTTGGGCAGTGTTTCGCGGTACCTGGGGCAGTTGTTTGTCGAGAAGGTTTTTCATTCAACATTCCCGTGGGGAACTTTTTTTGTGAATATTGTGGGCTGTTTTGTAATTGGCATTGTGTATGCCCTGGCTGAAAAAGGAAACATGATGAATGCCGAATGGCGGATTTTTCTCGCGGTAGGTTTTTGCGGTGGTTTTACAACGTTTTCATCGTTTGCATACAATAACTTAACGCTGCTTAAAGATCATGCCTACGGGGCGTTTTTATTTAATACTTTTGGGAGTGTTCTGATTGGTATTGCTGTTGTTTATGCGGGGATTATTATTGTTCGTTCAATTGTGTAATTATGGAATTAAAAGGAAAAGCAAAATTATTGAAAATATACACCGGTGAATCGGACCGGGTAAGTGGAAAGCTTTTATACGAAGCAATAGTTGAAAAAGCCCGGAAAGAGGGATTGGCAGGGGCTACGGTTTACCGTGGCGTTATGTCGTTTGGTGCCAGCCACTCCATTCACACCATGAAAATTTTTGCCCTCTCGGGCGATTTGCCAATGGTAATTGAGGTAATTGACAGCAACGAGAATATTGAAAATTTTGTTCCGAAACTGAACGAAATTTTAGATAAAACGGGTAAAGGGGCTTTGGTTTTTGTCGAAGACATTGAAATAGTGCGTTACCGCAAAGGGAAAAAGTATCAATAATACCAACAGAATGAGGCGGGTATTTTTTTTTGACTAATTAACCGTGTTTGTAAATGGAATTTTCGATCCTGAAAGATATTGTAATCATTTTTGCACTGGCAACGTTGGTGAACTTTGTTTTTACAAAGATTAAAATTCCCACCATTGTTGGCTACCTGATAACGGGCATTATTGCCGGACCGCATGTTTTAGCGCTCATAAACGGCAAACACGAAATTGAACTGATGGCCGAAATTGGGGTCATCCTGCTGCTTTTTTCAATCGGCCTCGAGTTTTCATTAAAACACTTACTTCGTATCAGACGCATTGTGTTCCTGGGTGGCTTAATGCAGGTGATGCTTACCGCGTTGTTGTTTTTTGTTGTTTCACGGTTTTACGATATGACGTGGCAGTCACGGATTTTCATCTGTTTTATGGCCGCATTAAGCAGTTCGGCTTTGGTGTTAAAAGTTTTGCAGGACAGGTCGGAGCTGAGTTCCAATTACGGCCGCACTGTTTTGGGTATCCTTATTTTTCAGGACATTATGCTTGTGCCCCTGTTGCTTTTCAGCAACTTTCTGGGACCTTCCGAAATAAATGTTTCCCAGGAACTCATTGTGATGCTGATAAAAACAGTGGTTATCATTGCATTTGTTTATGTTGGCAACAAATGGATTATGCCCTGGTTGTTGCGCGTTATTGCCATGACCCGCAACCAGGAGCTTTTTATGATGAGCGTGCTGCTCATTTGCCTGGCCATTGCACTAATGACTTACGAACTTGGAATGTCGCTGGCATTTGGGGCTTTCCTTGCCGGGTTAATGATCTCCGAATCGGAATACAGCCACAACGCATTTGGCAACCTTATCCCTTTTAAAGATACTTTCACCAGCTTCTTTTTTGTCTCCATTGGTATGCTGCTCGACCTTAACTTTGTTATGGAAAATATTGGCCTTGTTGCGATTACTGTTTTATTGGTAATTGGCATCAAAACCATTGTTGCCGGCGGAACTGGTTTTATTCTGGGGCATACGTTCAAAGGAACGGTTATGGTTGGGATTGCCCTGAGTCAGGTAGGTGAATTTTCATTTATCCTTGCCAAAGTAGGCCTCGATCAATCCATTATTACTTCGTTCCATTACCAGCTTTTCCTGGCAGTTGCTGTTATTACCATGTCGCTATCTCCGCTTATGATCCAGCTTGCAAGGCCGTTTTCCGAACTGTTGTTGAAACTGCTGCCCCTGCCTTCAGTTTGGGTAAACGGCTTGTTCCCGTTAAAAGAAATTGATGTTCCGGAATTGAAAAACCATACCGTTTTTATCGGGAAAGACTTAACCATGCTGAAATTGTCGAAACTGGCCAAATACATTAAACTGCCCTATATTTCAATAGTTTTTGATCCCCATAAAGTGAGGGAACTTCAAAAAAAGGGTGAAAATGTTTTGTACGGTGATGCAGTTAATGAATCCATTCTTCATAAAGCACATGTCGAAAATGCCGAAATTGTTGCTGTATCAATAGGAAACCTTGTGTCCTCGCTGGCTATTATCGAAAAGGTTCGGGCCATTAATAAGCATGTTTTTATTTTGGTAAGGGCCAGGGATATTAACGATATTGAAAAATATTTCGAAATTGGTGCCGATCAGGTAGTTCCTGAGAACTTCGAAATCGCAATCGAACTTTTCGAGCGGATACTTGCGCATAAGCTGATCCCTCAAAAAGAAATTAATAATCTGGTGGGTAGCATTCGAAGTGATTTTTACGGAATCTTTCGTGAAAAAGGCCCCAAAAGACAGAAAAATGTACTTGACGAGTTTCCAAACATTGAAATTTCGGCAATAGAGGTCGAAGAAGGGGCATTTGTTGTCGGAAAGTCGTTAGCGAAATTGAAACTGCGGAAAAACGCGGGGGTTACCCTGGTGGCCATTAAACGGGCAAGCAATATTATTGAAAACCCCGGGCCGGAAGAAGTTATTCAAAAAGACGATATTGTTTACCTGTTAGCTACTTATGAACAAATATCAAAGTCTGTTGAGTTGTTTTCAAAACCCGAAACCCAGTAACACATTAATGTAAAACAACCCTGTTTTCCTGATTAATAATTTTGGTTAACTAAACGTTAATTCACTTTTTTTAATTGGTTTAATGGAAAAGGAAATAAATGGTTAGCCGGATATTTCGTTACTTTTATGCGGTTTTTTGAAATTCAAAATATAAAGCTCAGGCATAAATTGGGTTAAGTAATTTTTGTACCTTTGTGCCGCTTTTTTTGGATTTTTTCCAAATGAACTGAAAAAATAAATTACAGGTTTAATAACTCTAAAAAAAAATAACCATGCACATTTACAAAGTTGTTGGTAGAGAAATCATGGATTCACGCGGTAATCCTACAGTTGAAGTTGAAGTAACCCTCGAAAGCGGTATCAAAGGTTTGGCCGCTGTGCCCTCCGGGGCTTCAACAGGCGAAAACGAAGCGCTTGAACTGCGTGATGGCGACAAAAGCCGTTTCCTTGGTAAAGGTGTTTTAAAAGCCGTTGAAAACGTGAACACCAAAATTGCGCCTGCTGTTGAAGGCATGAGCGCTTTAGATCAGGTGACCATTGATAAAACCATGTTGGCGCTTGATGGTACTTCAACCAAAAGTAACCTGGGTGCAAATGCCATTCTCGGTGTTTCACTCGCTGTAGCTAAGGCTGCTGCAAATTACCTCGAAATGCCTTTGTACCGTTACATTGGCGGAACAAATGCGAAAACGTTGCCGGTTCCCATGATGAACATCATCAACGGTGGCTCACACTCCGATGCCCCTATCGCATTCCAGGAATTTATGATCCGCCCCGTTGGTGCACCAAGTTTCCGCGAAGGTTTGCGCATGGGCGCCGAAGTTTTCCATAGCCTCAAGAAAGTATTGCACGACCGCAACCTGAGCACTGCCGTTGGCGACGAAGGCGGTTTCGCCCCTGCCCTTAACGGTACCGAAGATGCCCTCGAAAGTATCATTAAAGCCATTGAAAATGCAGGTTACAAACCGGGTAGCGACATTACCATCGCCCTCGACTGTGCCGCTTCAGAATTTTTTGAAGATGGTGTTTACAACTATGCGAAATTCGAAGGCGAAAAAGGTGCTAAACGTAACGCCGAAGAGCAGGCTGCTTACCTTGCCGAACTCGTTTCAAAATATCCCATCGATTCAATCGAAGACGGTATGGACGAAGGCGACTGGAATGGCTGGGTTGCTTTAAACAACAAGCTGGGCGACAAAATCCAGTTGGTGGGCGACGACCTGTTTGTTACCAATGTCGATTACCTGAAAAAAGGTATCGAAATGGGTGCTGCAAACTCAATCCTGATCAAAGTAAACCAGATTGGTACATTAACCGAAACATTGGATGCTATTGAAATGGCACACCGTGCAGGTTTCACTTCGGTTACTTCGCACCGTTCGGGCGAAACCGAAGACGCTACCATTGCCGACATTGCCGTGGCAACCAACAGCGGCCAGATCAAGACCGGTTCCATGAGCCGTTCGGACCGTATGGCAAAATACAACCAGCTCCTCCGCATTGAAGAAGAACTGGGCGATGAAGCCATTTACGGTTATACAAAAGTGTATAAGAAGTAAGAAAACAAAAAGCTCAAAAAGTCATTGGTCAAAAGTGTCATTGGTCAGTGGTTTTTAAGGGAGAAAAGATAATAGAGCCGTCTCTGAAAAGGGGCGGCTTTTTTTGTGTATTTTCAGATTTGTTGAGAAATATTAAAATCGATAATCGAATTTGTGAGAAAGAATCGTGGTGTTTGACAGGTTATTAATAATTTGTCGTAATTCATTATTTTCCAATTATCTTAATGAATAGACCTAAAATTTTTTCTAATAAAGAATCATTTAATTCCCCAATAAATTGAGCCTCCCTTTTTTTCCAGTCAAGGCTTTTAATCTGGTCGGCAAGGACTACTCCTGAAATTGGCAAGTTTGAAGGTAAAAGTACTTCAAAAGGATAGCCTTTGATTTTTGAAGTAACCGGGCAACAAATTACCAGCCCGACAATTTGGTTGTACGATGAATTTGAAAGGACAACAGCCGGACGTCGGCCTTTTTGTTCTTTACCTGTTTGAAGTTCAAAGTTAAGCCATATAAGGTCGCCACGTCGGGGAATGTAATGTTTTGGGATTACCATATCTCGTTACCTAATATATTATCGGTTGGGATTTCGTCATGCATATTCAATGGAGTAACCTTTTTAAGCAGATTGTAAATCGATTCTTTATCTTCTTTAACTGGTTTAATGATGATATGTTCTCCATCCAGAACGACATCAACAAGTGATCCTTCTTTAACTCCTGCCTGGTTGGCAAATGATTTTGGGATTCGAAACCCCAGGCTGTT
>JAIOZY010000022.1 GCA_021740385.1 Prolixibacteraceae bacterium | reverse complement strand
TGCCTGTACCACAGGGTTTTTCCTGGTTATTGTATAAGTTGCTATTCGGCAATACGATTACCATCCCCATTCCCGTATTTGATTTAACGGTAGAAGGAACCTTGCCCTACGAAAGTGTGCCCGGCGGTTTTTTTGACATGACAACTCAAAATGTAGTAGGATTTCTGGATGGTTTTTTAAAAACGAATTATTCAGGAAGTCTTGGACATGACTGCTTTGTGCCAACAATTAGTGCACTGGATATCAAAAACAAACCTTTGGATTATAATGTCTGGGACGAATTATCAGAAAAAAAGCCTTATTACGAGGTGAATGACCATTCCATTACTCCTTTCGATGCTATTTATGTTGAAAAAGAAAACAAGGAACACGGTAAGACAGGGACAACACCTGATATGATTAATAAAGTGATTGAACTGATTGTTGGCGACGAAAACCTGCTGCTTAAAGACTTAATTATTACAGATGAAAAAGCACAATATGAAGCAGCAAGTAGCATTACGCTTGATAATGTGCGTGTGTTATCATCAAATTCCACGACTGAGAATGCTGCGCTTCACCTCAAGGCAGGAGAAACAGTAATATTCGAAAAAGATTTTTCGATAGGAAAAAATTGTACCTTTGAAGTTGTGAACCAGGGTGTTTGTGAATAAATATTTTTTTTAATTGAAGAGTTTAATGAAACTGATAATATAATGAAAAAATACGCTCTTTTTCTAATTATCTTAATAACAGTTAGCTGTGACAAACCCGACCAATTTACTTCGGTCGAAGGGTATGTAACAGATTACAATACTAAAGAACCTGTTGTAGGAATTTCTTTAGAAATTACTGAAACGATGCCATGGGATCCGACATATTCGAGTCAGGGTTCAGATACAGTCGTTACGAATGATGATGGTTATTATTATTATTATTTTTACTATAAAGAAGACCGATGGTATTATATCGATAACCTTCCGTTCCAAAATTATTGGTACAGTGGTCATAAATTAATTTCAAAAGGTAGATCCAATACAATTAATTTTGCTATAAAACGTTTTAAAATTCTTACATTAAATTGCTATAACCAAAACAATACGTTTAATTGGCTTCGTGTATCTTCATATATATATGATCAATATTATATTTGTAATCCATGTGAATGATTAGCAGTTTTTAATTTTAAAATAGTTCCTGAATTTGAAAATGATTTTCACATTGGATTAGCCCATTATAATGAAGAAAATAAAGCGGATTCATCTTATGGTGAATTTTTAAGGTTTGTTGCCGGTATAAACGATACCACCATAAACTACTATATATTGATGATAATCCTGTCAGGTTTTTGAAACCAGACAGGATTGGCTTTTGCTATTTGCCGGCAGGTAGTGTGAAAACGAAATCGGAGCCTTTTCCTAATTCGCTCCGGACCATAATTTTCCCGCCGTGGCTTGTAATAATTTTTTTGGTGATGGAAAGCCCAAGTCCCGTACTTTTTTCGTTTCCGGTAACTTTTGACGATGTTTTCTGAAAGGGTTGAAACAATTTCTCCAGTTCATGGGGGGCAATGCCCTGCCCCTGGTCGGAAACAATGGTTATTACAGTATTATTTTCCCGTAGGATTTCAACCTTAATGGTTGTGTTGGACTGTGAGTATTTTATAGCATTGCTGATGAGGTTTTCAAGCGCTTGTTTAATTTTAATCTTATCAATTTCAATTGAAATGTTTTGAGCCTGGCTGAAGAATTTGAGCTCAATTTGTTTCTTTTCGGCAAAAACGCGGTTCGTTTCAACAATGTATTTTACCCATTCATCGTAGAATACTTTTTCTTTTTTCAGTTCGGTTTTCCCCGATTCGATGGCCGAAATATCGAGTAGTTCATTTAAAAGCGCGAGGGTATCCTGCGCGTTGTCCCTAATTAAGGCAACGTATTTATGCATTTCTTCCGATGTCAGTTCGTCAAAATTTTCGATCATCAAATCGGCATAAGCATAACAAACGCCCACCGGGTTTCGCAGGTCGTGAGCTGCGGCACCGAGGAAAAGGTTTTTTTCCTCGTTCAGTTTTTCAAGTTTTTTGTTTGCAAGCTGAAGCATTTTTTTCTCCTTTATCAGTTGGCGTTGCAGGTTGTTAATTTGCTGGTTTAGCAGGGTCATGCTCACGTTTTGTTTTACAAGCTGGGCCACGTTTACCTCACCGGTAACCAGTAACTCGTTATTTTTCTGAACAGCCATGCCTTCAAGTGAGTAGTTTTCGGCCGATTCGTTTGCAAAAGTGATTACCCCGTGAAAAGGGTTCGTTTTTGTTTTTTCGAGTAGCTTTTCGATGGTTGGGTTTAGAAAAAAGTCACCGGCCTTTCCCTGTGTGAGTTTACGCATAACGCTGTTGCAATACAGTTGTTTGCCACTTTTATCGAAAAGAGCTATGGCCATTGTTTGACTGTTGGTGCACGCAGTAAAAATTTCTTCTTTCCAGTTTTCGAGCATTGTTAATCGGTAATGTTTTTCGACCGGTTCTCGCTCAGTTTTTCGTCCGAGCAGGTTACAAAGGAAGGAATGTTCACCTGAATCCACAAGTATAACCTCAAAATTTCTTTAAACGTTTCAGGAGTAAATTCATTATTGAAGACATCGAGCCAGGTGTTGAGCTGCGCGGCAAAGTACCCGCTGTGGAACGACCGGCTGCGGTAAGTCCTGAAAGCCCAAAGAATGGTGTCGACAAAGGTCTCGGCATTGAACTCGCGAAATATCGAAAGCATAAACCGGGCCTGGTTGGCATGGTTATCCTTCATCATCGAAATGTTGTTGGGGCCAATCAGATCAAGGATGTCGGGACGGGCTTCCATGGCCTGGTTCAGGAGGGCTACGTTGGAAGCCAGCTTTGTTTCAAACTCGTTAACGGCATTTTGTTTAAAAGGCGACAGCTTGCGGGCCGATTGTATCAGTTCATTTCTGTTCATAGTCAGGATATTTTAAAATGTATTGTTCTATTTCTGAAAGATCGGATAGTACTGTAACATACTGAAGCTGGCTTATCGAGGCCGGTATACCATGCCGGAATGCCTGGCCGCCAATTAAAATACGGATTCCCGGCATTTCATCATGTATTTCTTTAACCATTTTTTGCAGGTGGTTCATGTGTGAATAAACAGTGAGCGAAAGGGATATGAGGTTGGGTTTTTCCTGCTGTGCGTATTCAATGAACTCGCGGGTTGGAATACCGTTTCCCAAAAAGTATGTGTCCCAGCCATGCATCTCAAAAATATCGGCAACCATTTTTATGCCAACCTGGTGCAGCTCGTTTTCAACACAGCCCAGCACCACTTTTCTTTCAACCCGCTCTTCCGAAATGATGTTTTCATATAATTCATTCATAACCGACTCGGAAATAGATGTAGCCAGGTGTTCGGCTGCCACGGTTATCAGGTTATATTCCCAAAGCTCGCCAACTTTGTACAGTGCCGGTTTTATTACCCGTTCGTAAAGTGTTTTTATCTCTTCGTGCGAGCCGGCATAACTATGTGCAATTTTTGCGGCATTTAAGCGGTTGCCCTTTAAAAGCGCATTCAAAAAACCTTCCTGATCGGTATTAAAATTGTGTTTTATTTCCTTTACCCCCATGATGAAAAGCAATTGTTCTCCAATTTACAAAATATTTTCACGGATGTTCTTTTTTCGGGAATAATTATTCTGCCTCTTTCAAAAACCATCAGGCTTGTGTATCTTTAAACAAAAAAATAAAATGATGTTTCAAAGAGCATACGCAAATCCCAACCGGATACTTATACGGGGGATTATTACAATATTATTCGGGATTGCAGCCATTGCCGTGCCGGGTTTATCGCTCGAAGTGGTCATCCGTTTTATGGGTGCATTGTTAATGCTCGACGGTTTTGTGAATCTGATTGTTGGTTTAATTGGTAAGCAGCAAAATCAAAGTACATTTATCATTGTGCCACGGGGGACATCCAATCTGATAATCGGGTTGGTTTTAGTCCTTTTCCCGTCTTTTATGGTCAGTATTTTTGTTTTTGTAATTGGCATAATCCTTTTGTTTGCCGGCATTACGCAGTTGGCCTCACAAATTGGCGGCAAAAACCTTCCCGGAATTTCGTGGGTCATTGCGCTTTCCTCGGTAATTGCAATTTTGGCAGGGGTTATCATGCTTTTTAATCCCTTCGAAAGCGCCAAAACAATACTGATCGTTTTTGGCACAGTAATTACGCTTTATGGAATAGGCGAAGTGGTGCGGTCGTTCAGGGTTAGGAAATTCCGCAAAGAAAATCCGCCCGAACCGCCACGAACTGTTGATGCGGATTATGAAGAAGTATAATTTTTGATGCGATTTTCGAATTATATGATTTCGTGTAGATATTATAAAGTCATTTGGCTTGTCGTTGCCTTTTTTGTGTTATCGTGCGACAAGGAAGATCCTGGATTTTCGGGTGATATGGCTTTACTAAAAGAAGTTTGTTTTGATTTGGAAAAAATGTACGTATATACCTACACCAGCGACAATCAACTATACGAAGAAAAGAGCAAGTGGCATTACACAAAATATAACCATAGCCGGGGCAGGTTAATGTCTTCCGACTATTATTTAGACCAGCGTATTTTTAGCAGCAGCAGTACACTTTCCGATTCGGCATATCATAGAACGGATTGGGTAAATCCCAATAATACAGAAAAATACAGCACAACTTCATACGAATACGAAAACGGCAAACTTGCCACGACTTCGAATTACCTGGGGTATAGCACCTATAGTTATGACGAAAACAACAGGATTTCAAGGCGATCTCATTATCACAATGACGTTATTTCGGGGTACCATGATTTCTTTTACGATGAAAATGGGAATCTGACCAAAGAGCTTCATTACATTGTGCTTGAATCGGGAGAACATGAGCTTCAAACTACAACTGAATACATTTTCGATAACAAACACAATCCATATTTGGCATTTAACTCATTGATGAAACCGGGATTGTACACAAACAAAAATAATATCGTTGAAGAGACTTATACGATTCATTTTGAAGTTGACCCTTTTATTGAAAAGGTCCAGGTTACAGAAAACGAATATGAATATAATAAAGCGGGTTACCCGGTTCGAAAGAATGAAACTGTTGAGTACAAGTATTATTAAAATAATATTGTGCTAAATCGAATCGTATTCCGGTTTCCAAAAAGTTGTTTCATTGTTATGTATTGCCATATTGGCAATATGAACAGATATGCCGCTTTGATACCCTTCGTTTAAACCGAGCAGCAGTTGTTTTTTCCCGTTTATAGCGGCTGCAAAATTTTTATACAACAGCCATGTTGTATTGTAATAAAAATTATCGGTGGGAAATATGATGTTATTATCTTCTACGGGTTTTATTGTCCGCTTTTTATCCTTGTCAATTATTTTTATTGATGCACCGGTTACACTGTCTACTTCTTTTTGCCAGTCGGTGTTGTCCATGCTTTGGTCTTCAGGATAAATAAAGGCTTTATCCATGGCTTGTGTTACAATGGTTGCCTTGTCGCCATAAAATTTCATTTGAAACCCTTCGTATTTGTTCGATGTTCCGGAGTGAAAGCCAACTTTCACCCCGTTGGGATAATCGAATAAGACATGTACATTGTCAAACGTTTCCCGTCCGTCCTTCCAATAGTCAATCCCCCCGGTTCCGACAGCTTTCAGTGGATGAGCCCCCAAAATATTGTCGATCATGTTAAACTGGTGAGAGCCCAGCTCGGCAATTAAGCCACCGGAATATTCTTTGTATAACCGCCAGTTAATGATCCGTTCCAGTTGGGCAGGGCTAACTTCGGGTACAATGGCCGGGTCGGGCAATTTGCGCCTCCATGACCCGTTCCGGTCCCAGGTGCCTTCAACTCTCATTATTCGGCCACAATAACCCTTGTCAATGATTTGTTTAATTGCATTAAACATGGGGTTTAACTGGTACTGGTACGATATCTGAAAAATTTTATTTACGCAGCTGGCTTTTTGCTTTATGGCCATGCACTGATCAATGGAATACGCCAGGGCTTTTTCACACAACACATGCAGGTTTCTGTCCAGGGCTGCCATAACCATCCTGAAATGTTCCGAAAGCGGGGTGGCAATGATAACCGCCTGAAGTTCTTTCATGTCGAGCATGTTGTTGAAATCTTTGAATTTACGGACCTTGTGTGTTAAAAAATCATCGGCATTTTTTAACCTGAAATCAAATAAGTCGCAAATGGCAATGACTTTAATTTCCGGAACATTTTTCAGGGCCTCGAGTATGCTAAGTCCCCGGCCGCCCACACCAATGATCCCTATTTTAATTTTCTCTTCATCGGGTATGTTTTCAAGCCTGAATTTTTCTTTCCATTGGCAGGCAGCCAGGCCCAGGCAAATTGCCGAAGATGCAGTTCCCGAAATTTTCAAAAAATTGCGTCTGTCCATGTTGTTTAAAGTTTCGGTTCCCAGCCTTTTTCGTAATCCCGGCCCCACAGTTTTTCAGCTTCGGCATTTAGCATTTTACCGGTTTTGCTGTCAATGTCGAAGCCATTGTTAATGCGGTATGCCACGTTAGTATAATGCACCATGGCCATGCTTACTGCTGCATCGTCGATTGGTGCGGTTAACTTTTCTTTTCCGCGAATGGCATTAACAAAATTCGCGATATGTTTTGAGGAGGTATCGCCACCGCCCCCCAATGCATTGCCCGATTCGTTTGAATTTGAATCGTAATGTGCTGTCAGCTTGCCGTTACGGTCGAAGATTTTGTGTTTATTTCGGTCGACAAATACAGATCCTTCGCTGCCGTAAATAATTGTTCCGCGGCCGCCTCCGTAAGTATCATAGCCGTTTCGGCTCTGGCCGTCCCATTTTATGGATTTGTGATCTTCGAATTTGAAAGTGGCTTCCATCGAATCGTACATTTCCCAGCCATCGTCGATAAATTGTGCTTTTAGCGCGTTTGTTTCAACGTGATTTGGGAAACCAACCTGCAATGCCCAGCGGGCAATGTCCATTTCGTGGGTTCCGTTGTTGCCGGCTTCGGCGGTTCCGTAATCCCAGCCGTACCAGTGCCAGTTGTAGTTCCAGGTTTCTTCGGTATACGCCCTTCGGGGAGCAGGCCCCTGGAACAAATTCCAGTCGAGGCCACCGGGTACATCAGCCGGCTTTTGAACCGGCACCCGGCCCCTGTTGTTGGTGTAAAAAGCAATGGCTTTGTAGGGGTTGCCAATAGTGCCTTCATGAATTTTCTTAATCACTTCAATTGTATGGTCTGACGATCGTTGCTGGTTTCCCATTTGTACAACCTTGTTGTATTTCTTTTGTGCCTCCACCAGCAATTCGTTTTCGAACATGTTGTGGCTGCAGGGTTTTTCAACATAAACATGTTTCCCGGCCTGCATGGCCATAATCGATCCGGGTGTATGCCAGTGGTCGGGTGTGGCATTGAAAATGGCATCCACGTTTTTATCTTCAAAAACCTTTCGCAGGTCATTCTCTTGTTTCGGGGTGTAATCGAGCAATTTCGAAAAGCGTTGTGCAGCCCTTTCGCGCTGTGATGGCATTACATCGCATAAGTAGGCGAGGTGTACATTATTGTTTTTATCCGATATGGGATTCTGAAAAGCGCCCAAGCGCCTGCCAAGCCCGATAATGGCTACCTGTACCCTGTCGTTTGATCCCATTATTCTGCTGTAACTTTTTGCCGATAAAGCAGCTCCGCCCAGCATGATGCCTGCGCTGCTTACGGTTGTTTTTTTTATGAAGTTTCGTCGATCCATTTTAGTAACTATTTGATTTCTTTTATTTTGATATTTTTAAAGCTGACTTCATCGCCATGGTCCTGAAGCAAAATATTTCCCGATTTTGCTTCGCCAAAGCCCGGCCATATTTTGTATTTACTTTCGGCAACTTTTTCACGCCATTTTTCTCCGCTACGATTATATTTTACCACTAAAATGCCGTTAAGGTAATGTTCTACATTGTTACCGTTGACAATAATTTTAGCCCTGTTCCAGCCATAGCCATTTGTTCGTTTTTTATTGGGCAGGTCGGGATTGTACCTTTTGGCATTTGCAGGTATCAGGTCGTAAAGCGAAGCAAGTGTACGGTTGCCGTTTTTGCCCATTTTTGCATCGGGATGGTGCTTGTCGTCAAGAATTTGGTATTCGCAGCCAATGGCCGAGCCTTCCCCTTTATTGAGATCGGGATCGACAAAATATTTAATGCCGCTGTTTGCCCCTTTTGTGATCTTGAAATCGAGTTCAAGTATGAAGTTTTCGTATTCTTGGGTGGTTACAATATCGCCCCCGTTTCCCGATTCTTTTCCCGCTGCTTTTTCAACGGTTAGAATCCCATTTTTGATATGCCATCCTTTTTTGGGGAAATGATCAATTTTAGCGCCACGCCAGCCCCTGGTCGTTTTGCCGTCCCAAAGCAGTTTCCAGCCTTCGGCCTTTTCCCTTTGCGAGAGTTCGTTGGTTAAATAACTTACCTGTGTAATGTTGGTATTTTCAGGCGTTTTGTGTTTGTCAAGGTTGTGGGTGCATACCATCATGTTTTTGAACCTGACTTTTTCCCCGATCATTTTTTTATCATTGCCAATGCTGTGAACCTGCAAGCCGATAAATCCTGCAGAATCGACATCGTCAATCAAATCGGCCATTTGAGTACCGTTTACCCAGGTACGCAAATTATTTCCAATGGCTTCAATGCGGTACGAGTTCCACTCGCCCGGTTTAAACGCACTTTTTGCTTCGGGGTTGTATTCCATGCAATAAAGCCATTGCCTGCGGGCTTCGTCATAAATGCCACCTGTCCAGGCGCGTTTTGTGGGGTCGAGTTCCATTTGGTAGCCGTGAACACGTCCGTTCATGTAGTCTGGCCTGCTTTGTGCCCTGAACATTACACCCGAGTTTCCTTCTCCAAATTTGGCATCAAAGGTTAAAATGAAATCACCAAATTTTTCTTTTGTGCACAAGAAAGTATTGGGTGTTTCGGCTACATTCGTACCCACAATTTCACCGTTTTCAACCGTAAAAGGCGCCGATCCGTTTTTAACTTCCCAGCCGGCCAGGTCTTTGCCGTTAAACAAGGCAACAAAATCTTTCTCCTGATTATTGCAGGAAATGATAATGGGGGATATTGCCAATAAAATTAGGATTAAGTTTCTCATTTGTTTTATGTGTTTATTATGTTTGAATTTTGCTGTTTCCATGTCAGCCTCAACCTTAACCTCAACCTCAACCTCAGCCTCAGCCTCAGCCTCAGCCTCAGCCTCAGCCTCAGCCTCAGCCTCAGCCTCAGCCTCAACCTCAACCTCAACCTCAGCCTCAGCCTCAACCTCAGCCTCAGCCTCAACCTCTTTTATCACATCCCTTTCAGCAAATAGGCAAAAAATACCCCGAGGTAGTTCCCAATGGCGTAGCCAATAACCCCGATTGTTATCCCCATTACAATAATGGTTTTGTTTTTTAATGCGCCTGCAACTACCGGTACAAAGGGTGGCGACATCGACAATGCCGTGATGGTGACAATGGTGGTGTCGGTATCGATTTTAAAAATGGCTGACAGGATGATGTGCACCATCATTGATCCGAAAACCGCAATGGCCACGTACAAAAACAGGTCGAGGAACCTGATTTGAAAAATGGTGGTTAAATCGGCCATCGAGGCCACGGCAACACAAAAAACCAGGATGAAGTACATGCCCAGTTCGAAGGTTTTTTTAATGCGGTTAACCTTTGGAATAAGGCTGATCAGGATTCCCAGCGTAGTAATGGTCAGGATTACGGTAACCATTTGAAAATCTTTCGGGACAATGAAACTCAAACCACCGCCTATGCCAAAGATAAGAACAGCAATACCCAAAGCACCAAGCAGTGGGACAAGCAGTTTCCGGTTGAAGTAATCGAGCAGGTTTTCGGGTGGTTCACTTTCCCTGATAATTTCTTTTGGGCGTTTATGGTGATTTTTTCCGTTAAAGTGGGGCAGGATCAGGTTTAACGTTCGTTGGGCAATTGTGATGAAAAAAAACAGCAGAATAATACCGATTACCAGGTCGTAAGTGTGCGTAAGGATAAACATGTTGGGTTTAACCTCGAGGGCTGTTGCCAGTGCGGCCAGGTTTGGTGTGCCGCCCGTGTACAGGCCAATCATCATGCCCGAAATCTTCCACGATTCGGGGATGGAATCTTTAAAAATAAAATGCCCGATGAAGATGCAAAAAATCAATGAAACCAATGCTACAAGAAAAGAGAATAACCCGGTTTTGATGGTTTTAAGCGAGTTTCGTATATCAAGGGAAAAAAGCAAAAGGGGTATCGACAGTGGAATGGCAATGGTCATAACCAAATCCTGGGTCGAAGCGATTTGGTTCAACACGTAATCACTTTGTGTAATGATGCCATCTTCAAGCAGCTCCAAGGCTTTGCTTTTTGGCAGGAAAGTGTCCCCTTTCAGTATAAATTTAAACATCTCGCTTGCACGCGGAAAAATGCCAACGTTACCAATCAGCAGGCCGGCAATATATGCCAGCACCACGGCACCGATTTTTTTTATGGGTTTTGAAATATGGCACAGGTAAAGGATCAGCAGGGGAGTGAGAAAATAGAAAAGGATCAGCAGTAGTGTAACCATGATTTTTTTCGTTTACGCGTAAACAAAAATATAAAAATATGTGAAACCCGTAAGTCTGATTTTTTATACGCTTTGTTGAGACCCTGTTAAATTATATCGGATTTTGTTGAAGTTGTTGTCAGGTTGTCATTGTTGTCGTTGTTGTTCCCGACGTATGTCGGGATTGTCGTATTTTCTAAGTTTAACAACGATAACTCGAAGCGGACAAGAATGATAACCTGACAACTTATGTAACTGAATACAAAAAAAACTGGTTTTATGAAGCAGGGTTTTGGAATTTGTTCTTTGGAATTTGTTCTTTGGAATTTGGAATTTTTATCGTTATCGCAACAATAAGTATTATCCCGATCGCAACAGCGAGGCTGCTGATGTAAATGTTTTTTTCGTGCGAAAGCCAGAACAGGGCGTGCTCGGATATTTCTTTTTGATAGGTAATTGAGAATAAAACCAGCAGGTTGTTCAGCGAATGGGCAATAATGCACAGCGGCAGTGAGCGTGTTCGTATCATGAGCCACCCCAGGAATAATCCCAGGAAGAATGTATACGTCATTTGCCAGGGGTTTAAATGGAACACTGAAAAAAGGATGCCCGATAGTAAAATTGCATACCAGCTTCGGTAATTCCGCATCAGTCCGTGCATGATAATGCCCCTGAACAGGGTTTCTTCAATTACAGGTGCCAGTACAGCCACTTTTAGTACAGTACCCCAAAACCCGAAACGGTTATCAAATATCCGTTCGAAAAGTTCCCAAAACCAGGGTGGGGGAGGAAGTATCTTGTCAACTTCGATGTTTAACAAGCCTACCAGGTATTGCAGACCGG
The DNA here is from genome assembly GCA_021740385.1 of Prolixibacteraceae bacterium. Classification (GTDB taxonomy): domain Bacteria; phylum Bacteroidota; class Bacteroidia; order Bacteroidales; family Prolixibacteraceae; genus DAIMEA01. Next base: position 54,149 of record JAIOZY010000022.1, on the reverse strand, counting down.
GGAACAATATCACAACGGGAATAATAAGTAAAGGGTTGAACAGCTTAAGGGCAAATACTTCGGAGAATTTGTTTTTTGATTTGCGGAAGCCGTAAATATATATGAACGCGGTAATAATAAATGTTGAAGTAAAACTGATCCACGGGTTGCCCAGCCAGTTGCTGCCGGTTTGGTAATCGAGCAGTGCCAGCGGGAAATCTATAAGCGATTGTAAAAAAATATATAACACTAGCAGATGCACCGCCTCGAGGGCCGTTGGGTAGTATTTTATGTTTCCTTTTTGCATTGAGCGAAAATATTGAATATTTTATTTGCCTGTTCGGTTTAAATGTATTTATTTTGCGGTCTGTTTGAAAAAAATACTGAGAAAAAGAAAGACGATGTCACAAGTTTGTCAAATAACAGGAAAGAAAATGATGGTGGGTAACAATGTTTCCCACTCAAAACGCAGGACCAAACGCAGGTTCTATCCAAATCTTTTCACAAAGAAATTTTACTTTGCAGAAGAAGACCGTTGGATTAACCTCAAAGTGTCGGCGGCCGGGATTCGTACAATCAATAAAAATGGCCTTTCAGCCTCTTTGAAAGAAGCCCGCGAAAAAGGATTCATTTCTAAAATTTAATAAAAGAAATTGAGCAATGGCAAAAAAAGGTAAAGGTAACCGGATACAGGTAATCCTCGAATGTACCGAGCACAAGAACAGCGGTGTGCCCGGAACTTCGCGTTACATTACAACCAAAAACCGGAAAAATACCCCCGACAGGTTGGAAATGAAAAAGTACAATCCTGTTCTGAAAAAAGTAACCGTTCATAAAGAAATTAAATAATACAGTACCATGGCAAAGAAAGCAGTTGCAACACTTCAGAAAGGTGCCGGTAAAGGTCACGCAAAAGTGATTAAAATGGTTAAATCGGAAAAAACCGGTGCTTACATCTTTGAAGAAGAAATCATTACAAACGACGAAGTACAAGCCTACTTTAAAAAGTAATACGAAATACGATATACAGGAAAAGCTTCTGCCATAGGTGGGAGCTTTTTTTGTGCCCATTATTTCAGACAATAGCGCCATTTAAAATTAATTTAACGCATTTTATTATTACTCATTTAAGTTCTTTGCCCGTTTTTCCACCGAATTGAATATTTTTGTCATTCAAAGCTCGATACTGGATGCTTGATGCTGGATATTGGATACTGGATACTTGATGCTGGCTTTGCCCTCCGTAGCCTCGGCGGAGGAGGGATGCTCGATGCTGGATACTGAATGATTGATGCTGGTAATTCGAAGTTTTGGAATTTGGAATTTATGATTTGGAATTTATTACTCTATGGGAATATTTGGAAATTTTAATTCGAAGAAAAAAGAGAACCTCGATAAAGGGTTGAAAAAAACCAAAGAGAGTTTCTTCGGGAAGTTATCGAGAGCCGTTGTTGGCAAATCGAAGGTTGATGATGATGTACTTGACGAACTTGAGGAAGTGCTCATAACTTCGGATGTTGGTGTCGATACAACAATAAAAATCATTGAACGCATTGAAGAGCGTGTTGCCCGCGATAAATACATGGGTGTTGAAGAACTCAATTCTATACTGAAAGAGGAAATTGCCGGATTGCTCGAAGAAAACAACAGTGCCGATGTTTCCGATTTCGACCTGCCACCCTCTGACGATCCGTATGTAATTATGGTTGTTGGTGTAAACGGTGTGGGAAAAACAACCACCATTGGCAAACTGGCATATCAGTTTAAGCAGGCCGGCAAAAAAGTCGTTATTGGCGCTGCCGATACATTCAGGGCCGCTGCCATTGATCAGCTCGAAATTTGGGCACAACGGGTCGATGTTCCCCTTGTAAAGCAAAAAATGGGTTCCGATCCGGCTTCGGTCGCTTACGATACAGTTTCTTCGGCAAAATCGTCAGGAGCCGATGTGGTGATTATTGACACAGCCGGCCGCTTGCACAACAAGGTGAACCTGATGAACGAGCTTTCTAAAATTAAACGCGTAATGCAAAAAGTAATCCCCGTTGCACCGCAGGAGGTTTTGCTTATCCTTGACGGTTCAACCGGACAGAACGCTTTCGAGCAGGCCAAACAGTTTACCAAAGCAACCGAAGTTACAGCGTTGGCATTGACAAAACTCGATGGCACCGCAAAAGGTGGCGTGGTTTTGGGCATCTCCGACCAGTTTAAAATTCCCGTTAAATACATTGGAATAGGCGAAAAAATGGAAGATTTGCAAATCTTCCGTCGTCGGGAGTTTGTCGAGACGTTTTTTGAAAAGTAAGGCCTCATCCCTAACCCTTCTCCCAGGGAGAAGGAAACAGGATAGTGCATATTTTGTAGAATGTTTCTTATTTGTTGCTCCCTCCCTCAATCCGCCAGCTGGCAGGGGAGGATTAGTGCCGTGCATGTATAAAGTTCTCAAAATCCCCTTCTGCCAAATGGAAGAGGTAGGAGAGGGTGAACTACTTTTTTGGAAAGTAAAAGACTGGCTTTAGTATTTCAGGGATAGACTTTGTACTTTGTACTTTGTACTTTGGAATTTGTACTTTGTACTTTGGAATTTGTACTTTGGAATTTAATTATTTTTTGTCAAAAAAATCAATAAATATCATTACACTCGGATGTTCGAAAAACCTGGTCGATTCGGAACATCTCCTGGCCCGGTTCAGGGCAAACGGTTTTACGCTCAAATTTGGCGATAATGAACCGGCCGATGTGGTCATTATCAACACCTGCGGTTTTATCCTCGATGCCAAAGAGGAATCGATCAATACCATTTTCGATTTTGTGAATGCCAAAGAGCAGGGGTTGGTTGAAAAGCTTTATGTAATGGGTTGCCTGTCGGAACGGTATGCGGGTGAGTTGGCAAAAGAGATACCCGAGGTTGACCGCTTTTTCGGAAAATTCGATCTCGATGCAATACTACACGAACTGAACATTGAGAAACAAAAAACGCTACCCACAGAACGCGTTTTAACCACGCCCTCGCATTATGCCTACCTTAAAATTTCTGAGGGGTGCGACCGCTCGTGTGCCTTTTGTGCTATTCCACAGTTTACAGGGAAGCATAAATCGGTTCCGGTTGATGTGTTGGTTGAAGAGGCTACAAAACTTGCCGGAAAGGGTGTAAAAGAGCTTTTACTCATTTCGCAGGAATTGACTTATTACGGGATTGATCTATACGGAGAACGAAAATTGCCCGAACTGATAAACCGCTTATCCGAAATTGAGGGCATTGAATGGATACGCCTTCACTATGCCTATCCGGCCGGTTTTCCCATGGATTTGCTGGCTGTTATCAGGGACAATCCGAAAGTGTGTAAATACCTTGATATCCCGTTGCAACACATTTCAAGCAGGGTTTTGAAGAACATGAGGCGGAACATCGATGAAGGACAAACGCGCGAGCTGGTAAATAAGATTCGAAAAGAAATACCGGGAATTGCGCTTCGTACAACCATGTTGGTTGGTTACCCGGGCGAAACAGAAGAAGATTTCAATAAATTGGTTGACTTTATTCGTGAGGCAAAGTTCGATCGGCTGGGTGTTTTCCCTTATTCGCACGAGGAAGGTACCTGGGGTTATAAAAAGTTCAGGGATGCTATTCCACAAAAACAAAAGCAGGAACGTGCCGATTATTTAATGGAAGTCCAGCAATTGATTTCAGAAGAACTGACCGCCCAAAAAGTTGGAAGGACGCTCAAAGTGCTCATCGACCGGGTTGAAGGCGATTATTACATTGGCCGCACCGAATTCGATTCTCCCGAAGTTGACGGAGAGGTGCTGATTGAGAAAAAGGTTCCGCTTGAAATTGGGAAATTCTATAATGTAAAAATTATTGGATCAGATGTTTTTGACCTGTACGGTTCAATGGAGCATGCTCCATTGTAGCGGTCATCTGTGTTCGTACGCCATCAGTATGTATGACGGGATTAACGACGGCGGGCTTCCGTCTTACATCTTAACCCTGCAACTTCATCTCCATAAAACAAACATTAAAGGGCAAGTGCGAAAAATTCTTTGTAAGCACGTGGTTGAACCCCATATTGGCATACCACTCTTTTAAAATGGTTTGTTCGTCAATCAATGCGATTGAAATTTCGGAACCACCCCGTTTTTTTATTTCTGTTATTGCATGATCCATTAATTTTTTGCCAATCCCTTTTTTCCGGAATTCGGGAACAACCGACAATTTTTCAATGTACCATTTTGCCTGGTTTTCATCGGGCTGCTCAATGGCAACAAACCCAACTGTTTTATTGCCATCGACAAACCTGAACATCGAAATGCCTTTTTCAAAGTACTCCATGAGTTTTCGTTCGCTGATGAATGATGGATGCGTTGGGCAGTTTGACTGATTCAGGTCAAAATTATCAGCAACCGTGGTAAAAGCTTTTTGAATTACCAGGGCACACTGGGGTAGCTCGTTTGTTGATGTAACAGCAACAATCATGGGTTCGCCTTTTTTAAACGGTCAAATTTACAAATGTTTTGCAGAAACGCATTAGCATTTAATAATTTAATTCAATAACTTGACAAAGTATGGACGCACAAACCCGCAAAACGGTTATTCAACATTTCAGGCAGGTATATCTCGAGGCCGATAAAGCCATGTGTTTGCTTAATCCCTTTTGTATGAGGGGATGTGCCTGGTGTTGCTACCAGTCGGTTGAGATGCTGAACTGGGAAGAACCGATTTTGACCGACTACCTGCAGCGGCATAAAAACGACCCTGTTTTTTCAAAAGTGTATGAGAATCTTTTAACATGGTTTGGCTTTTTCGATGCAACATTTCCAAAAAATGAACTGACCATGCATGATGCTTTTGATTATTTGAACACCCGGCAGGCCCGTCAAAAAATTCCCTGCCCGTTTTTAGTTGAAAATTATTGTGCAATTTATCCCGTGAGGCCTTTGTGCTGCCGTTGCCACATAGCTGTTGAAAACAACCATTCCTGCAAAGCAAACTTGCTTAACGATTCAGAACCGGAAGCTGAAGCTTACCGGGAAAAGGTGGTGAACGAAATTGTTAAGAATGTGCCCACTACTTTGCGTTTATTGCCGTTTGTGGCAGCACCGTTTTTCGGGCTTGAAAACCGGATTAAGCCCATTCATTATACCCGGTTATTACCCGTGAATAATTGATGATGTTGTATTGAGATGTTTGGGACCAAATAAATTATTATGTTAATTGTCAATTTCAATTCTTAACCTGAACTATTCATAAATTATAAAAATATGAATAAAGTTTAGGTTAATCCCGACTTAGATGAAGTTTAACTTTTTTAAAAAAGTTTTACTGAATCTTAGTCGCTATCAGAGATAGGGATTATTCGTGAATAATCCGGGTTAAATTGATGGTTTAAATGAAACGTAAAATACCGTTACAATGAAAAAAATAACGAAAGAAGATGCACTCAATTACCACGCGCAGGGAAGGCCCGGAAAAATTGAAGTGATACCAACAAAACCCCACCGAAACCAATCCGATTTATCATTGGCGTATACGCCGGGTGTTGCTGAACCATGTTTGAAAATTAAGGAAAAACCGGCCGATGTATACAAATATACGGCTAAAGGCAACCTGGTAGCTGTTATTTCGAACGGTACAGCCGTTTTGGGCCTGGGCAATATCGGGCCTGCTGCCGGCAAACCGGTTATGGAAGGAAAGGGGCTTCTTTTCAAGGTCTTTGCCGATATTGACGTTTTCGATATTGAAGTGGATGAATTGGATCCACAACGTTTTATTGAAGTGGTAAAAGCGATAGCACCCACTTTTGGGGGCATTAATCTCGAAGACATTAAGGCACCGGAGTGTTTCGAAATTGAAGACGTGTTGAAAAATGTGCTTGACATTCCCGTTTTTCACGACGATCAGCACGGAACGGCCATTATTTCCGGAGCGGGTTTGCTCAATGCCCTTGAGCTGACCGGTAAGAAAATCGATCAGTTAAAGGTGGTTGTAAACGGGGCTGGCGCTGCTGCTGTTTCATGCATCAGGCTTTACATATCGTTGGGGGTCGATCCCGAAAAAGTGATCATGCTCGACAGCAAGGGGGTTTTACACCCTGCCCGAACCGATCTGAACGATATTAAAAAACAATTTGTTAACGATACACCGGCCCGCAACCTGGCCGAAGCCATGGTGGGTGCCGATCTTTTCCTGGGCCTGTCGGTTGGGAATGTCGTAACTGCCGATATGGTAAAAGCCATGGCGCCCGATCCCATCGTTTTTGCCATGGCCAACCCAACGCCCGAAATAAGTTATGAAGAAGCCATGGCAGCCCGTGAAGACATTATCATGGCCACAGGCCGGTCCGACTACCCAAACCAGATAAACAACGTTTTGGGCTTCCCGTTCATCTTCAGGGGGGCGCTCGATGTTCGAGCATCGAAAATAAACGAGGAGATGAAAATTGCCGCGGTAAAAGCACTGGCCGACCTTGCCAAAGAGCCCGTGCCGCAATACATTGTCGATGCATACGACACCGACAGCATCCAGTTTGGACGGGAGTACATCATTCCCAAACCCATCGATCACAGATTAATTACCTGGGAAGCCACGGCGGTAGCCAAAGCAGCTATTGAAAGCGGGGTGGCACGCCAATCCATTACCGACTGGGACGATTACCGGCATCAGCTTGATAAACGCCTGGGTTACGATAATCAATTGCTCTGGAATATACGCGACAAAGCACGAAAATCGCCCAAAAAGGTTGTGTTTGCCGATGCCTGCCACCCAACCGTGTTGCGTGCGGTGCAAACTGTTGTAAGGGAAGGTTTTGCTTTGCCTGTGTTGTTGGGTAACAAGAAAAAGATCGACGCCATGGCCGAAAAATATTCAATCGGGCTTGGTGATATTGAAGTGATTGACCATTTGTCGGAAGTGGAGCAAAACCGCAGGGAAAGCTTTGCCCGGCTGCTTTATGAAAAACGGCATCGAAAAGGGCTCAACTACCAGGAAGCCCTCGATATCATGTTCAACCAAAAATATTTTGGGATGATGATGGTCGAAACCGGCCAGGCCGATGCTTTCATTTCGGGTAATTGTACAAAATATAGCGACACCCTGCGTCCGGCCCTGCAAATTTTTGGCCTGTCAAAAACCCGGCAGCACTTTGCCGGCATGTATATTGTAATTACACGAAAAGGGCCTTTCTTCTTTGCCGATACTTCGGTTAATGTTGAAACAAACAGTCATACCTTGGTTGATACCACATTGCTGGTGGCCGACGAGGTCAGAAAATTTAATATAGAGCCCCGGGTTGCCCTGCTATCGTATTCCAACTTTGGCGGTATACGTGAGGGGAGCCCTGCTGAAGTGCACAAAGCAGTGGAACAGTTGCACAGGGAACATCCCGATTTGATTGTTGACGGGGAAATGCAGGCCCATTTTGCCCTAAACCCAAAATTACGCGCATCAAAATTCCCCTTTTCAAAATTGAACGAGATGCAAGTAAATACGCTCATTTTCCCAAACCTCGATTCGGGGAACATAGCCTATAACCTGATGCGGGAGCTTGGCGGGGCACATGTAATCGGTCCGGTTGTGGTGGGTTTGCCCCAATCAGTTCACATTCTTCAAATGGAGAGCTCGGAACAGGAGATTGTCGATATGGTTGCCATTGCTGTTGTTGATGCACAATCGGCACATAGCGGGAAAAAATAGTATTTGCCAACATATTTTGTGTTGAAATGTTCTATTGTTGAATAAAATATACTGTGTTATGAAAAAAAATGTTGGATCCATTGATGTAATCATCAGGTTGTTAATAGCCATCGTTTTAACGATTTTATATTTCAACGGGATTATTGCAGGAACTTGGGGTATTGTATTGCTGGTGATAGCCGGAATATTGCTTATAACAAGCATTATCGGTTTTTGTCCGTTATACAGGCTGTTCAAAATAAATACCTGCCGGAGAAAAGATTAATTGATTTTCAATTTGAGTAAAAGCCCGATCAGTGCTTTTACTCTATTTATACCATTGAACGACAATTAGATAACGGATAAAACGTTTTGTTGAACCTGTATGGTGTTCCATGACTTGCATGATCATCATTGTGTTGTGTGTTATCATACTGTTGTAATGCTTGTTTTATATCGCCAGCAAATGCACCAAAATACCCGGTGTGCTCATGTTGGTTTTTATCCTCATTATGTTATATTTGTTAAACAACCGTTTTGATATATGAACAATATATTTCAAGAATAATGAAAACTTATACGCTTTGCTTTATTTTTTTTATTGGTTCGTTGGGTATAACAGCAGGACAGGAATCCTCAGATTTTCTTTCTCAAAACAAGCTTATAACCCCCGGAACATTTTATTATCCAGAACATTGGCCGGAATCGAAATGGAACCGCGATTTTAAAAACATGGCAGAAATGGGTTTTGAGTACGTGCACATGGGCGAATTTGCCTGGACATTTCTCGAGCCCAGTGAGGGAAACTATGAATTTGGCTGGCTCGACAAAGCCGTTTCGCTGGCAGCAAAGCACGGGTTAAAAGTGATGTTGTGTACGCCCACGGCAACCACACCGGCTTGGATGGGCATTCATTATCCCGAAACCTATGTGATGAACAGCAACTACCTTCGGGGTGAGCACGGAACGCGCCAGAACAATTCGCTGGCCAATGAAAAATACCGTGAACTGGCTGCCAAAATGATTGAAGCCTTAGCCGAACATTACGGCAATAACCCAAACGTTTGGGGATGGCAACTCGATAACGAACCCGAGGCAAAACCCGATTACAGCCCCTCGGCTCAAAAAGGGTTTCGTTTTTGGCTCATGGATAAATATAAAACCATCGACAGGTTGAACGAAGCCTGGGGCACTGCTTTCTGGAGTATACATTACAGCAACTTTTACGAGATCAGCATTCACAATACCAGCGCTGTTGAATGGTGGGGAAACAACCCGCATGCCCTGCTCGACTTTAAACGGTATACGGCCTCGGTGCAGGCCGGATTTTTGAATCAGCAAGCCACAATTTTACGCAAACATATTTCACCCAATCAGTTTATCACTACCAATTATGCCAGTCTGCCCTATAATGCAAATCCCCGGCTTGACGATGGTACCGATTTCCCCTGTTTTACCGCCTACCCGAACGGGGGTAGTGAAAATCTGGGTTTACAGGGCTTTCGCCTCGGCGACCCCGACAAACTGATGCTTTTTAATGATTATTACCGGCCGGTCAAAAATTGTTACGGAATACTTGAACTTCAACCCGGACAGGTGAACTGGGGCAATCCAAATCCCCTGCTGAAGCCCGGTGTTGTACGCATGTGGTTGTGGCATTGCCTGGGTGCAGGCTCACAACTGGTCAGTTCGTACCGTTACCGCCAGGTGTTATATGGTGTTGAGCAATACCATGCCGGTATTATGGAAAACGACGGGGTAACACCTTCGCAGGGCGGGAAAGATTACATGCAGTTTATAGCTGAGGTGAAAGAAATTGAAAAACATGTTGACTGGCAAGCTGCCTTACCCGCTGACTATGCCCAAAAAGCCACGGCCATTCTTTTTAGTCACGAAAACATGTGGGACAACGATCGACAGTCACAACGCAGCGATTGGAATTACCTCCAGTTCGTGTTGAAATACCAAAAAATATTGAAATCGATGGGTGTCCCGGTCGACCTTATTGCTGAAGATGGTGACTTTTCGAAATATCAAATGTTAATTGTGCCGGCCTACCAGTCGGTTGACAAAGGGCTGATTGAAAAGTGGAAAACCTATGCCGAAAACGGGGGAGACCTGGTCATTACCTGTCGTACCGGCATTAAAAACCGCGACGGCCATTTCTGGGAAGGAAACTGGGCTGAACCTTTAAGTGAGCTGATCGGTGCCGATGTTACAGCTTACGATATGCTTCCTGAAAAACACCGTGGCCATATCGATTTGCAAGGGAAAAATTACACATGGTATTTGTGGGCCGATATTCTTGATGTGCATAACAAAGAAGAACAGATTGGAACGTATACCGATCAGTTTTATAAAGGGGCAGGAGCGGTTGTTTCGCGCAAGCTTGGAAATGGCTCGGTTACTTACATTGGTGCAGTAAATGAGCGCGACATGATGGAAAAGGAAATCATGGTAAACCTGTTTGAAGATAAGGGATTAATGGTGAAAAATTACCCCGAAGGAGTACTGGTTTACTGGCGAAAAGGACTATGGGTTGCCGTGAATTATTCTTCGGCAATTTACCGCTTCCCGCTCGATAAAGATGCCACGGTCCTTTTGGGGAACACGGATATTAAACCGGGTGAGGTTTTGGTGTGGAAAAGTGGCCGGGATGGCTAATGGCTAACAGCCAAATATGTATAATCAACAAAAGAGCATGATTTATGAAAAAAGTAAAATGGGGCATATTGAGCACGGCAAAAATCGGAACGGTAAAAGTTATTCCGGCAATTCAAAAGGCTGAAAATTGTGAAGTTACTGCCATTTCATCCCGTTCGTTGGAAAAGGCTAAATATGAGGCTGAAAGGCTTGATATACCAAAAGCTTATGGTAGTTATGAAGATATGCTGGCCGACCCGGAAATCGATGCAATATACAATCCCTTACCAAACCACCTCCATGTCCCCTTTACACTGAAAGCGTTGGAGGCCGGCAAACACGTATTGTGCGAAAAACCAATTTCGCTCGATTCAAAAGAGGCGGAACGTTTTTTGGCAGAAGTTCAGAAGTTTCCCGGACTGAAAGTGATGGAAGCTTTCATGTACCGGTTCCATCCCCAGTGGCAGAAGGCAAAACATCTGGCACAGGAGGAGACAATAGGGGAGGTTAAAACAGTCAGTTCATTTTTTTCGTACTTCAATGCCGATCCGGATAACATCCGTAATAAAGAAGACATTGGCGGGGGCGCAATAATGGATATTGGCTGCTACTGCATTTCGTTCCCCCGCTTTATTTTTGAAAAAGAACCTAAACGGGTAGTGGGATTAATTGACCGTGATCCGGATATGGAAATTGACCGGCTTACATCAGGTATGCTCGATTTTTCCGATGGGATTACTTCAACCTTTACTTGTTCTACACAGCTAATGCATTTTCAGCGGGCCGAAATTCATGGCACCAAAGGCCGAATCGAAATTGAGATACCGGTTAATGCCCCGCCCGATGAAGAAACCCGGATTCATTTATGTACTGAAAAGGGGAAAGAAACGTTCACCTTCCCTCCGGTCGACCAATACACCCTGCAGGCCGAACAGTTTGCCAATGCAATCATCAACAACCTGCCAGTGCCAAATCCTTTAACCGATGCGCTGGGCAACATGCAGGTAATTGACGCCCTTTTTAAAAGCGCTGCCGAAAGCAAATGGGTTACCTTGTAAGTCTGGTTTTCCAATAAAGTAAGTCGGGTTTTCTAACCCGACTATGCGTACAAGAATTAAAAATCAGCGTCATCTAATGTCTGCCCTGCCTGTAAACCGGGTATTCCTACCCACATTTGCAAATATTTCATGTGTTGATTTTTTTCATCTCCAGAAACCTGCTCTTAAACAGGTTTTTTGGCTGTTTATTCTTCATTTAATTGTCATAATTTTAATTAGACTTTTTAAGACATAATAGATATTAAATAAAAGCTTTAAGTGCTTATTATTAAACGTTTTAACGCAAAGCAATAATGAAATATACAGTTTTTATACTTCTGTTTTGCCTGCCCCTTTTTATGTGGGCGCAGGAGGGCATGCACAGTTCCGGTAGTGAGGGCATCGGCACGGGAGGTTCGTTCAGTTTCTCGTTCGGGCAATTTGCCTATGAAAATGATCGTAAACTAACAACATAAAACAATATATCATGAAACCAATAAAATATGAACCTTTTGCATTGTTTGTACTTTGCATGATTTTGTCAGGCTTGCTTTCAATTGCACAAGCGCCTGAAAAGGTGAGTTATCAATCCGTAATCCGTGTTGCTTCCGGCGAACTGGTAAGATCGCAGATTGTGGGCATGCAAGTAAGTATTTTGCAGGGATCGGCATCAGGAACAGCGGTTTATGTCGAAACCCATAGCCCAACAACAAACATAAACGGTCTTGCTTCTGTTGAAGTGGGAAACGGCACAACGGGTGATAATTTTTCAGTTATTGACTGGGGCGATGGGTCTTACTTCCTGAAAGCAGAAACCGACCCTTCAGGTGGAACAACCTATACCATTATTGGAACAACCGAAATTTTGAGTGTGCCTTACGCGTTACATACCAAAACTGCAGAAACTGCAACCGGAACTCTTTTAGATAGGATCGAAACCTTAGAAGCATTAGTGGAAGCAAACTTAATAGCAAACGGTTATACTGACCCCAGAGACAACAATCATTACAATGTGGTAAAAATAGGAGAACAGGTATGGATGGAAGAAAACCTAAAATATTTGCCAAGCGTAGTTGGTCCCGCCACAAGTTCGCAAACAGCCCCATATTATTATGTACATGGCTATGATGGCACAAATGTAAGTGATGCCAAAGCCTCTGCTAATTATACAATTTATGGTGTTTTATACAATTGGTCTGCAGCTATGAATGAGGCGGCAAGCAGTAGTGACAACCCGAGCGGTATTCAGGGTGTATGCCCAACAGGCTGGCATTTGCCAAGCGATGCTGAGTGGACAGAGTTAACCGATTATCTTGGTGGCGAAAGTGTTGCTGGTGGCAAACTGAAAGAGGCCGGAACAACACATTGGGATAGTCCCAACACCGGAGCAACCAACGAAACCGATTTTACATCCCTTCCAGGTGGCTTCTGTAACAATGATGAATTCAACGGTGTTGGTGGCTACGGTTATTGGTGGAGTACATTGGAGATTTTTGGAGCAAATGCGTGGTACCGTTACATGAACTACAATAGCAGCTCTGTGTACAGGGAAAACTTCAGTAAGGCGGCAGGTTTTTCTGTACGTTGCTTGAGGGATTAATTCCTTTTATGCAAAATTAGAGTGAAGTGATCCCCGTTGATAATAAATAATGTTGATTTGTCTATTTTAAAAATTGCCATAAATTCGAACAACGGCCGGTTTACCCTTTCGCTTAAAAATCTTGTTAACAATGTTTTGGACAATGTATACAACATGGTTGGGGCAAGCGTTTATCAATCGGGTTTTTTGCAGGGAAAGGATGTGGAAATCAACCTGCCTTTTGCCCGAAAAGGGATCTATTTTGTGAAAGTTTCGGGCGGACTTGAACAGTTTATAAAGAAAATGATCGTAAACTAACAACATAAAACAATATATCATGAAACCAATAAAATATAAACCTTTTGCATTGTTTGTACTTTGCATGTTTTTGTCAGGCTTGCTTTCAATTGCACAAGCGCCTGAAAAGGTGAGTTATCAATCCGTAATCCGTGATGCTTCCGGCGAACTGGTAAGATCGCAGATTGTGGGCATGCAAATAAGTATTGTGAAGGGCTCGGTCTCGGGAAAAGCGGTTTATGTCGAAACCCATACACCAACAACAAACGTAAACGGGCTGGCATCGGTTGAAGTCGGGACGGGTACCAGCAGCGATACTTTTTCGGATATTGACTGGAGTGATGGCCCGTATTTTCTGAAAGTGGAGACCGATCCGACTGGCGGGATGAGTTATTCCATTACCGGAACTACGGAAATATTAAGTATACCGTATGCCCTGTATTCAAAAAAAGCTGAGACTGTCGAGACAGAAACCCAGGGTCTCTCCGATGTGCTGGGTCAAAACAACAACGGTAATGCCACGCAAATAAAAAACATTGCCAACCCGACCGATGACCAGGATGCAACTACCAAAACGTATGTTGATAAAATGTTATACATGGTGCAGGAAGCGCAAAAAGGTTTTTTCGATTCACGGGACGGAACTCACTACGAAGCCATACTTATTGGTAACCAGCTATGGATGGCCGAGAATCTAAAGTATTTGCCCTCAGTTAGTCCGCCAAATGTAGGGTCTACTACCGCGCCGTATTATTACGTTTATGGTTATGAAGGCAGTGTTGTAAGCGAAGCTAAAGCAGCCAACTACGAAACTTATGGCGTGTTGTACAACTGGCCGGCTGCACTTACTGCTTGTCCATCAGGCTGGCATTTGCCAACTGATGCTGAGTGGACAATCCTTGGTAATTATCTGGCAAATAAAGGTTATGGCTTTGAAGCCAGCGGCACTGATATTGCCAAAGCCCTGGCATCAAACACACTTTGGCTTTTTTCGGCTACCGCCGGTACACCGGGGAACGATATTGCAAGCAACAACAGCAGCGGTTTTGGTGCTATTCCGGGTGGCTATCGCATCAACAGTTTTAGTAATGATGGAATTGGCGGCTATTGGTGGAGTGCATCAGCGAGTAGCAGTACACTAACCTGGTACCGGAGCCTAAACAACAACAGTCCAAATTTGAACCCAATTGTTTGTAACCGATATCTCGGTTATTCCGTTCGTTGTGTCAGGGATTAGCGAACGCAGTGAGCTTTATTATCCCGATACACCTTTGGCTATAGGGACCGTGCTAAAGCATGGTTTGATTTATAAGGGAAAAAAATGATTGCTTTATAAAGCAAGGCACAGATTATAAATCTGCGCCAGCGGGTGACGAGGGTGAACGACCTGTTTGGTACTTTTTTTACAGTAAAGTAAACATCATCAACTATACTGAAATGACCCTTTGGTATTGTTATTGTTAACCATCAACTTTTCTTATTTCATTTACAAAATGTATATTGTTGGTATTCGTTTATGCAATTAACATCAAGCTTGTCGTTGCAAACGAGTGGGAGTGTGGGTCATCAACAACCTGCCAGTGCCAAATCCTTCAACCGATGCGCTGGGTAACATGCAGGTAATTGACGCCCTTTTTAAAAGCGCTGCCGAAAGAAAAATGGGTTGCCTTGTAAGTCGGGTTTTCCAATCCGATTGGTTGGGTAAGAAACTCAGATCTGCTGAAAAATACTATCTTCAAAACTACTTTAATTATCAGCAAATAAGATATTTGGAAGGTAGATGATAATAAATATGATAAGACTTTATTCCGGAATTATAAAATGATTTTAATTTTAGCAATCATTTTTTGTTTATTTAACAAAAGAAGCTTAAATTGAAAGTTATTTCAAATTTAACCGTTTATTTTTACTGTAATCATTATAGCCAAACAAATTATGAAATCCATTTTATTTATTCTTCTGTTTTGCCTGCCCCTTTTTATGTGGGCGCAAGAGGGCATGCACAGTTCCGGCGGTGAAGGTACCGGCACGGGAGGTTCGTTCAGTTTCTCGTTCGGGCAGTTTGCCTATGAAAATGATCGTAAACTAACAACATAAAACAATATATCATGAAACTAACAAAATCAAAACCTATTGCATTGTTTATACTTTGCATGATTTTGTCAGGCTTGCTTTCAATTGCACAAGCGCCTGAAAAAGTGAGTTACCAATCAGTAATCAGAGATGCTTCCGGAGATTTAGTCAGGTCGCAGGCTGTTGGAATGCAGATCAGTATTTTGCAGGGCTCGGCCGGTGGAACAGCGGTTTATATCGAAACCCATACCCCTACAACAAACGTAAACGGGCTGGCTTCGGTTGAAGTGGGAAACGGCACACCTACCGGAGGAACATTGTTTTCAGACATCGACTGGAGCGATGGCCCTTATTTTCTTAAGGTGGAAACCGATCCGTCAGCTGACGGAGGCACCACCTATACCATTTCAGGCACAACCCAGATATTGAGCGTACCTTACGCATTACATGCCAATATAGCCGATAACGTAAGTAACCCGACCTGGGAAAAAAACGGAAACAAAATATCCTACAACAATGGATTTGTCGGGATCGGGACAAGCAACCCGCAGGCACCACTTGAAGTAATCAATAATTCAGGCGCATCACCTTTAGATATGTCTTGCCCTTCATCGGCATCGTATGTTCATAACAGGGGCTTTGGCGATACTTGGAATTATAGCGGTTACTCCCTTCAGGATTATACTTCGGGAAAGAGTTGGAGTTTGTTGCACCGGAGCAATGAATCAAGACAAAACTACCTGGATTTTAATTATTTCGATGGGACAAATTATTATGATTTTTTGTCGATTACTCCAAGCGGTAATGTTGGGATAGGCTCCTCTAATCCATCTTCAAAACTGGAAGTTGATGGTGAAATTAATGTTCGCAACAACAATGTTGTCAATGTTGCTGACCCTGTCGAACCGCAGGACGCTACAACAAAGGCTTATGTTGATTTGCTTCTGAAGCAAATTGAGTTTTTGAAGAGACTAACCGGAGTTAGTTCGTTTACCGATCCGAGGGATGGCAATGTATACAGCTACATTACCATTGACACGATGGAGTGGATGGCTGAAAACCTGGCCTATTTGCCTTCAGTCGACTCAGTAGCACATCAATCATATACCGATCCGTATTACTATGTTTACGATTATGATGGCGACAGTGTTGAAGAAGCACAGGCAACGGAAAATTATCAAACATACGGGGTTTTATACAACTGGGCGGCAGCAGAAAATGCCTGTCCGAGTGGTTGGCATCTGGCAGAAGAAACAGAATGGGAAGCGCTTATCAATTATCTTATTGCGAACGGATACAACTATGATGGTTCAACTTCGGGCAATAGCATTGCCAAATCGATGGCTACTGCCACTGGGTGGTCTCAATCATCAACCGAAGGCGCAGTTGGGAACACCGATTATCCTGAAATAAAAAATAAAAGCGGTTTTTCAGCTCTTCCGGGAGGCTACCGTGCTACCGGGGGAGCTTTTTTTAATATGCCCGGATGGGCTTCCTGGTGGAGCTCGGAATATAATACGGAAAGGGCCTATGCCGTATTCTTTGGTTCGAGCTATACAGGACCCAATTACGGTGGAAACTGGAATAAATTGCAGGGCATGAGTGTACGGTGTGTGCGGGATTAGCCAATCGGATTTCGGGAGGCAGCGTTTTTCACTTAGCCAGCCTGCTTAAATAATTGGTTATTTTGAGGCAACCATTCGGAATATGGTTTTATAAGTCGGGTATTCCAACCCGACGTAATCGTACACGAATATTGATCTGCCTGTAAGTCGGGTTTTCTAACCCGACTATTCGGACAAGAATTGAAAATCAGCGTTAGCTAATGTCCGACCTGCTTTGGTTAACAAAAAATGTTAATAAATTCAATGCCTTTTTAATATAATAAATTGTATATTGCTATCAATTTGTTGTTAGTCAGGGTAAATCTAAAAATGAAATAATACTAAGTTCAATTTATTAAGCCAGACAAATTATGAAATTTACAGTTTTTATTCTTCTGTTTTGCCTGCCCCTTTTTATGTGGGCGCAGGAGGGCATGCACAGTTCCGGCGGTGAGGGTACCGGCACGGGGGGTTCGTTCAGTTTCTCGTTCGGGCAGTTTGCCTATGAAAATTATTTTACCGGGAGCAGCTCGGTAGCCGAGGGTGTGCAGCACCCCTTCGAGAACGATGTAGTACCGCCCCTGTATTCCCTGTTTAATTCAACCCTTCAGGATGGCGACCCGCTGTGTTACAATGCCCAGGTAAACCTGACCGTGGCGGGAGATGATGGCGCGGTACTTGTGGAAAACGGCGCCAATTCCGATTTCATCGCCGCCGGCACCATCTCTTTTTTGCACGGTTTTCATGCCCTGCCTGGCAGCTATGTGCACGGTCGCATTACTACCGATGGCACTTTCTGCGATGGATTGATTGAAAGCACCATTTTACTTTTGCCACCCGTTGCAAAAAGCACAAAGGTGCAGAATGATGTTTTGTTTGACGAAACCTTCGCCTCGGGGATGAAGGTAAAACTTTATCCCAACCCCAACAACGGCCGGTTTACACTTTCGCTTAAAAATCCCGGAAACAATGTTTTGGTCAATGTGTACAACATGGTTGGGGCGAGTGTTTTTCAATCGGACTTTCTGCAGGAAATGGATGTGGAAATAAACCTGCCTTTTGCCCGGAAAGGGATCTATTTTGTAAAAGTTTCGGGCGGGGATGAACAGTTTGTAAAGAAGATGATCGTAAACTAACAATACAAAACAGGACATCATGAAATCTCAAAAATTTGCATTTTTCATTTTATTACTACTCGTTAACACGTGCGTGTTTTCGTTTGCCCAGGCGCCTCAAAAGGTGAGTTATCAAACTGTAATCAGGGATGCCTCCGGTGAACTGGTACGGTCGCAACCTGTGGGTATGCAGATCAGTATTTTGCAAGGCTCGGCCTCGGGAACAGCGGTTTATGTTGAAACCCATACCTCAACAACAAATATTAACGGGCTGGCCTCTGTTGAAGTGGGAAATGGTACACCTGTTAGTGGGAACTTTTCAGACATTGACTGGAGCGAAAGCCCTTATTTCCTGAAAGTGGAAACCGATCCGACTGGTGGGATGAGTTATTCCATTACCGGAACTACGGAAATATTAAGTATACCCTATGCCCTGTATGCAAAAACGGCTGAGACGGTCGAGACAGAAACCCAGGGTCTCTCCGATGTGCTGGGGGAAAGTAACGACGGGAATGCCACGCAAATAAAAAACATAGCCGACCCGACCGATGACCAGGATGCCGCAACTAAAATGTATGTCGATAACCTGCTTTCGACAATACAAATCGTGCAAAACGGCTTTGTCGACCCGCGCGACGGGAACCATTACAGCACGGTGCTGATCGGCAACCAGTTATGGATGGCCGAAAACCTGGCCTACCTGCCCGAGGTAAGCCCTCCGGCAGATGGTTCCGAAGATGGTGATGGTACTGAATCCTATTATTATGTTTACGGTTATTCGGGAACCGACATAAGTGCAGCTAAAGCTACCAGCAATTACCAAACGTACGGTGTATTGTACAACTGGCCGGCTGCTACAACGGCATGTCCCAGTGGTTGGCATTTACCCACCGATGCAGAATGGACTATACTTACCGATTACCTTGAAAATAATGGTTATGGATATGGTGGAAGTGGTGATGATATTGCCAAATCGATGGCTGCAACTGAAAATTGGGCAATCAGTACAATAGAAGCGACACCCGGTAAGGATCCGTCGGTTAATAACAGCAGTGGTTTTGATGGTCAGCCCGGCGGATGGAGAAATCATGTTGATGAATTCAGCGATTTTGACTATGTCGGTTGTTGGTGGTCGGCCACCGAACTTGATGCGAATTACGCCTGGCGCCGTTACCTGGTTAATACACATGCTACAGTTTACCAGAATTACTTTTATAAAGAGTGTGGATATAGTGTGCGTTGTGTAAAAGACGAATAACTGATGGCAACTAAGTAAGTCGGGTATTCTTACCCGACAAAGTCGGACAGGAATGTCCGACCTACTTGTAAGCCGGGTTTTCCAACCCGACTGGTTGGGTAAGAAACTCCCCTGTGTGGCGCGAGTTTGTAACTCGTGTCCAAATGCATACAGAAATTTTTTCCGGGAATCAAACCCGAAACATCTTATAGTATATCGCGTGGTATTTAAAATATTACCAGGCACGAGTTACAAACTCGCGCCAGCGGAGGGAAGTCAATTTACGTAACAATAACATTATTAATGTTGCCGATCCAGTCGATCCACAGGATGCCGCAACAAAAGCCTATGTCGATTTACTTTTGAAAGAAATTGAATTTCTGAAAAAGCTTACAGGTGTTAGTTCTTTTACCGATGCAAGGGATGGCAATGTATACAGCTACATCACCATTGACATGATGGAGTGGATGGCTGAAAACCTGGCCTACCTGCCTTCTGTCGACTCAGCAGCGCATGAATCATATACCGACCCACATTACTACGTATACGATTATGATGGCGACAGTGTTGAAGAAGCACAGGCAACCGAAAATTACGAAACTTACGGGGTACTGTACAATTGGGCTGCAGCTGAAAATGCCTGTCCCAGTGGCTGGCATTTGCCCGATGAAACAGAATGGAGTGCATTAATCGATTACCTGATAGCCAATGGTTATAACTACGATGGATCTACTTCAGGCAATTATATCGCCAAATCGATGGCTACTTCCACAGGGTGGTCAGAATCGTCAACCGCAGGTGCTGTGGGAAATACCGATTATCCTGATAAAAGAAATAAAAGTGGTTTTTCAGCATTGCCCGGAGGATACCGTGGAACCGGTGGTTCTTTTAATAATTTGCCCGGCTGGGCTTCCTGGTGGAGTTCGGAATATAATACGGAAAGGGCTTATGCCGTATTCTTTGGTTCGAGCTATACAGGACCCAATTACGGTAGAAACTGGAATAAATTGCAGGGCATGAGTGTACGGTGTGTGCGGGATTAGCCAATCGGATTTCGGGAGGCAGCGTTTTTCACTTAGCCAGCCTGCTTAAATAATTGGTTATTTTAAGGCAACCATTCGGAATATGGTTTTATAAGTCGGGTATTCCTACCCGACGTAATCGGACACGAATTAAAAATCAGCATCAGCTAATGTCCGACTTACTTTTGGTAAACAAAAATTATTCAAAAATTCAATGGATTTTTACTATAAAAAATTGTATATTGCTATCAGTTTGTTGTTAGTCAGGGTAAATCTAAAAATATAATAATTCTCAATTCAATATTTTAAGCCAAACAAAATCATGAAATTTACAGTTTTTATTCTTCTGTTTTGCCTGCCCCTTTTTATGTGGGCGCAAGAGGGCATGCACAGTTCCGGCGGTGAAGGTACCGGCACGGGAGGTTCATTCAGTTTCTCATTCGGACAGTTTGCCTGTGAAAATTATTTTACCGGGAGCAGCTCGGTAGCCGAGGGTGTGCAGCATCCCTTCGAAAACGATGTTGTGCCGCCACTCTATTCACTATTCGATGAAACCCTTTCGGATGGTGATCTGCTTTGTTACAACGCGCAGTTAAACATGACAGTTGCAGGCGATGATGGAGAAGTTATTGTTGAAAACGGCGCCAATTCCGATTTTATTGCCGCCAGTTCCATTTCATTTCTGCACGGTTTTCATGCCCTGCCCGGCAGTTATGTGCACGGCCACATTACCACCGATGGCACTTTCTGTGACGGTTTGATTGAAAGCACCGTTTTACTATTGCCACCCGTTGCAAAAAGCAAAAAGGTGCAGACCGATGTTTCGTTTGACGAAACCTTTGCCTCGGGCATGGGGGTAAAACTGTATCCCAACCCCAACAACGGCCGGTTTACCCTTTCGCTTTCCAACCTGAAAGACAATGTCTTGGTTAATGTGTACAACATGGTTGGGGCGAGTGTTTATCAATCGGGGTTTTTGCAGGAAAAGGATGTAGAAATAAACCTCCCTTTTGCCCGGAAAGGGATATATTTTGTAAAAGTTTCGGGCGGGGATGAACAGTTTGTCAGGAAAATGATCGTGAACTAATACATTATTATGTTGCAAAATAGAATAGCATATCTGTTCTTATTCAGTATTTCCCTGATATTATTAAATGTACAGGTAATGGCTCAATCTCCCGACAGGATCAGCTACCAATCCGTAATCAGGGATAATACCGGTAAATTGGTGCGCTCGAAAACCGTACGGATAAAAATCAGCATTTTACAAGGTTCGGAAACCGGTACAGTCGTTTATGCCGAATCGCATAAGCTAACAACAAACATTAATGGTTTGGCAACGCTTGAAATTGGTGATGGCACACCTGAAAGCGGCTCATTCCCTTCTATTGACTGGAGTAATAAACCTTATTTTTTAAAAACAGAAACCGATCCGGACGGAGGATATTCATATACAGTTACCGGTACAACTGAAATACTGAGTGTGCCCTATGCTTTGTATGCCAAAAATGTTGAGTTTGAAGAACAGACGTTATCCGATGTAGTGACGAATGGAAATGAAGCAAATGGACAGTTAAAGAATGTAACAGACCCAACCGATGATCAGGATGCTGCAACAAAAGCGTATGTCGATATCCTTCTCGAAGAAATTGAATACCTGAAAAACCTAACGGGTGTAAGTTCTTTTACCGATTCGAGGGATGGTAAAACTTACCAGACAATCAGGATCGGCGGCCAGATATGGATGGCCGAAAACCTGGCATACCTGCCTTCGGTAAATCCACCGGACGAAGAATCAGTTACCGACCCTTATTATTATGTTTATGGGTATGACGGAGCCAGTGTAAGCGCAGCCAAAGTAGCCGAAAATTACCAAACGTATGGTGTACTGTACAACTGGCCGGCAGCAACAACAGCATGTCCGTCGGCTGACGGATGGCACTTGCCCACCGATGCCGAATGGACAACCCTTACCGATTACCTTGAAAACAATGGGTATGGCTACGGGGGAAGTGGCGATGATATTGGAAAAGCATTTGCAGCAACTTCCCAATGGGCATTTTCAGCTACACCTGGCGATGTTGGTAATGATATTACCACAAACAACAGTTCGGGTTTTAGTGCACTTCCGGGCGGTTACCGCTACTTAAGTGGTGATTTCTTAAGCCTTGGTGATTTTGGCTACTGGTGGAGTGGCACTGAGTTCGATAGTTCGAATGCATGGTACCGGCCCCTGTACTACTACCATTCAGAAGTGTACCGGACCAACGGCACCCATGATTATGGGTTCTCGGTACGTTGTGTTAAAGATTGAAGAACAGGTTGGCAGGTCGGTTTTGCTAGCCCGACTTGTCGGACAGGAATGTCCGACATACCTTTAATTGCGCGGGTTTTAACCCGTGCCTGAAAGCAGAACAATTAATTGAAAAACTGATAAAAATAACCATATAAAATAGTATCTAATGAAACCTCCGAAAATTACACGTTTAACTCTATTCACACTTTCCCTGGTCTTTGCAGGCATGTTCTCGCTTGCCCAGGTACCTGAAAAAATTAGTTATCAAACAGTAGTAAGAGATGCATCCGGTGATCTGGTACGGTCGCAGGTTGTTGGCATACAAATCAGTATTTTGAAAGGTCAGGTAACTGGAACAGATGTTTATGTTGAAACTCATGCCCCTACAACAAATATTAATGGTTTGGTTTCTATCGAGATAGGAGGAGGAGCTCCGGTCAGTGGAACATTTTCAGGCATTAGCTGGGGAAGCTATTCGTATTATCTTAAAATGGAAATCGATCCGTCAGGTGGCACCAGTTATACCATAACCGGAACCAGTGAAATCCTTTCAACACCCTATGCTTTTTATGCAAAAGAAGCAGAAACCGTGGAAACCGAAACCCAGACACTTTCCGATGTGGCTGCGCTCGGAAATGCAGTAAACACACAACTTAAAAGCGTTACCGATCCAACTGACGATCAGGATGCAGCGACAAAGGCTTATGTCGATAGTTTATTTTCGTTATTGCAATTACTTCAAAACGGCTTTATCGACCCGCGCGATGGGAATCAGTACAATACGGTACTTATCGGCAGCCAGTTGTGGATGGCAGAAAACCTGGCTTACCTGCCTTCGGTCAGCTCCCCGGTAGATGGTTCAGAAATCGATCCTTTTTATTATGTTTATGATTATGACGGAATCAATGTAAGTGCCGCTAAAGCTACCGAAAATTACCAGACATACGGGGTGTTGTACAATTGGCCGGCTGCTTTAATAGCTTGTCCAACTGGTTGGCATTTGCCCAGCGATGCCGAATGGACAATACTTACTGATTACCTTGAAAATAACGGATACGGATATGGCGGTAGCGGAGATGATATTGCAAAAGCAATGGCAGCAACTTCTGATTGGGCTATTAATGTTGAACCGGGCAATGTGGGTAATGATTTATCTTCTAACAATGATTCCGGTTATTCTGCCCTTCCTGGCGGTTTGCGAAACAATATTGGCAATTTTTTTGGTATTGAACAATATGCATACTGGTGGAGTGCCACTGAGACTGGCACTTCCGAAGCGTGGTACCGGAACCTGAGTTACAGTAGTTCAGTTGTGAACCGAAGCAGCTTCACCCGCATGCTCGGGTTCTCGGTGCGTTGCGTAAAAGACGAATAACTGATGGCAACTAAGTAAGTCGGGTATTCCTACTCGACAAAGTCGGACAAGAATTGAAAATCAGCGTCCCCAACTGCTCCTCGTTTGCAACGAGGGATTTACACTTTCTCGTCTGTGACGAGGGTAAATGACCTATTTAGTACTTTTTTACAGTAAAGTAAACATCAACAACAATGACAAAATTTATATTGTTGGTATTCGTTTATGCAATTAACATCAAGCTTGTCGTTACAAACGAAAGGTTTTGACCCACTCGTTGCAAACGAGTGGGAGTGTGTGCATTTTGAAAAAGATTAACCAGTAATACAAAAGAAGGAGAGGCCTTTACATGCCTTCAAGTGTGGGCTCTTCATTTTTATTTGTTTTCTTTTTCCTATGGTAAAACTTGTTCCTGAACTCTTCGTACGACTGTCCCCAGATGCTTTCGTTAAGCTTGCGCTTAAACCAGTTAAAATGGTATGAAATGCCAATTTTGAGTTCCGGAATAAAGGCGTAGGCTTCCTGCCGGTTAAGTATTACCTGGTTGTTTGGCATGATGGTGGCTTCGTAATTGTGAATTCCATCTAAGTAATCGTTGCTTACAAAAAGCAACGATAGTTCGGCATTTAGCGAAAAACGGGGAGAAAGGTAATAATTCAACCCCGTTCCAATATGAAAAGTACCGTACATGTCTTTAAAGGAATGGATGCCCTGTCCCTTTTCATATAAAGGGTTTGGCAGGTAAGTGTCTATGTAGTGGGCTGGGTTTTTGTATCCAAGTTCAACCCCAATTGAGGTGAAACCGATGCCTGCTTTTACATACAAGTTAAAATCGAGGTATTCATCGTATTCGTCTTTAAAGTTCGTAAAGTTGTAATGAAAATTAACGAACCAGGTTGATGTGTTGGTCCTGAAATAAACCGGGTGCGATATAAACGTTGAATTCTCATTATTAAAGCGGCTTCCGTATACAAGCCAGTTAATTTTATTCGGGAAGGTTTTGTCGCCCGCGAAAAAATTCTTTTCAAATTCGATTCCAACACCAAAGTTATTGTTGAAAATTTTGTCTAAATGAAGAGAAAACATGCCATTGGGTTTAGGGTTCATGTCCATCGATACCCTGGAAAAATCTTTTTTTATTTCGGTGGTGAAGATATTTATGCCGCCGTTTGTACCTACGTGCCAGTTTTTGTACCAGTCGCGGTTTAGGTTTCCTGTCCGGGCTAATAGAATGACGGGTAGAAACAGTGCAAATGATAATATGATTATTGTCTTTCGCATTATGGCCTCAAAAATAAGATATTATTGTGAAGTAACATTTTTTACGCTCAAAGTTTTTGTAAAAAATACACATTAATAAAACTGAAAGGTCGAAAAATAATTGCCCGGTTCGTGGTGGTGCTTTTACGTTTGTCAATGAATTCAGGCTTTTTATAAAATCTATATATGTGTTAGTGTAAAAAATTTTTTTGTAAAAAACAGAAAACGTAACTTTTAGCTGAAAACAAGTGCCGGGAATATGCATTTATTGGTGGAAACCCCGAACTAATGGTGGTGGCTACCCCAAACTGATTAATCCCCCGGCACTTTTTCTTTTTTTAAACGATACAGCTATCGGGTAGGCTGCCCTGCAAAAATTTTCTAATCGTTTTCACATCTTCGTTTTTGTTTGATGAACAATCCGGCAACATGTTGGTTATTAATAATAATAATGTGTTTTGAAAAATAAATCGATACAATTATTTAATGGATCAGTATTATGAAAGTAAAAGATAAAACGATAGTGGTTACCGGGGGTGGTAACGGCATTGGCAGAGAGCTGGTGTTGAACCTGCTCGAAAAAGGTGCGCGTGTTGCCGCCGTTGATATTAACGAAAAAGCCTTGGAAGAAACCGTTCAACTTGCGGGCGATAAGGCGGGTAATTTGTCAACCCACGTTTTGGACATAACCGACAAAAAAGGTGTTGAAGCTTTTCCTGAAAAGATAATGGAAAAGCACGGACAGGTTGATGGTATTATTAACAATGCCGGAATTATTCAGCCTTTTGTAAAAATCAACGAACTTGATTATGGTGCAATAAACAGGGTTTTCAACGTCAATTTTTGGGGCACAATGTACATGACCAAGTCATTTTTACCACTTTTGCTCAAACGCCCCACGGCTCACGTTGTAAATGTTTCAAGCATGGGTGGTTTTTTGCCTGTGCCCGGCCAAAGCATCTATGGTGCTGCAAAAGCAGCCGTGAAACTTATGACAGAAGCCTTATACGCCGAGCTTAAAGAAACCAACGTAAATGTAACTGTAGTTTTCCCGGGTGCAATTGGTACAAATATTTCGGCCAATTCGGGTGTAAACATCAAAAATTCAAGTGATGCCAAAAGCAGTAAATTTAACCCCATGCCACCGACAAAAGCAGCCGAAATAATCGTTGCCGGCATGGAGAAAAACAAGTACCGTGTGTTGGTAGGGAAAGATTCCAAAACCATGAACCGCCTTTACCGCTTCCACCCAAAATTTGCCACCGGCTTTATTGCTAAGCAGATGAGGTCGCTGTTAGATAATTAACTAACACAAAAAATCGAGGATGAAAAGACTCAAATAAAACAAGCCGGCACAATTGTGCCGGCTTTCTCACACACTTACTCAATTTTGGCAATCACGGCTTGAGTTTACCGCACATCATCTATTTTGAAAAAATGGTTCCTTTTTCGTGTACATTGGTTACGGCCCTGCCCGATGGGTCGGCGTTATTCTGAAAGGCTTTATCCCAGGCCAGTGCATTAGCTGTACTGCATGCAATGCTTGGCACCGAAGGCACACAGGCTGCTGCCTGGTCCGAAGGGAAATGTTCCGAATAGATTTCACGGTACATGTATTCCTCTTTCGATAAGGGTGTATGAACCGGGAAACGGTAATGGGCATTGGCCATCATTTCGTCGGTTACCTGTTCCGATGCCATTTTTTTCAGGGTATCGATCCATCCATAGCCAACACCATCGGAAAATTGTTCCTTCTGACGCCATGTCACGCTCTCGGGCAGAATATGCTCAAAAGCTTTTCGCACAACCCATTTTTCAATACGTCCGTTGCTGGCCATCTTGTCTTTCGGGTTTAGGCGCATGGCCACATCAATGAATTCCTTGTCGAGAAAAGGCACACGCCCTTCAACTCCCCACGATGCCAACGACTTATTGGCCCTGAGGCAATCGTACAAGTTTAACTGGCTTACTTTACGCAGGGTCTCCTGATGAAACTCTTCGGCATTGGGTGCTTTGTGAAAATAGAGATAGCCACCGAAAATTTCATCGGCCCCTTCGCCGGTCAGTACCATTTTTATACCCATCGATTTTATTACCCGGGCAATCATGTACATGGGTGTTGAAGCACGTACTGTAGTAACATCGTAGGTTTCGATGTGGTATATTACATCGCGGATGGCATCGAGCCCTTCCTGAATGGTGTAATGTATTTCGTGGTGAACCGACCCGATGTGTTCGGCTACTTTCCGTGCAGCTTCAAGGTCGGGCGAACCTTCTAAGCCAATAACAAATGAGTGAAGCTGTGGCCACCATGCATCTTTTTGGTCGCCATCTTCCACCCGTTTCGCACTGAATTTTTTGGCCAGGGCCGAAGTAATTGATGAATCGAGCCCTCCCGAAAGCAACACGCCATAAGGCACATCGGACATTAGCTGACGATGCACGGCATCTTCCATGGCCTGCCTTAGCTCATCAATACTTGTTGTATTGTTTTTTACATTTTCGTAATCCATCCAGTCGCGGGAATACCAGCGCTTAATCTCCCCGTCTTTACTGTAGAGGTAACTGGCAGGGGGGAATTCTTCAATTTTTGTGCAATACCCCTCAAGTGCCTTCAATTCCGAGGCAACGTAATAATTTCCGTGTTTGTCCCATCCCTGGTAAAGTGGGATTATCCCGATATGGTCACGGCCAATTAAATATGCATCTTCGTCCTCGTCGTATATGCAAAAGGCAAAAATGCCGTTTAAGTCATCCAGAAAATGTTCTTTTTTTTCACAGTAAAGTGCCAGTATTACCTCGCAATCGGAGCCGGTAAGGTATTCATACGTATTTTTTGTTTTTGCACGTATTTCGCGGTGATTATAAATTTCGCCGTTTACACCCAGAATAAGCTTCCGGTCCTTGCTGTAAAGCGGTTGCCCCCCCGATTCGGGATCAACAATTGAAAGCCTCTCGTGGGCAATAATGGCTTTTTCGCCACAATAAATGCCCGACCAGTCGGGCCCCCGGTGCCGCAGTTTTTTCGATTGTTCAAGCACTTGCTGCCGTAATTCCTGCGATTCAACCTTTAAGTCAAAAACTCCTACAATTCCACACATAATTGCCAAATAATTAAATTTAAAAAATAAGTAATTGTGAAATGCAAGTATAAGTCTTTATGGTAGTAAAAACAAATAAAAAGTATCATATATCTTGAAAAAGATAAAAAAAGAAACAAATAGGTGTTATGGTTAGGTTATTAATTACATTTGCTTAACGTTTGGTTGAAGCTGTGTCGGCTGCAATGAATAGATGAAAAAAGGGAACGGTTAAAAAACCATTCCCCTAATTGGATTGATATGTCAATACTGCCAGGCAGTAATTGCTTCATTTTTAAAAAACCAGCGCACTACATGTTTGTGCGAAATAAGTGCAACATTATTTGCAAAAAAAATTCGGTTTTAAACCATTTTTTCAATATTCCACACAAAAGCCCTTACACCAACTTCTTCGTTGATATGGTCGAGTTTTTTTACTTTTTCGAGCAAAATATCAACCTTTTGCTCATCAACAACACACAAAATGGCATTGTTAATTTCGGGCCAGGTATGTGTTCCCATGTGCGGATCGCCGTTTACCGATCCACGTCCGTAAATATCGACCCATTGTGTATAGCCTCTTATTTCGAGCCGGTCGAGCATGTACTCAACTCTTTCTGTAAGTGCTTGATTGTATGTAATTAAAATCGATTTCATTTTATTGAGCTTTATCGTTATTATTATCCATAAATACGAACTTTTTACGTAGTGCAAGCACTTTATCGCGTTCGCCTTTGCGGGCCATACTTGCATAAACCACGGGAACAACAATCATGGTAATTACTGTTGAGAACAACAAACCACCAATAACAGATATTCCCATCGGGCTCCATATTTCGGAACCTTCGCCCCGGCTAAGCGCCATAGGCATCATACCCAGCATCGTTGTAAAGGCTGTCATCAGTACCGGCCGTAACCTCGATTTTCCGGATATTACAATGGCTTTGTTCAGATTAATGCCCCGGTCGCGCATCAGGTTAATGTAGTCGACAAGCACAATTCCGTTTTTCACTACAATACCTACAAGTAATACAGCACCCAAAGCAGCAATTATACTCAGGGTTGTACCTGTAAAATAGAGGGTGAAAATAACACCCGGCACAATAAACAGGATGGAAACCATAATGATAAACGGCATTTTGAACGATTCGAACTGGCTGGCCATCACAATATAAACCAACAGGATGGAAAGCAGGGCCAGCATGGCAAGGTCTGAAAATGAATCCTGCATATCTTCGTACGAGCCACCAATTTCAACCGTTACTCCCTGTGGAATATCCATCATTTCAATTTCAGTTTGAATTTCGGAAGCAAGCTGGCCCAAAGAAACCTTATAAGGTACGGATGTAACATTCACGATACGTTGTTTACGCCTTCGTTCAATGTTAGGCGGGGTTTGTGTCTGCACAATTTCACCCACTTCTTTAAGCCGTATAAAACTTCCGGCCGGTGTAGCCAACTGGATGTTTTCTATATCGGTAATGGAGTTACGCGCCTCTTCTTTGAATTTGACCACTACATCGTATTCGTCGCCAAACTGACGGAATCGCGTTGCTGTCATGCCTTCAACACGGTAACGGATTGCTGATGAAACAGAAGCCGTTGATAAGCCGTGCAGGGCAAGCTTTTCGCGATTGAGTTTAACCGTAAGTTCGGGTTTGTATTTCTCACGGCTGATTTTCACTTCACGGGCCCCGTTTAGTGTTTGTATCTTCTCCTGAATATCTTTTGCCAATAAAGTTGTTTGATCAAAATCGTATCCAAAAATTGAGACTTCAACATTTTGTTCGCCGCCCATGCCGCCGCCCATACCACTCTGGGTCGATACGTTATAATTTGCAACCTCGGGTATTTTCGACAGGTAAACCCTTACCGCCTCGGAAATATCCCATACCGAACGGTCACGTTCTTCCGGTTTGATCAACCTGAGCCTGTAATTAATTATATGTGAACCCGACGACATGAAAATGGAATTAATGCCCCCACGGTCGTCTGAACCTGCGGTGTACGATTTCAACTCAACTTCGGGTATTTCTTCAGCAACAAAGGTTTCAATTTCCTTTGCAATTTTCGAGGTTTCTTCAAAACGTGTCCCGGTTTGTAACTCAATGGTTGCTGAAACAGAACTGCTATCGGATTGCGGAATAAATTCACTGCCAATTTTACCGGCAAAAATGAATGAGCTTGCAAAAATTGCAGCAGCCAACAGTATTACCAAAACCTTGTGTTTCAGCGCCCATGTTAGCGATCGTCCATAGAAATTATCGAGCTTATCAAAAAACACCCTGAACGTACGGTCGTAACTCAATGCGCGTTGTTTTTCCTTTTTCGGCCTGAGTTTTAATAGTTTTGAGCTCAACATTGGTGTAAGCGTTATTGCTGCAATAGTAGATGTTACTACTGTTACGGTAACCACCCATCCCAACTGTTTGAACAATACGCCCGTCATACCCGAAACGAGAGTTAACGGGAAAAACACAGCAACAACTGTAAGTGTTGTGATAATTACAGCCAGCCAAACTTCGTTGGTAGCATAAATGGCCGCTTCTCGCGGACTGCTTCCCCGGTCGATGTGTTTCGATATATTCTCGAGAACAACAATGGCATCGTCAACCACCATACCGATGGCAATGGAGAGCGACGAAAGTGAAATGATGTTAATTGAGTTTCCGGTAAGGTAGAGGTATATGAAGGCTACAATCAGCGCAATTGGAATGGTAAGTATGATGATAAACGTAGCCCTCCAGCGGCCCAAAAACAACATTACCACGAGGGTTACAAAAATCAATGCATACAACAGCGTTTCCGAAAGGTTTTTGATTGAGCTGTTAATAAACTCCGAAGAGTCCATGATGGTTTGTATCTTAACGTCGGGCGGAAGGGTTTTCTTCACCTCTTCGAGCGTTTTGTTTACTTCTTTGGCTATGCGTACGGTATTCCCTCCCGATTGCTTCATGATAAACATCCGGGCGCCGTTTTTACCGTTAATCATTTCTTCGACATTCATTTCACGCATGCCGTCTTTCACGGTTGCAACGTCTTTAAGGTAAATTGAGGTGCCGTTGTAATTGCCAACAATCACATTGTTCAGCTCTTCGCTGTCTTTAAATTCACCTTCAACCCTGAGCGGGTAATCGATTTTGCCCATTTCGACATTCCCCGATGGCATGTTAATGTTCTCCATCATCAGGGCATTGCCAATTTGCTCAACAGTAAGGTGATATGCATCGAGCCTGACCGGATCGACCTCGACAAGGATTTCGCGTTCCAGGGCACCTGAAAGTCCAACCTGCCCAACACCATCGATTTTATTCATCGGGTTAACCAGTTTTTCATCCAGAATTTTGTCCAGGCCTTCTAAGCTTTCATCGGCAGTTATGGCAAAGAACATGATAGGCATCATGCTCGAATTAAACTTATATATGGTGGGGTCATCGGCATCTTCAGGCATGTAGCGGTTAATAAAAGCTAATGCATCCCGAATATCGTTCGCCGCCTCATCAAGGTCGGTCTCCCACTCGAATTCGATAAATACCAGTGAAAGGTTATCGCGCGATATGGATGATACTTCTTTCATATCGCTTATAGTCGACAACGATTCTTCAATCGGCTTTGTTATGTTTGTCTCGATATCGGAAGCATTTGCCCCATCGTACTGGGTCATAACAGTAATTGCCGGAAACTCCATTTCCGGATATAGGTCGATGGGAATCTGCACAAACGAGAATATCCCGAAAACAGTAACCGCCACGAAAATCAGGGCTGTGGTGATTGGTTTTCTGACCGCGCTTCTGTATATACTCATGTTAAATTATCTTTAGTTATTACTTCGATATTTTCACTTTCGACTTGTCCATCAATACGGCCTGTCCGGCAATAATTAGCAGGTCGCCCTCGTTCAGTTCGTCCGAGATTACTTCAATGTTTTCGTTGAACCTGTTACCGGGCTTTACATTTACCCTTTGAGCCACACCGTTTTTGTGAATAAATACATAGCGGTTGTTGGTCCCCTCCTGCTGTAATAAGGAAATTGCAGGCACCACAATGGCCGATGACTGCCCCAGGTTAAGTTCTGTGCGGGCGAACATACCCGGACGAAGTTTTCTGCTACTGTTTGGGATTTTAACCTCGATTTCGAATGTACGTGTTAGCGGATCGATGGTTGGATAAATTCGCTCAATTTTCCCGGGAAAGGTTTGATCGGGATAAGTTCCGGTGAATACATCAATTAAATTTCCTTCTTCGATGAGCGGATAATACTTTTCTGAAACATCAATCAGGGCCTTTAGCACCTCAATTTGTTGAATAACCACAACGGCAGCTTTGCCGGCTTGCGTGTTTGGCGCACCCGAATAGAGTTCGCCATCTTCAAAGTATTTTCCGGTAATAACCCCATTAAATGGGGCATACAGTTTGGTGTTCTCTTTCAGGTATTCTACATTGCTTCGGGTTACATCAAGTTGTGTTTTTACCTGATCGTATTGTTGAGCCGAAATGCTGTTGCTCTCACGCAATGTTTTCATCCGTTCAAAATCGACTTCCAACTGGGCAAGCTGAATTTTTGCCTGGCTTAATTGTGTTTCATCCATTTCTATCAGTAAATCGCCTTTTTTAACACGATCGCCAATTTCAACCCTAACTTTTTTAACCCTTCCAGGCGAAGCCGGTGCCATGTACAATTCTTCCCACGCCTGCAAGTTTACGTTAAATTCAATTGTACGGTCAATGGTTTTGGCAGTTAGGGGCATTACCTTAACCGGGTAAACTTTTTCGGTTTCAACTGTATCGGATTGTTCAACCAGGGTTTGCTTCTTTTTTTCCAGTTTATCAATGGTAAGCGTAAGCCTGTCAATTTTTTTCTGCCTTGCTTCGGGTGTTTCGCTGTTGCCACATGCAATTAGAAACAGGGCAAGTATCGAAATGGGAATAATATGCTTCATTTTATTATATTTTATTATAGTTGGTTATACAATTTATCAAGTGCAAGCTTCGCCTGCAATAAACTCATCATCGATTGAATGAGGCTGGTTTCAGCCTGCAGGTAATTTGAGTTCGATTGTGTAAGGTCGAGGCTTGATACCATCCCCTGATCGAACTTATTTGAAGTGCTGTTGAATGCACGTTTTGCAACTTCAACATTTTCTTTTTGTGCAGTGTAGTTTTCCAGTGCTGTTTTTAAATCGAGCCTTAGTTGTTCTTCCTGCATCTGCAGTTGATCCTGTATGAGTTCGCGGTTAAAACGAGCCTGGTCGAGCTGTATTTTAGCCTGTTCGAGCTTGTGCTTGCGGCTGCCGCTCGAGAAAACCGGTATGTTCATTGTAATACCTGCCATGTTATTCGGGTTCATGTTGAACCCCGAAGTCATAATCTTGTAATTATATGAATAAAAACCGGTAATTGTTGGTGAATACGCCCAACGTTCCATGTCGACCATTTTCTCCGATATTTCGGTTTGCGTATTGGTGAGTTGGTACATCGGGTTGTTTTCGACATTGAAATCGGGCAAAATTATTTCGCCGCCCTTTAGTTCACCCAATATGGTTTCAATATCGTCGGTTAATTCAATTTGCGTTCCGGGTTCTGCCCCGAGTTGAAAGCGCAACATGCTGTAGCTCATATCAAGAGCCCTTTTCATCGAGCGCTGCTGGTTTTCAAGCATGGTAACCTGAATGCTGATCTGGTCAACATCGGTTTGCTCGGCCATTCCTGCTTCAAACATCTTTTGGGTGTGTCTTTTGATTTTTTTCAGGTTATCGATGTTCTTCTGAAAAACATCGAGGCTGCGATCGGTTACAAGCACCATGTAATAACTTGAGGCAATGGCTTCTTTCACATCAAGAATGGAATTGTTCAAACCCTGTTCGGCAATCTTTTTTGCCAGTTTAGCAGTTTTAATGCCAACCCAGTATTGCCCGCTGAACAAAAGCTGCCCGACCTGTACCTGGGCCGATGACTGGTCGCCCATAAAAACTTTGTTGCTTTCTTCATCGCCATACATCAGTTCATTTACTTTTCCATCAATATAGCTTTGGGCCAAGATTGTCTGAATATCTGCCCCGGGAAATTGAGTCATGGCTTCAGTGATAAACTCATTGTACTGATCCTCTGTGATTTCGGTTCCTCCGCCGCCAAAATTAAAATTAAGCTCGTAGTTGAAGTAGGTCATGTAGTCGACCGTGGCATCAACCTGCGGCAGGCCTTGTGCAATGGCTCCTTTTACCTCCCTGTCGGAGTATTCAACATCAAGCCGGGCATTTTTAAGTGTCAGGTTATGCTCAAGGGCATAATCGTTCGCTTCGCTTAACGAAAGTCGAAGCGGCTCTTGCGCGTTGGTTGCCAAACCAAACAAGAGCAAAAGAAATACGATAAGTGTTTGTTGTCTCATAGTTGAATATTTATAAAACTTTAATTATTTGTTAAGTTTTCTTCCTTTTTAAAATACGCTTCGATCAACTGCAAGCCCTTTGTGGTGCAAATGCCTTTTAGATAGGGTAAATGAACCGATTTTAAGATTTCGCTGTTTGAGAAATTCTTCCCTTCAACTTTCGAGAAAAATTCCATGATATGATGTAAAAAAAGGTTTACAATATCAATGTTTAAATCATTTAGGAAGATTCCTTCATCAACACCGCGCTTAATGATCATGAACGAAATTTCGTAATTCCTTATTTCGTCCGAATCGATAACTTTCTGGAATACTTTTGGATGATATTTTTTAATATCGTTAACAAAGCAGGGGTTTACATTTTTTTCAATCTCCTGGTTGAATTTGCCAAAATGGAAAAGTGCATCGATCACGTTTTCAGACCTTGCCATGATTTCAAATACCGTTTTTTTGTGTTCGATTATCGACTCTTTCAAAAAAGTGGACAGCAGCTCTTCTTTATCCTTAAAATTCTCGTAAATGGTGCGTTTCGATATTCCCAACGAATGCGCAATGGCATCCATAGTTACCTGCCTTACCCCATGTTTAAGGAATAATTTCCCGGCTCCTTCAATGATTTTTTCGCGTAATTCCATTCTCTGATCTAAACGGTGCAAAGGTAGAAAACTTTAAAAACAAACAAAGTTTTCAATTGTTCAAATTTATTAAATGAACTTTTTTATCGGTAAAAGGCAAAAATTGATCGGTGGATTGAAAAATCCAGGAGCATTACTCAATGAAAATCGAATTGTGAATAAGGGGAAAGGTTGGAAGGCAGAAGGCAGAAGGCAGTAGTCAGAAGTTGAAAAAACAGACCTGAATGATGGAAGACCGGAGACGGAAGGCGGAAGACGGAAGACCGAAGACCGGCATCTCCAGTATCCAATATCGAGCTTCGAGCATCCAGTATCCAGCATCCAGCTATCTAACTGTTGCACCCTCGATGGTTTTTAAATTTTACATCTCAGCCTGAAGATTATTTGCACCAAAACCAAGTTTCATTACTTTTGTTGCTTAAATTATTAAAAATGTCACAGAAGCCTTCAATACCTAAAGGGACACGCGATT
This sequence comes from Prolixibacteraceae bacterium, assembly GCA_021740385.1. Lineage (GTDB taxonomy): Bacteria > Bacteroidota > Bacteroidia > Bacteroidales > Prolixibacteraceae > DAIMEA01. The sequence goes on along the minus strand of JAIOZY010000022.1, from coordinate 18,412 downwards.
TTTTCCCGCAACTTATGGCGCGGCGTAATTATATTTTCGACACCATAAGGTCGGTATTTCTACTATATGGTTACCAGGAAATTGAAACCCCTGCCATGGAAAACCTTTCAACGTTGATGGGAAAATACGGCGAAGAGGGTGACAAACTTTTGTTTAAGATCCTTAACTCGGGCGACTTTGCCGCTAAAGTTCCTGATGATTTGCTCGCGAATAAGGACTCTGTAAAAATTACCAATAAAATATCGGAAAAGGGTCTCCGTTACGACCTTACCGTGCCCTTTGCACGCTTTGTGGTACAAAACCGCAACGAATTGGTTTTTCCCTTTAAGCGGTTCCAGATACAACCCGTGTGGCGTGCCGATCGTCCACAAAAAGGGCGTTACCGCGAATTTTTTCAGTGCGATGTTGACGTAATTGGCAGCGATTCGTTGCTCAATGAAGTTGAACTGGTACAAATTACCGATGAGGTTTTTAAGCGGTTAAACATTAGCGTTACCCTGAAAATAAACAACAGGAAAATACTTGCCGGTATTGCCGAAAGCATTGGCGAACCCGAAAAAATAACCGAGATTACCGTTGCCATCGATAAGCTTGAAAAAATTGGCACCGAAAAGGTTATGCTTGAGCTCGAAGAAAAGGGCATTAAAAATGAATCGGTTGAAAAGTTGAAACCCATTCTCACTTTAAAAGGCACAAATACTGAGAAACTTGAACAAATAAGAAATGTAATTGAACAATCGGGAACCGGGCAAAAAGGTGTTGAAGAAGTACAAACCCTTCTAAGCTACATCGATAAATTGAAATTAAGCCTTCCTGTTGAACTTGATTTAACCCTTGCCCGCGGACTGAATTATTACACCGGGGCCATATTTGAAGTGAAAGCCAACGATGTTGAAATTGGCAGCATTACCGGTGGCGGCCGTTACGACGACCTTACCGGTATATTCGGGCTGCCCGGTGTTTCGGGCGTGGGTATTTCGTTTGGCGCCGACCGCATTTTTGATGTGATGGAAAAATTAAACCTTTTCCCCGAAGATACCGAAACATCAACTACGGTTTACTTCGTGAACTTTGGCGAAAAAGAGGTTGCTTACCTATTGCCTGTAGTTGACAAATTGCGAAAGTCCGGAATTGCTTGCGAGTTATTCCCCGACGCTGCTAAACTTAAAAAGCAGATGACGTATGCCAACCGGAAGAACATTCCTTACGTAGTAATGGTTGGTGAAAACGAAATGCAAGCCGGCAGTTTTACCCTGAAAGAAATGAAAAGTGGCGATCAGAAAGAGGTCACGTTACAGGAATTGATCGAAATTGCCGGTAAAGGCAAATAGAAACCGCTCAATTCCCGCCATTTCTGTCCTTGTCTTTCCGGTGGCGGTATTCTTTCAACAGCTCTTCCCTGAAACTGTGTTCGGCTTTATACAACTCAACAACCTTTTTGGGCGGAAGAATGTCCAGGAATTTTTCGTTGTATTCAATAATCAAATCCGATTCGGATTTCATAAACGAAGCCATTTTACGCGAAAGTTCGGTATATTCGGCATCGCTCATCTTTTTTGTTTCCCCCTCCATTATTTCTTCGGTTTTCCGGCGTTCCTGCATAAGCTCGAAACGCTTTTTTTCAAGCTCGTTATAAACAGGCCAAAAAACTTCAGCTTCGGCAGGTGTTAAATCAATCGCTTCGGTAATGTATGCCACCTTTCGTGCTTTAAACTTGTCGAAATCGAATTTGTCGCCCCTGAAAGTGCCGGCAAGCAAGCTTACCGAAAACAGCAAAAAGATAATAAGTAATAAATTCCTTTTCATAACGCTACCTTTATTCAAATAAATCGTAATCAGAAACGGAAGCCAGCAATACTTCCTCCATCATTTCATCGCTGATTTTTTCTTCGTTGTTCTCTTTATCAAGTATCGAATAGAGCATCCAGTCGTTCAGGTATAACGTGGTTTGTTCGGGTGCTTCTTTCGTTGCAGCAACCGTTTGTTGGGGAACCTTTTCCCAGCTTTCGACATACTTAACAGCAACACCAATAGCCGAAACAATGATCAGAAACGATGCTGCCATCCATAAAGCCGGTTTAATGGCCCTGCCAATGCTTTTCCTTTTCGGTTTGGTTTCTTCGCGGTCAATTTTTTTCATCAACGCCTCGTGGAAAGAGTTGAAATACCCATCGGGGACAGAAAACGGGTTTTCTCTCCCAATTGACGACAAATGTTTATGTTTTTTCTTTTCTTTCATTTTTTATTAGTGTTGCTTTTGTATGACGTTTTCAACCCCAAAAGGTTTAATCATAAAGCCTTTTATAGTTCCTGTTTGTTTAAATAATCCTCGATTTTTTTTACAGCATGATGGTACGAGGCTTTGAGTGCACCGGTTGTAAGGTTCAGTACCTCGGCCATTTGTTCGTATTTCATGTTGTCGAAATATTTCATGTTAAAAACCAACCGTTGTTTTTCGGGCAACCGGACAACAGCTTCCATTAATTTGCGTTGTATTTCATTCCCTTCAAAATAAACATCGGCTTTTAGCTGGTTTGCGAGGTATTCGGTATCGGCATTAAGCAGAAGTCCGCGTTTCCGTTTTTGCTGGTTTAAAAACGAAAGGGCTTCGTTTGTTGCAATGCGGTAGAGCCAGGTTGATAAACTGGAATCGCCCCGAAAGTTTTCAATATTTCCCCATACTTTTATGAAAACATTCTGCAACAAGTCATTAGCATCGTCGTGGTTCATGACAATTTTCCGGATATGCCAGTACAGCTTTTCACTGAAAGCACTAACCAATTCGTTAAATGCTTCCCGTTTTTGCCTTTTATCCTTTAACCGTTCTGTTAAATTATTAACTGACATGTTTTGTTATAAACTAAAAAAGGGGAAAAATTAAACCATAAACAAAAAAACTAAAAAATCGCGTGCAAGTTAGAAATAATTTTTCCCCGTAAAAGTTAAAGTTTGTAAGAATTTTAGTTGTAAAACTGCGTTAAGTATTATTGACATTATTATAATAGGCCAACATTATTTACATTCGTACAAAAATTGAACAGGTTAATTTTTCAACCGGTAATTAAATCTGAATGAAACGATCCCGATAGATATCGGGATTGCCTGAGAGAAATGGAAAACATAAATGAATGAAAAAGATTGTTAAGTTATTTTTTCTGATTAGTTTTATTTCAGCCGGCATAGTTAATGCGCAACAGAACAACCCGGAAAACGAGATTACCGGTAAAGCTGACACCATTATTACCCATACGATTGAAAAAGGCGAAACCATTTTTTCCATTTGCCGGCAATACGGATGCAGTCAAAGAGACCTTTTACATGCTAACCCACAACTGATATCGGGTTTAAAAGCCGGAGAAACACTGCGAATACCAATACAAGAAAAGGAGAAACCGGAAAAACCCCCTGTAAAAGAACACGTTTCAACTATTGATTTTATTCTTTATACCGTAAAAAAGGGGGAAACCGTATATTCCATTTCAAAAATGTTCGGCATTCCGGTTGGTGTTATTTACCGTTACAATCCCGAATCGGAAGAAGAATTGCTCGAAAATGAAATAATCAGGCTGCCCAAAGAGTGGGAAAAACAAGAATCGCCCGAAACGCCCGTGGTAAATGAAGACTCGTTATATTTTTACCATAAAATACAACCATCTGAAAATCCTTTTTCGGTAGCTCAAAGGTATAACATAAGTATTGAAGCCATATCGGAAGCCAACACGGGTTTGCTGCCAACCTTCCCTGCCGGCGAAATTATCCGCATTCCCAAACCTTTGGCTTATTCTACCCCGGACTCAATTTCGGAAAGTGATACAAAAAGTTTTATGCACCGGGTTGAAAAAGGCGACACGTTTTATAGCTATAAGCGTCGCTTTGGTGTGAGCAAAGAAGAGTTAACAGCATTAAATCCCGTATTGAACGAGGGGTTAAAAACCGGCCTTGAAATACGGATACCGTTAAAAGAAGAAAAAGGGGAGAAGAAAAAGTCTCCTGCTCCCGAAAACTCAAAAACGTACACCACCAAAAAAGGCGATAACCTTTATCGCATAGCCATTGAAAGCAACACAACGGTTTTTGCACTAAAAACGTTAAACCCCGAACTTAAAAAAAGGGACTTGATAGCTGGTGAAACGATTTTTGTGCCCATGCACGTATCAAATATCTCTGACACTATTGGTAAACCTGTTGACGAGACAGTGGAAGAAAAACCCCGTCCCGTGGTGGTTCAGTATACGGTTCCTGAAGTTACCGGCGAGCCTGTAGTAACGGATACCGTGTTAAACGATACCATCTCAATATCCCTTTTGCTGCCGCTGTTTTACACCATTAACGACACCATTAACATGGAACCGCTACCGGAAGACGAACTGGCCGAAACTGATTCGTTGCTGGAACTTTACCCCGAGTTAGACCTGCCTGTAAAAAGGCACAAAAAAGAAAAAACATTGTATAACCATACCCGGAATTTTTTGAGCTTTTATGAAGGCTTTTTACTTGCAGCCGATTCACTTTCGGATGAAAACTGCAACGTGAAAATAAACCTTTACGATACGGAGCTATCGGCTGAAAAAATTAACAAAGTGCTTCAAAGTGGCGAACTGCTGGGATCCGATCTGATTGTCGGGCCGGTCGACACCCGTTTGCAGAAAAATGTTTCTGCTATTTCATTTAAAAACCGGATTCCCATGGTGTCTCCTTTCTCGTCAGAAAATGAACCCATTGATACAAACCCTTACTATTGCCAGGTAAATCCTTCGAAAGATTACATTCTGAAAAAAACAGCCGATTTTATTGGGGATATGTACTACGACAAAAACTTCATTATAATGACCCTTGGCGATGTTGAGGAACATGACGAACAAAACCTGGTTGATCTGGTCAGGGACAAGTTTTTCTTATCGGGCATTTATCGCCAATTAGATAACATTCTTTATACCGAAGTAGATTTCACCGAAGGGGGAAACATGGGATACTGGCAGGTAAAGAAAACCCTTAAGCACGACATGGAAAATGTGATTTTTATTCCTGCCCCCAGGCAGCGCTTCGAACGGGAGGCCCTTTTAAGCCGTGCCATTAACAGCCTGTATGTTTTTTCGGAGGAGTTCGATATAACCCTGATTGGTGTTAGCGACTACCCGGTTTTTAAAAGCATTAACACCGAATATTTTCACCGGCTAAACCTGCATTATCTTACCCCAAATTACATCGATTATTCGAGCCCCGAAGTGCAAAGCTTTATAAAAAAATATAAAAGCCGCTTTTATACCGAACCAAACCAGTATAGCTTCAGGGGGTACGATATTGCTGCCTTTTTTATTGATGCCTTTAAAGAACACGGCCAAAACTTTAAATACAAGTTAGGCGATTATCGGCACCCCATGTTGCAAAGTGATTTTGATATGCAAAAAAACAACGAGTTTTCGGGCTATATGAACCGTACCCTTTACATTATGAATTACACCCCCGACTGGGAGGTAAAAGTAATTTCGGTAACAGGGGAATAACGTTTTATCAATAACAAATGCTTTCTTAATGGTTTTAATTTTTTTATTTTCAATTAGCTACTGCCTAATGAAATGATTAAACATCTCGGAACAATTGTCATCCGTATCCTTTGGAAAATCGTTCAATAATAAAGAATCCTGTCCAACCCACACATCCATTTTATCATTGGAATTGTTGTTTAGCAGAATAACATAGTGATAATTATAGGGGGCATTTTTAACTGTGTTTTCAGATTCGAAGACGATCCGCTCTTTCCACAGAATAGCATCGTTATTGTAAAAGATTACTTTTCCTTCTTCAAAAAATTCCAATGAAAAATTTTTGTCTGTTTGGGCAAAATCGATCAACTGATACTTCCAGAGCGAATCGGGGTCACAATGGTTAGTAACCGCATACGTCTCGGTCCAGTTCCATGTACCGATCAGAATTGACGTTTCGCCTTCCAGCATGTCTTTTTTACAAGCAGCAAAAGCAACAGCGCAAAAGAAAATAATCAGAAAACGAAATGGTTTCATGTATCAAATATACGGTGTTTTCTTTTGAATGCCCGGTTGTTATGGGTTTATTTTTGGTTCCTGATAAAACCTAAGGGACATATTCACCAACCAGCCGTACCAATAAATCATTCAGTTTTTCAAGCTCATATTCGCCAATTGTCGGTTCCAGATGATCGTTCCCAACGCCACTGTCATCGGTAATAAAAACGTAGGTTCCATTGGTTAATATGGCGAAAGAACGCATTAAATATTCGGTAGCCTTGTCGATACCCGAAGCAGTAATTGGGATTATCTTTATCCCTTTTTCAGCAGCTTTAATGATATTTAACTCCAGGCTCGAAACCACCTCTTGTGTGAAATGTGGTGGCGCATCCAATAATAAAAACAATATACGGGAGGATGCTTCATCGTTCCACGTATTTTGTGTAATGGCAACATCCAGGGCAGTATGTACGGCTTCGGGGAAATCGCCTCCACCATCGGCAGACTGGTCTGAAATAAAAGAAATCAGGCTTGTTTCATCGCTTGTAAAATGAAAAGGGCGGGTTACAAATTCATCCCCTTCATCCCTGTAAAAAACCGAACCGAAACGCATTTCCAGTGAAGGATTGTTGTTTTTGATGCGTTCAATTACATCGTTCAATTCAGCTTTTAAATAATTAATTTCATCGCTCATCGAACCGGTTGCGTCAACGGCAAAATATATATCAATTATTTTTTTGTTCGCAATGGTTTTATTTATGTACACATTGTTTATGCCCTGGTCATACGCTAATGCATCTATCAGCTCTTCGGTACCTTCAAATTTAACAAGGGCCGTTAGCCCGTTAAGTTCCAATTCCGACCATAAAGTTGCTTCTCCTTTATTGTCCGTTTTGGTTTTCCAAACTTCTACTTCATCCGACAAAAGCGTGATTTCTGCATTTGCAACCGGCGACTCGTTTTTATCTGTAACCACAAAACTGTACCGTTTTATTTCTTTCAGGTTCCATTGATTCACATCGTCATAATACTCCTGGTTGTTTAGCAGGTTATTCCAGAAATCCCAGTTATCAAGATCGTTCCATTCGCCTGCAGTTAAAATCCCCGGTTCGAACTGACCGTTTGGATTTCCGCCTCCCCAGGAACCTGTGGCTGATATTGAACCCCCGCCAGCATATCCCGAAGCCGCATCGGATAGTGCCATATATGATCCTTCTGCTCTTTTATCCGTTCCAGACGGTTCGGGTTCGGTTACCTCCTCAAACAGACTTGTTTTACCACTTGCTGTTTTTTTTTCAATTGGGTCTTCATCTTCTGAGCAACCCAACAGTAATGTTGCCGTTGCTATTAAAGCAAATTTGACAAAAGTGTTTATTCGTACCATGATAATATGTTTTGTTTTAGTTTAAGATGGATAGAAACGCAAAAAGGTTGCGTTCTTCCCCAAAAAAAAGAATTATTGCATTTTTTTGAAGATTGTGCAACGGCTACTATTGTTTGCGAAAGTAGTCATTCCTTTTCCTTTTCCGTATTGCCTAAACAGATGATTAAGTGATCCTTCAATTCCCTACTTAATTAGTCAGTTTATTCTTCACATATTATCACCAATTCTTCTTAGTTGTTATCCTGTCTGCTTTCAAGTTTTAAAGCAGGCATGATAAAGTCACGAATGAGGATGTCACATTGTGACTCGTCGCTTTGTTCCGCGGTGATAACGACCACTGCATCAAGCTCCGGATGAATAAAAATCCTCTGGCCGAGTGCGCCCATCGCAAGATACCTGTTATCATCTTCAATGTAAGAGTATAATGGGTTCCCGATATCCAGCCACCATAGATAGCCATATTTTATATCTGCACCAAAAGTATATCCTTCAACCTGTGTTGTTGTTGACTCGATTACCCAATCTTGGGAAATAATTTGGCGTCCCTTGTATTCTCCACCATTTAAATACATTACTCCAAACTTCGTCATTGCGCGTGGTGTCAGGAATAATTCTGAACCCCCTATATAATAACCCTCTCTGTCCGTATCCCATTGAATGTTTTCTATCTCAAGTGGATCAAAAAGATATTCCTGTGCAAATTCCAGCGTGCTCATACCCGAGGCTTCCGAAATAATTGCTGATAGCAGATGAGTCAATCCGGTATTATAGTTAAATGTTGTTCCAGGCTCTTCTATGAGGGGCAGGTTGAGGGTTCTTTTTACAATACGCTTATTGACAAAGAATGTATACATGCTGTTGAGATCGTTTTCTTGCCATTCCAATCCGGAAGTCATTGTGAGTAAATGACGTATAGTTATATTTGATTTCCCGGTAGTGTCTACATCGTAATCTGATAAGTAGGAAAAAATGCTTTCGTTAAGATTATCTATATATCCTTCTTCTAATGCAATACCTGTTAAAGCAGAGATAATACCCTTGCTGGTGGATTTCAGATTATGCAAACTAATTTCGTTAAATGGGTCGTAGTATTCCTCAAAAGGAATCGTTCCATTTTTGTAAATAATAATGCTGTGAACCCCTAATTTGTTGTTTTCGATGTATTTGGCCATTCGTTCTAAGTCTTCGGCTGCGATGTTCTGGCTTTCAGGGGAAACATTTTCCCAGGGCCATTCTGATTCGGCAGCCGGGCTAATCTCTTCAAACATTTTATCGCAGCTTGTAAACATAACCGCTAAGGTTAATCCTATAATAACCATCCCTTTTTTCGTTTTACTTCTTGTTTTTTTATACATGATTTCTAATTTTTCAGTTAATTCTTTAATTTATGTTAGTTTCCAAATGACCTTTAGGGCATCATATTTTCTCCTTTTAACTTGATTGGCAAATATCAAATTATGACACATTATCGCCTGAACATTTTAGCTTAAGAATTTCGCCAAATGAACCAGCTTATTATTGAAAAAACCGTCATTGAGGTCATCATTTCAATAAAATGTGCCCAACGCACAGTATCCGGGAATAAAAAATTAGGTATTATTAATACAATTGCTGTTGTAGTATAAATTAAAATTAGACTAATAAGCAGTTCACGTCTCTTATTTCTGAACATTAAAACTACTGGCAATATAAATGTTGCAAATAGAACTCCTCTTAAAAACTGAAATGGTATTATATGTGAATTTTGGAAATTACCAGCCATAACCCGGAAAAATGATTCTTTCTCGGGAGTCCCTAAATAAAACGCTCGTAAATCGGCAAATTGCCAGGCTACAAAATATCCAAACAAAAAGTAAATAAACACATAAATAACAGCAAGCAAGGCAACTTTGCCCAATATCGTATTGAGCTTTACTAAAATTATTGGCTTTGTTCCGGTAAAACATTTTTTGGCAATTTTTAGCGTAAGTGGAACAATAACAATTAATGGGAGAAAGTTTGCTAACATAATCAACCATCCATCACATTTGGATAGTATTTCAAATGTATCGTTAAAAAATAACACTTCGATTTGCGTCATAAAGCTATAAAAAGCCATATAAACAAATCCCAAAGATAAAAGCAGCCAATTTTTATTCCAGTCTGATTTTTTTCCGATATAAAATATTGTTGCTGTAATCCAGGTATGTACAAAAAACAAGTACACCAGATCGATTGGGCTTGAATTTTGAGTTGCTTCTTTAAAAGATTCGGAAAATGGCAACAATGTACTTCCTATAATGTAAATTATTGTTGCCAATAAGCTGATTCCTAATATTTTCAACAATGACTTCATGATCTCACTGATTTAAAAAATTCACCGCAACCTGATAATAAAACATTTCGTTTTGCGGTTCTTGAATGATGTCTTTTGCAATGAGAACATCAGCCGTTTCCGTATAAATCCAATGGTACCAAAAGATGAAAAATTCTTCAAAGGAAACTTCTTCATCAAAATTTAACTCGCGGTATGTTGCTTCAAAATTTGCTTTGTTCCTTTTCAGGATATCGAGCAGACATGGGAAAAATGCATCCGGCATTTTATGGTTTATCAACTGCGTATCATGTTTATCAAAAACATGAATGTTCTTGTCTTTATAATTATCCCAACCAACATTTGACTTCATTCGTTTATTGCCAAATACGCAAATGCCGGTAGAATCATTCCAAAGGAGTCCCCGGTTGCCATACATCCCGAAAGGTTCGGTTGTGTTGGCAGGATCATCCTCAACAATGGCCAGGTAATAACGGCTTCCATTTCTTAAAGGTCGCTTTTGGTTTAAAAATTCTTCTTCCACCCGTTGGATTTGAAAATTATCGAGGATGACATTGATCAAATAAAATAGTGACAATTCACGAAAATCATGGTGCTGTGAAATGTTCATTTCATTATGTATTGTTTTTATTTCCGGTAGCCAATTGCATATACTGTCTGCAATTTCATTCGCTACTTTTTGCGCCTTTTCTTCTAATAAATTTCCTCGCTCCAGGTTGAATATCCCCAGGGTTGGTTGATAGTAATCTCCCTTTTTTAAAAGTAATTTATTATCAATAAGGGCATTGATGTTCCTCTCCATTGTCTCAGAACTCCATTTCAATGCACTTTCAATTTCAGAAAGCGGAATATTGTAATGCAGAGCAGTCAGAAACTGAGCAAGACTATCTTTTTTGATGTCGATTTTGGGACCCTGGTATCCGGATATTTGATAGACCCTAAACGAGGAGTTGAGAATGTTTTCTATGGTTCTGCTGTTTTTAACAGAACAGCTTGCCAAAATAGTAATAACAAGTACGGTAATTAAAGTTTTCATGGTTAATTCTTTTTTATTGCAATTGTGGTTGTTTATAATTTTGATAAAACGCTGATTATATGCTGCCTCAGTTCGTCTGTAGCCATAAAACCTGTAATATGGCCTGTATTAAGTACTTTGATGTTATCGGTGCTGTAAGATTTTCGTTGCCTTTCGTATTGAATGTACTCGTCGTATTTCCCTAGTAACGGAAAGACATTATTGATTTTTACCTTTTGAAAATCTTCTTCGAAATTGAGTGTTTCTTTAATTTTTTCTGGATGCTTCCGGGCCAAGTGCCCATCCATTTTTCTGTACCCCGAATCCGTGAAAAGGTGATCCAGCGCAGCTCCGGCCAAAAGAGGCACATAGGCATTGGCTGTGTTGTAATAGGCACGGTGAAGGTTGGTGACCCACCCACCAAGGCTAATGCCTGAAACCAGCACAGGATTCACTGCTTGCTCTTTCAAGCGATGTATAATTTCTTCAACAAGCCTGACCGAAACAGACAGCATCCCAACAAAATTGGACAGGTGGTTTACTTTTTTCTGGTAATCCTTCACCGATGCATTATGAAAGGCTGCTCTTATGGCTATTAAATTGGCATCAACGGGTTCTTTTGAATCCAAAAAGATATTTTTGAAGCTGTTTTTGGAAAAGCGGCTAAAATCAAAAGGCCGCTCGTTGTTTCCATGATGGTAGATAATGGTTGGATAACTGTTTCCTTTCCACTGGGCAACATAATAAGCCGGATCCATTTTCCCAACAGGCGTTTTAGCTTCTGTTTCATGAATGCCCTCCTCGAGTGAGGGTACGCACACTGTTATATCTTCCAGGAAATCTTTATATCCCGGGCTTTCTAAACTTTCCGAAAAAAATTTGTTTTTACCCAAGGTAGCTGAAGCAATACTAGCAGTTAGTTTATCGAATAAAATGTGTTTGTTCATGGCACAATAGGTTTAATATGAGATTTGTTTCGTTGGTTTTGATCTGAATAACCAAAAGAGAAGCACACCAAAAATAAAGTTGGAAATCACTGTTTCGGTAAAATGAATAGCTCTCACATCTGCCGGCATGTAAGGATTGGGTATAATGTGAGGGATATTCATGGGGAGGCTCACAAATAAACCTGTCATAATTGCACCTAACCACCTTTTATGACTGAGCATGCTTATAACAGGGAATGCAATGACCAGCCAGAGTAATGAACGGAATGCCTGCAGTCCGTATAATCCTGGAGTCTCTTTTGCCACATTTGCCAATTGTGCAAAAAAACTGCCGGGATCCGTTCCCTGGTAGAAAGCTTGTATGACAGGATTTTTCCATGCCATAAAATACCCAAAACCAAAATACAATAATTCGTAAGCAATAATGAGGATACCCAGCTTGCTCAACCACTCCCTGTTGCTCATTTTGGGAATCCATTGAACAGGAGCTCGTTTTTCATTTTTCCTTCTGTCATAAAGCACTACGGCAAGGGGAATGCCGACAAGCGTTACAGCCCCCCATACAATGAACTGGGAGACAATAAAATGAAGTGGCATTTGCAGGACAGGAGCACTACCTGCTCCCAACTTTTCACCCAAAGAAGTGAGAAAAAATATGGCTTCAATTTGCCCAATTACTGTTTGTACACCGTAAAATGCGATCATCAGGCCAAGTATAAGCTGCAACCTGCTGCCTCTCGCATTTTTTATTACTATTCCAATAACGAAGGCATAAACCGTAGTAACGGACAGTAGCAATAGCATAATGGTTCCCTCATCGTGGGTGGTATTACCTTCTGCCGATAACGGCCTGAACATGCTGATGATTATCGTAACTAACAGCATGACCGTTGATAATAGAAGCGTTTTTAGAATAAATTCTAATGTTTTCATTGTTTATTCTTTTTTCCTTTTCAATAGAAATATTGTTGTAATAATTGCTGCCAATGGCATTAAGTAATCATGATATACCCCAAATTTAGTGGCAGCACCAGTTCCGATTATTGCCCAAATGATTGGTATAATAATTAGATATTTGGATAGTTTCTTGCCCGTTAGCATAAGAAATCCAAAGGTCATAATGGTAGTGGGGCAGGGCAATCCGAGTGTAATAGTCTGAGAAAATGAGCTTTCCAGAAAAAATGATATTACAGGATATATGATTAATCCAAATAAAATGAAAAAATAACCGATGTAATCCTTGACAGATTTATTAAACTGAAATTGAAGTTTATTTCGAAATACTTCAATAATAAAGAATATACCTTGTAGAATAAACAAAACTCCAAAACCGTATGCAGCTTTATTTATAGACGTAAAAAATGCTAAATGATAGGCAAAACCAATCCATAGCCATACCATACCTAAAAATAAACCTATGGTTTTATCCTTGAAGCCGTTTTTACTATGCAGAAGGCCTAAAATTATGAGTCCGATTAATGGAATAATAATTTGTGCAGGAAATAATGTTGTATTATAGTCATTTATTATCTGGAAAAACTGTTCTGATGTAAATGGAAGTTTCATAATATTTAATTTTATAGGTTAATGATTTGTTTATTCATGAGGATGACCATTCCTAATAAATTTGAGAAACTCGTTATTAAAAGTCTCCTTCACAACCATATTGGAAGGGTCGAGGCCTCCATTGAGTATTTTGAACCCGGCGCCGGGAATATGATTGGCCGTTTTTTTTGCCATGTTGATGGCGAACTTGCCAAAACCATCGCCAACCAATATCAGACTTGGTGCCTGGATTTCCTTCAGCCGTTCTTTGATGTTAAACCGGTTTAGTGCCGACCTGGCCTTCAGGATTTGCTTTGTGTCTGTATTACTCATGGACTCCCTGAAATAGGTGAGTGTACCTTCCATTTCAGGCCCTTTATAAACCTTTTCCATTGATTTAATCAACAGTCGGGGCGAAAGCTTCATCGTGAGCCATTGCATCCATCCGCCCATTTTTTCGGATAAGGTTGCCACTTCGCTGAAGCTGTCTGTAACAATCAGCTTTTCGGTTTTACCCGGGAAATCGCAGGCGAATTGTTGGGCAATAACTCCCCCCATACTTACGCCGGCAATGATTGCAGTGGAATAGTTCATGTGGTCAAGTAATTCGCTGATGTCCCGGGCGCAGTCTTTTATTCTGAAAGTGTTTACACTTGAAGTTTTCCCGTGTCCCCGCATGTCAGGAACTATCAGAAACAAACCCTCGCCGGGTAATGATTGAATTTGAGGCTTCCACATATATAGATCGGCCCCGAGGCCATGAATTAAAACCACGGGAGTATTATTTTTTTCGCCGAATGTGCTGTAATGTAATTCAATATTATCAGTTGTTGTAATTTTCATGTTATCCTCCTTTCATTGTTAAATATTTCGAGTTTTGCCGGAATAATATGATTTCTTGCTTGCTATTTTTCATGGCTTTAATGCATTTTATTTTATTTTTCTAAAACATTTTCAATGGTATTTTTTGATGGTAATCCACAAATTTTTTATCAATATCAACGACCTCTTGCTCAAATTCGCTGCATTGCAATTGTTTCATTTTTTTGTATTTTATATTTTATGGCAGAACAGAAAACAAGGCATGTGCCAAAATTCAGACACTAACACACCTTGCAATCGTATAGGGCAGACATACAAGATGTTGGAATTTTTAATGAATATCCCCAAGATTTAAAAAATATTTAATATTTGCCGAAATATCGTCAGATGACGAAATATCGGCAAGTGGTTTGGAGTACCGTGACCGGTTAAAGCGGAATTTTATGCGCGATTTAAGGAAATTTCATTTTCAGTGGTTAATTAAATGTATTATATTAAAGCCACCATCAGCAGTCCGAATATCACCACAGGGATAGCCAGAGGGGGCGTTTTTTCACACAGGTTTTTGCAAGAAATTTGTTTTCATCCCATTGCAGCAAATGCATGTAAAAAGGCTTTACCTTAATCTCCAGGCCAAATAAAATTCCCAGAGCTTTGAAATAGTTCGTAATTATTAGAATTTCTCAGGTTTATCGGATTATAAATTCTCGAGATAATTGCTGTAATGGCTTTCCATCTTATCCCAGGAAGTATCCGTAATTTTTTCAAATTGTTCTTTCAAATTTTTCCTGCCTGCCGGAAAGAGCTTGTTTATTTTTTCAATACCGAATTGTCTTACCCAGTAGCGTGTTAATATTCCTGCGTTAGGATAATAGATTATCTCATCTGCAATGGACTCATTCAATAACTGTGTTGGGGTCATTATATATTCAGGATACTCTTTTTTAAACTTTCTGATAAAATAGTTGATGTTTTTTCTTCCGTAGCTCCCATCCAGCCAAACCGCATATCCCTCACTCATCATCTTGGTTCCCGGATTGCCCAACAGGTTGTGCGAAATAATATGAACCATTTCATGTGCACCCACAATAGGATTTTTTATACCGAAATGGTCGGTGTAGGGTTTAATATCATGAATAAAGGCATAATAGATCGTCATGTACCGGGATTGAGACAGCCCTCCACCTGATGTTCCAATGGATTCTTTTGCCTGGTCTTTGTTATACAAATAAATAAGTACCGGTTCGCTGAAGTTTTTTTGAATACTATCCTGGATAGCCAAATAATAGTATTTTTGATTACTAAGAATAGCTTGAACCTGTTCTGCTGAAGGAGATGAAACCCCACTGGCTCCCGTTTTCTTGTAATAAAGTTTTACAGGTCCGTTTTCACTGAGCTCCCAGTTTTTATCTGCATCCATTTCTGCTATGAACCCGGTACAGGATGATAACAGGAAAGCAAGCATGAATATTTTGCTTAGCTTTCTCATAGTCGGTTTTTTAAAATTCATATTCTAAAAAGATTGTGTTATATCTTTCCATTCGATGATGAACCAGTTTTTCAATATAAAACAAGGGCTTGCCATTTGCGAATCCTACTGTTTTTTCGTTTCTGTAACCCAAGCGTAAGCTTTTTCCGTCCTTCATTTTATAGTTTATCGAAGCATGAAATCTGGTTCTGTAGTAAAACGCCCGATAGATGGTCTTTTCAACAAGGTTCTTTTGGCTATCCCATTTTTTCAACATCCCTGTATTAAGGTAAGGCAGGTAAAAAAAGGAATCAAATCCACCCTGAATGCTTAATGTATTATTGAAATAAAAACGGGGAACAGATCGAATTCCTAAAAACAGGTTCATATCTGTAGTATGTTCCCTGGCATTACCCGTGTAAACTATATTTCTCATTTGAAAATCCAACCCTGCCAAAGGGGCAATATTCATATCTAAGGATTGATAACTGATTAAGGTTCGTTCCATCTGATGTTCGAGCTGAATACTTGTGAGCTTACTTTGGTTTTTTTGCAAAAGGAAATTGTTGCCCAATCCATCATCGGAAATCATTGTCGGCAGGTGCGAAACGTCGAGATTGAGGTTGTGCATCACTTTTTGTCCGGGCCAAATAATTTTTCCGCCTACCTGAAATGCAGAGCCTTTGAAAACGGGGTAACCCATTTTCATGACCATGGAGTTTTTTTTCTGACTGAATGCCTGATAGAGATTTAGTCCGGCGGATACACGAAAACGAACATCATTCTTTTTGTCTTGCTTTTCTTGTGCTGACGAAAGAAATGTAAACGCAAGTAGAAATAAGACGAGAAGGTATTTGTATGTGCATTTTAATTTCATCATTATTTTTAGTTTCTGTATCAAACCGATTTTCCAATCAGCGCCCACGCCAGCAAGGCAATATTAATGATCAGGCCGACCAACCCTTTTTGTACAAGCAATTCAAATTTGCCGTCAAAAACAGTAATGATCAACAGAGATGAAAAAATAGTTGAGATGATCATTGAATTAATAAACCATGATTTCCCCGAATAATAGCCAATGCCGGTTGCCGTAAACAAAATGGCTGCGATCAGGTAAAGGAGAGCCGCCAATGGTCTAAGAGTACTTTCTCCCATCCATCCGGACAGCAAACAGGAATGTCCGGTCCAGCCCATGTCGGGGGTGTATTTCACAATATTTCCGGCCAGCAGCAAATACCAAATGTGCACCCAGCCATGAAGTAAAACAAATAAAGTGATAATGAATTTCATAATCAATTAAGGTTTTATTTGTTATCTGTTAAAAATTTATCTCCTCGGCCCAGTTAAATTGTGCAGCTTCTTCCTGCCATTTCGGCCAATGGCGGCACCATTTTGGCGATGTTACGGTTTTTACACGTTCCATGGGTTGATAAGGTTTAATATCCAGTACCGGTGTTCCGGGTTCTGCATCGATAAACTGAATGAAAATTCCTTTTTCTGAATCTATTCTCTGAATTTTCACCGTACTGATTAAAACCGGGTTGGGTCGCATGGGCGCACGGGTGGAGAATACACCGTTTTGTTCGGGGCCTTTCTTGAAAAGTTTACTCAAAACCAGTTGTTTTCGGTTTTCGGTTGAATCGCTGAGGTGCCCCCACCAAACTATTTGCGCATGGCTGAAATCCTCCAATCCTTTTAAACCCGGCAGGTATTCTTTATCAATTTCAATTAAAATTTGATCTCCTGATTTTTTAATTTGGCCGATTGGCTTAATTTCGATGTTTTTCATTTTATTTTCTGTTTTCTGTTTGACTCATTTGTGTTTCGATTAACCGGAGGAAGCGCCGGATGAACTGTGCCGCCGGTGCGCCGTCAACAATATCGTGATCGACACTCACCGTGAGGCAGAGAAATTCCCGTTCTTCTAACGATTCATCTTTTTTAACCGGTTTTTTAAAGATTCCTCCGATGGTAATATTCAGTGTGTGACTGGCAACCGGAACGCCCCACAACATTCCTGAACTGCCTGCATTGGCAGAGGTTACCATAATGGTTCCGGCTTTTTTCTTCATCAGTTTTGGAGAACGATCGAGCAAGCGAAACGCAAAGTGGCGGATGAACCCTGGTATGGCCAGGTAGGTTTTAATGGATTTGAACACCTCCGAACCATCAATTTCCTTTTCTTTGGCATCTTTGATTTCTTCTGAAATTTCAAACATCGTTTTGCGATTGGCACTTCGAATAATGGTTGGCAATACTTCACTCGTACCTCCTATTTTACGTTCGATAGTTGTGCTAATGTCCACATCATCGAAAATGATCAGCCGGTTTCTGAAATCGCGGTACGACTGAATTTGTTTTTGCTGTTCGACTGCTTTTGCTGCGCAAAACTGAATGTACCCGTTTAGCGAAAGGTATTTTCTCTCGGATTGCCTGATGCGGCGGATGGCGTTACGTACATCCGTCAAATCGACCTCCGCAAAAGCATGAATCATGTTTTTACGGCTGGCGGCATTCAGCAAATCAACCGATGCTTTTCGGACTGCCGGGAATTTCTTTGTGGTAAAGCTGTTCTTCATGGCGTTGAGTTTAACAATTAAAAAATGACGATGGATATTACTAACACAATTAATCCAGTGTTTCAGGTTTTCAAATTCAGTTACAAGAGAGCGGGTGTAGGAGTATTCGCCTTCTTCCGACAACCAGCTTGCTTCAATTTTGGCGGGAAACATTATCCTGTTTACTTGCCGGTAATCCATGTTTCTTTATTCATAGTTTTAACTGATAAAATTATCTAGTGTGATAATTACTAAGTTAATTAACTAATATTTTATTATCTTTGTCATATGGCAAGGATAGGAAAACCAATACAACTAACCATGGATGAGAAAGAAGAGCTTCTTACCATGAGCCGTTCCCGTAAGTTGGAAAAG
>JAIOZY010000079.1 GCA_021740385.1 Prolixibacteraceae bacterium | reverse complement strand
GGCAGATAAACCGTTCG
Organism: Prolixibacteraceae bacterium; assembly: GCA_021740385.1. Classification (GTDB taxonomy): domain Bacteria; phylum Bacteroidota; class Bacteroidia; order Bacteroidales; family Prolixibacteraceae; genus DAIMEA01. The sequence goes on along the minus strand of JAIOZY010000079.1, from coordinate 14,579 downwards.
ATCCACCCAGGTGGTTAAAGGGTATAACCTTGTATCGAACGGAACAGTAGCCCGTTGTATTCTTCATCCGGTTCAGATCAACCTACCGCACTTCATGAATTCTTTGAGCCCTTCCGTTTCCCAGTCATTTCCACATTGTGCCCAAAATTTTAGGATCAGCTCGTCGGAATGACACCGCTAATAAGCGGGTTATATGCCGCATAGAAAATTTAAGAATACCAATAATTAAAATTTGCTAATACGCGCCCACAAAGGAGGCATCGTTTTCTTTCAATTTCAATACAGATACAACATCACCGGGTAATACTGCCCCATTGCAAATAGCTGATGTTTCCGGTAAAAGGTTAAAATCATTTTGATCGTAACCTGTGAAAATTGAATCCGCTTGCATATTCAAAAGTTTGCTTTCGGTAGCAAATTCAGGGTACAATGCCGTTAGCTCATCCGGGATATTCAGCAATGTACTGCAATCTTCGTTGTCAGCCGGACTCCAGGAAATGAGTGCACTGCCGATTTCTTTTTCTTCAAATGCATAAAAGTTGTTATTGATGGCTGCAAGCTGCGAGTTGGGTAACCTTTCGCACATAAACGCGGGTTGCCAGACAGTCGCCGGGGTGCGTGCCAGTCCTTCTTCCATGTAGAAAAGGTTGTTTTTCAGCACGTTGTTGTCGCGTTCCTCAACACCAGGACCCGTGCGGATATGCCATCCGAAATGGTCGGCATCGTCGCCGCGGTTGTTGCGTCCAAAATTTGCCGGGCTGTTGATATACGTATTGTTATAAAGCCTTACACCGGCGCTGTTAAGCACAAATGAACCCTGTTCGCAATTCAGAAAAACGTTCCCGGCGCATATTGCATCGCTCGATATCTCGTAGAAAAAACCGCTGTAGTTCGACCACATGTGTTCTTTTTCCCTGAATTTTTCAACATTACCGATGTTTTCAACCCAGTTGTTCACAAATACACCGTCTTTGTTGCCTACATCGTACCACAGTCCGTTCGAGTTGGGTTGATCGATAATCAGATTGCCCCGACAAACAACGCGATGGGTTTGATTGAAAATTTTCACCGAAGAAGGGAAGAAGCCCGTCCAGCGTTCGATGTTGTTGTTGGCAAAAATGTTCCTTTCGAGAAGTACATCCGACGAAGCCACAAGGTACAGGCCCTCGGTGTTGGTGTCGGTAATTTTACAGTTGCGCATTACCATGCTGTCGCCGATGGCAAAAACCCCAATTCGGAAACATTTCGAGAAGGTGCAGTTTTCGAATACGGTGCCAACCACATCTTTGCCGTTTTCACTCTCGGGCGATATCCCTTGCGGGTAATAACCATCGATGTGTACCATGGTATCGGGGTATTGCGTGATGGTCAGCCCCCTGATTACCGGGCCGCGACCGTCGGATTTTTTACCGTGCACATCGGCTGTTGTGCGCATTATTGCTTTTCGGTAGGCCGTAATTTCAACCAGCTTACCTGTTGGATTGGCGCCAATGTATATTTTACGGGCATCATAATCAACAAAGCAGCTTCTTTCGGAAACTTCGTCAATGCTCCCGGCCGATTCCAGGAATTTCCCGTCGATAAAAACCCCGTCGTTGTTAAAGCGGTGCAGCGGGGTGAATTTTTCGTTCCGTTCGCGGTTCCACCAGCTTTCGGGGCTGGCAGGGAAGAGGTAATCCCAGTTTGTTGCCCACAAGCCTTCGGTGGTTTGAATCCAGTTATTGGCAACAAATGTTCCGTTTAGAACGGGTTGTTCGTCACGATAGGGTTGTATGGTAATGCCCTGGTTAAACGTGAGGTTGCCGGTGCGGTAAGTGCCGCCGCGCATTATAATGGCATCGCCGGTAGTTGCCCGGGCAATGGCCGATTCTATTGTGGTTGGGTTTTCGATGTTATTCCCTTCCGAGGGCGCATCACCGTCGGGGGCAACAAAATAAATTTTTCCCGTTATATCGGGCAGTTCATAAACCCGGACTTGCGGGCCGTAAACCGATTTGTCGGGGTTGGGGCCCTGGTAAGTTTCTTCAGTTGGGTTGCAGGCAAAAGCTGCGAGAGCTGCAACAAATATTAATCCTGTGCGGATAATGTCTCTGATTTTGATCATCGTTCTTAAAGTAAGTTAGCAAATAAATTGGCCTTAAAAATAGGAAATCAAATGCGAACTGCCTAATCATAAATGTATGGCTTCCAATATTTCTTTAACAATTTTTGGATGAAGATTTTTGCCAACATGAAAAGGAATTACCATCCTGTTTTTTCCTTTTTCGTACATTCTATGACTCCCTTTACCTCGCTCAACGGGATATGTTGTAAGTTTGCAGCGGCTGCTGTCCCCGATTGCTTTCGGGGTTGCAAACCGCGGCTAACAGGTTAGGGATCTGTGATCCTGTTTAAGTTCTTGTCTAAAGAGTTTCAGTTTCTTTAGAATTTAAAATTCTATTTTTGTGAAGCGCGGTTTGCAAAACCGCACTAGCAGGAGGCAAGTAGGGCTTGTTTTGACTCTTGTTGGTAATTTGCTACTTTTGAACCATTGTAGCAATACAATAATTTGACAATGATTAAAGCTGTTGGACAGGAGACGCACCTGCGCAACAGCTTTTTTTAATTTTTTCAGGATGTGTAAGTCTTAGTAAAGAAGTGTAATATGTTTTTCTTTTAATTCATTCTTACCATTTTAATGATATTGACGTTTTTCGGATCGTAGTTCCCATTAGCTTCTGCGGGCCATATTTGGATTAATGTATCATTTTTTAATTCCATTCTCATTTTGAAAACTTCAGGTTCATTTCCTTTTTTTAATGGAGCAGTTAAAACGATCTCTTCATAATAGTTTCCTTCAATTTTGTATTTTCCATTTCCCCCAAATGGATAACTTCCAAAACCCTGATTTCCAGCAAAAGCAAAATGATCCTTAGACCAAATTTTCATCTCATCGTAATTCGAGCTGTCATCAATTAGTGTAAATGTTGTTCCATTCCTGATTTGCAATGAAAGCACATATCTCCAAGCACCTTCAATGTCAAGCGTTGAGGTTTCCAAGACATCTTTAGTTTCAGCATTTTTTTCATTTGTTTTCGAAAAGCAACCAAACATTAAGAAAACAACAGGCAGGAAGATCGCCACCTTCCATGCCTTGCCTTTTTGTTTTTTTGATTTGTTCATCATAACAATACGATTTTTAATTTGACAATGATTAAAACTATTTGAAAGTGCGTAACGCTCATCGCCCACGCTCTTTCTTATCAGCAGCAATTGATATGCTTTTGAATCTGTTCCGGTATTAAGTAAATGTTGGTCGACCTGGAATTCCTGGATTTCTTTCAGGTCGTTCTTCAGGGCATAAACAAACGGGTTGAACCAGTGGAAAAGCTTTATTAGTTCAACAATCAATAAATCGAAGGTATGTCCGAATTTGATATGTGCAAGTTCATGTCCCAGAATTTCACTTTTATGTTCTGAATAATCCTTTTTCGATAGAATGATAAAACGTCCGAAATTCATAGGTGTTATTGGGTGGTTGACCAATGCCAGCCTGTAACTGTTTTTGCGATAAATTTTTACTTTCCATAAAAGCATTGTTAGTTTGGCAAGTCCTAAAATCAACAAAAGAAAAGATATTACAAGGCCTGAAGCATAAATGATAGCCATTACCTGTTTTGCCGAAATACTTTTTTCTGTTGACGCTGAGGGCATCGATGCCGGCATTTTGGAAACTTCCATGGTCGTTTCATCCATTGCAGGCAGGAGCACTGTGTTTTTTACAGGGAAAACTTTTAAATCGATGTTTTGGTTGAATAATGATGGCATTTTTACTAACGGTATGGCAACCGATAGTACCAAGACTCCAATAAGCAAGAACCTGTTAAATGCGAAGGTCTTTTCTTTTTTTAGTGTCCATCTGAAGGCAATGTAGAATGCTGTTATGCAAATGGATGATTTGATTAAATAGTCGAGGAAAGTTTCCATTTTAGTCGCCTTTTGGGTTTCCTTCTTCTACCTGTTTTATCAAAGCTTTTATTTCTTCGGTGGTAATCTCCTGTTCTTCAACAAACATTGAAACCACGCTTGAATAGGAGCGGTCAAAGTACTTCGAGATACAATCCTTCAGGGTGCCTTTGCTGTATTCCTCTTTCGAGATTTTTGCAAAATAGCGGTAGGTATTGCCAAACTGTTCGTGGTCGGTAAAGCCCTTGTCTTCGAGCCCCCTTACTATGGTCGATATAGTGTTGTAATGCGGGGGAGAACCCGGAAGAAGCTCAATGATTTCCTTTACAAACAACGCTTTGTTGTTCCACAAAATGGTCATGATTTCTTCTTCCCGTTTAGTTAATCGTTTCATTCGTTTATATTGTTAATTTTTCAAGGTAACTCATGTAACTCGCATATAATCAATTGCGGTTGTGGTTTACGTCTGAAGTTTGCTCGTTTCATAGAATGATATTTTTAATTCAGAGACAAATATAACTAAAATAATTAGTAATGCAACTATAAAATATAGTTATTGTTTTTTTAGGACATGTTAAAAATAGTATGTCCTTGTATTATTCTGTAAATCAGCAATATTATCGTGAAAAAAAGAGAAGTTAATTTATTGTTTCAGAAATATCTTCGCTATTACACGATTGCATCGTGTAGTTTGGCCATAGACTAAAATTGACCTTAAAACCTTTGCTGCCGCACCACAAATAATTCGAGGGCATCGTGTGGTTTAGCTGTTTGCTAATAAAAAATCCCTAAATTTATAAACAAAAAGCTATGCTGGCAAAATTGATTGCTGGATGGAATTATTGTAGTTAAATAACTACAAACCACGCGAAAGATTCGCGCGGTAGCGGGGGAAAGATTCGCGCGGTAGCGGGGGGAATTGGCAACCAAATATCGCCCGGTTATGTTAACCTTTACAGTTCGGCAATTGATTATACTTGGGGAAATGGATTGGTTGATGTTGAGTTTGTTTAGTATGTTTGGATTAAAAATCCAATGTCTGAGAGGCGCGGTTTACAACCCCGAAAGCAATCGGGGGTGTCAGCTGTTGTTATCTCTTTACAAACTTATAATTGAATTGTTCATTTCCTGAATTGATTTTCAGGGTGTATACACCAATCGGAAGTATGCTGATATCAATTTCTTTCCCCGATTGCAACCTGTTGGCTTGCATCACCGTTTTTCCATTCAAATCAATTATTTCAACATAATTGTTGTTTGTGTGAGTTGCTTGAAAATTTACTGTAATGTAATCACCTGCCGGGTTTGGGAATACCTGTACTACTTTTTTTTTAGAAATTGTGTTTGCCGATGTTCCTGTTTGTTCGGGATCCACCAAAAGCAAGGTGCCCATATAGTCGGCTGTAATGTAGTTGTCGTTTGAGTGCTCGGGTGGCATAAACGTACTGCCGATGAAATTTTCACGTCCGTTTGTCTCATCGTTGTCGCAGTAGGCCAGGCTGAAACCCATCAGCTTGTTATGGGAAAGTGTTACCCGGCTGTCTTCCGGATTATTCGGGTCGAATGTTTCGTCATATATTTTCAGGGCAATTTCCCAAAGGTAGGTTTTATCCCCAATCGTGTCCATTACCACCGAGAGGTTGTCTTTCAGGTTGATGGTGCTGCCGGAGCCGCCGTCGATGGCATCGTAGGTAAAGCTGATATGGTATGCAAAGGCGTTGTAGTTGTTCTGGTGGTAGCCCATCGAACGGTCTTCGTCGATAAATATTTCCACGCAGTCGTCGTTCCAGTAATTATCGAAAGGGTCTGCATGGTCGTCGGAAAGTAAGTCGTCTTGTATTTCAACCAGTATATATAAATAATTGCTGTCCCAGCTTAGTTTAAACCGCCCCGCAAAATCGCCCTCGTCCATCGGGGCATTGTAATAGGGCAGCCATACAACGCTTATCGGGTACCATTCGGCATCGTCCCAACACTCATCGGCATCGCTGCCGTCAATCACAACCGGGGTTGCTGCCGGGTAGGCATACATGGTGTCCTGCTGGGTTTGCGCAAAAGCCTGGCACGTGAAAAGGACAATCGAAATAAAAAGTAAATACTTCCGGAACGAAACTTTCATAGTAATTCAATTTATAAGTTAGCTTATTGACGATGCTAAAAATATGCTATTATGACGTTGATTGCAACTCATGGTTTAAAAAGTGCAGTCGAATTCACAAAACTTTATCATTGGGATTAGTTTAGATTTTTTGAATAAAGAAAAAAGTTTTTGCAATTGGCTGGTAATGTTGGTGGTTGTAGGTTGCCAGTCTCGTTTGCTTCTCGCCATGATCTGAAATTCTGCAAGCAAATAAACTGTGTTTTTCAATAATTCATCTTCACGTCAATCACAACCGTTTCCTTATTCATACTGAAGCCTGCCCTTTTAAACGATGGAGGCCCAAAAACCACTTTCCGGTTGTTCGAAAAGGCATACCCTTCTTTGGGTAAATGCAGAAAATTGGTGTCCATAACCCCGTTGTTGTTTTCATCGTGAAAAGTGGTGAAAGCGTAAGTGCCGTGAGGCAGATCGTTGAACATGATACTTGCACTGCCATTTGATATTACGCCCTTTACAATGGTTATAGCCGATTTGGTGTCGGGGAATTTGGGGCTGGTTTCATCATACAATTTTACAACAACATGGCCTTTGTCCGATTTCAGGTTGTTGAAATTGAGCACAAGGGTTCCTTTTTTATTGTTTTCGGCATTAACAAAAGGAGAAACAAGAAAAAGCAATGCAAGTGTGTATAGTATTCTCTTCATAAAAAAACAGATAAGAATTGAGACGATTATTTAACAAACAATTTTCCTGAGGCTTTTGTTTCATCGTGAAAAACAATGCGGTAGAGTACCATCTCTTTTGCAGGTACAATAAATTCATTTTCAGTAAATTCTATCTTTGCGTTTTTGAAAACCTGCCCGCGGATATTGCTAAAAACAACGGTTCCTTTTTTTCCATCCGGGTTTAATACTGACACCATGCCATCGCGTTTTGAGAAGACCGAAACATTGGCCGGGTTATTACCCTGGTTTGATGCAGTAATTTCGAAGCGATCGATGCTAAGCGGTGCCGGTTCAACCACTTCGAAACGCAAAACATTCAGTCCCGAGTCGAGTTGAAAATGCCCGCAAATACTTGTTTGAGTAATCAGGTCGAAGGTTTGTGGTACTTCACAATCGGTGCTGTCATTACCGATTTTCAACCTTATTTTTCCACCCTCCTGTGCCGAAGCAACGAAGGCAGCCACTTTATATTGGCCGGGTGTAGTTACCTTAAGCGTGTATTCGCACCATTCGCCAGCGTCAACATCGGTTATTCGGTAGCCTCTCCAGAAAGCTTCAATGTCGACACCTTCCTCGTAGCGGTAATACGATGATTTGTTCCCTTCATCGCTGTCGTGGTAAGTGAGTCCGTCGGCACCCACGTCATAATCCTCGGCCTCGATGGTGCAGGGTATTTCAAAGGGCTTTTCGTGGTAGGGGCTTCGTTTGTAGTGTGGTACTGCTACCCTTACCGGGTACGATTGATAAGTTTCGGCACCCTCTTTTGCCACAACCCGGTAGTAATAATGGTTGCCGGTTTCGTAAACGGTTTCTGAAAAGCTGCATGAGTCGGGGTGGAGTGTTGCTACCGGTTCAAAAACAGGACTGCCAACCCCGCGTTCAATGATGAGTTCGGTGGCAGTTGCCGACCGGTTCTCCCAGTTTAGCCTGATAATGGAATCCTGTTCGAGGTTGATGTTGAGCATAGTGGGCGATTGCTGCGAGGCATTCATGATGATGTCTGCAATCTCGTTCCATTGGCGGTTTTCGCGGTCGTAAACGGGGAATTCATCACCGTCGTCCCACACGTTGAACGAAAAATTGTATTTCAGGCAAAGCTCTACATACGTGGCATACAGGTGCATTCTCGAATTGTAGTCGCTTTGGTTGGTTGCTCCAAATGCCCCAAGGTTTATGGGAAGCTGGTTCATTATCGACCAGTTGGAGATTTTTGAAAAGCGTTTTTCAAATGTATCAACATCATCATGTGTTCCCCATGTGCCAATGCCCAGTTGGGCAAAATTTTCGGGGTCGAACGAGTGAAAATACCCGATGAGGTAATCGTCGCGCGGAATGTAGGCAGCAAGCAGCTCATCGGAGTTCGATTTACGGTTGCCGCTGTAAAGTACCACCCTGTCGGGGTTTTCGCTTCTGATAGTTTGTATAATGCGGCTGTTCAGTTCCTCTGCTTCCTCGGCTGACAGCCCCTCGGGTTCGTCAATGATCTCGAAAACCAGCTTCAGCGATTTTTTGCGGAAACGGGTAGCAACCTGGTTCCAGATGCTTTCGAAACGTTCACGGTTTTCGGGCTGGCCATACCCCAGCTTTATCCAATCTTCGTTGTGGGCGTTTATAATAATGCACAGCCCGCGGCTAAGTCCCCAGTCGACAACCTGTTCCACGCGGTTCATCCAGTCTTCGTCAACGGTGTAGGGTGGGGTGGCCGATGTGTGCCCGTCCCAGCGTATGGGTATGCGCACGCTTGTAAAACCGGCTTCTTTAAAGTCATCGAAGTAATATTCCTGAACCGGGCCGTTGTTCCAGTCGCCTTCATTGGGCGGTTCCATCGTGTTGCCAAGTGTTATGCCGCGCCCCATCGCGTTGTTTATTTTCACGGCAAGCGGCTGCGCTATAAGCGAAAATGTACCTGTAATGATTAATATACAGGTCAGAATTGAAGTTTTAAATCCTTTAAAAATGAAAGGAAACATAGGTTAAGTGGTTGTTTGCTGTTTTACGCGCTGCAAAATAATAAAACAAACGGTAAGTTCAACCTAAGTTGAGCGATTTAAACGAAGCGAAAAAGCGCTTTACTTAGGGATAACCCCGATTTAGAAAATGTTGCGTTTCACCGAATAAGTGAGGTGAAATGCTTACATTTACTTAATCGATTGAGCGGAATCGCTCAATTTGGGTTCAATTGGGCAGGGCGGGAAAAAGGTGTGGTTTAAATTGGTTTTTTTTGTCGGGCATACTTTTCAGTGCAAATAACTGTTGCAATTCGATGGGTGGTAACAAATGGAGCGGGAACCTCAACCGATTTTCAATTCAGCCCGATAATCTACCTGTTACTTACAAATTGAAAGTAAAGAAAAAAGGGACTGACTTTTAAGACAGCCCCTTTTACCGGGTTATATTCTTTTATGAAATCCTGCTTTAATTTTCAGTGTAAGCTTTGCCTATTTGGTTATTATCGCGTTTCAATGATCATTTTCTGGCTGGCAGAAAAATTTCCGGCCTTTATGGTGTAGAAGTACATTCCCTGGCTGAGGTTTTGTGTATTAAAAACCACGGTATGCTTTCCCTGCGGGAATTCTTTACCGGCCAGTTCGGTTATTTCGCTGCCCTTTATGTTGTAAACTTTCAGTGAAACGAACGTTTTTTCAGGAATTTCAAACATAATGTTGGTTTTCCCGTTAACGGGGTTTGGGAAATTTTGCCCAAGCGAATATCCTTCACCGTTTTTCAGCAGGTTACTGCTGCTGGTAAAAGGGGGGTCACATTGGTTTATGGCTGTTTCCCCTTTTTCGGCAGGCAGGCTTTCCAAGCTTGAAATACACAACTTATCAATTTTTGCCCCGGCTTCGGTATAAGCAATTGTAATGGAATGATCGCCCGCGGTTAAGTCATTTATAAATAGTTTTTTCCATTGCAAACCAACCGTTTTAAGCCCGGAATATTTTTGAAAAGGGCCATCGTCAAGTTTTACCCATAATGCCGAACCTTTGTCCCGGGTACATGATAAACGGATAAAAAAGTGAAAAGTGGTATCGGTTGTTAGTGTAAAAGGGAAAAATATTGAACCGTCGCTGTCGATTGCTTCAGCCGTTGGGTTTTCCATATCTTTCTTTACATCCACAACACTTCCGTTCGATCCGATGGGGTATTCAATAACTTCCCAGTTACCGCCAAGGGTAGCACATTCTGCTTCGAGCCAAACCGATTCGGTGCCCTGCCAGTCGCGTGAAGGGAATGCCGGTTCGCCTTTGCCCCACCAGTAAGTCCAGCGTCCGTAATCAACAGTGGGGTAGGTGCTTATCTCTATGTCTGTGTTTATCGTGTCGATGCCCAAAAGGAAGCGGTCAATAAAGGCTTCAGCAGCTTCTTGTTGATTATCGGAAACGGCACAATGTGAGTGGCCTCCTTCAATTACAAAGCCAAACCGTTCGGGTATTCCAAAGTTTTCCCAAACCCGTTCGGCAGCCCGGCACGAAACGTAGCCCGATTCATCGGCCAGCCATACATAGTCGGGGTTTCCGAAAACAAGCAAAGCACGTGGGGCAACAAGCGCCATTAATTCATGATGGTCGTGCGGGAGTTTGCTAACGTTGTCGCCTGCAAACGAGAACATGTCTTTAATAAACCATGCACTGCTTGTGGCACCCAGGTTTTCAACACCGGTAAGGGTTTGTGAAACACGCCATGCAGCAGCACCACCGCCGCCCGATTCTTGTGCTATTGTAAGCGCAATGCGTTCGTCTAATGCTCCGGCAAAAAGGGCCATTTTACCTGCAAATGAGCAACCGGTTACGGCCAGTCGTTGCAGATCAATTGGCAGGTCATCGGCCACCAGTTCCAAACCATCGATAATGCGGCTTACCCCCCATGGCCATGCGCTGTATGATCCCACGTAGGTGAGGTCGGGGTAAAGCCTGTTATACGGTTCGTTACCACGGCTTTGGGTGTGTTGCATTACCTGACCGAAATTAAATCCAATGGTGGCAATATTGCGGCTGCTGAACATGTTGGGTGAGAGGCTACCCGATCCGCCTCCCATGCCAATAACCGCGGGAAACGGGCCTTCGCCTTCAGGAAGTGTGACCATTGACGTTAATGTTAAAGTGCTGTCGTTAACAGTGACATTTACCGTGAGTATGCCATCGGCATAGCTGGCAGTGATGGAGTCGGGGCGGTTTGGTTTTACCCCGATTTCATAGTGTTCGAGTTCAGCTTTTATCTCGGCACGCCGGCAACTCCAGCTTTCAAAAGTCGTGTCGCGCCCACTGCCGTCCGACCATTCAAACGGATCGGTAAGCGGCTTAACTTCAGGCAAATCGCCAAACGAAGGTAATACCGGGGCAGGGCATTCGGCTCCCGTGTTTTCAACATCAAATACCAGGGGGATGTCTTGTGCAAACAAATTACTGCCAATGATTGCCGACAATACTAAAATCAAAAAATGTACTTTAATTTTCATTTTGAAATTCTCCTTTTAATGGTTTTACAATACGGCTTTTAACGTGCAAATTGGAAAAGGCAAAAGTCCTAAGATTGCTTAATCAAAAAACCAAAACAATGCAATCGGTTGCATTTTCATCAAAAATACTATTTTTGTGTGAAAGTTGTATTTAAATAAATGAACAATAAAATTAAAAATTGAAGCAATTTTTGGTTATTCTCTTTTTTAACTTTTATTTTAAAAATTGAATATAAATGGCAAATTGTATTTTTGAAACACCTCATTATAATCGTATATAATTAAACAGAAATTGCTTATGAACCTTAAAAGTGTTTTTTCAGATTTGATTCCCCAAAAATTGATAGTAGTAGCAATTGTCTCCTTAACTGTTTTTTCGGATTGTAAAATGCCTGAAAGTGGCGAAACAGTCAATCCATTGCAAAATGATTTACGCCAGCGTATTTCCTTAAACGATAACTGGAAGTTTTTTAAATACGGTTCATCTGAAGCTGCTGATAACCTGATTTATGATGTGCGCCCCGAGCTGAAGAAAAGGGTTGATTATACCGTGGCCGATTCGAAACCTACCGAGGCTGCTAAAGTTGAAAAAACACAAGAAGTATTAAAACCCTGGATAATGCCAACAGGTAATGCTTTTATTGCCGACACAACAAAACATTATATTCGACCTGAAGGGAATCCCGGAAGTGATTTCCCTTTTGTGCAGGCCAGTTTCGATGACAGTTCGTGGAAAGACGTTGAATTGCCGCACGACTGGGCAATAGCGGGACCCTTCCAGGAAGGCTGGGACACGGAAATTGGGGGTGGTATGGGACGCCTCCCGGTTAACGGAGTTGCCTGGTACCGCAAAAAGCTTGATGTTCCCGAATCGGATTCAGTAAAGTGCATTTTTCTTGATATCGACGGGGCCATGTCGTATGCCATGGTTTGGCTTAACGGACAATTAATTGGCGGCTGGCCTTACGGTTACAATTCATGGCGTTTAGACCTTACGCCGTATATGGTTCCGGGCGGTGAAAACCAGCTTGCCATTCGTATTGATAACCCGCCAAATTCCGCACGTTGGTACCCGGGTGCCGGTATTTACCGGAATGTATGGCTGACCAAAACCAACCCGGTGCATGTTGGACAGTGGGGCACGTTTGTAACGTCAACTGTAAACGACTCGTCAGCCCGCGTGAACATTGACATAACCATAAGCAATAATTCGGATAACGAAACGAACGTGAGTACTGAAACCGGGATTTATGAGTTGGATGAATCGGGGAATATTAAACGTGAATTGGTTGCAAATATCGAAACCTCATCTGTTCAGGTTGAGTCCGGAAGAAAAGTTTCAGTAAACGGTGAGGGCATAATTGAAAATCCACGGCTTTGGGGGCCGCCGCCAACACAGGAACCCCACATGTATATTGCCATAACCCGGATTTTTGAAGCGGGTAGGCCTGTCGATCAGTACGAAACACGCTTTGGAATCCGTTCGCTTGAATTCAATCCCGACAGTGGGATTTATGTAAATGGAGAGCTTGTCAAAATTAACGGTGTAAACAACCATCACGACCTTGGTGCGCTGGGTGCTGCCTTTAATACCCGTGCCGCCGAACGCCAGTTGGAAATACTTAAAGCGATGGGTTGCAACGCAATACGTATGGCACATAACCCGCCGGCACCCGAATTGCTCGAGCTGACCGACAAAATGGGCTTCCTGGTTATGGACGAGGTTTTTGATTGCTGGGAACGTAAAAAAACACCGCTCGATTTTCACCTGATCTTTCCAGACTGGCACGAGCAGGATTTGCGCTCAATGCTCCGGCGCGACCGCAACCATCCGTCCATTATAATGTGGAGTTATGGAAACGAAGTTGGCGAACAGTATACCGGTGAAGAAGGGGCTGAAATTGGCCGTAAATTGCACAATATCATAAAAGAAGAAGATACAACACGCCCGACCACAAGCGCCATGAACTGGGCAAAATCGTACATGCCCTTTCCTGAAGTGATGGATGTTATCAGTTTCAACTACCAGGGTGAAGGCATACGGCAGGATCCCATTTTTGAAAACGTAACCGATCGCATTAAAACAAAGCCCCAATACGAACCTTTTCACGAAAAATTTCCCGAAAAGGTTATTCTCAGCAGCGAAACGGCTTCGGCATTAAGTAGCCGGGGAATTTACTTTTTCCCGGTTACAGATAAAATCAGTTCACCGGCCAGGGATGGAATGGGTGGCAGCTCTGAGCAACTTCAGGTAAGTTCGTACGAACTGTATGCCGTCGACTTTGGCTCCTCGGCCGATAAGGTTTTTGCTTCGCTCGACAAGCACCCGTATTCGGCCGGTGAGTTTGTTTGGACGGGCTTCGATTACCTTGGCGAACCCACCCCGTATTACGAATGCCGTAGCTCTTACAACGGTATTGTCGATTTGGCCGGTTTCCCGAAAGACCGGTATTATTTGTACCAGTCGCGCTGGCGCCCCGATTTGCCCATGGCCCACATACTTCCTCATTGGAACTGGCCCGAAAGGTTGGGGAAAATTACCCCGGTGCACGTGTTCACATCGGGCGATGAAGCAGAACTGTTCCTTAACGGGGAATCGCTCGGACGTAAAAAGAAAGGACCGTATCAATACCGTTTGCGCTGGGAAAATGTGGTTTACCAGCCGGGCGAACTGAAAGTGATTGCTTACAGGAATGGTAAAAAATGGGCCGAAATCACCGAAAAAACAAGCGGTAAACCGTTTGCATTAAATGCCATTGCCGACTGTGATGAAATAGCGGCTGATGGAAAGGACATCGCGTTTGTTACGGTAAAGGTTTTTGATGCTGAAGGCAATTTTATACGAAATGCAACGTCCCGTATTCAATTTAAGGTTGAAGGCCCGGGTGAACTGGTGGCAACCGATAATGGAGACCCATCGGATATGGTTGAATTCCCGTCGCCTGTGCGCGATGCCTTTAGTGGCAAGGCGCTGGCTATTGTTAAGGCTGTACCCGGTGAAGCTGGTAAAATTACATTAACAGCCGAATCGGAGGGGTTGGAGACAGCACGGGTGGTTATACGTGTAAAATAACACCCTGATTGCGAAGGGAGTGCCGGTAAGCAAATCCTGACAGGGTTTCGAACCCTGTCAGGATTCAAAAGCAAGTGAAATAATGTTTTATAACTACCTTTTCACTTTTAAGGTAAACTATTCCAGCAAAACTTTAACCGTTTGCACATTCCCGTTATTTAACGTGACCCGTACAAGGTAGGCTCCTCCGGATAATCCGGCGGTGTTAAGCGTGGCCGATGTTGTGTTCACTTTTTTAATGGTGGTAACAGTTGTTCCGTTCATGTTCACCAGTTTAAC
>JAIOZY010000021.1 GCA_021740385.1 Prolixibacteraceae bacterium | reverse complement strand
AGTTCCAACATTGGTAAGGCATTCATTTTTGCTTACAAGCTCAAAAAAGAACTTAGGGCGAGAAGTGACCGATCCGTCAGTTGACGGAGAGGGAATCCCGATGAGCGTAGCGATATCGGGAAGCCCTGGTAGGACAACAAAAACAAGCCTGCTGCATTGCAGGTTTTTTTGATTGTTGTATTTTTACAGAAAATTGTCCTGTGGTGTAATTGGCAACACGTCTGACTCTGGATCAGAAGAGTCCAGGTTCGAGCCCTGGCAGGACAACAAGAGAGCTTCAACTATTGTTGAGGCTTTTTTTTATCGGAAATGCTAAAACTTCATTCTTTTCAAAATCCTGCATATAAGGAAAGTGATCCAAGAAGAGCTTTCTTTTTTCTGTCCGAAATTCCAGTTTTTCCATGCCATGTAAGCTGATTCTGCTTTATAACGGCCCTGTTCATCGGCTTTTGCATGGATAATATCGACCATATCTGCAAACCTTTTGTCTTTTCGGGCTTTGTCAAAATTTGATAATACATCAGCTACATGCAGTATATCGAACCATATCAGGGGCGCTTTTAGTTTTTTGAAATCGGTGCCCATGCCAAACAAATAGTATTTGACTTCTTTTCGGTGTTCCCATAAGTCCAAAAGCACTTCAATCCCCTTTGTTGTCTCATTGCTGTTAATTTTATCAGGCATAGACGAAAGTAGTTTTAGCATAAGAAGGTTTGCATAGGGGCACGGGTCTGCCCTTTTTCCGGGACCTTTAAATTTTTTACCCAATGTTGAAGATGCGAAACATGGCCAGCCAAAATCTTGTTGCAGGTTTAAAAGATATTTTACTGATTCAGTAATTTTTTCGTTTTCCCCCAGTCCCATTTTTATAAGTGAATATGTTAGTAGCGGGGTGTCGCAGAGCATCCATAACTCTTCATTTTTTCCGCTTCCTCCAAATGCAGTTGGTATGTTGCCGATTATTTGAAATGGCCCATCGGCCGATTGGCTTGCCAGTATTTTTTCGGCGGCCTTTAAAAGAACAGGGTGTTCAGCGCTAAAACCTAAATCAATCAAAAAAACCAATTTATGTATTAACAGTTTGGCATCGTTGTGCCTTTTCACAACTGTTCCAGGCCATCCTGTAAGGTCGTTCAAAAGTCCGGTTATCAGGTTGTCTTTGGCCATTTCAGAAAAATCAGCAATTATTTCCGGTTCGTTTTGATCGTACCCTAAAAGGTCAATCTTTGTTCTGTACTTAACCCATGGTTCCTGTTGTGTCAGCCATTTTATCGATTGTTCCATATTTTTATTTTTTAAAAATGTTTACTTCTTGTTGATAGATTTTTTCCCAATAAGGTTTTGATTTTTTAGTAACCATTTTGTCCCATTCCCTGAATTGTTGTCTTAGTTTATCACCATGCCAGTTTTTTGGAAGGAACCGATTTGGAAGCAACGGGTCTTTAAACAAAACAGGTACAACTAGGTTCCCAACTACCATTTTTCCAATTAACGCTTCTTTCGGATTGTCGAGGTTGAAATGCTTTCCGTGCTTTTCTAAATTCCTGCTGCATGTTTTTAACTCATCATTAATTTCTTGAATATTCCAGATTAGGGGCACTTTCAGCAAGTCCCCCTCTTCGTGAAACCGGAAACGCAAAGTTTTAACAGATTGGTGACGAAATAAATCGGCCAACCTAGTTTCGATTTTTTCGTTTTCATGATACGGACGTATCCATAAACCCGGATGCAAAAGGGCAAACCGGTGTTTTGCTATTTTCTTATTGATTTGATATCGTTCTTTTTGGGATTCAACAGGTAACGAAACGGATATTCCCCACCAGTCGTTATCCCAACCCGACCAGTCTGGCTTTTTAAAACCCAGGGCTACATTTGAACTTATTTTCCCTGATTTTTTTGTCAATGAGTAATAAGCTTTTTGACCGGATTTCCTTACACGTATCATTTTATTGCCGGCCATTCTGGATAGGATGGTACGTACCGATGTTTCTGATACATTAAATGGAGCTGTTAACCAAGCAATATCTGCAAAAGAAAATTCTTCTTTGGTGAATGAGAATAAAAGCCCATATAGCAACTCGCTTTCTTTCATTTTGCAAAAGTATCACAAAAAAATAAAACAAACAAAATAAGTGTAATATAGCTATTATCCTGCACTTTTCTCGTAACAACTAAATATCAATTATGAAATTGATATGACTATTTTGAATTGTTTTTAAACCGGTATATTTATTTTATTTCTCCTCTATTCTTTCTATTTTGCGTCCATTCCGTTTTTTGAACAAAAATGATTATTTAACAAACCAATGTGTTAAAATATCATGCAAAGCATTAAGCGTAATGCAGTATAATCCTTTGCGTTTTGGTGTCTTTGCGAGAAACATCAGAATATTATGAGTTGGATCGACCTTTCCATTTTTTGTGCCTATTTGATTGCCATGCTCAGCGTGGGTTTTTATTTTATGCGTCGTAACAAAACCACCGACGATTATTATGTTGGAGGCCGTAAACTGGGCAGTCTGCACATCGGGTTGTCGGTTGTTGCTACTGATGTTGGCGGGGGCTTTTCGATCGGACTTGGCGGCCTGGGTTTTACCATGGGGCTTTCGGGTAGCTGGCTGTTGTTTACAGGTTTGATCGGGGCATGGTTAAGTGGCGTACTGCTGATTCCCAAAGTTGCCGATTTGGCCCGTAAAAAAGGGTTCTTAACTTTTCCGCAGTTCCTTTCACATATTTTTGATAAGCGGGTTGCTATAATAGCCGGGGTAATATCGGCCATTGGTTACCTGGGGTTTACGAGCTCACAGATATTGGCCGGGGCCAAACTGGCTTCTTCAACATTTCCAACACTTTCGTTAACCACGGCTTTGCTGGTAATGGGGGTGATTGCCGTTGTGTACACCGTTTTAGGTGGTCTCAAAGCCGTTATTTATACCGATACCATTCAGTGGCTTGTGTTAATGACCGGGTTAATATTTGTGGGAATGCCCTTCGCTTACTTCAAAATTGGCGGTATTGAGGTAATTAGAGATACGCTTGAACCTTCATTTTTATCGTTACGGTCGGTAAGCTGGCAGCAAATTTTAAACTGGATGTTTACCATCATTCCGATATGGTTTATTGGCATGACCCTATACCAGCGCATTTATGCCGCAAAGGATAAAAAAACAGCCCAGCGTGGATGGTTTATTGCCGGTTTGTTCGAATACCCCATCATGGCTTTTATGGGGGTTATTTTGGGCATGTTTGCAAAAGTTGCCTTTGAAAACGGCATGTTACCCGATTATGTCGGTTCGAACCTCGATGCCGAAATGGGATTGCCCGTGTTGCTGCGAACCGTATTGCCGGTGGGCTTTTTGGGCATTGTGCTATCAGCTTATTTTTCGGCCATCATGTCAACAGCCGACAGTTGTTTAATGGCATCGTCGGGCAACATACTTACCGATGTGCTAAATAAGCACAACTCGAAAAACAGTTTGCGCTATTCGCAGTTGTTAACTTTTATTGTGGGTGCAGTTGCCCTGTTCCTGGCCTTGAAGATGCAAAGTGTTCTTGAGCTGATGCTGCATTCTTATTCTTTCATGGTGTCGGGAATGATTGTGCCGGTGCTGGCAGCATTATTCTCAAAAAGGCCTGATTCGGTAGCTGCTTTGTTTTCGATGATTGTTGGTGGTTCTGTTACTTTGATATTGATTATTTCAAATGTATCTCTTCCATTTGAACTGGATGCAAACATTTATGGAATTGGTTTATCCCTGATCGTCTATCTGCTCATTTCAAATATTAACAGTAGAAAAGCTGTTTTTTAAAACGCAGAAATACAGACTAATGCGCAACAACGATGCTTTCTTTTGCAGCACGTGTGCCATTGGTTAAAACGCAAGAATAGAAGCCGTTTTCTAATTCTGAAATGTCAATTGTTACAATTTCTTTTTGTTTCCCTGAAAGATTCTTTCTGAAAACCAGTGAACCTCTGGCATTGTATATTCTGAATTCAGCACCGCTTTGTTCATTGAAAGGATTTAAAAAATGAAGGGTGTTAACAACCGGATTTGGATAGATGCTTAATACCGGATTTTCTAACTCTTCATTTGAAGATACCTGATCGGCAGTTGTAAAACGCACCAGGTTTCCGTATGCAGTACCGGCTTCATTTGTGGCATATGTTCTGGCAAAGTAGGTGACACCTTCCGAAAGGGCTGATAACGTCACTGAAAATTCACCCAATCCGTTTCCCGATGTCTCAACTTCATCATCGTTTGTGGGATTATAGGTAGTTCCCCATACAATGCCTCTTTCTGTAACACTGGCGCCCCCGTTTTCATGTATCCAACCTTTAATGGTTGCACTACCTGAGGCATCAATGTTTTCGATGGAAGTAGTTGCTACCGGTTGCCTTGTAATATCTCCCTTAACAAGATATGCATCGTTAAGACATTCTTTTACATAATCGGCCGATAAATATACCATGTAAAAACTCATTGCAACAAGTTCAGCCAATTCTTCTGTATTTGCTTCCCTTGCTTTTCTAATAATTAAATTTTCAATTTCCCGATTGAATGAGGTTTTGATTTTTTTACCGCTTTTAAGATAATTAATAGTCTCTTGAACCACAATCAAGGCAACTTCTTCATCATCCTCTTCATCAGCCAATTCATCTATAGCCCTTGACAAACGTGTATCGATGCTATCGGTAAAAAATGGATCTGTAGTATCCAGTGGGCCATAGCTTTCAATCCTTTTATCGAGTTTATTACAAAAGGCTTCAAACTCTGCATCTTCAAACTCTGTTTCTGCTATTAGGTGTAAAAAATCGATATAACCCGGATACCTTGACTGAAGAATGGGAAATGTGAATTTTTCACCCATGTAATACCTATCCAATATAGCCAGACGAAGCTCAGCGTTTTTCAGTTTTTCAAACCCAAATTCTTTTATTAATGTATTATTTGCTACAAAAAATGTTGTATCATAACGCGGATTTTCATACAAAATCTCTCTGGCATCATAATAATAATTTTCAAATTCGTTAACATCGTAAGGAAAACTATTTATATAAAATTCCATAGAATCAACATATTCGTGCAAAATAATTGAATCGGTTCCTAAAAAATCATAATAAGGAATTAACCAAGGGTATTTGGCATTTAATATCTGATATGAAGAAGAACTATTGTGGGAAATTGATTGGCTTTTATCATCAGAAACGACCTTTCCTTTTTCGTAACGAATATATATTTCTTCTAATATTGCCTGACTTGTTATTGAATATTTTGTAATTGTCCATACCCCTTGACGATAACCATTACTCCAGCCACCTTTTTCTTCTCTTTGAAGTTTGGCATCTTGCCAGTATTTTGTTTTCCCTTCCCTTCCATGTTTTCATAATAACTATCCCACCAGGAATATCCATCATATCTTCCATAAGAATCTTTAGTCTAGATTTTCATATAACATCTTCCTGTTGGATACATCGGGGAATCTTCATCTATATATTCCCATTGTTCTCCTTTTTCAATAAAATAAGTACCATCAAATTCTGTTGTTTTGATCCATTTTTCGTTCATGCTGCCAACAGCTATTAGCAAAAATATTCCCAAAGTAAAGAGTGAAACAATTGATTTTACAACTGTTTGTTTTTGATTTTTTTTCATGGTTTTTTGATTTTACTTTTTGAAATGATTATTCCTGCAATTATTCCAGCAGCACTAAAAACCATGTCCTGCAGGCAAAAAGTTCCGGGTAATTTCCCGGATAACTGAAGCAACTCAAATCCAAAAATGAGTACTGGAATTGTTGCATACCAGAAATAGCGTATGATTGTAAGATGTCCCTTCCAAATTGTAATAATGATGACTGTATAGGCAAAAGCCCATAATCCGTCAGGCAACGAATAGATTAACCATTCGGATAATGGATTATTTATTGATTGATTTTTTATCCATCCCGGTGCATTGAATATGTTAAGTAGAGAGGGCTTTTCAGGACGAAAGAAACAATAGATTACTGTTCCGGTAAGGAGTGCAAGCAACGCGTAACATAAGTTAAATATTCTTTTTTTATGTTCAGCTTTATTATTGACATAAGAACCTTCCATTGAGGCATTTAATACGTTTGTTATGACAATTTATGAAAAAAATATGAGTGTTTTATAAAAAAAATCAATTTTGAAAATTTATCGAATAGAAATAGCATAAAAAAGAAACGGGACATCAAAAATGATATCCCGCTTTGAAAAGGGTTATGGTTGTAAAAAAAAAGGGTCGTTAATTTACGCTGATCAAATCGCCAACACTGGTGTCGTTCAGATAAACTTCGGGATTTCCCTTGTAAAAAACATTGCCGGTGCTGGCAATGGTAACATCGAGCATGTCGGTCACAAAAAGGTTGGCATTGCCTGTACCGTCGTTGTATATGCGGCATTCTTTCGAGAGCAGGTCGTAAGCCCGGTACTGACCGGTTCCGTCCATATCTACAAATTGTTTGTCGCATGCACCCGATATGTTGATGTTGCCGGTACTTGTTTGCGATACGTCAATTGTTTTTGCATCGGCACCTATGGTAATATTGCCCGTTGAACGGGAATGGATGGTTAAGGCATCTTCAATGGTGAAGTAGCCGTTACAACGCAAATTACCCGTGCTGTTGCACGAAAGGTAGAACGAGTTCATGGGGGTAAATTCTTCAACGGTTATGCTCCCGGTACTTTCTACTTCAACCGATTTTAACTCCGGTACGGTAACATAAATTTTCATTTGGAAGTTCCGGTAGCTTCCGTTTTTAAGGTCAACACGCAATTTGTTGTTAATTACCCTGAGGTCGAGAAAGGCCATCATGTTCTCATGGCCTTCGGCAACGACTGATTGTACATCGCCCTGGGCAATTTCAATGTCGATTACGGTTTCCCCGGCAACCGCATCAAAATCGGTTACGGTAAATTCCTGATTTACAATTGGCCCGCTACCAACAATGGAAGGGTGGGGACCAAAGTAACAAGCGCTCATAGTGGCTATAAGTACGAGCAGTGCAAATGATTTTGTGAATGTTTTCATGGCTTATTCTTTTAAATGTTAATCTTACTTTTTTGTGTTTTAAAGTCGCACATTCTATAAGACACGAAAAATCCCAGACCGTTGCTAAAAATGGTAAAAAAATTTAAGGGTTCAGGCCCAAAAGCCCCTCGGGGCAATCCATGGTAAGTATTTTATTTTTTTTGTCGATTGAAATGATGAGCGCATCGTTAAGGGGCAGCAGAACTTCGCTTTTTCCAGTATCGACTGTTGCAACCACGTTGCCGCCATAATTGGAAATTTCGGTGATAACACCGGTTTTGCCCAGGTTGGGATCAATTACCGAAAAGCATTTTAGGGATGAAATGTTCCCGTTGTCTGTTTTTTTTGTGAAAAGGTTTTTATTAACGAAAACATTGCATCCGCTATACTCCCGGGCTTTATCAACGTTTTCAATCAGATCGAAAAGAAAAGCCGCGGTATTGTCGTCCCTGAAACTGATCTCTTTAATAAAAAAAGGGACAAGCAAACCGTCTGTTTCAAAAAAGAGGTAATCGGCTTCTTCCAGTACCTCTTCAGGTACGTTATCGAAAACCAGCAGCAACTCACCCCTTACTCCATGGGTTTTTTTCACAAAGCCGATTTTTGTAAAATCTTCTTTCTCGATGTTTTTCTTCATTGATCTTCCTTATTTCAGGGACAAAGATACAATTTCCCTTTTCGATTAACTTTATTGAGAAAAATGAATGCTGAAAATTTATTTCTCGGTATCTTTCACCCAAAATTTTAAACCAGAACAAATGCGTGTTTTTAAGTTTGGGGGCGCATCGGTAAAGGATGCACCGGCGGTAAAAAACCTGGCATCGATTGTATCGGCTTCTGAAGGAAATATTGTCATTGTGGTTTCGGCCATGGGCAAAACAACCAATGCCTTCGAAGAGCTCATCAGGTATTATTTTAAAAAGGATGAGCGTAAGTGGGAACAGTTTTCACAAATAAAAAGTTATCATAATAATATTTTAAACGGCCTTTTTACTGAGGGTGATGCCATTTTTTCTGAAACAGGGTACCTGTACCAAAAAATTGAGGAACGCCTGCACCGTTTACCTTCGCTCGATTTCGATTTTGAATACGACCAGTTGATTGGCTTTGGCGAGTTAATTTCGACAAAAATTGTGAGTGCGTATTTAAATAAAGCGGGTATTTGTAACAAATGGATGGATATTAGGTTTTACCTGAAAACCGACGACAAATGGCGTGAAGCCAACATCGATTGGGAACTATCGGACAAACTGGTAAAAGAGGGGTTTAATTTTGATACAGAACGGTTATTTGTTACACAGGGTTTTATTGGTGCTACCATTTCCGATTTAACAACATCGCTGGGTCGCGAGGGCTCGGATTATACCGCGGCAATTCTGGGCAATATTTTGCATGCAGAGCGGGTAGAGGTTTGGAAGGATGTACCCGGTATTTTAAATGCCGACCCCCGCTATTTTAAAAACCCGGTAAAAGTTGATGAAATGAGCTACCGCGAGGCGGTTGAGCTTACTTTTTTCGGGGCAAAAGTGATTCACCCGAAAACCATTAAACCGCTTCAAAACAGCAGTATCCCTTTGTATGTGAGGTCGTTTATCGATCCAACATCGGGCGGAACAACCATTGGCCCCGAGCAGGATAGGGAGTATATTAACCCCGTGCCCGTGTTTGTAATGAAGGAGAAACAGGTGCTGATAACCATATCGAAACCCGATTTTTCATTTATGGATGAAGAGAGCATAGCCCGGGTTTTTCCTGTATTCTCTGAAATGGGGATGAAAATCAACTTGTTTCAACTTTCGGCCCTGAACCTTTCCATTTCGATTGATGTGCCCGAGCACGGGATTATTGAGCTGATAGAAAAGTTGTCGGAAGAGTATGAAATACGTTATAACGATAATTTGAGCCTGATAACGATACGTCATTATACGCCTAAAGCGATCGAAAAAGAAATTGGGCACCGCCGGGTATATGTCGAGCAACGTACGCGCAGCATTGCCCGTTTTCTTGTAAAAAGGGAATAAGGCAAACCAACGGCCTGCCTTATTTTTGTTTTATTTCATTGTATTGGTTGCGCTGTTTTTTTTTTATCTAATCTCATTCAGCCAATCAGTCATTCAGTCATTCAGTCATTCAATCATTCAGTCATTCTTTCATTCAATATCAAGGTTCCCGGTAAATAACGGCATTGATGTTCATGCCTGCACCCACCGATGTGAAGATAATATTATCGCCACTTTCAAGGGTATGTCCGTCAAGTTTGTTTTTCTTGATAAGGTCGTACATGGTAGGGATGGTAGCTGCCGAAGTGTTGCCCAGTTTATTGATGGTCATGGGCATGATATTTTTTGTCGATCCTTTGGTTTTGTATAGTTTCATCAACCGTTGGCAAATGGCTTCGTCCATTTTTTCGTTGGCCTGGTGTATCAGTACCTTTTTAATGTCGCTCAGCTCAAGTCCGGCTTTCTGCAGGGCTTCCATGGCAATGCCCGGTACATTTTGCAGCGCATATACATATACTTTGTGCCCCTGCATGCGAATGTAGCGTTTTGTCTGGTCGTGGTCGGGGTTAAGCGAGGGGCCCTGTATGAGCAGTTGCGACCATTCAACGGCATCGGTCCTTTCGGCGTGCGATAAAATACCAACCGGGGTTTCGCTTTCTGTTGCTTCAACAATTACAGCGCCGGCACCGTCGGCAAAAAGCATCAGGTCGCGGTCGTATGGATCGCCAACGCGCGAATTCATGTCGGCCCCGATAACAAGCCCGCGTTTATAGGTGCCCGATTTAATGAACGAGTTGGCAATAATAAGAGCCTGTACCCATCCCGGGCAGCCGGCCAATACATCGAAAGCTACAATTGATGGTTTAATAATGTTCAGCAGCTCTTTAACCCTGGCAGAAACGTTTGGGATGAGCTTGCTCCGCTGGGTTTCATATTCCATGTCGGCAAAGTTGTGGCCTACAATGATGAAATCGAGTGTATCGGGGTCGATGCCCGAGCTTTCGAGGGCATCTTTTGCTGCCATCGCACCAAGGTCGGAAGTCATTTGATCTTTTCTGCCCCAGCGGCGTTCTTCTATGTTGGTTATTTCAACAAATTTTTCGATGACCTCTTTGTTGGGTTTGTCAATTATTTGACGGTTTTTGGGATCAAAAAACCGGTGATCGTTAAAGTCTTCATTTTTCAATAACACTTCCGGAATGTAACTGCCGGTACCAATAATGGTTGTGTAAACTTCCTTATTCATAATTTAATCTGAATCGGTTGATTTTTTATCTGTTAATTTTTTTAATTCTACTTTTTCTCCATCGAAAACAGCGTATGAAAAATGGTTAAACCACTCTCCAAGGAAAATAACACGGCTGTTGTTTTCAATTTCTTTTTCAGTAAAAAGATGACGGTGCCCGAAAATGAAATAGTCGACGGGTGTTTTTTTGTTGTATTCTTTTGCAAACAATACAGCGGCCTCGTTGTCAATATCTGTGCTAAATTCAGGATCGGTACCTTTTGTAATCCTGCTGCGTTTTGCCCATTGGTGCCCAAACCAGATGGCGATGTTGGGGTGTAGCTGCGAAAACAGGAACTGGGCGGTTTTGCTTGTAAAAAGCTTTTTGAGCATTAAATATCCTTTTTCATTTTTGTCGAGCCCGTCGCCGTGGGCCATGAAGAAGGTTTTTCCCCCGATTGTTTTTATTTCGGGCCCGCGATGAAGGATTATGCCGGTTTCCGATGGCAGGTAATCGTAAACCCAAATATCGTGGTTGCCGGTAAAATAGTGAACAGCAACGCCCGAGTCGGTAATTTCGGCAATTTTACCAAGCGTACGCACAAATCCCCGTGGTACCACTTTTTTGTATTCGTACCAAAAATCGAAAATATCGCCCAACATGTAAATTTCGTCAGCATCTTTTGCAGCCCGGTCAAGCCAGTTTACAAAAAGCAATTCCCTTTGGGCGTTATTGTTTAACGCGGGGGCTCCCAAGTGGACGTCTGCAACAAAATATGTTTTTTTATTTGTCAACCTTTTTCTCAACTTTTTTAAAGAAAAAATTACTGTTGGTACCCTTGTTTAAAAAAACGGGCGCAAGTTAGAAAAAAACAAATTAGATATACAAGAAAAGCCCGGGGTTTGTATAAACAGCAGGAGAAACATCGAATATTGATAATGTTAGTTCAAAATTTCGTTCAATTTTTTATATAAGGCGGGCCCTTTTAAATCCTTTGCTATGATAAACCCTTCGCGGTCTATCAGGTAATTCGATGGTACCGTTTTAATGTTGTATGTTGAAAGGGCTTGAATGCTGCCTTCCATGTCGCCAACATTGATCCAGTTTAAACCGTCGGCAGCAATGGCCTGTTGCCATGCTGTTCTCGAAGTATCAATGCTTACCTGGTATATCTCAAATCCTTTCGGGTGAAATCTTTGATAATTTTCCCTCAGCACGGGGTTTATTATCCGTGAATTACGGTCGAGTGCCGACCAAAAATGGAGCAAAACCACTTTCCCTTTTAGCGACGAAAGTGCCATTTCTTTTCCCGATGGGTTGGGCAAAACAATTTCGGGAGAATTCATCCCGGTGTCTTCAATGAATTTTCGCACTTCTTCGTTTCTGATGGTTTGCATTATCTTTTTGGTGTCCTCGTACAAGGTTGTGGCATGTTCCGAATTGGGAAACATTGAATGGAGCGCCGAAGCGGCAATTTTGATGGTGTGCAGGTCCTGAACAATGTAAGAACCGTCGTTAAATTTTTGGTATATGGCCAGTACCGATGCCAGCGAAAAGGGGTTGTCGGTAATGAATTTTTTCGAGAATTCTTCCTGGTCATTATAAACCTGCTCGATTTCCTTTTTCCAGCCCTCAATTTTTTCACCACTGCCGGTTATGGCGGTTGTAATGTTAATGAGCGATTCAAGGGAATCTATTTTCGAATTTGTCTGCATCAATTGCCGGTTTAATGCTTGTACTTTACGTGAACCGGCTGAACCCTTGATGTTGTAATCTTTCGAGAAATTAATAAAATCGGCCGAGAAGCTTACGTTTTCTGATGAGTCGAGCAGGAGGGTGATGAATTTTTGATTGTTCAGTTTCAACAGGAAAAAAGTAGGCTGGCTTGCGTTTCCTTTTAGGGTGAAACGACCCTTGCTGTCAATCTTCGACGAATCGTAAGGTGTGCTTCCGTTTATCTCCAGTTTTTCGAGGTAAATTTTCGAAACGGGGCAATTGCTTACCACACCATCGACAACAAAGTTTGTTTTTTTGTTGCACCCCGATGTTAGAAAAGCAAAAGCTATAACAATGATAACTGATTTTTGCACGGCTTTGTACATTTTTCAATTTTCCGCTAAAATAACAATTTGGTTTTAAGCCCCCGCTTTTGTAACATTTTTTAACCTGCATTATTTCGTTATTTTTGCCACGCATTATCAATTTTAGGTTTTGAAAATTCACAATGACATTGAGCATTTTGATGCCTGCAACCCGGTTGTTACGGTAGGTACTTTCGATGGTGTGCACCTTGGCCACAGGAGGGTGATAAACCAACTGAACGAAATTGCACGAAAAGTTAACGGCGAAAGCGTTGTTTTTACCTTCTACCCGCATCCGCGGCTGGTGGTTTCGCCCGATGAATCGAACCTGCGTTTGATCACTACCCTTGAAGAGAAAACAAAACTACTGGAACATGCCGGCGTAGACCACCTCGTTGTTTATCCTTTCACAAAAGACTTTTCGTCACTAACTTATGAGCAGTTCATTGCCGGAATACTTCTTGAAAAAATGAAGTTGCATACACTTGTTGTGGGATTCGACCACCGTCTGGGGAAAGGGCGCCGGGGTACCTTCGGGAACATTGTTGAATTGGCTGGCAAACGAAACTTTTCGGTTGAAAAAACCGATACATTCTGGGTTCAGGACGTGCAAGTCAGTTCATCAAAAATACGAAATGCCCTTTTAGCGGGTGATATTCTTTTGGCAAACACATTCCTTGGATACCCCTTTTCCATTCCCGGTACCGTTGCAGAAGGAAACCGTGTAGGGCGCAACATTGGCTTTCCTACGGCAAATATTGTAACCCGCGACCCGCATAAGCTCATTACTGCCGAAGGGGTATACGCTGTAACCGTTTCGCTCGGCAAGCGTTTTTTTAAGGGAATGTTGAACATTGGTTATCGCCCGACATTATACAAAAATGCCGACCACCGAACGGTTGAAGTCCATATTTTCGATTTTAACGAAGACATCTACAAAAAAGATATTGTTGTGCATTTGCACCAACGGATACGTGACGAAAAGAAGTTTGATTCACTCGATGTGCTTAAAAAAAATTTAGAACATGATAAAGCTGTTGCCCTCTCGATGCTTGAATAAAAAACACGTTAACGGGAAGAACAAAAGCCTGTAATTGTTGGTTGTAACAACGATCATTTTTTTATAAGCCCCTGTGACATTATATTTGCATTTTTAAAATTAATAAAATGACAGTTTTGACCGAAAAGAAAATTGATTATAAAGTGGCCGATATCTCGTTGGCCGACTTTGGACGAAAAGAGATTGAAATAGCTGAAAAAGAGATGCCCGGATTAATGTCCATGCGCGAAAAATACGGCCCGTCAAAACCCCTGAAAGGGGCAAGGATAATGGGATCGTTGCACATGACCATCCAAACCGCGGTGTTGATTGAAACGCTTGTTGAACTCGGTGCCGAAGTGCGCTGGGCAAGTTGCAATATATTTTCGACGCAGGACCATGCTGCTGCAGCCATAGCTGCTGCCGGTGTACCCGTTTTTGCCTGGAAAGGCGAAACCCTTTCGGAGTATTGGTGGTGTACACAAAAAGCCCTCGACTTTGGCGACGGCCTTGGGCCCCATACCATTGTTGATGATGGTGGCGATGCAACTTTAATGGTACACCTGGGTTACCAGGCTGAAAACGACCCTTCAATTCTTGATGAAGCGGTTGATGCCGAGGATGAAAAGCGCTTGTACGAAGAGCTGAAAAAAATTGCAAAAGATGATACTAATCGCTGGCACCGCATTGCAAAAGACATGAAAGGTGCTTCGGAAGAGACAACCACCGGCGTGCACAGGCTCTACCATATGAAAGAAGAAGGCACACTTTTATTCCCTGCCATTAACGTGAACGATTCGGTTACCAAGTCGAAATTTGATAATCTGTATGGTTGCCGTGAATCGCTGGCCGACGGTATTAAACGTGCCACCGATGTGATGATTGCCGGAAAAGTAGTTGTTGTTGCCGGCTATGGCGATGTTGGCAAAGGTTGTGCCCGCTCGATGCGTGGCTATGGTGCCCGTGTTATCGTTACCGAAATTGATCCGATTTGCGCCCTGCAGGCTGCTATGGAAGGTTTCGAAGTGAAAACCATGGAGGAAGCCCTTGAAGAGGGGAACATTTTTGTTACCACCACCGGTAACCGCGATGTGATTACCGCTGAACACATGGCCGCCATGAAGGACCAGGCCATTGTTTGCAACATTGGCCATTTCGATAACGAAATTCAGGTAAGCAAACTTGAAAAGTGGCCCGGTATTGTAAAAACGAATATCAAACCGCAGGTTGATAAATTTTCTTTCACCGACGGGCATTCCATCTTTTTACTTGCCGAAGGACGGTTGGTTAACCTGGGATGTGCCACCGGCCATCCATCGTTTGTGATGAGCAACTCGTTTTCAAACCAGGTGCTTGCACAAATCGAACTTTTTACCAAAGAGCAAGAACTGGATGTGTACCGTTTACCCAAGGAACTTGATGAAGAAGTGGCAAGATTGCACCTTGAACAAATCGGCGTAAAACTTACTAAACTTACACCCGATCAGGCTCGTTACATTGGCGTACCACTTGAAGGTCCGTTTAAGCCAGAGCATTACAGGTACTAGTTTTTTTGATTAATACCGATTAGTTAATGACATTAGCGTTAAAATTGCTTTGTTTTAACGCTGTCATTAATCTATCGGCATTATACCGTAATGCTAATTCATTATAAAAGTGGTATAATAATATTTTACCCCGTATAATTTTGTGTGTTTCTCAAATTATACGGGTTTTTTTTTGATTTCTATTTCGAAGGAATTTTTACAAGGGTATGTTTCCGTGTTTTTTGGGCGGGTTGTTTTCCCGTTTTCCCTGGGTCATGTCGAGTGCCTGTATCAGTTTTTTTCGGGTATCGCGCGGGTGAATGATTTCATCGATATAACCCAGTTCGGCAGCTTTGTAAGGGTTGGCAAAATTCTCGCGGTAATCTTCAACACGTTTTGCCAGGGTTTCGGGGTCGGTATCGCCCCTGAAAATGATGTTAACTGCACCGGCCGGACCCATTACGGCTATTTCGGCCGTGGGATAAGCATAATTAACATCGGCAGCGAGATGTTTGCTGGCCATTACATCGTAAGCCCCTCCGTATGCTTTCCGGGTTATAACGGTAATTTTGGGGACGGTTGCTTCGGCAAAGGCATACATCAATTTTGCGCCGTGTTTAATTATACCCCCGTATTCCTGAAGGGTTCCCGGGAGGAACCCCGGTACATCAACAAAGGTGACAAGGGGTATGTTAAAAGCGTCGCAGAAGCGAACAAAACGAGCTGCTTTAAGTGATGAATTGATGTCGAGCACACCGGCAAGGTGGTCAGGCTGGTTGGCAACAATGCCCGCAGTTTTGCCACCCAAACGTATGTAACCTGTAATGATGTTTTTGGCGTAGTGGGGCATTACTTCAAAAAAGTGTTTGTCGTCGGCCACAGCAAGGATGATCTTTTGCATATCGTAGGGCTTGTTCGGGTCGGGTGGCACAAGTGCTTGAAGCTCTTCATTCAGCCTGTCGGCGGGGTCGTTGGTTTTTACAACGGGGGCATCGTCGAGGTTGTTCGAAGGCAGGAAGCTGAGCAGTTCCCTGATCATCATTAGTGTATGTTCATCGTCGTTGCCAACAAAATGGGCAACACCGCTTTTCGAATTGTGGGTCATTGGGCCGCCCAGTTCATTCTTTGTTACCTCTTCGTGTGTAACCGTTTTAATAACATCGGGACCGGTAACAAACATGTAGCTTGAATTTTTCACCATGAATATGAAATCGGTAATGGCCGGGGAATAAACAGCGCCGCCGGCACAGGGCCCCATGATGGCCGATATTTGAGGGATGACCCCCGAGGCTTTTACATTAAGAAGAAAAATGTCGCCATAACCGGCCAGGCTGGTTACGCCCTCCTGAATGCGTGCGCCGCCCGAGTCGTTCAGCCCAATAACCGGTGCTCCCATTTTGAGGGCTTGTTTCATTACTTTGATGATTTTATCGGCATTCGAGCGGCTAAGCGAACCGCCGAAAACGGTGAAATCCTGGGCATAGCAAAAAACCAACCGCCCATCTACTTTGCCGTAGCCCGAAATAACTCCATCACCGGGTATTACGTTTTTTTCAATCCCGAAGTTCGCGCATTTATGGGTCACCAATTTGTCGAGCTCTACAAATGTGCCCGGGTCGAAAAACAGGTTAATCCGTTCGCGGGCGGTTAGTTTGCCGGCGCTTTTTTGTTTAGCAATCCGCTCGGGGCCTCCGCCCGTTTCGGCATTCTTGTTTTTTTCTTCGAATTTGGAAAATACCTTTTCAAGGTCGTTCATAATATTTTATTAAAGTCATTAGTCAATAAATCATTAGTTGATTCGTAAATGATCAGAAATTATTGGTTATCTGCATCTGTTGGGATTGGTTCAATTTCCACCAGGGGCTCATTCCCTTTTATGGTGTCGTTTTCGTTAACGTATACTTTTATTACGCGTCCCTTAACCGGGCTTTTGTATTCGCTTTCCATTTTCATGGCAGCAACAATAATTACGGTATCGTTTTTTTCCACAATGGTTCCTTTGCCAACCGGGATTTTAACAATTTTTCCGGGCATGGGGGACGAAATGATGGTTTCCCCGCCTTCAATGTCACTTTTGCTGGCAGCAAGGTATTTCGCTTTTGCATCGATTACTTCAATTTCGTATTCGTCGCTGAGCGTATTGACTATGTATTTGTTGGGGGTATCTCCTTCAATCATTTCCATGTTGATGGAGTGGTTGTGGTACAGGAGCGAGTAAATTCCGTTGGCAGCTTTGGTTACATCCAACTCGTAAAGGCGGTTTCCGATTTTTACCCGGTAAAACGTATCCTTTTTCTCAAGTATTTCAACGGTTACTGTCCTGTTGTCGATTTTAAATTCCAGTGGCATGGTTTAATGTTTGTATTTTTCAACCTAATGTTCTGAATGCAAATTGTTTTCGTTTTATAACCGGATAATGCTGTTTTGTTTTGCATATATTTTCCAGGCCGACTCTTTTTTGTCCGATCCGTTTAGGTGTATTTTGTTTCCTGTTTTTTCGGTGTAGTCTAAGTATGCGACAAAAACGGCCAGGTCTTCGCATTTTTTGTTGCAACGTTCATTGGTCAGCAGGTACTTTTCATTTTCCTGAATGAAATGGGTGTTGTAGGTTCCGTTCACAAAATCGGGGGTATCCATAATCCGTTTTAAAAAAGGGATTGGGGTTTTTACCCCGGTAATTTTGTATTCAAACAACGCGCGTTTCATGCGTTGAATTGCCTCTTCGCGGGTAAAGGCCCAAACAATCAGTTTTGAGATGAGCGGGTCGTAATAGATGGGTATTTCGTAGCCTTCAAAAACATAACCATCGGTTCGCACCCCTAACCCGAGGGGTTCGGTAATGTGCCTGATCAGCCCCGGGCTTGGCCTGAAATTGTTTTCGGGGTCTTCGGCATAAATACGGCATTCAATGGCGTGGCCAAACTGCCTGATTTGATCTTGTTGGATTTCCAGTGGTTTTCCATCGGCAATTTCAATTTGCTTCTTAACCAGGTCGATGCCGGTCACCCTTTCGGTAATGGGGTGCTCTACCTGCAGGCGCGTATTCATTTCAAGAAAATAGAAATTGTGCTCGTTGTCGACCAGGAATTCTACCGTTCCTGCCCCCTCGTAGTTAACCGATTTTGCCGCGGCAATGGCCTGCTCACCCATCTCCTTCCTTAGTTGTGGTGTGATATGGGGCGACGGTGTTTCTTCCACCACTTTTTGGTGGCGGCGTTGCACCGAGCATTCCCTTTCACAAAGGTGTATTATGTTTCCGTGCTTGTCGGCAAGTATCTGAAATTCGATGTGGTGGGGCGATTCGATATATTTTTCAATGTACACCGAGTTGTTCCCAAAAGCTGTTGCAGCTTCCGATTTTGCCATTTGGTACGACCCGGCCAGTTCTTCTTCTTTCCAAACCAGGCGCATTCCTTTGCCACCACCCCCGGCCGAAGCTTTAATCATAAGCGGGTAACCAATTTCCCTGGCCACTCGGTATAATTCTTCGTCGGCATTTAAGTTTTTATTGGTGCCGGGCACCACATTTACACCGGCTTCGAGCATGATTTTGCGGGCAGTAATTTTGTCGCCCATTTTCGTAATAGCATCGGGCGACGGGCCAATAAAAATAATGCCTGCTTCATTAACTCGTCGGGCAAACTCAGCGTTTTCGGAAAGAAAACCGTACCCGGGATGGATGGCATCGGCCTTTGCTTCGCGTGCAACCGAAATGATTTTGTCCATATCGAGGTAACTTTCGTGCGATGGCGAAGGTCCTATGAAAAAGGCTTCGGTTGCATACCGCACGTGCAGGGAATTTCGGTCGGCCTCCGAATAGACGGCAACACTGGTAATATCCATTTCGCGGCACGAACGCATGATGCGAACGGCAATTTCACCCCGGTTTGCTACCAAAACTTTTCGAATCATATAGCATTTTTAGTCGATTAATAACATTCGAAAAATTAGCAATCGGTGTGTAGTAAAAAAAACAAAACACAAAATATTATACTGAAATGCTGAAATGAAAAAGTGCTTTACGGGCTGTTTTTGTTTCTTTCGTGTTGATATTTAGCTTGAAAAACCCATTGGGAATAGTTTGTGTTTAGACTCTGGAGGTTTTACGAAAAAATGAACATCGCGGCGTAATGTTCGTAAGTTTTGAGTGGTTTGGATTTTTTGCAGTCATAGTTGTTGCCAGTAAAAATAGGTTGGGGAAAAAGCAGGTATAAGTAATTTCCTTTTTCTATTTTTGCGTTGAATTTAAAAAACCGACAGTATGTTTTCAGGAATCGTTGAGGAAGCAGGAAAAATAGTATCAATTGAAAAGGATAAAGGCAATGTGCATTTTACATTGACCTGCTCGTTTGCAAACGAATTA
This sequence comes from Prolixibacteraceae bacterium, assembly GCA_021740385.1. GTDB lineage: Bacteria > Bacteroidota > Bacteroidia > Bacteroidales > Prolixibacteraceae > DAIMEA01. Next base: position 46,741 of record JAIOZY010000021.1, on the reverse strand, counting down.
AAGGTCGACCAGAGTTTGTCGCATAACGGGGTGTGCCTCACCGTAGTGTGGGTCGACAAAGAGAAAAAGTTGTACAAGGTTACGGCTATACAGGAAACCCTTGATAAAACCAACCTGGGATATTTGAAGCCCGGCAGCCTGGTAAATCTCGAACGAAGTATGTTGATGAATGGCCGCCTCGACGGGCACATTGTGCAGGGCCATGTTGACCAGACAGCAACCTGTACCAAAATTGAAGAAGCTGATGGCAGTTGGTATTTTACTTTTGAATATGAGTTTGATAAAGGAAAAGCCAAACAGGGGTACATGACGGTTGAAAAAGGTTCGGTAACTGTGGACGGGGTAAGCCTTACCGTTGTTAATGCAAAAGACAACAGTTTTCAGGTAGCCATTATACCATACACTTACGAGGTAACCGATTTTCAAACTTTCAAAGTGGGCACAAAAGTGAACCTCGAGTTTGATATTATCGGGAAATATGTGAGCCGGTTGCTGGCATTCGATCAAGCCGGATAATGGCGGTGTTTAGATTGCCACGGGCTGGAAAAACAGATGTTCGATCACAATTTTTGTCCCAATGGCAATAAGAATGATCCCTCCGGCAATTTCAGCTTTTCCAGCTATTTTTATCCCTATTTTTTTACCCAGGTAAAGCCCTGAAAGTGATATGATAAATGTTACGGCACCGATTAAAATGGCCGCGAACAATATGGTGTTTAAGAAAAACGAGAAGCTTATACCAACAGCAAAAGCATCAATGCTGGTTGCAATGGCCATTGGCAAGAGGATTTTGAAATGTGAAGGGTTTATAATTTCTTTCCGGTGAACCGGTTTATTGCCTTCAATTATCATTTTAATTCCTAAAACAGATAACAGTCCGAAAGCAATCCAATGGTCGGCCTGCTTTACAAAATCATTGAAAGTCGATCCGAGCAGCCACCCCAGCACCGGCATTGTTCCCTGGAAAATGGCCAATACCAAAGCGATTTTAATCGATTGTGATATTTTTAATTTTTTCTTGCCACATAATGACAAACCACTACAGATTGAAACAGCAAAGGAATCGAAGGATAAACTTACAGCGATTAAAAGAAGGGTTAGAAATTCCACGTTTAAAAATTATTTTTCAGTTTTTATCGAATTGAGAACATCAATAAACTTATTTCTTATTTCAATCAGTTTCAACAGTGATTTTTTTCCAGCGTTCATGAGGAAATTGAATTTTACACGATTAAAAAAGCGCAACCATGCCTGTCCGGCTTCCCATGCCACAATGCCGCATGGTATAGACAGCAGGGTAAAAAGAATAGAAGGTAATGCGCCTGTTCCTAAAGAGAACCAAATAAAAAACTGGCCAATAATCCATAATGGAAACAACATTAAAGCACCGCCAAAAGTAAACGTGCTGATAAACTGAGGGTCTTTAACTTTTCGTGAAATACCGTAATAAATAAGTGCAAACAGCCAGCCATTAATTAGCAGGCCGGCAAGGCTTACAGGGATTAGTACAAGTTGAAACAATACAAAAGCAACACTTTGGAGAAACGATATACGGCCTTTATGCAGCGTCCTTCCCGAAAGCCCCAGTTTGATTTTCAACAGGTCAATTTTGCGGGTGTAATTTTTAAGATTTTCAAGCAAAGCAGAATTATTTTCAAGGGCCGGTTCCAGTTTTTTTATTAAATGCTGGTAAACGAAAATGGGGTTTTTTTCATTGCCTGTTCGGGGTTTTTCGTTTTCAAGGCCGTGGTACATCAGCTCGAATGCCTGCTCATAAATGGTGTAATTTTCTTTGTCGGGGACGTGAATACAGCTCTTTGCCACTTCGGTAAATATTTTGTCCCTAAGGGCAGCGGTTGCCTGTTTTTCCCCTTTTTTTTGCAGTATTTCGAAGAAGGGTTTTACCGGAACCGGTGGACCGTAATTCACCATCAGGTCGCTGCGGTAACGTGAATAGTGGCTGTAGTTGATGCCAACAGGCACTATTTGCAGGTCGATGGAGTAATTGGTTTGTTCGCCTGCCATAAAAGCCAGGCGCGGTATGGCTTTTTTGTGGGGCAGCATGCTCTTCATGCCAATGTGGGCAGCCTCGGGGAAAAGGCAAAAAGGTTTGTTTTTTTTCATGATCCGGACGCAGGCCTTGAATGTTTCTTCATTTTTCGACAACTGGTCTTTCCCGTCCCGTAGGCGGTAAACGGGCATTATTTTAAAAATACGCAGGATGGAAGCAGCGATTTTCGATTTAAAAACATCGGCGCGGGCAAGGAATACGGGTTGATAGGGGTTCGTAAATACGATGGCCAATGGGTCCATTAAACCGTTTTGGTGGTTGGGCGCAAAAATAAAAGGTTTACCTTTTGGAATGTTTTCTTTTCCGGTTACTATAATTTTTCGGTACTGCAAGCGGTGTACAATACCAACTAATGGTTTAATAATGGCATACCGAATCGACCAGTCTTCAATGTGCTTCCCCATCATCGTTGAAATATCAGGTTTCTTCGGGGAGTGGTTTTCTTCCCCATAAAAAGGCCATGATCAGGCCTGATATGATGTGCCATATTCCCCACCAGGCAGCTACTACGGCCATGCCGCCCAATTCAAAGTCGGGCGGGAATATTTTTGGGTTAAACATCAGTGTAAGTGCCAGGCCCGAGTTCTGTATGCCCGTTTCGATTGAAATGGCACGCCGGTCTTTGCGTTTAAGTTTTAGTATTGAAGCAAACGAAAAACCCGTGCCAAGCGCTAATGCATTGTGAATTAACACAATAATAAAAATAAGGTGGATGCAATCCATGAATTGCTTAAAGTTGTTTTTAAGCATGAATGCAACCATTAAAACAAAAAAGATTACCGAAAAACTTTGAATGTATTTCTTTATTTTAGCTGTAAATCCAGGAAAATAACGGGCAAACAGAATACCAATAATTACAGGTATGCCAAGAATTAAAAAAACAGTTACAAAAATTTGTGAAGGATCGATTTCGAGCGGGCGAAGGAATTCACTGCCCGACTTGTTGTAAAAGTTTACATAAAGCCCTCCCCAGAAAGAAAAGTTAAGCGGTGTCATGAAAATGGCTGAAAGGGTTGCCAGGGCTGTTAAAGTAACCGAGAGGGCAGCGTTCCCTTTTGCCATGGAGCTTAAAAAGTTTGAAATGTTGCCGCCGGGACACGATGCGACTAAAATCATCCCAAGGGCTACCGACGGGGTAGGCCTGATAATGAGTATAAGCAAAAAAGTGATAGCCGGGAGAAACAGAAACTGGGAAATGTAACCGGTTATGGCCGGTTTCGGGCTGCGGATTATCTTTTTAAAATCGCTGAAATGGATGTTCAGGGCAACCCCAAACATGATGAAAGCCAACGAAATGTTTAAGATTAGCAATCCCCCCTGGCTGAAATTGAGCCTTACATGGTCTAAAACCTCAAGCGATTCAAACATGCTAACAAATATAAGCTACCCGGCTAAACTTCCAAACAAAAGGGTATGATTTTTAATCCTCGATTTGTTTAAGTGACTGACAAACAGCAATTAAACAATGTCGAGCCGTGGTGGTGGTAATCCATCCTGTTATAAACAGTAAAAGGGAGACGAATCTTTTTAAACGTCTCCCCAAAAATTGGTATTGGATTAATTCTTTTTATAAATGATGATATCAAGCTGTTTTCTGTTGTAACTACATAAGCTTATTTTATTGCGGGTGTTGCAGTTAATTCTTCAACAGAAGTTTTTCAATATTATCGCGGAACATTTTTTTTGTCTGATCTTTATCGCGGGCAATACCCGATGTCATTGATGGTTTTCCTTCCATGGGGCAGTAAAGAAAAGCCGGGATGCCCGAAATGCCAAACACCTGCGAAAGTTCTTTTTCTTTATCGACATTCACTTTATATACATTTATTTTCCCTTTGAATTCCTGTGCCAGTTCTTCCAGAATTGGGGAAGTGATACGGCACGGGCCACACCAATCGGCATAAAAATCGATCAGGCAGGGCTTATCGCCTTTATAAACCCATTGTGTGGGGTTTTTTTCGTAGTCCATTACTTTCTCAATGAAATCGGCTTTAGTTATGTTTTTGGCCGCCTTCTCATTATTGCCGGCAGGGATGCCCGGCTGGCGGGCTGTTAACATTACCGGAAATGATAGTATCAATAAAAAGCTGATAAATCGTTGTGTATTCATAATTCAATTTTTTTATTTCTGATTTGCCTTAGTGTTTTTATCGTTTATAATCACATTACAAAAATAAACATGCAGCAGGCTTTTTATTGTAACAAAACTCACAAACAAAACTTTCAATTAAACAACCACTACCGGCAGTTGTATGATTGATAAGTTATTAAAAAACAAAAAGTTTTGATTGTGAGCAGTATAGATTATCCGAAAGAGATGTTGGTGTTGCATTAATCATCTTCGTCGTCATCGTCATCTTCAACAACATCATCGTCGTAACTGTCTTCCTCGTCTTCAAGCTGGTTCATCTCTTCTTCCAGTTCTTCCATCTCTTCGGTATACTTTGTTTCGTATTCCGTTTTAATGGCTTCTTTCAACAAGCCGTCGTCATCAAAATCGTCGTCGTCTTCAACAATTTTGATCGCTTCGCCAACAGTCATCCGTACCATGTAATAGCGGTCTTCGGTTTCGAAAGGCAAGGCGCTAACAATGAGGCCTTCTTTGTTGGTAAACCTGATTAGATAATCGCTGAAGCCATAAGGATATTCAAGTTTGATTTTTTCCTGTATTTCAACCGGAAGTTTATCGTAGTCTTTAATGATTTTGGGTTTACCGTTACTCATGTCAATTCAATAATTTTTAGGTTAAGCAATTGTTTGTATATCTTAATTTTCAGTTGATAAAATAATATATTACACGAAATAAAAACAGTTCTTTTTATGGGGGCAAAATACAAAACTTTTAATTATAACCATACCTATTGCAAAAAATCTGAAAAAAAATATGGTTTTACTTTTTTGCGAAAAATGTAATTGCTGAATTAATTCATTTTTATGTTTTTCTCAAATCAAAACAACCGTTTTCATTGTTATTTAAAAACAGATACTTTTGCAAGGCAAAAAAAGTTACAAATAAAAACACGACAATATGACAATTAAGCGAAAAGCAATGTTAATGATCCTTGACGGTTGGGGCATTGGCAAAGGCGATAAAACCGACATAGTGGCCACAGCACCAACACCTTTCATGGACTCGTTGATGAAAGAGTACCCGTATTCTAAACTGCTTGCCAGTGGCGAAAACGTGGGATTGCCCGACGGGCAAATGGGAAACTCCGAGGTGGGGCACCTGAACCTGGGCGCCGGCAGGGTGCTTTACCAGGATATGGTGAAAATATCGAGGGATATCAGGGATAAATCGCTTTGGAAAAATCCACAAATATTAAAAGCATATAATTATGCCATCGAAAAGAAAAAGCAGGTACACCTGGTTGGGCTTATTGGCCCCGGTGGGGTGCACGCGCTTAGTTCGCACATGATTGCTCTTAGCCAGATTGCAACCGAAATGGGGATCGAAGATGTTTTTGTTCATGGTTTGACCGATGGCCGCGATACCGACCCGAAATCGGGCTACGGGTTTATTCAGAATGACATGAAGGCCCTTGAAAGCACCAACGCGAAATTTGCTTCAATAATTGGCCGTTATTACGGTATGGACCGCGACAAAAACTACGACCGCATAAAACTTGCATACGATTTGTGGACAAAAGGAAACGGCGAAAAAACAAGCGATTTGCTGGCAACCATCAAAAAATCGTACGATAACGGGGTAACCGACGAATTTTTAAAGCCCATTGTGATGACCGATAATTCCGGAAATCCGCTTGCAACTTTTGAAGAGGGTGATGTGGTTATTTGTTTCAACTTCCGTACCGACCGGCTGCGGCAGGCAACCATTGCTTTCACACAACAGGATTTACCCGAGTACGGCATGAATACCATGCCGCTTGAATGGTATACCCTGACCGAATACAATGCCGATTTTAAGGGGATTAATGTAATTTACCGGAAAGAGAATGTGACGAACACCCTGGGTGAAGTGGTGTCGAAAGCCGGGTTGAAACAAATTCGTATTGCCGAAACTGAAAAGTATGCCCACGTGACATTTTTCTTTTCGGGCGGCCGCGAGAAAGAGTTCCCGGGTGAGAAACGCATTTTATGCCCGTCGCCAAAAGTGCCCACCTACGACCTGCAACCAGAAATGAGTGCCTATGACGTACGTGATGCTATCGTGCCCGAGCTGAAAAACCAGACTGCCGATTTTGTCTGCCTGAACTTTGCCAATGGCGACATGGTAGGCCATACCGGCGTTTATGATGCCATTTACAAAGCCGTTGTGGCTGTTGACGAATGCGTGAAAGATGTGGTAACTGTCGCGAAAGAAGGCGGCTACGATGTGATCATCATTGCCGACCACGGCAATGCCGACAATGCCGTTAACGAAGACGGTTCGCCCAACACGGCCCACTCGCTAAACCCGGTTCCCTGCATTTGGGTTACCGAACAAAAAGATCATAAAATTAAGGAAGGTGTACTGGCCGATATTGCACCAACCATACTCTCTGTCATGGGGCTTGATGTTCCGGAAGAGATGACCGGGAAGGTGCTGATTTGATGATGCTTTTTTTGTGTGCTTATTTGGGTTGAATTCTGTAATTAGGTATGTTTGATTTCCATATTGTTGCCCCATTATGTTTTAAAAAAGCTAATATCTAAAAGATTATAGCTATAAACAAAGTATGCTTAATAGGACTTTACCTATTTTTATACAAAAATTTTAATCGTATGAAAATATTTCTAACTACATCGTTGTTTATGGTATTGTGCGTTTTTTCAACAATTTCTTTTAGCGCAAACAGCCAATATGTTTCAATTAAAAATGAGAAGGGTTATTTCCCTTTATGTTCATCCGGCGAAGTTGCTTCGCTTGTTATGAATTCAACCGACTACACAGGTGTAAATCTTGCTTTGAGCGATTTACAGGAAGACATCTTCAGGGTGACAGGGGAAAGGCCCGAATTGTTAAATGATATTATCCCCACTTCCAAAAACATTGTAATAGCCGGAACATTTGGGAAAAGTGAGCTGATTGACAAACTGGTCAGCCAAAAAATGATCGATCCAAAAGAATTGGAAGGTAAATGGGAAAAATTCATCATTAAAACAGTTGAAAACCCACTGCCGGGAATAGCGAGTGCTTTGGTGATAGCCGGGAGCGACAAACGGGGCACCATATATGGAATATACGATGTTTCGGAGCAAATTGGGGTTTCGCCCTGGTATTGGTGGGCCGATGCCCCCGTACAAAAAAAGGATGAGATATATGTTGTTCCCGGAACGTATACCGATGGCGAACCAGCAGTAAAATACCGTGGAATTTTTATCAACGATGAATCGCCTGCCTTCCGGTATTGGGCTAAAGAAACTTTTGGCGGGATTAATCACAAATGCTACGAGACTATTTTCGAGCTTTTATTGCGCAACAAGGCCAATTTTATATGGCCGTCGATGTGGCTTCCTACCATGTTCAATGTTGATGACCCACTGAACCCGAAAACAGCCGATGAATACGGTATTGTTGTTGGAACCAGCCACCACGAACCATTCATGCGGGCTCATAATGAGTGGTACATGTATAATGGCGGGGAATGGAACTACGAAACCAATAAGGAAAAGTTGCAGGAATTCTGGAGAGGTGGTTTCGAACGGGTAAAAGATTATGAAAACATTGTAACTGTTGGTATGCGTGGCGATGGCGATGAAGGCATGTCGGAAGAAACAGCCGTTGACCTGCTAAAAACCATCATCAAAGATCAGCGTGAGATCATTGCCGATATTACAGGAAAACCTGCCAGTGAAAAACCACAGGTTTGGGCAATATACAAGGAAGTACAGGATTATTACGATAAAGGGATGCGTGTTGACGATGACATCACCGTTCTTTTCAGTGACGACAACTGGGGGAACATCCGTTATCTGCCAAAAAAAGAAGACCTTGATCATTCAGGTGGATACGGTATGTACTATCATTTTGATTACGTGGGGGCACCCGTGTCGTACCGATGGCTGAATGTGACTCAAATTGAACGGGTTTGGGAACAAATGAAACTTACTTATGAATACGGGGTGAAGAATATCTGGATTGCCAACGTTGGGGACATTAAACCCATGGAATTGCCCATCAGTTTCTTTTTGGATTATGCCTGGGACCCCGATGCGATCCAGGCCGAAGATTTACCCGACTATTACGTGAATTGGAGTAAGCAGCAATTTGGCGATGCCCATGCCAAAGAAATTGCAGAACTGTTGGCCCTTTATACTAAATATAATTCACGTCGAACCCCCGAAATGATTACTCCCGAAACGTATAGCATAGAAAATTACAGGGAGGCCGACCGGGTTGTTGAAGCATACAATACACTGGCAGAAAAAAGCAAAAACATTTATTACCAACTACCAGGAAGCCACAAAGCAGCTTTTTACCAGTTGGTCCATTCACCCATATTAATGTGTGCCAACCTGAACGAAATGTATGTGGCTGCGGGTAAAAACAAATATTATGGAGAGCGTGGTGCAGCAGCAGCTAACTACTATGCCGGTAAAGTGAAAGAGCTGTTCGCAAAAGACGCGATGCTTACAAAAGAATACCACGAACTGGAAAACGGGAAATGGAACCACATGATGTCGCAAACCCACATCGGGTATACCTATTGGCAACACCCTCCGCTGAATATGATGCCGGCTGTATCGTATGTGCAGGTTCAGAAACCAGCTGTGCTTGGTTATTTGCTTGAGTATGGGAAAAAGCCACACTGGGGTTGGCTCGATGTTGAGGCCGATTGGGCATTCAGCCACGAAATTCCCGTTTTCGATCCAATAAACAGGCAAAACCATTACATCGATATCATTAACCGCGGCGAGGAAGAATTAAGCTATACCTTAGAAGTAAAAGAGGATTGGATAAACCTTTCATCGGAAGGAGGGACGACAAAATACCATGAGAAAGTGTATGTAAGCATAAACTGGGACAAAGCACCGGAAGGAAATGTCGTGGGAGAAATCACCATTGCCGGTGCCGGGGAAGCATATTCCGTTAAGGTCCCCATCCGAAATGACTTGCCAACCCCGGCAGGCTTTGTCGAAAACAACGGGGTTGTTGCAATTGAAGCGGCCAATTATACCAATAAATTCGACACCGAGGACATAAGCTGGACAGTAGTGCCTAACCTGGGACGTACCCATTCATCGCTAATTGTTGAGCCGGTAACTTCACCAAGGCAGGAGGTTGGGGAAAACCCGCCAAGGGTGGAATATGAATTTACGGTTTTTGAAGCAACCGAGTTAACCGTTGAAACATACTTTTCCCCTACCCAGGATTTTAGAAAAGAGGGCGGGCTTAAATACGCCATTGCCATTGATGATGAGGAACCTCAAATCATGAACATGAACGAAGGTGAAGTAAAACCCGATTGGGAATACGCCGAATGGTGGTCACAATCGGTGGGCAATCATATCAAAACAACAACATCGGAGCACCGTATTGAAAATCCGGGTGTGCATACGCTCAAGATTTGGATGATCGATCCAGGAATTGTATTTCAAAAGTTTGTGATCGATGCAGGGGGCAAGAAAGAATCGTACCTGGGTGCACCTGAAAGTAAAAATTTGAAGCTGTGATAATCGTTCGATTTTAAAAGTATTTCTGCAAATTCGCAAAATTTAAATTTTGGCGTAGGTGATTTGCCGTCAGGTGTTTATATGCTAAAAGGTAATTTAAACGGAAAATTGGTAGCCAAAAAATATATGGTTGAATAAACACGTTTTTCTTTATGCATAAAAGCAATTAAGCAAAAAACAGCGAATAAACATGTTGGCTGTTTTTTATGTTTTGTCGGAACGATCTTTTTGGAGATATTTCAATGCCAATTAGGAGTTATATACCGGTTTGCAGAGCTTGAAAATTGTTTGGCAATTCGGCCCGATTTTTCAATCGTATTCTGAACTCACACAGCTGAACCCAGGTTTTTTTTGTTTGGCACGGAAAACTATTTTCGGTATTCTATTCTTTGGGTTGCGTTTATTTTTCTAATTTTGATTTTTTCAAAATAAAAGAAGATTATGGCAATGCTTGCAAACCAACGGCGTGAGAAGATACTTGAACTTTTACAGGAAGACGGCCAGGCAAAAGTGATGGAACTAAGTCGGATTTTTAAAGTGACTGAAGTGACGATCCGTCAGGACCTTGAACGTTTGGAAAAGGATGATTTTATCGTGCGCGAACATGGCGGGGCATTTCTGAAGAATATCGACATGAACGTACGCAGCCTGAGCCTTCAAAACCAGGAAAACATGCCGCTTAAAAGGACAATTGCAAAAAAAGCAGTTGAATATATAAATGACGGCGATACGATTATCCTTGATTCAGGCTCGACAACTACCGAAATTGCAAGGCTGATGAACGATTATAAAAACCTGACCGTGATTACCAACGCTTTGAATATTGCACTCATTTTGGGCGCTCATTCCGGAATTAACGTAATACTTACAGGGGGTGAATTTAAAGCGCCAACCCTCTCGTTAACCGGACAAAAAGCCGCTGATTTCTTTCAAAACCTGCATGTTGATAAGTTGTTCCTTGCCACGGCGGGCATCACATTAAAATCAGGCCTCACCTATCCGGGTATCAGCGATATATGCGTAAAGCGTGCCATGATAGAATCGGCTGAAACAACATACCTCGTGGCCGATTCAACAAAAATTGGCAAGAGTTCTTTTGCCAGTCTTGGAGCACTCTCACTTATCGATTTTCTGATAACCGACTCGGAAATCGAAGCGGAATATATTGACTTGTTTTCTGACAATGAGATAAAGTTGGTCATTGCATAATATGATTCTATGGTGCCGCATGCATTGAGAGCTTTGTGCTATAATTGTAACCGTTCATTTTTTATGTCCTGCTAATGCGTATTTGAAAAAACATCCAAAATTTTGTTGTGTTTGTAAATATTAGAAAATATTTTGCTTTCGTTTAGTTTCTTTTTATCTTTGAAAAGAAAATTAACGAAAGCAATTTGGTTGAAAAACAAATGTTGAAAATGGATAAGAGGTATATTTTAAGCATCGATCAAAGTACTTCGGCAACCAAGGCAATTTTGTTTAGTCATGACGGCAAATTGGTTGACCGTGTGACCATTGCCCATAAACAGTTTTATCCGTTTCCGGGATTTGTTGAACATGATCCGGTAGAAATTTTCGATAATACCCTTAAAAGTATGGGAAAGGTTATTTCGAAAAATAAAATAGATCACAGTGGATTAACCGGAATTGCCATTACCAATCAACGTGAAACAGCGATGATTTGGGATAAAAAGACAGGTCTTCCGGTTGCAAATGCAGCCGTTTGGCAATGTTTGCGGGGGGGTGATTATTGCAATAAACTGAAGTCAGAAGGTTTTTCTGAGCAAATAGCCCAAAAAACTGGATTGATAATCGATCCTTACTTCTCAGCCAGTAAACTTAAGTGGATAATGGATAACACTCCGGGCTTAAAGGCTAAGGCTTCAAAAAGTGAATTATTGCTCGGTACCATGGATAGTTGGCTTTTATGGAAGCTTACGAATGGGAAAATTCATGCCACCGATTATACCAATGCCTGCCGAACCATGCTTTTCAATATTCACAAACTGGAATGGGACAAGGAATTGATTGATTTGTTTGGTTTAGAAGAAACAATGTTCCCAGAAGTGAAGTTCAGCGATGAAATTTTTGGATTTACCGACCCCTCGGTAGCCTTCGGATTAGAACTTCCAATTGCCGGGCTGACAGGCGATTCTCACGGGGCACTTTTTGGGCAGAATTGTTTTGAACCAGGATCAGGAAAAGCAACTTATGGTACAGGCTCATCGGTAATGATGAATGTTGGGAAAAAGCCGCTCGCCCCGCCCGAGGGGTTGGTTACTTCGATTGGTTTTGCCTGCAATAAACAAATCGATTATGTTTTTGAAGGTAACATACATTGTACGGGTGACACATTAAACTGGCTTAAAAATGAAATTGGGCTCATAGCCGATAATTCCGAAATTGAACCTCTTGCAACATCTGTTAAGAACAACAACGGGGTTTACTTAATACCTGCTTTTGTCGGATTGGGTGCCCCTTATTGGGACAATCAGGCCCGTGCATCTATCTCCGGGATGCCACGTAATACTACAAAAGCCCATATTGTTAGAGCTGCCCTCGAAAGCATTGCTTATCAGGTAAAGGACGTTGTTGATCCAATGAGCGAGAAAGGTAAAGTGCGGTTAAAATATCTAAATGTTGATGGAGGCCCTACACGCAATAATTTTTTGATGCAGTTTCAGGCTGACACAATCCGTGGGGAAATTGTCCGATCAAATATTGAAGAAATATCAGCACTTGGAGCAACCTTTCTGGCAGGGCTTGCCTTTAACGTTTGGAAAGACAAAGCAGAAATTGGATCATTAAATTACGTTGAAAAAACTTTCACTCCTCAAAAACACCAATCCGAAATTGACGAATTATATAAAGGATGGAAAAAAGCCGTTGAAAGAACAAGATTGAAATGAAAACAATAGAAAGCAATCGAATGCAGTAGAATACAATTGCTTTCTATTGCATCCAATCGTTTTCAACCGTATTCAAAATATTCAATAGACAATAAATATTCAAGATATGAAAACAGCAAAACAAACATTCGGCGTAATAATCGCCACACGTAACATATTCAATTTTAAACTGGCCGTAAATGCCCGTAAAGAAGCATTGAAAAAGTTAGATGACATGGGGTTCAACTCTGTTATCCTGCCCGAAGGCCAAACCCCGACCGGCAATATCGAAGGGTATGCCGATGCGGTTAAATGTGCTGAACTATTCAAAAAGAACAAAGACATTATTGATGGTATCATCGTTATTCTTCCAAATTTTGGTGATGAACTGGGTGTCGTGAATTCCATCAAACTTTCAGAACTTGATGTACCGGTTTTAGTGCAGGCTATTGACGACGATAACGATAAAGTGGACGTTAAAAGTCGCCGTGATGCTTTCTGCGGAAAGCTTTCAGTTTGTAACAACTTTTATCAATACGGGATAAAATTTACCGACACCTTTTACCACACCAGTAAATTAGATAGTATAGAATTCGCCAAAGACCTGGTGAAGTTTGCCGGTGTATGCCGTGTAGTTAAGGGGTTAAAAAACCTTCGTGTAGGTGCCATTGGTACCCGCCCAATCGGTTTCCAGACCATGCGTTTCAGCGAAAAACTGTTGCAGCAATCGGGCATTACGGTTGTACCGGTTGACATGTCAGAAATCATTGCCGCTGCACAAGCCATAAAAATTGACGACCCCGCTGTTGTTAAGAAAACCGGCGAAATTGAAGCATATGGAACCTGCAAGGTGGGTGCAAAAAGTAAAATTGCACACCAGGCCCGTTTCGGACTGGCCGTTGAAAACTGGATCAACGAAAACGATATCGATATTACGGCCATACAGTGCTGGGAATCGATTGAGAAAAACTACGGTTGTGCGGCTTGCGTTACCATGAGCATGATGGGCGAAAAGCTTATGCCCTCGGCTTGCGAGGTCGATGTTGCCGGGTCAATTTCAATGTATGCCCTGGCTTTGGCTGCCCAAACCCCGTCGGCCATTCTCGACTGGAACAATAACTTTGGCGATGACCGCGAAAAAGTAGTACTTACACATTGCAGCAACTATCCAAAATCATTTTTTCAGAATGAAATCGAAATCGGAAGCCTCGATGTATTGGGAACAGTTTTGGGAAGAGAAGACACTTTTGGCGCTGTGAAAGGAAAAGTGGCAGCAGGCGACATGACCTTTTTCCGCATCTCAACCGATGACAACAGGGGGCTGATTAAATCGTACCTCGGCGAAGGCGTCATAACCGATGACCCCTATGGAATGGACGGAGGTATTGCCGTATGCAAGATTAACAACCTCCAAAAGCTGATGAAATACATGTGCAAAAACGGTTTCGAGCATCATGTGGCCATGGTTCGCGGCCACGTGGCTGAAATCCTTAAGGAAGCTATTGGAAACTACCTGGGCTGGGAGCTTTACAAACACGAATAAAATATATAAAAAAGAATCTTCGCGATTTTACGGCCTTTGCGAGAGATAATTTCGCATATGCCTAATATATGCAAAGGGAAAATTAAAGAGAACAATGCAAAAATATTCAGATTATGAATTAGAGCAGAAATCGGTGAGATACCGCATAGCACTGCTCAAATATATAAAACGGGCAAATGCCGGGCATACCGGGGGCGACCTTTCGTGTACCGACATTTTAAACGTTCTTTACAACGAGGTGTTGAACGTTTCGCCGGGAAACTTCAGTGATCCCAATCGCGACCGTTACATTCAAAGCAAAGGGCACTCGGTTGAGGCGTTATACGTGGTATTGGCCGATAAAGGTTTTTTCCCCGAAAGGGATCTTGAAACCATGTGTCGGTACAAATCGCCTTATGTGGGGCACCCTACACGAAAAGTAAGGGGTATTGAGTTCAATACCGGGGCACTTGGACATGGGCTTTCAATCAGTACAGGTATTGCTCTGGCCGGAAAAAAAGATCAGTTACCTTACCGGGTTTTTACACTTTTAGGTGATGGAGAACTGGCCGAAGGGTCAAACTGGGAAGCGGCCATGCTGGCTGCTCATTACAAGCTCGACAACCTGGTGGCCATTCTCGATCACAATACCCTGCAAATTACCGGAAGGAATTCAGAGGTTTGCAACCCTTACCCGATTGAAGAAAAGTGGAAAGCATTCGGATGGAATGTGGTACATACCGACGGGCACAATTTTGCTGAATTACGCAAAGTGTTGAACGAAACGCCAACGGTTCCCGGAAAACCGAATTTTGTAATTGCCCATACCGTGAAAGGGAAAGGCGTAAGCTTTATGGAAGACATAAAAAAATGGCATCACAGGGTGCCAGCGGATGAAGAGTTTGAACAGGCTATAAATGAATTGAAAGTGCAATTAAATGAAAATTACTGATAAACTCATAAAAGGCAAAGCCAATCTCGAAATCTATTCGGAAACATTAATTGAACTCGGCCTTTCCGATAAAGATGTTTTGGCAGTGACCAGTGATTCACGCGGATCGGGTAAACTGGTGCCTTTTGCTGAAAAACTCCCCGAACAGATTGTGGAAATTGGGATTGCCGAACAGAACCTGGTTGGTGTTGCTGCCGGTTTGGCTTCAACAGGAAAAAAAGTGTTTGCCACCTCTCCCGGTTGTTTTTTGGCAACCCGCTCTTTAGAACAGATCAAAAACGATGTGGCCTATTCAAACTACCCCGTTACCTTGGTTGGGATCAGTTCCGGGGTTAGTTATGGCGCGCTCGGTTCAACGCACCATTCCATACACGATGTTGCTGTTTTACGTGCCATTCATAACCTGACCATTGTAGTACCGGCCGATAATTTTGAAGCACGGGAAGCTGTAAAAGCAGCGGCGGCTTTTGATAAACCGGTATACCTGAAATTTGGGAAGAAGAATATGCCACACCTGCATTCAGGTGATGAGGTTTTCGAAATTGGAAAAGCTTTTACCATAGTCGATGGGTCTGATGTTGCATTTATTGCCTGTGGCGAGACGGTTGCACCGGCATTTGAAGCCGCACAAAAGCTTCATGAAAACGGGATCAGTGTTCGGGTTGTCAGCATGCACACCCTCAAACCGCTCGATACCGATGCAATACTGAAAGCAGCAAGGGAATGCAAAGCAATAGTGACTGTTGAAGAACACAGCATCAGTGGCGGCCTGGGCGAAGCATGTGCCTCAACAATACTGGAAGCTGGGTTATTCCTGCCTTTTAAACGGGTGGGCATACCTGATGAAGAAACCGTTGCCGGTTCGCAGGTGGAAATATTTGAGCATTATGGAATAACAGGCGAAGGACTTTGTAATACAGCATTAAAACTTTTAAACCTTTCATAAAAAATGATTAAAGGGAAGAATATCATACTTTTTTTGGTAGTAACATTCGTGTTATTAGCCGGATGCAATGAGAATAACGTAGACAATTCCCCTAAAAAAATGGCAGTAATTATCTCAACCCTGAACAATCCCTGGTTTGTTGTATTGGCTGAGTCGGCTGCCGAAAAAGCAAGGGAGTTAGGCTATGAGGCTACCATTTTTGATTCACAAAATAATTCAGCAAAAGAGGCTGAACATTTCGACAATGTGATTGCCATGGGGTACAGCGCTATCCTGTTTAATCCCACCGATGCAGATGGCTCGGTACTTAATGTGAAACGGGCGAAGGAAGCCGGTATCCCGACTTTTTGCATGGACCGTGAAATAAACTCGCGCGATGCTGCCGCTACCCAGTTGCTTTCCGACAATTTTAGCGGCTGTGTAAAACTGGGCCAGTACTTTGTGCGGCAAATGAACAAAAAAGGCAACTATGTTGAAATACTTGGTTTGGTGGGGGATAACAACACATGGAACCGCTCGAATGGCTTTCACAGTGTGGTGGATGAATTTACTGAATTAAAAATGGTAGCACAGCAAAGCGCCGATTTTGACCGTAACAAAGCCATGGACATGATGGAAACCATTATGCAGGCTAATCCCGATATTGATGCCGTATTTTGTGGAAACGATGCCATGGCAATGGGAGCTTACCAGGCGATACTGGCAGCAGGGAAAAAAGACAAGATAAAAGTTTTTGGTTTCGACGGTGCCGATGATGCCGTACGAGGGGTTGCCGAAGGAAAAATTGCAGCCACGGTAATGCAATTCCCGGTACTTATGGCTCAAACCTCAGCCGAACTGGCCGACCAGTATATCAGGGGTAAACGCGATTTCAGCAGCAAAACCCCGGTTGAAGTGATTTTAATTACTCCTGAAAATGTTGATCAATTTATGCCTGAAAAATAACCAGCTATGAAGAAACCTGTTAAATATGGCTTTGCAATAATTGCTGCATTGATTGTTATCATTCTTTCGCTCGATATTCAAAAACTTGACAAACACAATGCAGTTGAGGTGCCCGGGGATTTTAGCGCTGCTGCTTACACAAGAGAAGTTTGGAATAGCAGGATGCCAAAGACCATTGAAGAAGCGCCCGAAATTATTTCCCTTCTGAAAATGTTGGAAAAAAATCCCGGAAAAGCATTCAATGATTTTGGGCGAAAACTTGGAATATCAGCTACCTACTACTTCCTGGCAAGTGGCGAAGGCATAATTCAATCAGTAGAAGAAGAAAACCTTATTGTATTATTGAAGGATTATTCAAAGATCAAACTGGCAACCGGTTTCATTTTCGGGAATACTGTACGTGATGGTTCAGGCACAGTTAGTATCGATGACTTTGTAAACATGACCGATTTTAACAACGTATCGGTTGAACTTAATAAAATGGTTAAAGAAGAAATTGTTCCGGTTATAAAGGAGGCGGCCCAACCTGGTAAAAAGGTGAATTTTACCGGCACTTTTGAAATTAACGAAAAGAACATTGATACTGGATCCATCCGTATTATTCCGGTTTCAGTAAAAGTATCAGATGGAGAATAAAAAGCAAATAAAACCAATACTTGAAATATGCAATGTTTCAAAAGATTTTTCGGGAGTTTATGCCCTGAGAAATATCGACATGCAGATTTTCCCCGGGATGGTTACGGCTGTTATTGGCGAAAACGGTGCAGGAAAGTCAACACTCATGAAAATCATTTCAGGGGTTCACCAGCAATATAAGGGGAATGTTTGGTTAAAAGGGGAAGCAACATCGTTTAAAAATCCGAAAGAAGCAGCAGAGAAGGGTGTTGTTATTATTCATCAGGAATTGAACCTGATCCCCCATCTCAGCATTACCGAAAACCTTTTTCTCGGGAATGAAATTACAGGCAAATCCGGCCTGCTCGATTATGCCCAAATGCATAAAAAAGCGAAGGAACTACTAACCCGGTTGCATCTTAATATAAACTCACGAACGGCCATCAACCAGCTTCGTGTTGGTCAACAACAAATGGTTGAAATTGCCAGGGCCTTGTTGTTTGATTCGAAGGTGCTGATAATGGATGAACCAACATCGGCCATAAGCGACCAGGAGGTGGAACTGCTTTTCAAAATCATAAACGATTTGAAAACGAGAGGCGTAGCTGTTGTGTACATTTCGCACAAACTAAACGAGTTGTTTGAGATAGCCGATAGGTACGAAGTACTCCGTGACGGGCAGAAAGTGGGATCGGGGTTAATGATGGATACCAATCATGACCAACTGGTAAAAATGATGGTTGGAAGGGATTTGGCTTCTGTTTTAAACAAGGATCAACATTGCGACGGCGATGAACTTTTAAGGTTGGAAAACCTGTGCCTGCAAAACCCTGAAAATAAGCGTGATTATTTGGTTGATGGGGTAAATTTTTCATTGCATAAGGGAGAAGTTTTGGGGGTTTGCGGTTTAATGGGTGCCGGGCGTACCGAACTACTGGAGGCCATTTTTGGATTGCACCCGAAATACGTTTCCGGGAAAATCTTCATTGAAAATAAACCGATAAAAATTTCAAATGTTAACGATGCCATCAAGGCAGGTTTAGCCCTCGTTCCTGAAGACAGGAAATTACAGGGGTTAATCATGAACATGGATGTGGAAAAGAATACAAGTCTGGCCTGTCTCAACAAGGTTTCGAGATACAATTTCATTAGCAGGAAAAAAGAAAAAGCCCTTAGTCGGAGTTACATAAACAGTTTGAACACAAAAGTGCCGTCACCCAACATAGAAGTTAATAAACTAAGCGGAGGCAATCAACAAAAGGTAGTTATTGCCAAATGGCTGGCAACAAATCCTAAAATATTGCTTTTAGATGAACCAACCCGGGGTATAGATGTAGGGGCAAAAATCGAAATTTATAAACTGATCAACGATCTGGCAAAACAAGGGATGGGAATTGTTGTGGTTTCTTCCGAACTGCCCGAAATACTGGCTGTTTCGGATAACATTCTTGTTTTGTCAGAATCGAAACTAACCGGCGAATTTTCCCGGTCGGAAGCAAGCGAAGAGATATTGATGCATGCAGCTTTAATCGAAAAAGAATAAAAATTCAACCATGGCTAATATTAAAGATATCAAACGTAACCTGGCTAAATTTCAATCAGTTATTGCACTGCTTATCATGTGCATCGTGTTGAGCTTTTTGTCCGACAGGTTCCTTACAGGTGAGAATGCCTGGAATGTAATGCGGCAAATATCAGTGAATGTTGTTATTTCAGTAGGAATGACACTGGTTATCCTTACAGGCGGTATTGACCTTTCGGTTGGTTCAATCCTGGCTTTAGCCGGGGCGGTAACTGCCGGTATGCTGAAATTCGGGGCTGAATTTACAGATATAAACCTCTACGTTGGTTTTACTCTGGTTGGTGCATTGGTTGGTGGAACATTGGTGGGGACTTTTTTAGGCTGGTTTAACGGGCTTACCATAACACGCTTTAAAGTGCCGCCTTTTGTAGCAACCCTTGCTATGCTCACCATAGCAAGGGGCTTAACAATGCTTTGGACGGGAGGTTTTCCCATTACCGGGCTGGGTGATAGCATGGCCTTCATCGGAACCGGATGGTTTTTGGGTATTCCAATGCCCGTATGGATTTCAGCTGTTGTGGTTTTGGCCGCGGTGGTTTTAACCAAAAAAACAAAACTTGGGAGGCATATCTATGCCATTGGGGGTAACGAGACCGCATCGTTGCTTTCGGGTTTAAAAATAAAGCGGGTTAAGATGATCGTGTATTCAATTGCTGGCGCATTGTCGGCAATTGGTGGCATTATTGTGACATCAAGGCTCGATTCGGCGCAACCCAATGCAGGCATGGGCTTTGAACTCGATTCAATTGCCGCTGTAGTAATTGGGGGAACTTCTCTTTCGGGGGGTAAGGGAACAATTATGGGTACGGTACAGGGCGCGCTGATTATTGGAATTCTCAATAACGGGTTGGTTTTGCTCAATGTTTCGCCTTTCTGGCAGCAGGTAATCAAAGGTTTTGTTATTCTGCTTGCGGTAATTGTTGAGAAAATGAATTCGAAAGAAAAGTAAACGAACTTTGAAAGGGAATATGAAACGAATACTATTTTTAACTTACTTTAGTTTAATTGTAATAACAATTTCTGCACAACAATTGGCCTTCCCAACTGCCGAAGGCTACGGCAAATATACTGTTGGCGGACGTGGCGGAAAAGTATATGCCGTAACCAATTTAAACGATAGCGGTGCAGGAAGCCTTCGTGCTGCGGTTGAGGCTGAAGGAGCCCGAACAGTCGTTTTCAGCGTTTCAGGCAATGTCGAGCTTGAAAGCCCGATCCGGATAAAAAACCCGAACATTACTATTGCAGGACAAACTGCCCCGGGCGACGGGATATGTTTAAAAAATCATCCTATAAATATTGATGCCGATCAGGTAATTATCCGGTATATCCGTGTTCGCCCGGGCGACGTTTCGGGCAACGACTACGATGCCATTGGCGGACGATATGTCAAAAACATAATACTCGATCATGTTTCAGCAAGTTGGAGTATCGACGAATGTATGTCAATTTATCATTGCGACAGCATTACAGTGCAATGGTGCATGATTTCTGAAAGCCTGTTTAAATCAAACCACACTAAGGGGCATCATGGTTTTGGAGGTATATGGGGCAGTAATTATGGTACATATCATCACAACCTCCTGGCTCATCATTCAAGTCGAAACCCACGTTGGGCTTCTGGTTCAGGATATACCGATTATCGAAACAATGTAATTTATAACTGGGGGTATAATAGTTGCTATGGTGGAGAAGCACAACAAAAAGGAAACCCACGTTTCAATTTTTCAACTTTTAACATGGTTGCTAACTATTATAAACCCGGTCCTGCAACCGAACCCGGAGAAGTGTCTTATCGCATTGCTAATCCATCGAGCAGGGGCAGTGGCGATAAGGGAAAATGGTATATAGCCAAAAATGTTGTTGAAGGCAATAAAAAAGTTTCAGATAACAACTGGAATGGCGGAGTTCAAACAAAAATAGATTTTGACGAATTTAAAATGGATGAACCGTGGCCATCAATGCAAATTAATCAGCAAGCCGCAAAAGATGCTTATAAAGTTGTTCTTAAAAATGCCGGTGCAACTTTTCCTAAACGCGATGCCGTTGATTCCAGAATAATTAATGAAACTGAAAAGGGGGGTGCTACATACGAGGGGCGTGGTTACAAAATGTTAAAAACGGTGGCTGATGAAGCAGCAATATGTGGAATTATTGATTCGCAAAACGATGTGGGTGGTTGGCCTGACTTAAAAAGTGCCAAAGCACCAAGCGATACCGATCATGACGGGATGCCTGATTCATGGGAAATACAACACAAGTTAGACCCTCAAAACCCCGATGATCGAAATATGGTCTCTTCCATGGGATATACCATGTTAGAAGTTTACTTGAATAGTATCCATCATAATTAGTATAGTACTTTTTGCATTGATTATAAATTCGTGTGCAAAAACAGTTAGCCAATGGCGCGAAGGGTATTTAATGGATTGGGCCGAACGACTATAATTATTAGAATAAAAAAGGTTTTAATTTATAAAAATCAAAATTATGATACGATTATTTTTAAGGTTTTTAGCTGTTATTGTCGTTTTGACAACGGCATTGTTAATATCGAAAGCACAAAATGGAACTATATACAAAAAACCCCGTGTTATTAACATGACCGACCTGGGTGCCGATCCTGACGATATACAGTCGATGGTACGTTATCTGGTGCAAAGTAATGAATACGATACCGAAGGGTTGATCGTTACGACCGGTTGCTGGAGAAAATCACAATCGAATATCAATATGTTAACCAACATATTGAATGCCTACGGTCAGGTTGTTTCCAATCTTCAGGTTCACGATCCCGATTTTCCTTCACTTGAATACTTACAGTCGGTTTCGGCACTGGGACAACGTGGCTATGGTATGGGTAATGTTGGTGAGGGGAAAGACAGCCCCGGATCAGAGTTGATCATTTCGGTAGTTGACAAAGACGACCCACGCCCGGTTTGGGTATGTTTTTGGGGTGGAGGCAACACATTGGCACAGGCGCTTTGGAAAGTTCAAAATACGCGTTCGGAAGAAGAATTGAATGAATTTATTAGCAAAATACGTGTATATGATATACTTGGACAAGATAATGCCGGGACCTGGATAGCCAAAAATTTTCCCGATTTAATATACATACGGGCAACTTCGGTTTACAATTGGCAGCCAAGTGATAGTTGGATTGACTCCAATGTACAAAACCATGGCCCGCTTGGTGCCGTTTACCCCGACAGGAAATATGCTACCGAAGGGGATACCCCGGCGTTTCTACACCTTTTCCCAAATGGGCTGAACAACCCCGATAAAGTATGGCAAGGCGGTTGGGGTGGACGTTTTGGCCGGACCAAAAAAGCGGGTATTCGGGGTATGTCGTGCATGAGTGGTGAAGATGCCGTATACGACCCTTATTACATGTATGGCAATGTGGAAGATAACAGCCGATGGGAAACTGCTATCCATAACGATTTTGAAGCCCGTATGGACTGGTCGGTTACAAATAATTATGCAGAGGCCAATCATCATCCGATTGCCATTGTGAATGGCGATTCAAGCCTGCAGGTTATTGAGGTTCCTGCTAAGCCGGGATCGACAATAAATCTGAGCGCAGAAGGCTCATCCGATCCCGATGGCCAATCGCTTTCATATAAGTGGTTTTACTATAAAGGCGCCGGCACTTATGATGGGTCAGTGATTGTTCAAAACAGTACCTCTGCTTCTGCATCAGTTGTCATTCCTGAAGATGCAACCGGAAAAGAAATTCATATCATTCTCGAGATGCACGATTCGGGTTCCCCGGCACTTTATGCCTACCGCCGGGTAATCATAAACACAAAGCTACGTGTAATAATGACCACCGACCACCCCGACATTGCCTGGACACAGGGTGGAGATCCCGATGATATTCAGTCGATGGTCCGCTTTCTGCTGTTTTCAAATGAATTTGACGTTGAGGGAATTGTTGCTTCTGCCGGCACCAATTCATTTACTGCCGATAAAAGCCGCATTCTTGAAGTTCTTGATTATTATGACATGGTGGATGAAAACCTGAGAAATCATGCCCCCGGTTACCCAACGGCCGATTACTTGCGTTCGATAACCTATCAGGGCTTGGGGAACGAAGGTCCTATCAGTATACAATGGCATTGCGACAATGGAAACTGGGAAGATATTATTGGAGAGGGCAGGGATTGTGAGGCATCGGAAGCAATTATTGCCGCAGCCGACAAAGATGATCCACGGCCTGTTTATATTGGAGTTTGGGGAGGCCCACGGGATATAGCACAAGCTATTTGGAAGGTGAAGAACACACGCACTCAGGAGGAGTTTGAGGCTTTTATCAGTAAGCTCCGCATTTTCCTGATACACTGTCAGGATGCAACAAACCAATACCTTATGGATATTCCTGATCTTTTTGTCGTTTGGTCAAGATATACCTACCTTGGCATGTTTGGTGTTGATAACCGGGCATGGGTTCTGGAAAATATTAAAAACAACCACGGGCCGCTTTGTGCGCTATACCCCGACTATAACTACAAGGGAGAACCAGCAGGAGTGGTCGAGGGCGATTCCCCGTCGTTTATGTGGCTGCTAAGCGCTAATCGTGCGATAAACAACCCCGAAGATCCGACCCAGCCAAGCTGGGGCGGCCAATACCCGCGTATTCCCGGTACCAATAACAAATATGGTGGTCCTGAATATGAGGGGCCAAAATCGTCAATATCACAGTGGGCCGATGATTTTCAGCCATTGTTTGCCGAGCGTGCCGACTGGTGCCTGAGTGAAGAAGTTGTTGTAGAAGGTGATGACGAATCGGATGTTTGGTTGGAGGCCGAATGCGGTAAAGTTGGAACTTTATGGGACGTGAAAAACGATGCTTCAGCTTCGGACGGGAAGTATATCACCATCAAATCAGGAAATAACAGCACTGACAACGCACCAACCAGCAGTAATGATCAGGTAAGCTTTTCAATTAATATTAACGAGAGTGGAACCTTTACTCTTTGGGCACGAGTTATAACACCCAGTTATGATGACGATTCTTTTTGGCTTAAAATGGATAACGGTGAATGGAACATGTGGAATAATATTGCATCATCATCCAGTTGGACATGGGCTTCTGAATACTCTTTTTACCTGAGTTCGGGTTCACATACCTTAACCATTGCATACCGTGAAGACGGAGCCAAATTGGATAAGCTTTACCTGACTAAAACCAATGCATCACCTGTAGGGGAGGGTAAAGATGCAGGCAATTGTGCAAATTCGACAGGGCAGTATTTATTGCCCGGGGATGGAAAAATTTTTATCCATCCAAATCCTGCTGATTGTGAGTTGTTTGTCTCGTTCGTAGGTTTTCAGGAAAAGTACAATTCTTTATCGATATACAATGTAAATGGGAAATTGATTAAGTCTGTATCTGTCACTGGAAACAAAAAAAATATCGATATTAGTGAAATCTGTCCCGGGCAATATTTTCTGGTTGTTAACGATGCCCGGATTTGTGAAAAGTTCACAATAAAATAGCAACTAAAAATGTGTTAGATTTTTTAACGTTTTTGCCGCACAATAATGATAACAAATTGTACAATTATGAAACGATCCAGCCCAGGCGGGAGATGTTCCATCAGCCAGCTGGCGGACCTTTGAAAACTGATAATTTTATAAATATGAAAACCTTAATCCTTTTAATTGCAATTTCACTAACAGGATTCCTGCTTTATGGCGAAACAAACCCAAAACAGCGGGTTATTATCCTTACCGATATTGAGGCCGACCCGGATGATACGCAATCATTGGTCAGGTTACTCTTGTATTCAAACCAAATTGATATCAAAGGAATTGTTGCAACAACATCTTGCTGGATGACATCTGAAATTCATCCTGAATCCATTCAAAGGGTCATTGATGCTTACAGTAAGGTACAGCCAAACCTGCTGAAACATGAACCCGGCTTTCCCGATGCACAAACATTATCGGCACTGGTGAAACAGGGCTTGCCCAATTACGGTATGAAGGGTGTTGGCGAAGGGATGGATTCCGAAGGCTCCGACTGGATCATTAAAGTGCTGGAAGAAGACGATGAACGCCCCTTGTGGATTTCGACATGGGGTGGGGTAAACACGCTTGCGCAGGCTTTGTACAAAATTGAAAAAACGAAAAGCAAAAAGGAAGCCAACAAGTTGATTGCAAAATTAAGGGTGTACACCATTTCCGATCAGGACGACAGCGGGATATGGATTCGGAATAACTTTCCCGATCTGTTTTACATTGTGAGCCCGGGAGATAACTATGGCAGTGCAACCTGGACCGGCATAAACAGTTTTGTTCAGGGCATCGATAACACGACCATCAGCAATAGTTGGATTGCTGAAAACATTCAGCAAAGCCATGGCCCGCTGGGTGCGGCATATCCCGATGTGGCCTGGGGAGTTGAAGGCGATACCCCGGCCTTTCTTTCGTTAATCCCAAATGGGTTAAACGAACCAGAACACCCTAACCGGGGTGGCTGGGGCGGACGATACGAATTGTACATACCCGATTTCTCTAAAACGAAAAAAGGCGGTTCCATTGTCCCAATTGCCCCCGAAACACGCAAAATTTGGACCAATGCCTACGACAACTATACACCGTACATTGCACAGGAATATGGAAGAACGGTAAAACAAGGCCCCGATTCATTTAATGATTTTAAAGCAACTTTATGGCGCTGGCGGGATGATTTTCAAAATGATTTTGCCGCCCGAATGGATTGGTGCACCTTAACGTTTGAAGAGGCCAACCACCCGCCGGTACCTGTTTTGTCCCATCCCGAAAAAATAACGGTAAAAGCGGGCGAAGGGTTTACTTTAGATGCTTTCGATACCACCGATCCGGATGGTGACTGCTTTAGTTTCCTTTGGTTTAATTACCCCGAGGCCGGAACATGGAATAAGCCAATAAAGGTAAACGGGGCCGAGAATGTGTATAAAGCTTATTATACTGCTCCCATAGTAGATGAAGAAGAGACTGCACATTTTATTTTAAAAGTGACTGACAGGGGTGAGCCGGAACTTACCCGGTATAAACGGGTAATTGTAACCATTTTGCCGGAATAATATGTGATTAATATTGGGCTGAAGCCTGGTGCAGCGTGTATTATTGCTCATCCTCCGCCTTAAACAGACTGTGTGATAATTGGCTGTCTATAATTTCCGATGCTGATCAATACAGGGCTTTAGTCCACATGCAAATCCTTTACAAAAAAAATCCGATTCCAAATATTTCCTTCTTTGTGACGTTGATTTTTTCTTCAATAGTTTAAATTTGCGTGATATGAAACGATCCCGCCCAGGCGGGAGAAGTTTCATCCGCCAACTGGCGGCCCTTATAAAAACAGACAATTTTAATAGTATGAAACGAGCATGTAAGATATTTACATCCGAGAGGATGATTAAAATGAATGCGAGTTCCATACGATGCCAATTGAAATAAACAATTTAATCGTATGAAATCAATCAATCCTTACAATAACCAATTGTTGGCCGAATATCCAGAAATGACTTCGGAAGAAGTTTCAAAAGTTGTCGATCGGGTTTTTGAGGCCTGGCAAAGCTGGAGGCATCAGTCGTTTGAATACCGGGCAGGGTTAATGTTCAACGCTGCTAATGTTTTGCGTGCCCAAAAGAAGGAGCTTGCGGTATTGATCACAAGTGAAATGGGCAAGCGTATTGTTGAGGCCGAAGCTGAAGTTGAAAAGTGCGCCTGGGTGTGCGAATACTACGCCGAACATGCCGAAACCATGCTGGCCGACGAGCCCATCGAAACCGACGGTCAGAAGAGCATGGCCGTTTTTCAGCCAATTGGCCCGGTGCTGGCCGTGATGCCCTGGAATTACCCGTTCTGGCAGGTTTTCCGTTTTGCCGCCCCGGCATTGATGGCCGGTAATACAGGCTTGCTGAAACATGCTTCGAATGTGCAGGGCTGTGCCCTGGCCATTGAAAAAGTCTTTAGAGATGCCGGTTTTCCCGAAAATGTTTTTCGATCACTGATAATCGGCTCATCAAAGGTAGAAGCTGTTATTGCCAACCCGAAAGTGCGGGCTGTAACCCTCACCGGCAGCGAATATGCGGGGAGCCAGGTAGCCGCAACAGCAGGGAAATACCTGAAAAAATCGGTGCTCGAGCTGGGCGGTTCCGATCCCTGCATTATACTTGAAGATGCCAACCTTGACGAAGCCGTGCGGGTGGGCGTGCAAAGCCGCATGCTTACCACCGGACAAACATGCATTGCCGCTAAACGTTTTATCGTGGTTGAAGCTGTAGCCGATGAATTCCTTTCAAAAATGAAAGCCGAAATGGAGCGCTACCAGCCGGGTGACCCGATGGACAAAGCGACGATGATGGCTCCCCTGGCCGGGAAAAATTTTGTCGATGATGTACACCGGCAGGTTGTCGATTCTAAAAAAATGGGGGCAAAACTTGTAACGGGAGGCAGCCCTTCAGAAGGCGATGGCTGTTTTTATCCCATCACGTTGATGACCGGCGTAACGCGTGACATGCCCGTGTTTAAGTTTGAGACCTTTGGCCCGGTTGTGGCAACCACCATTGTGAAGGATGAAACCGAAGCCATTGAAGTAGCCAACGACAGCCTTTTTGGTTTGGGCGCAGCTATCTGGACCAACGATGTTGAACGTGGCGAACGCCTTGCACGTCAAATAGAAGCTGGAGCTGTATTTGTTAACGGGCTGGTAAAATCCGATCCACGCCTGCCATTTGGCGGCATTAAAAATTCGGGCTTTGGCAGGGAGCTTTCGCATTACGGGATCAAAGAGTTTTGTAATATCAAGAGTGTGTGGGTGAGGTAGGAGGGTGAGAATTGTTATTAACCAAACTGGTTGGGATAACCGATTTGCTAATTTACTTGAATATCATTTTTTGCAATTACGAGAGGAAAACGAAAATTACGTTTATGTCGGAATCGATATTTAATAAGCACCTTGTTCTTAAATTGTTTCTGTGTCTGTTTGTGATGCAGTCAGGATTTTCACCCCGAAAAATTTCAGCCAGGCAACCAGTCATTGAGTATTCTCATAAGCGCTACACCATTCATGATGGTTTGACACAAATGCAGGTAATGTCACTTTTTCAGGATTCAAAAGGCTATTTATGGTGTTTAACAAAAGCAGGTATTTGCCGATTTGATGGGAGAAATTTTAAAACAATTAAATTCAAAATCCCGGAACTTGGAGGTTACGGTAACACTTATTTCGGGGAGGACAGCAAGGGAAATATTCTGTTTTTTGCCGAGTCTCAGTTTTCTGTTATTATGGAAGACACTATTTGCCAATACTTATATCCTGAAGGATACAGGAGATCGGTTGCTTTAAAACAATCGATTTTAAAACCTCTTATCGAATTAGAAGAAGTGCATAATGACAGGTCAAATTCTCATGTCATCTTAAATTGTGAAAATCAGGATTCCATTTCTTTTCTGAATATTAAAATGGAGTATGGCCCGATTTTATGTTTTGACGAAAGGAACGCAGAGTTAATCTGGCAGGCAAATTCTGATTCAATTTATATAACAAATTTATCTGCTAGGAAAGTTGTCAATTCGTTTAGTATTCCCGAACCGCTTCATCAGATTCTTTTTGGCAGGAATGATATCTATGCAATTTCCCAAAAACATACCCTTTTTAAAATTATTGGAAACCAGTTCGAATTGATATCAAAGTTAAATGTGCAGGGGATTAATCTCAAGGCAGTTGTAACACCCGATCAGGATGGATTCGTAATTAAAACAAGTGAGAATCTTTATCTTTATCAAGATAGTTTATCATTGATTAAAGGAAATATGACCTTTATCCGGGATATTTTATACGATGATGAATATAATCTCTGGGTAGCAACCGAGGAAGGTTTATACAACTTTTTTCAACTGAATTTCACCAATTATACATTTGGAATGGGGAATAAAGATTGGATATGGTCGGTATTAGAAGATGGGAATAATGATATGTGGTTTGCTTCCTATCAAAATGGAATTTGGAAATGGGATGGTCGGAAAATAACCGATTATACCGGACTCGCCAATTCAGGCATTGACAGGCAAACGAAATTGAAACCTCCAAAATACAGGTATTATATGGGGGCAAGTAAAATTGGAGCAACATTATACTTTCCAACGGAGTGTAATGTTTTATCTTTTGATGGAAAGAATTTTGAACCTGTTCAAGGAATTAGTGAGCGACCTTATCAAATTACAAAAGCCCAGGCTGATGGAACTTTGCTATGTGGAGGATATCCCGGACTTTATCAAATTAACCCCAATGGCGAGATTAAATTTTGGTCAAGAAACTCCCTGCGAATTTCCAGTGTGCTTAATGTTGAGTTGGATAAGTATGGACAATTGGTTGCCATAGGGAGCAAGGAGATTACGGTTATAGGTAAAGATTCGTTAATGTATTTTGATGAAATTCAATATCAAAACCGGTATTGTTGTACGAAAGATTACAAGGGTAACATTTGGATTGGAGGTTCATCGAATTTGAATATGTTTGATGGTGATTCCTTTCAAACTATCAATTGTGATATTCACGAAACCTTTTTTTCAATACTGTTTGTCGAACCAGAATATTTGTTGTTAGGCGGATTAAACGGGCTTTTTTTAGCAAACCTTGGTGAATTTTATAAGAACGGAATTTTAGAAACAAAACTATTCAATCAACACAATGGGTTTACGGGAATTGAATGTGGTCAAAATGGCTTTTTCCTTGATTCGGATGGATATGTTTGGATCACAACAAGTGATTTGGTAACCCGTTTTAATCCTAAGAAAATCATTAATCATAAAGTAAATCCACCAAAGTTTTATATCAAACCAGAGGTTTCGATCGATAATATAAACTGGCAAAACTGTAATTTGAAGAACGAAAAGCCCTTCAAGTATTTTCAGAACAATTTTCGGTTTATTTTAGAGACCGTCTCATTTGCAAATCTTGGCAAAATTAGATATTACTATTGTCTTAAGGGATTACAAAATGATTGGTCGGATTTGACATATTCCAATGAATTTACATTTTATAATTTAAAACCAGGGATATATTCTTTTTGGGTTAAAGCCGATCCTGGTGTAAGCCATGCCATATCGGATGTTTTAATTCTCGATTTTGAAATTGCAAAACCTTTCTGGCTAAGATGGTGGTTTATTTTAAGCACAATAATGTTGTTCTGTGTAATTGTTTTTGCTGTAATCAAGCAAATTAAACTTCGGGAACAACAAAAAGCAATCATCAATCAACGAATTATTCAATTGCGAAGCGATGCGCTGGCTGCTCAACTCGATCCTCATTTTGTAATGAATTGCCTGAATAGTGTTGGTGGTTTGGTTTATGCAGGTTATACCGAGAAAGCCAATGATTATATCGTGAAATTTTCCAAGTTGCTGAGAATAATTCTGGAGAACATTAAAAAGGACCTGGTTTGTTTAAGCGTGGAATTGGAAATGGTGACCAGCTATATTGAATTGGAACGTTTCAGGTACGACAATAACTTTAGTTATAACATCACATTACCCGGTAACTATTCAGCACAAAATATTAAAGTACCTCCAATGATATTGCAGCCTTTGGTTGAGAATTCGATTAAACATGGTTTTTCTGGAATGAAAAAGGAGAATGGTCATATCGACATAATTATCCAGGCAAGGGGTGATAAACTTCAAATTTATATTCGCGATAACGGGAAAGGATTTGATAGCAATTCTATGACGGGGACCGGAGCAGGAACCCGTATTACAAAGGAAAGAATTCAACTGCTTCAAACGAAACACAATATCGATTTCCGAATGAATAACACTTTCAATGGATTTGAAGTGTCATTTACTATTCCTCTTATTATTTCCCCGTTAAACTAACAAATTATAACCTACAAGAATCTCTTTTATAACGGATGGTTAATTGAAACCGACAGGTGGTTAAGTTTGCTTATTGTTACAGTATGAATTGCAGGGTTAATATTTAACTTTCACAATGATTTTACCAGGAGGAAGCGTTGTTCATACATTTACACGTATAACAATATGGAATTTGGTAAAACCGAATTTATTATTCACGAAAAGTTAATATCATGAAAACTTCTGTAAAACTCCTTTTTATTGCTTTAGCGTTTAGCCTTCTGTATTCATGCAAACCCGACGAACCGAATAATAATTTATCTTCCAACGCACAGTTTATTGGCCTATACAATCCAGGGGAAACTCAACTATTAGGAAGCAATGCCTGCATGGTGGTAATGTCTGAAAAGAACGGAAATGTAGAATACGGCTCTACTTACGATAGTTATCCCTACGACTATAAACTTGAAGATTGTTGTGTAATTAAGAATAATAAAATGGTTATCGGACTGCATTCCGATTTTAACGAGGGGCCATCAAGGACGGGTGAATTTTATGATTTTGATGAAGGATATGTTTATAGTCTTCCATATATTATTCCCGAAGAAGAGGATGACTATGGTTCCGTTGAGGCCAGTTCGGTAACAATGAGTGAAAACGGCTATGTTTTCTACATTTCGGCAACCCGCGATACGCGTTATGCCGACCAATATACACCCCATTTGATGAGATTTGATCCGGAAAGCGAGGAGTTAAAAGTTGCGGATTTACCCCATGCGTTTACTTTAGCCCAACCTGAAAAAGGAGGTGATACTGAGGTGGGTTTATTTGATAACAGGTTGTTCCCAAGCTCCGACGGGAAATATGTATACGGGAGGATCGAAGCCTCAGGAGTTGATGGAGGCGTATTTCATTCGGATTATACTTTCATTTTCAGATACGATTTTGAAACGGATCAATATCTCCGGATTGCTGATGGACATCGTAGTGTTGTAATTTATGGCATGACTGCCAACGGGGTTAACTTGCTTTTTAAAAGTTGGGATGGAACAGAAAACAAGATGTTTATCTATAATACATTAACTGAGGGCATTGAACAAAGGCCCTTTTGGGCACATGAATATTTAAAAAACCCATCTTCGTGGAATAATTATGGATATTTACGCGATGGCGGGTACAGAATCAGTTACGCTAATGTGGTTGATGAAAAATGGGTCGATGTAGTTCAAATATCAGGCAAAGCGTCAAATATTCAGTTCTCTAAGGATAAAGACTTCATTTATTTTTCGATGTCGGGCGTAAACGAAAACTATATGTGCAAATCTTCAGGACTTCAGGCAGAATCAACGGTTGATACCTTGTTTTCCTATTCAAAAGAGATAATGAGTTGGTTGGTTTTTAAATAATAATTTCAGCCTGAATTTTTTTAATAGGTATATTTGAAGTTATTAGAAATTAGTCTGAATGTTAAAAGCAGTAATTGTTGAGGATGAGAAGTATTCTGTAATCCATTTGCAAAACCTTTTGCAAAGGTTTGCTCCCGATATTGAAGTCGTTGAAGTAATAAATTCGGGTAAAGAAGCCTTAAAAAAACTTCCTTCATTAGAATTTCATTTATTGTTTTTAGACATCCAGTTTAATGACGATTTTGATGCCTTTGAGCTTTTAAAATCCTGGCAGTTTGATCAGCTTAATATTATTTTTGTGACTTCCTATAACCAGTATGCCATAAAAGCTTTTAAGCATAATGCCATCGATTACGTTACCAAACCCATCGACAAGGATGATCTGATTAGTGCAATAAAAAGAGCCAGGGACAGGATAACTATAAAAGAAGAGTTGAATGAATTGTATAAAACGATCAATGCTTTCAAGAACAAACAAATTGTTTTAAAAGGTCAATACGAAACCACGTTTATTCCTTCAGAAAACATTGTGTATTTGCAAGCCGATAATGTTTATACAACACTTCATTATTACGATGCTAATTCAAATTATAAAAAGATAGTAGATTCAAAGAACCTTGGTTTTTGGGAAGAAGAATTATGTGATTTTTCCTTTGTTCGTATTCATAAGTCGTTTTTAGTAAATATGAATAAAATTGTTTCAATTGGGAATAAACATATAAAATTAGTTAATGGAGAAACCCTGGAGATTGCCCGGGAAAGGAGAAAACTGGTACTTCAAATAGTAATGGCACACAAAAAGCAGTTGGGTTAAATAGAATAGAGCAAGGATTATATCATCAATGGGCTGGTCAAATCCGATCCCCGCCTGCCATTTGGGGGCATCAAAAATTAAGGTAACGGCCAGGAACTTTCACACTACGGCATTAAAGAGTTTTGCAATATCAAGAGTGTGTGGGTGAGGTAAATACCTTAAAACAAATTTACCGGATTTACTTTAAAGGTTTTTTTCTGGTGCTCCGGATATTAACAAGAATGATCTCTTCTTTTCTTGGTTTGTAGCGATATGTTAATATTGTCAAGCTATTAATAGGGCCACGGTGTAGATATTTATGGCAATGACTTTGTTCCAGCATATATGGGTTTTGTTTCAGTAATTCAAAAAAATGGTTTGTTATCCCTAATAAACTTATTCACTTCCCTGTCTGTCCATTCTTTTTCAAGGTGCTTTACGATGTTGTCGTAACCTTTTTCAGCCTGTTTTGACCAGAGGATTTTTAAACCCATTTTTTATACTTTGCCATTACTTCCTCATGTGGGGAAACTTCTCCTCTTTCAGCTTCTGCCAGTCCTTGTTCTATCCCTTCCCGTTCTTCTTCACTTATCGTATTCCACCAATCGGGTTGAGAAACAGACTTTCCTGCCAACAATGTTTTTACTGCATGTAAAACATTTCTGTCCGTAATCTTATCAATCATGTTGTGCAAATCTGTCCTTAATTCAATTACATCCATAATTCTTTTGTGCTGTTATAATACAAAAATAAAGATTATAACAACTCAACCGGGTTTATTTCCAAAAATTCCTGCCAGGGTAAGCCGCTCATGCCAACAAGCATGATTTTATCCGGTTTAAAAACCTTTTCAAATTCCTTCATCCCTGATGTTTTATAATTGGCATTGCTTTTTACTTCAATCCCGATTATTTTGTTGTTCTTGCGTATTACAAAATCGATTTCGTTGTTTTTATGCCGCCAGTATTCCAGTGCGAAACCTTCTTGTTTGGAAAAATTCAACAAGTGAGCTCCTATGGCCGATTCAATAATCCGCCCCCATACTTCAGTTTGGTTTTGTGCTGTTTCAAAGGTTTCATTTCTTAAAGCGTTCATTAAACCATTATTCTGAACCTGAAATTTTGGGCTTGAAGCACGTGTCCTCACTTTCTCAATGTATGTTTTTTCAAGGCCCGACAACATTCCTGCACCATCAAGTAATCGAATGTAGTTAGATAATGTCGTTGTATTTCCGGCATCCTGAAGCTGCCCGACAATTTTTGAAAGTGACAATATCTGTCCGGAATACAAGCATCCTAACTCGAACAAGCGGCGGAGCAAAGCAGGTTTGTCAATTCTGTTCATCATGAGGATATCTTTTGAGATGGTTGTTTCTATGATTGAATTGATCATGTAATCTTTCCACCTTTTTTCGTCATTAATTAATGATGCCATTCCGGGATATCCGCCAAACCATACAAATTGTTGGTGATTTATGCCAAATGCTTTGTTCATTTCAACGTAAGACCAATGGGGTAAATAGAACGTTTCGAATCTGCCAGTTAGCGATTCAGTCAATCCTTGTTGCATTTGAAGTTGTGAGGAGCCCAATAGTACAACCTTGATATTGGTTTTTTCAATAGTGTCGCGGTCCCATTCTTTTTTTACAGTTTCACTCCAGTTCGTTATTTTTTGAATTTCATCGAATACAAGGATCAGCTCTTTTTTGGGATTTTGTTTTAATCTGATTCTCGCAGTTTCCCATTGCTGGCTAATCCAGTATTGTGAATCTCCGGGAATTGCATCCGATGTAACATATAACGAAGGGGTATCAATTTCGTCGAGGATTTGCCTGATTAGGGTTGTTTTACCTACCTGGCGTGGACCGGATAATATTTGCAGGAACATTCTTTCCGCTAAAATCCTTTTCTTAAACAGCAGATATAGTGATCGTTTTATCATGATTTTACAATTTACTCAATTAACTGAGTAAATTTACTCAATTGTTTGAGTAAATAAAAATTTTTGTTCGCTGGAATTGGTTTTGTGATAAGTTTCAACTTCCGTTGCTGCCGTGCGAATTGAAAATCGACGTAGTCAAACTTTCGCGTGGTTTGTCGGTTTTTTTTTTAGCCTGTGGCTAAACCAGACGATACAATCGTGCGGAGGGAGCGGTGTGGAACTTTTAAATTAGGGGGTAATGGGCAAGTTCCGGTTAGCAGAGATTAAATGTCTTTCCTCTTTGACGGATGCCTGCTTGTGTGGATAATATTCAATACCCTGACTTCATTTTTCACAACAGTATAAATTATGTTATAATCCCATTTTGTAGCAGAACGGTAAACCCCCGGTTCATCCTCCAGATAACGTTCTTTTGAATAACCTGAAAAATCTTTCAGCGATTTACATTTATCCAAAATCCCAATCCTGACATGTTCTGCGGTTTCTTCTGACACTTCCCTTTT
The DNA here is from genome assembly GCA_021740385.1 of Prolixibacteraceae bacterium. Lineage (GTDB taxonomy): Bacteria > Bacteroidota > Bacteroidia > Bacteroidales > Prolixibacteraceae > DAIMEA01. The sequence goes on along the minus strand of JAIOZY010000021.1, from coordinate 11,113 downwards.
TAAGTATTGGACATATCCTCTAAGAGATGCACGGGCTTTATGTGCAATAATTACTCTTGATTTTTTCATTACCATTGCCCGGATTCTTTTTCCAATTCATCAATAGTAAGGTATTCTCCTCGTTCTATTTGCGCTTCTGCTTCTTTTATGTCTGCAATAAACTGGCTCTTATTAATCGGTTCATCGTTTTCTCCATAGCCAACAACAGGGTTGTCCTCTTTTAATACAGATAGCATTTTTTTGTACACCTCATTTATAAAATCTTCATTGGCACGGTGCAAGTAATTGTGTATAAAGTCTCTTTTTTCAATTACATTCATAACTTCGGCTTTTTATCTCCAACAAAATTAACGATTAATATTCACTTTGGTTAGGGCAAACGGGCAGAACTTTTCGAACTTTTAAATTAGTCTCCCGTTTAGCTTGAGCAAAGTGGGTAGCGGACAAATTCCGGTTAGCAGAGTCACTGAACTTCTAATGCCAATAACCTTAGTTCCCCATGCTGCCTGCGGATTCTATGTACAATCATGTGGCAACGGCGGGGTTTTTTTAATTCTTCTTTCACAATCATTTTTCAAGTCTTTTTTCCAACAAGTCTTTTTTAAGGCACGAGTTGCAAACTCGCGCCATGATGGGGGGCACAATGCGGAGATGACAGTTGTAAGAAAAGAGTGTCATCCTGAACGAAGTGAAGGATCTCTCCTAACGTCGAGATGACACTGAATTTAAAAATTCTGTCATTGGTAGATTTGCAGAATCGTTTCTCATGAAGTATAATTTAAAACACGCCTTTGATCTTTCGAATTTATTTTCCTATTTTTCGAAAGGGTTTAAGCATAATAAACATGAAATCAATTTTTCTTTTCCTTTCCTTGCTTTTTATTGGGATCATATCTTTTTCGCAGGAAACCGGCGGGCCGTACATTCCGGATGAAAACACGGTACTTCTGATGCACTTCGATGGCAATGCAACAAACTCGGCCAATGTCGGAAGTGATGGCATTGAACACGGCTCGGGAATTTCTTATGAAGACGGTGTTCATGGCCAATGTTTGCGACTTGATAATTCAACTCCCGACAAACAAAGCTGGATTGAAGTCCCCTTTTACGATGAGCTGAACTTCACCGAAGAATTCTCCATCGAGTGTTGGTTTAAAATCAACTCGTGGGGGAATGACCATACCTACATCCCCACTTTATTCAAGAAGGGCGAGAACTGGCCTGCTGATTATGACTCTGGATTGGGTTCATCGGAAAATACGTTTTGGGCTAATTTAAATTGTGTAAATGATGAATATTCTCGAAATATTAAAGTAGATACTTATCCTGGGGTTATCAGTGATGGTAGTTGGTATCATATCTCTTTAACATTCAAGCCCCAAACCGAACCGGAATACTGGATGTATATGGATTTATTAATTAGGGATGAAAACTACAAAGAAGTTTTTGCAACTACCGGATTTGCACCTACACCACCCTTTAACAGCAATGAAAAACTATTAATCGGATTTGGCAAAAGTGATAATTCATATTTTGATGGTTGGATTGATGAATTCAGAATAAGTAAAAAAGCACGGAAATATAGAGATGATATTATATCGACGATAAATACCGAAGATTTCAAAGATTCTGTCCCTCCAATGCTTCGTGATAGGTGGACAACTTATTACCCCCCGATTACTAAATATTTTCCAATAGATACCATAACTGGCGAAAGATATAAAGGTAACAGTTGCGGAATGACCATTATGATTCGTTTGCTACACTTTTGGGAGCATCCACGATTTCCTTCAGGAAATATCGATTATTGGTTTGGATCTGTACATTGGCAGGCGGACTTTGATAACACAGAATATCTTTTTGACTTAATGCCAGACAAATTTGGCCCCAATCCCACCGAAGAAGAATATGCAGCATCTGCAATTTTCGCCCAGCAGGTAAGTGCTGCAACCCGTATATATTATGATAACATGAACTCCATGCCTCAACTTCTCACCGACTATTTTCATTATAAGGAAGGAATGAAACTCTATTTCAGGCATCAGTTCACAAAAGAAGAATGGATTAAAATATTTAAAAACGAACTTAGCCAAGGCAGGCCGATTATGGCAGCAGGCCTTGAAGAAATTTTCGACGAAGGTGGCGCAGCCGGCCATTATTATATTGTTGATGGATATAGTCTGGAAGGTAAATTTCATTCGGACGAATCATTTGGCGAAGTTGACTTTTGGGTAGATATCGATTCTTTTCCATATGGAAACTTTCAAACAATTATGATTGGAGCCGAACCCGATTGGCATGGTAAAACCCTCACGCTCGATTATCCCAAAGGAAATGAATACTTTCAAAAACAAACGGAAATTGAAATATCCTGGGAAAGCGGGAACATTAGCACGGTATTGCTTGAATACTCGACCGATGCAGGGAAAAACTGGCAAACCTTGGCCGAAAATGTCGATGCTGCAACAGGAAGTTATTTATGGACAATTCCTGATATTTCTTCAGAAGAGTATAAAGTCAGGATAAGTGATACTGAAGACGGAAATGTCTATCGACGTTGTGAAACGTTCAATGTATTCGACCGGCAAATCGTTGAATTTGAATACCCGGGTGCCGGTAATGTAATCCAGTCAGGAATAGAACAACCACTTTATTGGCAGTCGGAAGGTATTCAGGCATTTAAATTAGAATATTCAACCGATATGACGAGCTGGAACCTTTTGATCGATTCGGTTAATGCCGAAACTGGCCAGGCAGGTTTTACAATTCCTGAAACGATAACCGGACAGGTTGTATTGCGGGCGGTTGATTTAAATAACGAAACGGTTTCGTTCAATTCAGAACCGGTTGAAGTTGTTGCTGAAAAACCCGGGGGAGGGGCAAACGCGGTTGATGAAAATACCGTGTTGCTCATGCATTTTGAAAACGACTTGTCGAATGCGGCCGATAACGGCATTGTCCCTTACGAAAACAGTTCGTATGGATCGTATATCGAAAATTACGAAAGAAACCTGGGCAAAGCCTTCCGGGTCGATAATTCAGAAGGTTCCGATTCGCATTGTATTATTGTAGAAAACAGCGATGAATTTGCCCTTGGCAACAACTGGACCATCGAAACCTGGGTGAACATTGCAAGCTATGGTTCAGATAATACGGAATATCCCTTTATTCTCGATAAACGTGGGGCATTCGGTTTTGGGCTCGACCATAATGGCAATGGCTTTAGCGGTTATGCCGTGTTTTCGGACAATTCTGAAGCACATTTTTTTCAGGGGCAACCCCTGGAAACGAATAGCTGGTACCACATCAGCATGGCAAGCAATGCTACGGAAGGAAAAGTATTTTTTAAGGTTCACGACGATGAATGGAACTTAATGTACAGCGATGAACAAGATTTACCGGCCGGAACAAATGGTGAATTAAAGACAAGCGAAAACGACTTGTTTATTGGCGGTGTTGAAGGGGGCAGCAACATCCAGTTCGATGGCTGGTACGATGAACTGCACATAACAAAATCGGTTGAAGTACCCGATTACGACCTGCCCGTTGTTGAATCTTTCGATGCTACAAATATCTCATCAACTTCTGCCACGCTAAATGGCGATGTTTCATCCGATGGAGGTACAACCATTACCCAACGCGGTTTTTACTGGAGTGCAACCAATACCTCACCCAATGCTTCCGATGATGTTGAAACGGTGCCGGGAACAACCGGTGAATTTTCTTTCGATCTTGCCGGATTGAATCATGAAACGATCTATCATTACCGAGCTTTTGCCACCAACAGTGAAGGAACCGCCGTGGGCGATGTAAAAGCGTTTACAACCGCTGAAGAAGGAATTGTTTTTTTAGACCTGCCGTTTGAAGATGATTTTGAAGAAGAAATTAGTGTAGATGCCACTTTCACCAATTGGACAACCGAAAACATTGAGGGCTGGAATTACTGGCACATCATTCCAGGCGGCGGGGCCGATGGCGGACAGTGTATGCGTTTCGAAAAAACCGGCATTAACCAGGAAGACTGGCTGATTACCCTGCCGATTGATTGTTCCGAAGCCGAACAACTTCAAATAAGTTTTAACGAATTGCATAATGGATACGGGACAAAGCCTGTCCTGCTTTATACAACATCGTATAACGGAGATGCAAGCCAGTCGGTATGGACTGAAATTGATTATGCCTTAGGTTCGGGCATGGATCAGTGGAATAGTATTGACGATTTGGTAGTTGAAAGCCCCGGAGAGCTTGTTTATTTTGCTTTTAAATATGAGTCCGTATCATCGTCGGAACTTTATATTGTGCTTGACAATTTCCGGGTCGAGGCGTATGATCCCATACCCGAATTTCAACTTGCCGGTTCATCGGCCCATTTCAATTATTATACCAACATGCCCGAAAGCTTAAATTTTTACCTCGATATACAGGACGGCCTTGAAGCTGAATTTGTCAAACTGAATTCACACTGGAACCGTCCCGGGCAGGATAAGGTTTTTGAAGATGATGCAAAAATAAATGTTTATTTCAGTTATAAAGAAAACGTTGAAGGCCTTCAGGGATATGTCGATATAAGGATATGCGGCTTTTACATGGCCGATGGGTCGGCCATATTTCTTACACCGCTTCTTACCGATGAACAGGTTGCTTATTATAACGACCTGGCAGGTGAAGCTGTTCATACTTTTGCGAAAATGGCCTTACGCCGCCGTATGGCACGTGATGTCGGGGGGGTAACCCCCTTGCCCGGCTATTTTGGCGAGGGATTTGGCCTGTATGAAAACGGGTACCGGCCCAACCGCGATTCCATCATTGCATTTTTGGATGCCCACCCGGGCGAGCTCGATCATGAAGACATATCAACCATTTCCGATATTTTTTATTCTGCAAAAAAAGACATCGTGGTTTCGTATGTCGAAGGGCAAATATTGCTTCCGTTAGGCCACAGGGGTTGTTGGCCGGATTACAGCAGCTACCCGCCAATATGGAACAACTACCTGCATTATTTTTATACCACAAACGATACCGAGCGGATTGAATTTAAAGGCCAATCGGAAAATTTCGACGTGTACTGTTCATCGCGCGATGTTGAATATGTCGATAGCATGCTCGTTTGGCTGGAAAGGACACTTGATTTTTACAAAACAAACTATGAAATGGAGATCAATAACCGGTTCAACATGGTTGTATTGTACGATGAGCAAACCGGAATGGATTTAACTGGTTACGATGAATTTAACGGCGGTGCCGGCAGCCTGAACATTTCTCCGGATAATAATCCCGAAGGTATAGAAGGGTATCCCTGGTTGTTGGCCCACGAGTTTGGCCATGTGTTTAACGATTACATGTATTACGATTTCCCCTTTGGTTTCTACCACGAAGGAATGGCTAATTTTTCCGGTTATAAACAGTATGGTGTGGACTGGATGGAATCGAAATGGCAAATCGATTACGTGTTCAGTTATTATCAAAAAATATACTCACGTTATCCTACACTTGACGAATTTGAAAACGACCCCGATTTAATGATCGATCCGTATTTCTTTGGATTACAATTCATCCGGTACCTCGAATCTTTTTCGACACTAATTGAAATCAGGGATTTTTTCAATGCCGGGCTCGATTTTTCGGTATTTGGTAAAACACGTGATGAAATACACCAGGGTTACATCAATTATTTGCTTGCATTAAATGGTTCAGGTGTCAATGTAATAGAAAATCAGCCTTATGCACTATCCGTGAATCCGTATAACGACAAAATTGAAATTGAACAATTGAATGGAAGTGAAAGAATAATTTCCGTTATGCTTTTCGATGTTAAAGGCCGTAAGATATACAGCAAAAAAATAACCGGAAAATCCGCTTTTGAAATTGAATTATCCGGTTATCCTGCTAACAACATATTTTTATTGAAAATTTATACAACTAAAAAAGTATATGTAGAAAAAATCTTTTTATAATTATTAAAACGAAACCAAATAGTCCAACGCCTCTTCTTTTGCTTTAAATGATTTGATATTACGCCCGGTAATTTTAATGAAAGCATTGTACATAATTGAAATCAATCCACTCATGCCCAATACGGCACCGGCTTTTACATAGGGGGCATTTCCCTTTACAACCCCTTCAAAGTACTTTTTGATTTCGTTGTTAAAGAACATGTTCTCCATGTTCGTTAACGTAAGGACCGATTTGGGTGGTTGGCTCCGGATGTATTTTGCACCCTCATCTTCAAGTTGAATAATTTCATCTTTTTTTTTCATGTTGGTAAAGTCGAGGTATACGATAGTTTTCCCTTTGTGGTTAATGAATTCTGGTTTTTTCATGGGTTGAAAATTAAATTTGTACTAAAATAAGTTATTCTATTGTAAAGTTGAACGAGGTTGGATATTTTTTTGGATTAACTTTTTTGTGATGTTTGTCCGTTTAATACTTTTCAATTATTCTTGTACCATGGTTGAAATAGGCCGGACAATAATAAGCTTCGATGTTTTTGAAAAGCATTTTTTATGCGACCTGAAGGTCTGCAAAGGAGCATGTTGTGTAGAAGGTGATTCCGGGGCTCCGCTTACCGAAGAAGAAGCTGCTCATGTTGAAAAATATTACCCTGTTTTTAAAAAATACATGCACCGGGAACACATTGTTGAAGTTGAGAAGCAGGGTTATTCGGTGATCGATTCCGATGGCGATTTGGTTACACCATTATACAACAACCGGGAATGTGTATATACTTTTTCCGATGAACAGGGAATTTTAGGCTGTGCCATCGAAAGGGCATTTTTTAAAAAAGAAATTGATTTTCGGAAACCGGTTTCGTGCCACCTTTTCCCAATACGCATTACCCATTACAAAGAATTTGATGCCATTAATTATCAGCAACTTGACATTTGCCGATCGGGGCGCGAATGTGGTGCCAAAAAGGGTCTGCCTTTGTACAAATTCCTGAAAGAACCACTAATACGAATGTATGGCGAGGAGTGGTACAGGGAGTTGGAAGTTGCAGCTGAATATCTTAACAGAAAATAATTTGTCAGAGGATCAGTTCCCAGTACCCCACGTCAATCCATTTGCCAAATTTAAAACCAACCTGTTCCAAACAACCGACTTTTTTAAACCCGAACTTTTCGTGCAGGGCAACGCTGGCCGGGTTTGGCATAGATATTCCTGCCAAAAGGTGATGAAGATTTGTTTTTCTAATTTCATCAAGGAAACCTGAATAGAGTTTTGTGCCCAGGCCTTTCCCGGTTTTTTCGGGGTGCAGGTAAATTGTAACTTCGGCTGAATAGCGATAAGCCGACCGTTCCTTCCACTTGGTTGCATAAGCGTATCCGGCAATTTCATTATTATCTTCTTTTACCAGAAAAGGATATTCTGATGAAATGGCTTTTATCCTTTTGGCCATTTCCTTTTCGTTAATCTTTGTTTCTTCAAAGGTCACAATTGTCTTTTCGATATAGAAATTGTAGATGTCTTTTATCTGGCAGGCATCATCAGGTTTTGCTTTACGTATTTTCATTACGACAAATTCTGTTTATCCCAGATGGATTTGGCAATGTTGTGCAACTCTTTCACGTACAAATGAGGTGAAGCCTGTTCGAGGTTTACATTTTCTTTCGCAACATCCTGAATATGGTACCCCAGCACCTTAAGGGCCGTTTTGCCGTGGATGAAGCGCTTCAGGTTGCTCCTTACCATTTCTTCAACGGCATGGCCCAGGTGACTGTGTTCTTCGGTTTTATGGCCGCCAAACTCCTTTTTCCAAAGGTAATCAACCGATTTGGCGAACACATCTTCGAACGCTTTTGCAATAAGCTGTTTTGCTTTGTTTTCATCAACCGATGGATGGCAATGATGTATGTGCCGGGCATTCAAAAAATAGCTTTCAATGTCGGTTCCTTTTGTAACAAACAGGTGGGTGTCTATTCGTTGAAACAATTGTTTTTGCACGTTTATTTCAGCATTGGTAAGGTAGTCGCGGTCGCGGTGTACAATAATGCGCACACCCGGCATTTTTTGTTTAACGAAAACCGAAAAGAGATTTGCCGAGCTGATCTTTGAGCATCCTTCGTACGAAATGATGTTGGTTTCGTTCATGTTTAAGCCCGAGGCTTCAAGGATGTAGGCCAGCAGGTTGTTCGTGGCACTGTCTTCGGTAAGTACAATGCAACGTTCGCCCTTGTTCATGTTCTCGAGTTTTTTTTCCAGATCGTACCTGGTTGAAATCGAAAGGTATTCGGGGCTATTGATAAAGTCGTCGATGGTTTCCAACTCTTTTTGGGCAAAAAACCTGATCAGCGGTTCCATGTTTCCCTTATCGGCGTGTTCCAGTTTTTCGTAATACGTTTGCCGCTCTTCCGGGCCAATAAGAATGGGCAGGTAGCCTTTTTTCATCAGGGCAAGGTTTAACAGCAGGCGGGCAATGCGGCCGTTCCAATCGTCGAAGGGATGGATGGTCGTTAGTTTATAATGCAGGTACGCGGCCATGATAACCGGGTGTACCTTACGGGCTTTTTCGTTTGTATTGTACCATTCAACAAGTTTTTCCATTTCGGCAGGAACTTTGTTTGCCGGAGTAGTAGGCTGTCGTTCGCCGCTGTTGTTCAGTATGTATTTTTTATTTTTCCGGTATTGGTTTTCTTCAAATAGAATTTCGGACAGGAGCATAATTACCGAAGTTGACAGTTTCTGGCGCGACATGTCGGAAAACAATTTTACAACGGCTTTTTCTTTCCCGAAGGCAAAATAGGTTTGTTTTATTTTTTCAAAGTTGTTGTTCTGTAAGTCGATTCCGGTATGGGCCACACCATCCCTGCTTGCTTTTAACGAAGTGAGGTGTAGCGTAATTTTTTCCTGAAACCTTTGTTTTATGATGGCTATCAAAGGGTCGGTTGTGCCCCGTTTGCGAATTGAGAATAGTTTTTCGTCAATGTCGAAAAACTCGGGCAATGTAAACGAAAGGTTCATATTTCATCAGTTAGAATTGACCAATAAAACTACATATTTTTTTGCACTTAAAAACAGCTACGTTTTCCAATGTTTTAGATGAAAATGTAACACCATACAATAATTTCAATGATAGACGAACACAGATTAAACCAGCTTAAATACCCCTAATTAATCTTATACAGGTGCATTTTACGAATATTTCTTTAGAAGGGAACAATCATCTGTGTTTATCTGTGCGTATCTGTGGACAATAAATTTTTTGACGAAGGCAAAAAAAAACCCAACAAATACCGATTATTTTGTGTTTTCTGTTAATTCGTGAATTTGTGGCTTTAATAACTGCTTTTTGTGAGATAAGTTTAGAAAAAATCCGCTCCCGCGAAAATAGCGAAAACGGATTGTGATAAGGTAACGGGTAAGATGTATTTAATTAAAGCTGATGCCTGCATGGAAACCTACCCAGAAACGGTAACTCCAGTCGGGGTATGCCGCATACGTGTTTGATTTCACGTTCCAGTAGGGTTCAATTATTTTTCCGGTGTAGGTATAATCTGAGCTTGTCCAATCGTATGAGTTTCCGAAGTTAAGCGTGGGGCCAACATTGAGGTAAATGTTTTTGAACAGTTGTTGTTTTATACCTGCTTTCAACTGTGTTACGCTGTTGTAACGCTCATTATAAACCGAAAATATTGTTGGCAGCACCAAAAATTCACTGTGGTGTACCAGCTCAACATTCAGTTTCATTTTTGGAAACAACCGGCGGGTATGACCAAAGCCAAAACCTGCGGCCAGTCTGCCCCAGGGGCCGGTAAGCTTGCTCAATGAATAAATATTGTAAAACGCTTCTTTCCCCATGCGGTAATTTAGCTGAACGGGCGCCCAATCGCTCGTGGCCACTTCAAAGCTGTAATACCCGTTGTTTTTAATGATGTTGATAAAGCCCAGCGGTATGCCGTCGAGGCTGTCGCAAATGTTAATGAACCCGGCAGCCATAACGCCTTCAACATTATGGGCAATGTTCATGAATCCGGCAGCCTGCACGCCTTTAACATCACCGGCAATGTTCATAAAGCCCGCCCCTTGCACGCCGTTAATATCAGCGCCAATGTTCATGAATCCGGCAAGTTGTGCATAACAATCGCCTTTAGTGGTAACGTTGGCAAAGCCTGCTCCCTGGCAGCTTTGTTCTGCTGTGCCGTTTAGGTTGGCAAAACCGGCAACTTGAAGCGATTTACTCGCCGTGCCGTTAATGTTGGCAAAACCGCTCCCCTGAACGCCGGTAAACGATTTGTTGATGTTCAGGAAACCGGTACCCTGGAAACCGGAAAAGTGGTTCCCGTTAAAATTGGCAAAGCCGCTTCCCTGGAACCCCGAAGATTTGTAATGGCGTGCATTGGGATCGAACCCGTTTGCATTAATAAATCCCGATACCTGCAGTCCTTTTGAATACAGGCGGTTTACATTTGCGAATCCGCCAATCTCGAGGTAGTTAACGGCTGCACCAACGCCAATAAACGTGTTGAATGAAATATCGTTAATGGTGTTGGCAAAATAGATACCGTTGGTGCCAATGGGCGGCGTAAAGAGTGTAAACTGAAACGGGACCCTTCTCAAGTTCAGGTCGTTTTGAAGAGAGTTTTGGATCGAATCGTTTTGTCCAAACGACAGGAATGAAAGGATCATTAGTGCTGCAAATAAAATTTGTGTTTTCATCGGATTAAATTTATGTTTTAATGGCTTCTTAAATATTATCCCCATGTCATCGGGGCTCATCTCATGGCTAATAAGATTTTTGTTTTAATGACAGCGGTAAAAAAGAAGGGTTGCAGCAATCGTTCTTTTTTCCTTCTATTCCTGTTTTGTGCAATGCATGACCCACTTTTCAATTTCAATATTTAATTATTTCTTCTTGCAGGAAAGTAACACAGATAGGCGGGCTGGCCGTTAAAAATGCGGGCAGCGTCCCGCGGGACGAAAAGATTGTATTGCAATTGGTTGCTTTAATGCAAATGAAATGCATGTTTTAATCTTGGGTAATTGCAATGACCTCTTTGAGGAGGTGCGTGGGGCAGCTTATTTTTAACTTGTCCCGACGTACGTCGGGATTGCTTCGTCCCGATTTTAATCGGGATGAAGGCCTGTCCGGCGAGGACAATGTTAAGACTTTTAATAA
>JAIOZY010000078.1 GCA_021740385.1 Prolixibacteraceae bacterium | reverse complement strand
ATCTCAACTAATTAATAGGCTGAATATCTGCATTATAAATGAATTGAGCAAACAAATACGTGTAAAGATTTAAGCAAGTTATCAACATTAACATGTTGATATGATGATATTTATGGGTTTTCTTGCACGCACTAATTATCAAACCGTTGATAATATATTTGTTTTGTTTCATCAACTCCTTTGGTGGGACAGCGGGAATAAATATTCAAAAATAAAGGCAAATTCGTTCGAGGGGCGTGCCGCTTCAATCAACTTTTGGTCCGAAGTTGAACCCCTCTTCCATCGCTTGCCAAACCATGTGGTATTTTTTGCCGGAGACATGGGCGCCGCATCGTGGAGCGACGATTTTATGTACGATTCCTACGACAATATTGAACTCATTTGCAGTGGTATGGGCGAAAACATTGGCGACAATTTCGTTATTGTTAATGTTGATCAAAACAAAAACGTATCGTACGATCTGATATGCCTCAACGACAGTACACTTGAATGTTTTGGGGAAATAACGGACTATAGAGTTTCTCTTGCAAAATAGATTAAATAATATTTCACACCGAGAACCACGAAACAATCACGGAGCACCACGGAGAAAAACCTCTGCGGCTCTCTGTGCATTCTCTGAGGCTCTCTGTGAAACTTTAAAAGAATTACGGTATTACTTTTTAAAGAAGTCTGAATGTGATTAATAGTCTGACAAACAGTACTACAAATAAAAATATCCTAACTTCAATTTATTTCAGCGGTTGCGCGTAATTGAGCACATCTTTGCCATCAATCTCGTTCCCACATAATATGATCAACCTTTCAATCACGTTACGGAATTCACGGATGTTTCCGGTCCAGTTAATCTTTTGAAGTTCGCCGATGGCATCGTCCGAAATTTTTTTCACGGGCATCCCGTATTCAGTACAAATTTGGTCGATAAAATAATTGGCAAGAACGGGAATGTCTTCCAAACGCTCGTTAAGCGATGGTACATGAATAACAATAACACTGATGCGGTGGTAAAGGTCTTCCCTGAAATTGTTTTTTTCAATTTCCTTGCTCAGGTCTTTATTTGTTGCAGCAATAACCCGCACATCAACCTTGATGGCCTTATCGCCCCCAACCCTCGATATAATATTTTCCTGCAGTGCCCGCAGTACTTTTGACTGGGCCGAAAGGCTCATATCGCCAATTTCGTCGAGGAAAAGCGTGCCCCCTTCGGCCTGTTCAAATTTGCCCTTACGTTGCTTTACGGCTGAAGTAAAAGCGCCCTTCTCATGGCCAAACAATTCGCTTTCAATCAAGTCGGAAGGAATTGCGGCACAGTTTACTTCCACGAAGGGTCCATTAGCCCTGCTGCTCAACTCGTGTAACCTCCGGGCCACAAGCTCTTTCCCCGTTCCGTTAGCCCCGGTAATTAACACACGGGCATCGGTTGGGGCAACTTTTTCGGTCATGTCAAAAATCTTCTGAATGGCTGCCGATTCGCCTACAATGGTATATTTCGACCCGATTTTTTTTCGCAGGGTTTTGGTTTCGGTAACCAGGTTCGATCTTTCGAGGGCATTCTTTATCGTTATCAGCAAACGGTTCAGGTCGAGGGGCTTTTCAATAAAATCGTACGCACCTTTCTTTATGGCCTCAACAGCCGTATCGATGTTGCCATGTCCCGAAATCATTACAACCGGCACATCGGGCTGGTTTTCGACGAGATGCGGGAGTAACTCCAGCCCGTCCATTTCAGGCATTTTTATGTCGCACAGGGCAATGTCGTAACTGTTCGCTTTTACAAGTTCCAGGGCTTGCGCCGCGTTTTCGGCCAAATCGACCCGGTATTTTTCATATTCAAGAATGTCTTTCAAGGTATTCCTTATTGCCCGTTCGTCGTCGATTACTAATATTTTTGACATGGTTTGTTCTTGTTTATCTGTTAAAATTTGCAACAACTTAATGCTTTCAATAAAATATTCAAAAAAAGCGAACTGTTTCGTTTGGAAATTTAGCATTTTTTAAGTTGCCGCCTTTCACCAATCACATTAAAAGAGCAATATTTATTGTATATTTGATTGATTACAGAAATTAACATCATGTTTAAAAAAGAGATATACATAAACCGACGGCAGGTAATGAAAGAGAAGCTTGAAAAGGGCATCATTCTTTTTTTGGGGAACGACGAATCACCCATGAATTACCCCGACAACCCTTACCCATTCAGGCAACACAGTTCATTCCTTTACTATTTTGGACTGAACAGGCCATCGCTGGCAGCCATTATCGACTTAGAAGCGGATACCGAAACCGTATTTGGCGACGAACTCTCGCTTGATGAAATTGTTTGGATGGGCAACCAGCCCACTTTGCAGGAACAATGCGAAGCTATTGGCATAACCGAAGTGCTTCCAACCGTAAAACTTTACACCGTATTGCGCGAGGCGCTGGCCTCGGGGCGCGACATTCACTTTTTACCACCATACCGGCCCGAGAATAAAATAAAATTGCTGCGCTTTTTAAACATCAGGCCCGACCAGTTTGTAATGAAATCGTCGGACGAACTGGTAAAGGCAGTAATAAGCCAACGGGAAATAAAAAGCGATGAAGAAATTGCCGAAATTGACAAAGCCGTAAACTGGAGTGTCGACATGCACGAAGCAGCCATTTGCATGGCCAGCCCGGGCATGAAAGAATCGGAAATTGCAGCCCGCGTAACCCAAATACCCCTTGAGCGCGAGGGCTACATTTCGTTTCCCGTAATTGCCACGATACGGGGAGAAGTGTTGCACAACCACTACCATGGGAACACACTGGAAGATGGCCAGCTCTTTTTGCTTGATGCCGGTGCAGAAGTACCCAGGGGTTATGCCGGCGACCTGACCAGCACGTTCCCGGTCTCGAAAAAATTCACACCACAACAAAAAGACATTTACCAGCTGGTGCTTGATGCCCATTACGGCTCAACAGCCATTTTAAAGCCCGGCATTGAATTCAGGGAAGCCCACTTCGAAGCGGCACGCATCATTTTTAACGGGCTAAAAGGAATGGGACTAACCCGCGGCAACACCGAAGAGGCCATTGCCGAAGGCGCCCATGCCCTATTTTTCCCAACAGGCCTTGGCCACATGATGGGCCTCGATGTGCACGACATGGAAGACCTGGGCGAACTTAACGTGGGCTACAACGGCGAGGCAAAAAGCACGCAATTCGGGTTAAAATCGTTGCGCCTGGCAAAGGAGCTTAAACCGGGATTTGTTCTAACAGTTGAACCGGGCATTTATTTCATACCCGAACTTATTGCCCGCTGGAAAGAGGAAAAGAAATTTGAAGAATTTATTAATTATCCCGAAGTTGAAAAGTTTATTGGCTTTGGCGGGGTACGCATTGAACAGGATTACCTGATTACACCCAAGGGCTATCGTTTGCTGGGTCGGAAAAAACCGATGGAAATTTCAGAGATTGAGGCCTTGAGGGGCTAATTAATTGTTTATGTAATTTCTAATCTTCCTCTAACCATTTCTCCAAAAGTATATATACTTCGCCCTTTTGCTCATAAGTCATGCTGTTAATACGCACCCGGTGACTGGCACCCGGGATGACCATTTTAACTGCGTCGGACGATGATCTTACTTTTACCGAGGAGGCAGTCCAGGGATCATAGCCGCCATAAATAGCCAGGATATGGTCGCCATCTTTGTTAACGGTTTTTTCAATCATTTTCGAAACCGATTTATCGAAACGATATGAAAAATCTTCGGGCAGGAAAATATTTTCTACATAGCCACGTGCATTTTTTATCGTCAAATATTTTCTGAACGGTCGGGTGTCGTAAGCATAATAACCAATCTCTTTCGCAGCCTGGATAAAAAAAGCCTTAATGGGCTCAATCCCCTGGTGAGCAAAATAATCGGGGTCGCAAACATCAACAAGGTGGGTAAAAAGCTGCCGGCAGGTTGCGGTATCGGTGGGAACGGTTGAACAGTCGGTACCCCACTGCCAAAACGAGAAAGAGTATTCCAGCACGCAATAATCGAGCAATTCTTCATTTGTAATTGAATACGTGTAATTTTCGGCTGCGGTCAGGCTGTCGAGCAGTGGCTGTATGGAATCGCGGCGCGCTAAAACTTCCAGTTGAAAATTCTCAATTTTTTCGCGGCATTTTTTCCCGTTCACACGGCTTATATATTTCGGGTGCCGTTTGTCTTCAAGCCTGAAATTGTTGGGGGCAACATACGGAACCCAAATATCCATATCATCTGGATAAAAAGCCTTGTAAGCAAGCGTGTTCTGCCCGCCTTTACTTATTCCGGTTGCAATCCACTTGTTCTGGTTATTGAAAATGCGTCCCATGATGCGGTATACGCGGTGCAAATCGGCACAGGCATTCTCAATGGTCAGGTAATCCCAATTGGGATTATCGGGCATCGATTTGCCAAAATAGCGGTGTTCAACCACTACCTGGTTTGCCTGGATTATTTTGCTCAACTCGTTAATGTATGTGTCCTTTACTGCATAGTTGGCATGATAGCCCTCGGTAACCAAAACCACGGGACTGTATGGGTTATAATTCGACACAACAACGCGCTGCACAAATTTCCCCGCAGCCGGATTGCCGTGGTCCAGGTACTGGTCGACCAGGATTTCATACGCTTCGGTAAAAAAAGGATGCTGATCAATTTTTTCGACTGAAATAAACTCGGGCTGGCTAACCAACTGTTGGTACAGCTCGCTTTCTTCCTGTGCGATTAATGCCGTCTGAAAAAAAACAAAGAAGAAGCTTAACCAAATGAATCGTCTGAATTGCTGAATGTTCATCTCCAAACCGTTTAAATTTATGCACAAGTTAGCAAAAAGGATTAAATAATTTACCGGCAAATTGCGCAAACTGGAAAAAGGATGCTGGCTTTTTCCGCCGTAGCTTGAGCGAAGGCGGGATGCTCAATGCTGGCTTTGTCCGCCGGAGCTTGAGCGGAGGCGGGATGCTCGATGTTGGCTTTGCCTGTCATAGCTACAGGGGAAGCAGAAAATTTGGGTTTTCAGATACAAAATAACAGTATGATGAAATAATATATGGCTATTTAAAGAGTATTTACAACACAATAATCCTTAAAGATGTTGTGTCGAGATATAACATCAGGGATATTAATTTTTTGGAACGTTTAGTTGAATACTTATCAGATAATCTGGGCAGTTACATTTCATCAAAAAAAATCGCTGATTTTTTAAAAGCACAAAGGATAAGCTTATCCGTTAACACTGTCATGAATTATCTGAATTATCTTTCAAACTCGTATTTTATTAATAAAGTCCAACGCTTGGATATAATTGGAAAAAAAAGATTTGAGATAAACGATAAATATTTTTTTTCCGATCTGGGGTTAAAACATTCAATTATCCCATTTACCGGCAATCAAATAGGAAATATTTTTGAGAATTTGGTTTATAATCAATTAGTTTACGAGGACTACAAGGTTTATATTGGTAAACATCAGGACAGGGAAATTGATTTTGTGGCTCAAAAAGGAAGTGAAACAAAATATGTACAGGTTGCTTATCTGTTATCCGATGAAAAAACCAGGGAAAGGGAATTTGGAAACTTGCTTAAAATTAGGGACAATTATGAAAAAATTGTCGTTTCATCTGATGAATTCTATGAAGATTATAAAGGCATTAAACATATGCATATCAGAGAGTTTTTAATATAGAATTATAAATGAAACAATATCAGACTATATAAAAATTCATTGTTGCAATAAAAATATCTATGTTATGCTTAATTCTCTCCTTTAGGGGGTCATTTCTTGAACTCCTCAAAAAAGTCGTTGCCTTTATCGTCGACAATGATAAAAGCTGGCCTGTCAGCCGTAATCGTTGTTAGTGATGGAATTCCTTGAAGAAATCATTACCCTTGTCATCGACAATGATGAAGGCCGGGAAATTTTCCACCTTGATCTTCCGTACAGCTTCCATTCCCAGTTCTTCAAAATCTACAATTTCCACCGACTTGATGCTTTCTTTGGCCAGAATGGCTGCCGGGCCGCCAATCGACCCGAGATAAAAACCGCCGTATTTTTTACAGGCATCGGTTACAGCCTGCGAGCGGTTGCCTTTTGCCAGCATAACCATTGAGCCGCCCAAACGCTGGAACGCTTCAATGTACGGATCCATCCGGCCGGCTGTTGTAGGGCCGAAGCTGCCCGATGGCATCCCTTTCGGGGTTTTTGCCGGGCCGGCATAATACACCGGGTGATTTTTGAAATATTCAGGCATGGGGTTGCCTTCGTCAATCAATTTTTTGATGCGGGCATGGGCAATATCACGTGCAACGATGAGTGTCCCCTTCAGGTTTAACCTGGTTTTTACCGGGTATTTCGACAACTCGGCCAGTATTTCGTTCATGGGACGATCGAGGTCAATCTCTACCGGGTCGGCCAGTTCGGGTGCTTTTTCGGGAAGGAATTTCCGCGGGTTTTTCTCCAGTTCTTCGAGGAAAATCCCCTGTTCGGTAATTTTTGCTTTGATGTTCCGGTCGGCGCTACAGCTAACACCCAGGCCAACCGGACAAGAAGCTGCATGGCGGGGAAGGCGGATCACCCGTACATCGTGCACAAAATATTTGCCGCCAAACTGGGCACCTATGCCACTCTCCTGACAAATTTTCAATACTTTTTCTTCCCATTCAAGATCGCGGAATGCCTGCCCGCCCATGTTGCCTTCGGTTGGCAGGTTGTCGTAATAACCTGCCGATGCTTTTTTCACCGCTGCCAACGTTGCCTCGGCCGATGTGCCACCAATTACCAATGCCAGGTGATAAGGCGGACATGCCGATGTACCCAGGTCGAGAATTTTTTTCTTAACAAATTCGGTCAGGTTTTCCTCGGTTAATAATGCTTTGGTTTCCTGGTATAGAAATGTTTTATTGGCCGATCCACCACCCTTGGTTATAAACAGAAACCCGTACTGGTTTCCCTCTTCGGCATAAATATCGATTTGGGCTGGCAGGTTTGTGCCGGTATTTTTTTCCTCGAGCATGGTAAGGGGCACCACCTGTGAATAGCGCAGGTTGCGGTTCAGGTAGGTATCATAAATCCCTTTCGAAAGGTGTTTGGCATCGTTTGAACCGGTCCATACATTTTCGCCTTTTTTCCCAATAACAATGGCCGTTCCTGTATCCTGGCAGGTGGGCAAGTCGCCTTCGGCCGAAACAACCTGGTTTATGAGCATGGTGTGTGCCACGAAGCGGTCGTTGTCGGTTGCCTCGGGATCGTCGAGAATGCTGCGGACTTTTTCGAGGTGCGATGAACGCAGGTAAAACGACACATCGGCCATGGCCTCGCGGGCCAAAAGTTCCAGCCCTCGCGGGTCGACTTTTAACAATTTCCGCCCATCAACTTCAAGGGTCGACACATATTCGCTTGTTAATAATTTATATTGGGTTGAATCTTTTTCAACCGGAAATGGTTTCTGATAAGTAAATTTTGCCATGATCTTCAATTTTGAAAAGGATTACAAAGATAAAAAACCGTTTAAGCGGGGAAAAGTTTTAATCGGGGTTTGGTAACGGTTATCATGTAAATTTCACATACGGGTTTCCATATAAAAAAAGCCACCCCTCTTTTCAGAAGGGTGGCTAACAATTTAATCAGGTTTCCGGATTGGAATGAAAGGCCTCCCCTAAACTCCCGGCATACCGGGACAAGCACTCCAAAGGAGGGGAATAGGAGAAACTAATATTAAACGTTCATCTTTTTATGAATCAGTAAAGACATGATTTGTGATTTGATACTACTTGACTTCTTCAAAGTCAACATCGGTTACTTCGCCATCGTCACCGTCTTTTTTATCATCCGATTTTGCATCGGCCTGTGGTCCGGCTTGTGGTCCGCCCGGCTGGCCTTGCTGTTGCCCCTGCTGTGCATTGTACATTTCCTGCGATGCAGCCTGGAACACGTTGTTCAGCTCGGCAGTAGCCGCGTCAATGGCATCGAGGTCCTGTTTTGCATGGGCATCCTTCAGCTTTTTCAAAGCTTCCTCGATGGGTGCTTTTTTATCGGCGGGCAGTTTATCGCCAAACTCTTTCAACTGTTTTTCTGTTTGGAAAATGAGCCCGTCGGCCTGGTTGAGCTTGTCAACCTTTTCGCGTGCCTGCTTATCGGCATCGGCATTGGCTTCGGCTTCTTCCTTCATCTTTTTGATTTCATCATCACTTAAGCCCGATGATGCTTCAATGCGGATGCTTTGCGATTTTCCGGTAGCTTTATCTTTGGCATGCACGTGCAATATGCCGTTTGCATCGATGTCGAAAGCCACTTCAATTTGCGGAACGCCGCGTGGTGCCGGTGGCAGTCCGTCGAGGTGAAAACGCCCGATGGTTTTGTTGCCGGCAGCCATGGGCCTTTCGCCCTGTAACACGTGTATTTCAACCGAAGGCTGGTTATCGGCAGCCGTGGTAAACGTTTCGGTTTTCTTGGTCGGTATGGTGGTGTTGGCTTCAATAAGCTTTGTCATTACACCGCCCATGGTTTCAATACCAAGCGAAAGCGGGGTAACGTCAAGCAAAAGCACATCTTTTACTTCGCCGGTAAGCACACCGCCTTGTATGGCAGCACCCACGGCAACCACTTCATCGGGATTAACGCCTTTTGAGGGAGATTTTCCGAAAAATTCTTTTACTTTTTCCTGCACAGCCGGTATACGTGTTGAACCACCAACAAGGATCACTTCATCAATGTCGCTGTTGCTCATACCCGCATTTTTCATGGCACGGCGGCAAGGTTCAATCGTTGCCTGAATCAGTTTTTCGCTCAATTGTTCGAACTTGGCACGGCTAAGGGTTTTAACAAGGTGTTTTGGCACACCGTCAACCGGCATGATATAGGGCAGGTTAATTTCGGTACTTGTTGAGCTCGAAAGTTCAATTTTTGCTTTTTCAGCAGCTTCTTTGAGACGCTGCAGGGCCATTGGGTCTTTCTTCAGGTCGATGCCTTCATCTTTCTTGAATTCACCGGCCAGCCAGTTAATGATCACGTCGTCGAAATCGTCGCCGCCAAGGTGGGTGTCACCATCGGTTGATTTCACTTCGAATACGCCGTCGCCCAGCTCAAGAATCGAAATATCGAAGGTACCGCCACCAAGGTCGAAAACGGCAATTTTCATATCTTTTTCGCGTTTATCGAGGCCATAAGCCAACGATGCAGCGGTAGGTTCATTAATTATACGCCGAACATTCAACCCGGCAATTTCGCCGGCTTCTTTTGTTGCCTGGCGTTGCGAATCGCTAAAATAGGCCGGAACGGTAACTACCGCGTCGGTTACTTCCTGTCCCAGGTAATCCTCGGCCGTTTTTTTCATTTTCTGAAGTATCATGGCCGAAATTTCCTGTGGTGAATAGAGCCGGTCGTCAATTTTTACACGCGGTATATTGTTGTCGCCTTTAACCACTTCGTAGGCAACCCTTTCGACCTCTTTCGATAATTTGTCGAAAGTTTCACCCATCAACCGCTTAATAGAATAAATGGTTTTATGTGGATTGGTAATGGCCTGGCGTTTTGCCGGATCGCCCATTTTACGTTCACCATTTTCTACAAATGCCACTACCGATGGTGTGGTACGTTTTCCTTCACTGTTTGGTATTACAACAGGCTCGTTGCCTTCCATAACAGCTACACACGAGTTTGTTGTCCCTAAGTCTATTCCTATAATTTTTCCCATAATATTTGAATGTTTTAAAATGTTCTAAATGATCAACCGATGCCCATTGGATCAATCACCATGCCATGACAGTGAATTGCCCATTTCGTGAAATTATGGCACGGAAATACAAATTAGCTGACTTTTTTTTGTCAGTTTACGGGGAAAAAATATGACAAATAGGCTGAAAAAATTATTTAATCAGCAGCTTTTCACGTACTGTCCCATTTGCCGGGTGGGTTAGCTGAATAATGTACATCCCTTGTCTTAAGCCACTTACCGTTCTCGATGTGCTCATAAAAAACGTATCGTTCCAAATCGTTTTACCGGAAAGGTCAAATAATTTATAGGATAAAGGTGTCTGTGTTTTGTTTTTCATTTCTACCAACCGGCTTCCGGGGTAATACTTCAGTTCACAAAAATCGGGATTATCAGAAAAGACATTCTCCGCCGACGAAATAACGATGGTTTGCGTGGTATCCATGTTTGTAATAACAACATCATCGACCCACAAGGTGTATTCGCCCTGGCTGCCGTATTCGGTTACAATTTCCAGCTTGTCGATTGCCGACCAGTCGAAGTCGCCCACCGGGTTGTACCAGGTATCGACATCCCACGAACCCTGCTCGTCAAAATCGGAAAGCGGGATAAATAACTTGTGCCACTGCCCGTCCCAGTCAACCTTCGAGTTGTTAACCACGAAGCGGCTCCGCCAGGGATGGTCGTCCGGATCGTCGGTTTTGGTATCGATGAAGCGGATATCGTACTGCCCGTTGGGGTTATCACCCCTAAGCACAAGCGAGAGCGCGTATCCTTCATCAACAAGCAGGCTAAGGTCTTTATCGGGCGAAAAATCGAACGTAATGGTGTTGTACTGCTCTGCCCCGCTCCATTCAATGCAATAATTTCCGCTGTTGGAATGGTTTTCGGAATAATAGCTAAGCCGGCCTGCTGTGTTGCTGGCTTCATTAATCCGCTGGCCGAAATAATCGAGGTAAACCGGCGTTCCCACCGAATCGGGATTGATAACAAGGGGTGTTTGTTCGGGAGCCGTCAGACCAACAATTTCGGCAAGTTCCACGTTCAGGTCGTGTTCGAAGAAGCCGTTTCCGCCTTTATTAAAAATGCCGAAACCACCGTGATAATCCCATATAGTCCAGGCAATGCCCTTTTCTTCGAGGTAATCGGTTACAACACCGTACCAGAAAGTGCGGTCGTCGTTGGGGCTTACCAAATCATAAACGCCAAGTTCGCCACAATACACGGGTACATTCCGTTCCTGCTGAAATTCAACGGCAATGTCGATCAATCGATGGACTTCTTCAACCGTCCCGTGTTCGTCGTAATTCAGGAAATTATTGTACGACCAATGGTTTTTCAGCGATTCGGGAAATTCGGGCATTCGCTCCGGGTCGTAGGGAAACGGGATGCCTTCCAAATCGGCAAGCTCCGCCCATCCGGCACCCTGATGTGTAAAAAGGAAGGGATCGTAAAAATGGAAGGTATAAATCAGGTTATCGTCGTCGTATTCGGGCATGAATTCAAAATGGTTGTAACTGTTCCAGCTTGCCGGGCCAACAATAATGGTGTGCACCCGGTCCACTTCTCTTATAGCTTCAACCACCTCCTGCTGAATGGTGTTCCATGTGTTGTCGGCAATGCCGTGGGGTTCGTTCAGCACTTCGTAATAAATCAGGGTTGAAGCATCGAGGTAATGTGTAGCCATTTGTGTCCATACTTTTTCGAGGATATCCCCTACATCCGGGTCGGTATCGTCTTCGACCGAAAAGGTGTGGTTGTCGAGAATCAGGTGCATTTCGAGCTCTTCGGCCCAGCTTACTACTTCATCAAGAAATGTCAGGAAAAGCGGGTCGAGCGTGTAATCGGGTTCTCCGCTTGTCATGGAGTGCAGGTTAATGGGCAGGCGGATTACATCGCACCCGAGGCTTTTAATGTTTTCAAAATCCTGTTTGGTATATTTCGAAAACTGGATTTGCTGCGGGCTCGAAACCTGGAACCAGTTGGTGAGGTTAAACCCGCGGCTGAACGGAACATTGGTGGCAGCATAGGATACTGCTCCAAAAGCTATCAATGTTAAAAGAATTAATGCTTCCTTGAAGTATCTCATTTCTCAATATTTTGGATAATTTCATCTTTTAATGCCGGTATATGCTTTTTAATAATTGCCCAAACAATTGATGGGTCAACCGAATCATAAGCATGAATTAACCGATTCCTGAATCCGGCAATCTTTTCAGCGTGTTCAAGCATTAAACCGGGTTGCATTGAACTAAACTTTTTAACGGCCTCACCAATAATTCCCAATTGTCGTTCAACTGCGCTTTGGGTTTTCAAATCATCGATATATTCACTAAAGGATGTAGTGACTGAAGTAAACTCTTCTATTAGTTCAATTGATCGTAAGATGTCAGATAAATACTTGAGATCCTTTTCCATCATAAATCAGGATTTTTGTTGAATCAATACTTTTTCGCAAATAAGGATTCTTTATTGATGAATTTGTTAACAAATCGACCTTCCTTTTAAAATAATTTTCGAAACCATCCCAAAGTGAAATTAATTTTTCACCTTTCTCTATTGGATCCTGATCTTCAATTTCTACCAAAAGGTCAATGTCACTTTTTTCACTATCGAAGTCGTTCGTTGTAGATGAACCAAATGCATAAAGATATCGCACCTTATGTTCCTCGCACAAAGCTTTAAAAGCATTCTTTTCCCTTAATATTTCATCTTTGATAATCATTACCCAAAGATACGATTTCTGAAGGTTAAAAACGATTGAAGAATTCAATTTTCTTATTCCCCAAACATCTCCCGGTGCTTCCGCAGCAACTCTTCTTTTACCATCTTTCCCGATGGTTTAATATGGTGTTCTTTCCACTTTCCCCGTTTGGGTGCCCTTTTAATTAGTGCTGCCGACGATTCTTCCTTGTCGGCGACCGACCAGTTGCAATGACTGATGTGGTGCTTGTCCATCCAGTCCCACCACATGCGTGTTTCATCGGCATAAACCGGGCCGTCGCCATTGGCATCGGTTGTGCCGTATTCAGTAACAAACAGGCATAAGCCGTTTTCAATGGCCACCTCGGCCTTCTCGATTAACCACTCTTTGTGTGTGCCCGCGTAAAAATGGAGGGTGTAAGCAATGTTTTTCCCGTTGATGGGATCGAGGGAAGCCTCGTCGACATTCTGCGACCAGTTGGGCGTACCGCATACAATGATGTTATCGGGGTCGTGTTCCCGTATTGCGGCAATAACCGCCTCGGAATATGGCTTAATGGTTTCGCTCCATGAGACTTTGAGGGGTTCGTTGTAAATTTCGTAAATGATGTTGGGGTAACTTCCGTATTTTTGAGCTATGTGCGAGAAAAATGTTTTGGCCTCGTCGAGGAAATTTTCGGCGGCATGTTCATGAAAATCGACCACCACGTAAATTCCCTGGTCAATGGCGGCATCAATCACCTTTTCCACTTTTTTCAACTCTTTCCGGGGATTGGTTGCATACCCCTGGTGGTTCACGGCCATGGCCGCCCTCACCACCGAGCATTTCCAGTCAGTTGCCAGCCATTCAATGCAATGCTTGTTGTAATATTTCCCGATCCACTGGCTCCAGAACAGCGACATGCCGGCAAGTTGAACCGTATCGCCTTTTTCGCTAACAATGTTTGTAGCCGAAACTTTCAGTTGGCCAAATTTATCGACCGGCGTTTGCGACTGTGCCGATAATGCAGTTAAAAACAAAAAGGAAAAGATCAGCCCAAGGGTTTGTTTGGTTTTTCTCATAAAAACGACCATATCATTCAGTTTAGTTAGAATTAGTATCCACTCCCATTAATTGATGATGTTATCTGCCCGGTAAAAATAAAAAAATATTTATGCGGGAAAAATGAGGAAAGTACTTACGATTAATTATAGAACAAACCTTTCACCTGATTTCTCACAGAAAACCCCAGTTGCGTTACTTTGTCTCAGGATTATTTTTCATAACTTTCTCACATTATTATATCAATGTGGTTTTTAGATAGTGTTTACTAATTAATTAGTGCAAATTTTCGTTAAAAAACGCAACACCGTTTGTTTTTTTCAAATATGATATATATCATTGTTGTTGAAAACATATATTTGGTTTCCAAACACCAAAGATTCATGTATTGTTTTAAGGGTAAAGCAGGTGCTTGAAGGTTGGGTATTCCTTCAGGTGTGTTTATTTATAAAATTACGTAGGGTCAAAAATAAAACCTTAACAATAAATGAGCTATGCAAAAAATTATCTTAAAACAAAAAAACAAATGCCAGGTTCTGGATGTTGATGAAATTGTCTTTTGCAAATCGCACAACAACTACACTGAAATTTTCTGCCTGAAACAAAAAAACCTTACAAGCACTGAATGTTTAAAAAAATTTACTGAAAAACTGAACGGCGATTTTATCAGGGTTAGCCAGTCGGTTTTAGTAAACCTGCACTATATCCAAGAGATAATACCCCAAAAAAAGGAAATAATACTTTCGACAGGCGATAAAACGAATTTCACAATGAAGTATTCGGAATTGGTTTCACTGTTGAAAAGTACATTTTCAGAAGGAACTAAGCCCGTTTAGACTTGTTCGAGATATCCCTGACAAATATTTTTGCATAATGCAGTAATGGCTGTTGCTCGTTGCTGATTGCTTGTCATTCCGAAGGCTGACTCAAAAAGTTTATTGAGCAAAATGAGGGAATGACAGAAGGACTCGAAAAAGCGTGTCATGCCGAATCCCGACTTTTTTCGGGATGAGGCATCTTTGCAAATATTGGTTGATTTCTCCTTCCCGGTGAACCGGGAAAGGCTCTTCGTCGAAATGACACATAGAACGAAATATGTCAATGGCAACTGACCCTAAAATTTTGGGCATAATGCGGGGATGACAATCGTTAAAAGGTATCATTGACAACTCAGTAAGTCGGAATGTAACGAAGTCCCGCGAAGCGGAAAATCTCAACTTTAGCGAACAGAACCCTCCTACCGTCGGAATGACAAAAAAATAAACCTTACATGGAAAGGCCAAATTCTCAACAGAACCCGGCAAATACGCTACCCCCCCCCCCATGAATTCTAAATAAGTCACTGATTGCTTTTCATTTATAAATTTTATACATAAAATTGTAATTGAAATAACCAAACCAGATGAAACTGTTTCGTCAAACATATTTTCCAATAATTGAGGCCGGAATCGCGCTGATGATTGTTTTGCTTCCCTTGTCGAACAACCCCGATTTGATGAACGGCATCCAAACAGCAAAATCGTTCAACATTTTCCATAAAATCTTTTTCAACAAAGAAATTAAAGTACATTCAAAAGCGATAGAAGAGATGAAACTGATTGTTGATCAACACACTTCAGAGC
>JAIOZY010000020.1 GCA_021740385.1 Prolixibacteraceae bacterium | reverse complement strand
TTTCCAACTTACGGGAACGGCTCATGGTAAGAAGCTCTTCTTTCTCATCCATGGTTAGTTGTATTGGTTTTCCTATCCTTGCCATATGACAAAGATAATAAAATATTAGTTAATTAACTTAGTAATTATCACACTAGGCTCAAATTTAGTACTATCCGCCAAATGACCTATATTTTTTGTTAGCGGCTGAATATATTGTAGAATATTTCTTCATTTGTGTAATAATCAGTCCGAAATATACGACTAACTCTTAAATTAATTGAAATTTGAATAGTGGAAAAAGAATTTATTCGTCAAGTTAATAATCATATTGGTATACTGCATAAGGTTTGCAATTCATACTTTTTCAAAAACCCGTACTGGGAAGATTATTTTCAAGAAATCCTTATCCGATTATGGAGAGCATTTCCGAATTTTAAACATCAATCAAGTTTTTCTACTTGGATGTACAGAGTCGCGATAAACTCTGCCATTGATATAATTAGAAAACTTAGTATTCAACCTGTACATACTGAACTATCTAAAAATGAATATGAAATTCCTGTTTCTTTTAGCTTTACTGAATCAGAAGAAAAGAATAAGCTTTACTCAATCATCAATGAGCTCAACATCAATGAGAAAGCAATTATACTTATGTATTTAGATGAATTTTCCTATGAAGATATTGCTAGAACCATAGGTATTTCAACAAGTAATGTTGGCGTCAAAATTAATAGAATCAAGAATAAACTAATTAAAATTTCTAATAGATATGAATCAAAATAGCTTAAAATCAATTTGGAAACTTGCACATGAATCGAAAGCTTATAATTTGAATAATCAAGATTATATACAATCAATCATACGCAAATCTCATAGTAGCGGTTTTTCAAAAATCATGAAAGAAATTAAACTTAAGATATTCATTTATTCAACCAGCCTACTAACTTTAATCGGGCTTGTTATTTATGGGTTTATATATCTAAAAATCGAATTATCAACAGCTATTGTGCTGCCATTTATGTTTGCTGGGTTATTTCTTATATTTAAATCAAGTTCTGAGATTGTTCGGTATAGTATATTAAATAATCAAATGGACAATCTCCCAATTAAGGAAGCAGGTATTTATTTTGGTGAAAGACTTGCAAAAATTATTAAAATTGATTTTATTATCTATTTAGCCTTATTCTATTCAATGGGGATATTTTTTCTACTCGGATTATTTCTGAATATTGGTGGCATAAAAGCCTGGGCTATTTCAACAAATCTATCAAGTCTGCTATTTATTTTCAGTTTTTTGCTATTTATTACACCTTGGCTAATAAGGAAAATTTTAAATCAACGATATAAGGACGTTAATCTAAATCTCAAAAATTCTATCGATTATTATATAGACGAAGCTTCTTAATATTTTGCCGCTAACGTTTACGTGTAAGATTAGGCGCGGTTTTCGTGCATCGTTCCAGTCCGCATACACACCGAATTTGAAGCGGGGCAGTAAGCTGAAAATTAGCACTATACCCGCGATTAATTTTACACATTGTTGTGTGCCGAATTTAATTTCTTGTCTTTATCGAAGAAAAAGTCAAACACACAAACCAGTACCGTTTGCACAGTTTCTATCGCTTGTTTTATAAATCAAAGTCCTGAAATTAAACAATTTATTTTAGAACTAATCATATCAGTAATTATTTTTCTCAAACAGTTTGAGATGTTTTTTACATTTTATTCGTTGGCTCTCTCATGTTTTTAAGTAATCAAATCCCAAAATCGGACAGAATTTTAATCCGCCCGTGACGTTACTCAAATGAGCAATCTTTTCAAACAAACGTTTCATTAAATCCTTGCTTTATGTTTCAAATAATCAATCTGATACGGTAATATTTTATTATTATTTTTTCAAATCTAAGTTTGAAAAGCGGACTTTTTTTTAGTCAACCAGAACCGCAACTAAAAATCAATAATCCTTTTGACTCCTGAGAATAATTACAAAACCTAAAAATCCCTTTTTCTTAGCGAAACACTCCAATCGTGACGGCAAATATTTTTAGTCCGAACGAAAAAAAGTTTAAGAAAGAATCTTTTAGCCAATCCGGATAAAATATAATTTCATCAATAAATCATAGAACAAAAAAATCAAATCGTTATTCTGCAAATCCTTGTACAAATATTTAAAAATCCTTTTACTCCTGAAAAATGAAAGAACGAGTCAGAAATCTAATCTGGATATTAAGTTGAATGCACAGAACTGAAATACTTTCTCATCGCCCTGATAAATTGTGTGTTACCCGTTTTTTTTGATTTGGCACACAACGTTTGACAATATGAAACGGTTGGGTTTTCGGAGCTCGTTCCTATCCACCGTTGGAAAAAGTTGAGGCGAGAACCAAACACTCGCAAACCACTGAACCCCAACTGTTTTATATTGTGTGTTATAAAACGTTGTTTCTTATGCAGAGTCCTTATTTTTGTTGATTTGTTCTTCAATATTTTTTTCAATTTTTGCTTTCAACTCATCATTTCGGCTAATAGTAGCTTTGGCTCTCTCAATCTCCTTTTTATCCTTTAATTGCTTTAGTTCTTCCTTTAGCAATTCCTGTTTTTTATCTATCTCTTTAAGGTAATCTTTCTTTTTCTCAATTTTCCCCGATTCGATTGCTTCAGAAAAAATTAATTGTTCTGGGGAAGATTCATTTTTAGGAATTGATTTTTTAACATCTTTCGTTGGAATAAATTCCTTTTCATCTACTCTTCTCTGGTTCATAAAAGTTGGTGAAACAATCTCTATTCCTTTTTTATGAAGATTATCCATTACGTTGCCATTCAATAGAGACTGAGTGCTAAAAAACTTATTACTATCATCAAGAAATCCATGTATTTTATAAGCGACTGAAAAATCTCCCAAGTCTGTAATATAAACATAGGGGTCCGTTAATCCAGTTAAAATAGCAGCTTCTTTCAGGGTTTCTTCAATTCGAATCCGTGATACGTCATAGCCCAATGAAACAGATGTGGATATTACCGTATTTGTTTTACGAGTTAACTTGACAGGATTATTAGCAATGTATAGATTAGGTATCGTGATAAAATTACTGTCTTCAAGTTGAATTTCGGTATGGAAGATACTTTTTTTAGTAACTCTGCCTTGAAGGTCTCCAATTTTTATAAGGTCTCCATTCCTAAAGCGGTTCATTGAATTATTCATGAATCCAGCAATAAGGTTACCTAATATGGTGGTTGAACTTAACGCAATTCCAGCACTTATTATTATGGCCAGAAAACTCATTATCTGTCCTTTAAGTGATTTGTCGATAGGTAGAGATAAAATAAATACAAGTACACCAATAAGTATAATAGAAAATGAAATAGACCTCTTGGCAATATTACCATCTGATGTAACTGATTTCATCCTTTTAAATATCCATGTATTCAATATTAAAAGAATAATCAATGTCAATAATATACCTACTGGTTCAAATAATGATTTTACTATGTTTATTATATGTTCCATTTTTACAATGTTTTATAACGTTCGGGCATAAACCCAGTAGCCGCTTCCACTGTCTTTTCATAAAAGTACAAAATTTTCAATTATCCACATCAGTATCCTATGAAACACCCGCGGCTATTGGGTTTGATGCCTTGTTGTGCGGTCGTTGTATTTATTGTCAATTCGTTGTTTTCAAAAGGGTACTATTATTTTTATTCTGCTCACTCTTTAATACAAATAAATGCTTTCGTATTCGGCATTTCGTCCGCAATATGCATGATTTTAAAACCAGTTAATTCAATCATTTTTTCTAAAATCCAATCATAGGTGCTAAACTCATCTCTAATGTGAACAACTGACTCTTCCATCATTTTCTCTCCAGCCTTTTCTTTCATCATGGTCAACCAGTTAGAAATATATTCTTCATGATTTTCAACAGGGAATGAAAATACAATGTCGAATAAAAAAAATCTGCCCCCTGGTTTCAAAATATTATATATGTTCTTTAAAGCAATCATTTTCCAAAAGTCAGGCAAGTGATGCAATACAACATTTGAGATTACAGCATCAACAGGTTCGTCATTATGTTGATATGTCAATAATCCAGCACAAATAGGAATAATATTATCAATCTCGTTTTTTGAAATTTTATTTTTGCATAAGTCAATCATCTGCTGTGAGATGTCAACAGTATATATTTTTTTGCATTTCTCTGACAATTCAATTGATAATTCACCACTTCCACACCCCATGTCAATAATTACGTCATTTTCCTTTAACCCTAAGGCTTGTGAAATCTTGTCAGCTTCGGTTTTGTAGTTCCTAAATCTCGTATGTTGATTATCATAATCTTCTACAATCTCTTGGTTGGAATAGTTAATTCCTGAATGCGAAGCCTCATTATAGTACCATTTTGGTTTCGATTTCATATTTGCTTTAATTTTATTGGTTACAACTTTGGATTAAGGGTTTTGACAATGCCGCACAACGGATGGCAATAAAAAACGTAGGGCATTTCGTAGCTCCTACCTATCAAGTTACCAAGCCGTTTATTAAATGTTATATCGTTCAAATTTAGAGCTTTACGTCCTATGTTTTTTATTGCGTGTTCTCGGTAGTTTTTCTTATAAAACTCCAATCTCCTTCTTCTTTCGCAGTAATTATTTCATTGAAAGCCTCATTAGAAATTGTTTTCTCTCCAAGCTCACGTAGCTTAAATCTTCCATATATACAGCTATTTTCATCTAAATCATATTGTTGGCTACCAAAGATTTTTTTGCCAGATTCTAAGAATCCAGTTGCATAAATCTTTATTGTCATTTTGATAATATCATCTGTATTGTCCATTTTGTTGAATGGAGAAGTTGAATCTTCAGTGTCAATTTCATGGTCTATTGACCAATAATCCGTCAAGGCTGGGAGGAAATCTTTATCGAGTTTTAGTTCTGGCCAATTACTCCCCCAACCAACATTATCATTAGGGTTTCTAATTATTTTCGAGACTATCAGATATCCCTTTAAGTTTATACTTAATATTTTTAATCCTTTTTGTTGAACTCCAAGGCGAAAACGTAGGTTTCTAATTTTTGCACCATCTTCATCAATCAAGAAACGTTCAAGTTTATCAGAGAACTTGAAGTATTTACTACTGTCTTTATTTACAATCAATTCTGAAGTTCTTCTAATATCATCATTACTTAAATTTTGAAGTTCTCCAGTTTTCGTTTTTGTTACAAGTCTTGGCCCTTGGTCGTAATTTCCAGATAAATCCAAGTTTCCTTCTTTTTTATCCCAGTTGAAAGACAACTTTTTCAATTTTTTTCTAAAAACCAAAAGCGTAATCAACCATCCAATAAGAATAGTAATTGGCCATTTTATTAAGTTTATTATTTCCATATTGTTCTTTTTAAATTACCGAGAACTTGTTTATATGTTCATGTTTTTCGAATATATCGAACGATATTTGTTGGATATGTTCAGGTTTTGTTTCATATATCAAAATCATTAAAAGGGTTTTTATGTTTTTCAAACTTCAATAATACAACAGACTTATTCCTGTGAAAAGCGGGCATTAGCGGAATGACGGGTTTTTGATGCACCGGCGCTTTACTTGTATTGGTTTCAGACTTCTAAACTATAAATTAAATTTCAAATTCCAAATTTCAAATTCCAATCCCGATGTACATCGGGATCAAATGCTTCGAACAACCTGTGTAATAACCATGGCGGGCGATGCTCCACCTTCGCCAACCGGGTGTCGCTAAAGCTTTAATGGTGTCGCAGGCTACGGCGGGCGATGCCAGCATCCGGCATCGAGTGAACAGCACCTGGCGACCAGAGACCAGCCTTCCTGTTTTCACGCTTAAAAGGTGGTTGGATATAAAAATTGCAGATTGATTCCTGTTGAAGAAAATTTTACTATTTAATTAAAATCGTTACTAACTGTGCACTATCACGAATATGGACACCTTTTTTCACTATTGGGGTGTAATGATGCGGTAGTTTCCACTGAGGTGCATCAAACTAAATAAGTATAGCAATCCGTCGTAATAGGGGTCGAAATAGCCATCGTCGTATGGTTCCAGCCGGGCATTCCAAACCTTATCGACAAACTTCCAGCCCAGGGCTTCGGTACTCATTAACGAAGCGGCCCCCGAAGTAGAAATCAGCCCAAGGGAGTGACGCAGTTTTTGATACCCACCCGCAGGCAGTATCCATTCGGGCAAAGTACCGTCCATGTTAAACTGATCTTCAAAGGTATCCATTCCGCGGCTATAGAGGAAATTTTGTATCCGTCGGCAGTAATCTTGTTGCCATTCGGCATCCTTGCAATACCACGAGTAATCCATGGCAATGTTCATGGGAACCCGCCACGAATCGTACCGGAACGCGGCCCTGAACGGGTGCCTTTCTGAAAGTTTACCGCTGTACTCGCTGTAATCGGGATTCAACCCGGTTATTGGATGGCACACCCGGTGCAGGTATGCACGCGATGTGTCGGCACAGTCGCGGTAAAACTGTTCGTGGCCATCGCTGGCATATTCAGCCCATATTTCAAAAAATGCTGGCAGGTGGTACGACGGGTCGGTAAGGTGATAACGTTCCGATTCGGGCACAAAACTGATCTGCTTGTGCTCCACATTCAGGATGTTGTTGATCCCTTCACTACCGTCTTTGCTCCACATGGCATCGAGAATGCGGCGGGCTTCGGCGTAATAATCAATACCGGTATCGTTGCCCCATCGGTTTGATGCAAAGAGCAAAGCCGTAACATAATACAACTCACCATCTGAAGCCGTTCCCGCTGAATTATGTTCGCCCGTTTTCGGGTTGGCCGACCAGGCGAAGTACCCATCGCGCGGACCGCCCTTGTGTTGCAGGTAATGTTTCGACCAGCGCCAAATACGGTCGAACACCTCTTTTTTATTAAGCTGAACGGCTATCATCATCCCGTACGAAAGGCCTTCGGTACGTGCATCGTGGTTTTTCAGGTCGGATACATAGCCCATCGAATCACCCACTTCAAAGTAAACCCGGTTGGGGCCTTCAAATAAATCGACATAAGCTTTCTCCAGTTTTACATCAATTGCCCCCTCTTCATATCCGGCTTCAAGAAAAAGGTTGCGGTATTTACCGGTTTTCCATGCACCGGTTTCCCATGGCACCATTTCCCCACGGGGGTCAGATATATTTTTGTTCGTATTGCCCTGCGACCGGGCCGGCAACGAAAAACTCATTGTAACAATAAGTAATAAATAAATTATACGCATGATTTATTCCCTTTTTTTATTATGGCCTTGAAATATTTTTCATTAATAAACATGCATTTTAACAAATTCATTTTCTCAATTCAATATGAAAACAAACATATCTGCCAATAAAAAAACGTTCGTGTTGATATTATTTGTCTGCTTGCTTTTATTATAAAATTCCGTATATTTGTATTCGTAAGTCTGCATCACATGAACGTTGGCTCCATGCCATTGACAAGTTAAAACTCGTCTTAGTGTGAAAGTGGGCTTATTTCATTTATAGTCGTTAACGGATTGTTTTTCCCATAATAATTCGGCCAGCCTTTCTTTCCATAACTATCAAAATCATACAAATCTACAACTGTTGATATTTGATCTTTCATAAAATTATAATACCGCATTTGTCCCCTTTCAAATACATTTTGAATGCACCAACAAAAATAATCGGCAACATTTAGCAAAGGTTCTCCTGTTTGTTCCAAAACATTAAAAACCACTTTTGTTTTCAATTCCTTTTCAGGATTGGCTGCATAAAAACGTTCCTTAGCTTTTGCCAAAGCTAAATCCAGGTTTTGATTTTTGGTTGATTTACCTCTGCTAGCAATGTTCAGCACCATCTTATCGTGGTTGGTGAATTTATTTTTTAGCAGATGCGAAAGCAAATCGGCATAAAACCATGCTTCGTTCCCTTTATGTTTTGTTTCGTACAAATCTGGTAATTTGCGAGCTACTACCGCTTCAAATGAACAATTAATCGTTTTTATGAACCTGAAGAATTTTTCTCGTACCTCAGGAATATCATCTTTTGCATGAAAGAAATATCCGTTTTTGTTTACTTTCTTTTTAATGCTTGGCACATCTTTATAAAATTCATCTTTGGCAACTTCTTGTTGCATTTTAATAATATGTTCCCGTATT
This sequence comes from Prolixibacteraceae bacterium, assembly GCA_021740385.1. Taxonomy (GTDB): domain Bacteria; phylum Bacteroidota; class Bacteroidia; order Bacteroidales; family Prolixibacteraceae; genus DAIMEA01. Next base: position 60,675 of record JAIOZY010000020.1, on the reverse strand, counting down.
GGTTCAAGTTTTGTTTTAAACTTAACCATGCCCAGAATAAATGTTTTTTGAGACTCCATTATCACCAACAATTATCCGCTTCTTTTTACCATAAAAAGTAGTATCGCCCGATTCATCCAAGAATCGGTGATATACTTTTAACATGGGTCTTTTTTTCTGTGGCATATTAGCTTACATTTTGTTTATGCCCTCCCAATCTCACTTTTGCCTGTTGCTCATTAGCAAATAAGGCTTTAGCATAGGGTTGAAGGGCTTTTTATAAAGTCTGTTTCCATTTATGAGGTTGCCTGTTTAAAAATACAAACCCTAAAAATACAACAAACCTTCAGCAAATAGTAATACTTTGTAAAAGTTATTGGGGAGACAAAAAAAACCAACTGTAAATAAATTGAAAAATAAGACAAAGCCATTATTCCGCCAAAATCCGATATTCCCAGCCTTTAAGGCTTACCGGGCTCGATTCTTCAAACGTCCATTCTTTGCCGTTAAAAGCATCGGTGTAGGTTCCCGTTAATGTTTCACAAACAATTGTATCCTGAACCGGGTTTGCACTCAGGTTAAAAAGGGCTACAACATTGTTCTCATCTTTTTCGCGGGTAAAGGCCAGCAAGCTGCTTTCGCCCGTGGTTTTCAAAAAACGAATTGGCGCCCCGGCTTCGCCATTCCAAAGCGCGGTGTTTTCCTGCTTCAAATCGATGAGGGTTGCATAAAATTCGTGCATTTCGGAATCGCCCCACTCCACTTCATCCTTTTCGAAAAATTCAAGGCTCTTGGTGTTTCCGGTTTCCTGTCCGGTATAAATAAGGGGCATACCCGCTACGGTAAACGTAAGGGCGGCCATGGTTTTTGCAGCATTGCCGAGGCGATCATAAACGGTTCCGTTCCAACTGTTTTCGTCGTGGTTGCTGGTAAATTGCATGGGGTAACTTCCTAAAGGGTAGGTCGAATCGACCACGGCAAAGTAATCTTTCACCTCGGCAACACCGGCTTCACCTTTTGCAATCTGGTTTATGATGTGATGGAAATGCCAACCGTAATTCATGTTGAAAGCATTGTTGAGTAAATCTTTTACAGCTTCGTCTTCAGCCAGCATAAACACAGGCTTAATGCTGTCGAGGGCAGCACGGGCATCTTCCCAAAAATCGACCGGAACCATACCGGCTACATCGCAACGGTAACCATCAATATTTGCCTCTTCAACCCAGTATTCCAGTGCATCAATCATGGCTGCACGCATTTCACTGTTTTCGTAGTTCAGGCCGGCAACGTCACTCCAATCGGCAACCGGCGAAACAATGGTGCCGGTAGAATCGGTCGTGTACCATTCGGGGTGTTCCTCAATCCAAACATTGTCCCATCCGGTGTGATTGGCCACCCAGTCGAGCAATACCTTAAAACCCAGTTGGTGGCAGGCTTCAACCAGGTGTTTAAAATCGTCGAGGGTGCCAAATTCAGGGTTCACTTTTTTGTAATCCTGAACGGCATAATACGATCCCAGTGTGCCTTTCCGGTTCTTTTCCGATATGGGGTGAATGGGCATGAACCATAAGATTTCAACGCCCAGTTCCTTCAAGCGGGGAAGGTGTTGCTGAAATGCCTTGAATGTACCCTGAGGTGTATACTGGCGAACGTTAACTTCATAAATTACGGCATCGTCCGACCATTCGGGAAAAAATGCCTCCGATTGGTTGGGTGTTGTTTGCTTCTCAACATCCTTATTTGCTTTTGGGTTGCATGATACCAGCGCCAATAAAGCCAATACATAAATCCCTAATGTTATTGCTTTCATTGTTATTTTATTTTAATGATTTCAAATTTAACCGACCCATCTTTCTTCAGTTCCAGCTTTACGCTTCCTGTGGTGTTTACTTTCTCAATTTCTTCCGAAAACACATTTTCGGGATAGTTGTGTACCACCAGTTCAATTTCACGTTTTTCAGGCCTGCCGGGGTAATCGTTTCCATTGTTTGTAATCGTAAAAATCAGCTTTCCCTCCGATTCATAAAAAGAAAAATTTATCAGCTCAAATTTATTTTTCCCGTAGGCATCGCGTGTTTCTCCGTCGTCGTCATACATGGCATAGTTTGCCCCATTTATAGTTTTATCGTAATAGTAATGGATTTCAATCTGCGTAGGGTCATAGGCCGATGTATTTGGTATTGGTGCTATCATGGGAATAAAACTTCCGGCTTTAACATAAACAGGTATGTGGTCGGGTGTGATTTCAACCTGTAAAAAACTGTTTCCGAGGAACCGCTTTTCTGTAAAAAAGTCAAACCATATTCCATGTGGTAAAAACACCTGTTTTTCTTTTTGTCCGGCCTCGAGGACGGGTGCAACCAAAAACGCATCGCCCCAGAAATATTCGTCCCACATGCCCCACATCATTTTTGGCAGCGCCGTTTTTACAAAAAGTGGCGAGGCCAGTGGTTCACCAAATTGTTCCTGCCGCCAGGCCAGTGTGTAATTATAGGGTAAAAGCCTGTACCGTAATTCAAAAAATGGTTTTACCAATTGCTGAATTGAGTCGCTGTAATAGATGGGTTCCGACGGCACGATTTCGCTGTGTGGCCTGAAAACGGGATTGAATGCCCCAAACTGAAGCCAACGCAGGTACAGTTCTTCATTCATGGGTTCGGCGCAAAATCCGCCCAGGTCGGAATGGGCGTATGGAATGTTCGACAAACTCATTGAAAGCATGTTGGGCAACTGGGCCATAAAGCCTCCCCAGGTGCGCGATACATCGCCCGACCATGGATAAGATCCGAATCGCTGAGATCCGGCAAAACCAGCACGGTTAAGATGGAAAAGCCGTTTGTCAGGATACAACTTACTGTACTTGTCATACAGCATTTTGCTCCAGTAATGGCCATAAAGGTTTCGTACCGATGGCCCCATCGATCCGCTAAATGTCAAATCGTCGTGAAATTTTTCAGGTTCGCCCAAGTCACCCCACCATCCGGCAACGCCCAGTTCAACCTGCTTTTGATAAAACTGCCAGTACCAGTTGCAGGCATCGGGGTTAAACAGATCAATCAGACCTGCCCGGCCAAAGAAGAAATCTTCAACAATGTTGGTTTTTCCTGTCGAATCGGTGGCAAAATAGCCCAGGCTGTCAGCTTCAGCAAAATTTTTTGAAGTTTCGAGCACATAGGGCTCTGTAATAAGAATGGTATTCACGCCTTTCTGCTTAAAATCGTTGATCATTTTACCGGGTGTTGGCCAGTTGGGCTTGTACCAGTCAAGGTCACCCATCATCCAACCATCGGGGCCAAGGCCAAACCAGTAAAGGTCGAGTATAATGGCATCGACAGGGTATCCGGCATCCAACATGCTGTCGAGTTTTTCACGGGCTTCCTTTTCGGTTTGGTAACCAAAACGGCTCATCAGGTTACCCAGTGCCCAACGTGGTGGCATGGGCTGGGTGCCTGTAAGCCGGGCAAACGATTTTTGTAAATCTTGTAGTGTTGTATTGTACAGAAAGAAATATTGGTTTTGCCCACCTACTGAAGCAACTTCAAGCAATGAGTTTTTCGATTTGCCAATGTCGGCATAACCGATTGCCCCGTTGTTAAAGAAAACCGAATAATTTGAAGATGAGATAAAATGGGGTACCGAGAAGTTCAGGTTTTCTTCGCCCCAGCCATACCCCCAGTGAGGCTCATTGTTCAGGTTTAACCTGTACCCCCTGCGGTTAAGCGGAATGGCACCTTCGCCTCCGCCAAATATTTTTTCGCCTGCAGCAAGACTAAAACGAAACCCTGAATTAACCGAATCGCTGAAAAACCCCTCGTGTAAAGCAATCGAATGCTTTCGGTAGTTTTTAAAATCGATGTGGAGGTTTTTCTTATCAATTATCAGAAAAAGGGAATCGGTTTTTAAAACCCAGTGCCGGTTATTTTCTTCAATTTTAAAACCAGAACCATCAGGCTCAAGGGCAATTGCAGAGGTTGAAACAATCTGGTTATCATCATTATGCGTTATACAAATAATGTTTGGCGCATAAGCCATAAAGGTTATTGCTACACCCGTGCTCTCAAGGCGAACTGTTCCGGTTTCATCATTTTGTGAAAGGGTGGTTTGGGCCGGGCTAAATAATGAAACCAGAATCGCGAACAGAACGAATGTAAAGCGTTTCATACGATTAAATTTTTAATTTCAATTGGTCCGCCAGCTGGCGTATGGAATTTCTCCCGCCAGGGTGGGATCGTTTCATGTATATTTATTTCAATTCAAGTACCATGGCCGTTTTTCCATCAATAGTCAGTGTTCCTGCCAAAGAAAAACTATTGCCGGTTAGCACATTTTTTCCAGAAGCATGCGCGCCAATTCCCTCAGCAAAACGCGAAAGGTCGAGGTTTTGTTCTTCGGGGTTGTTATTCAGAATGACCATTACTGTTTGTTCTTCATTCATTCTGAAATAGGTGTACACATTGTTTTCAGGAATGAAATGGAGTAAGCTGCCGGTTTGCATTACCGGGTTCTCTTTTCTGAAACGGATTAGTTTGGCAATGTGGTTGAAAACTTCATTTTCGGAGTCGGTGCGTTGTGCCGGGTCAAAAACCGAACGTTGATGGTTGGCCCAGCCCCCGGGCATTTCGCGGCGTATATCGCCATCGCCTTTGGCTTTGTCGCCCCCCATCATTATTTCCCCGCCGTAATATATTTGCGGTATTCCGCGCGTTGTAAGCAGGAAGGTGTAACCCAGTTTGTAATTTTCCATGTTATTGCCCACCTGGGTGCTGAAACGCTGGGTATCGTGGTTCTCGAGCAGGGTAACCAGGTTATACGGATCGGCATAAAAATAGTCTTGCGCAAGCGTGTTCCACAATTGGCCTACGCCCCTGTCCCAGCCTTGTTCATTTTCGTTAAACGCCACCGAAACGGCATCGTGCAAAGCAAAGTCCATTAACGACGGGAGCCCCGAGTCGTAACCATCATGGTTTAACGTTCCACTTTGCCAGTAAGCCACCTCGGCAGGGCTATGCTGCCAGCATTCGCCAACAATATTCAATCCCGGAAATTCTTCCCGTATGGCATAAGTCCAGTCGGCGGCTTTCCACGGGTCGTTGTAAGGATACGTGTCAACCCGTATGCCATCGAGCCCGGTATATTCGAGCCACCATATTGCAAACTGTTTCAGGTAAGTAAGCATAAACGAGTTATTTTGGTTCAGGTCGGGCATTTCACGTACAAACCACCCGTTAAAATTCAGGTTGGCATCGCTGGCCGAAACATAGGGATCGTTGGTTGTAGCTATACGGTAATTGGTTTGGGTGTATGTCGTTCCTCCGTTTATCCAATCGTCGAAAGGAAGGTCGTCCATCCAGGGATGTGCGCTTCCACAGTGGTTGGGGATCATGTCCATTATTACCTTCATGCCCCTGTTGTGGCACGCATCCACCAGTTGTTTGTACTCGCTGTTTGTTCCAAAACGCGGATCGACCCGGTAATAATCGGTTGTGGCATAATGGTGGTACGAAGCCCGTGGCTGGTTATCTTCGAGAAGGGGTGTTGTCCAGATGGTTGTAACGCCCAGTTCCTGCAAATAATCGAGGTTGTCGAGTATCCCCCTGATGTCGCCACCGTGGCGGCCAAACGGATCATCCCGGTCAGCTTTGTCTGTCAGTCCGTCAACCAAGTCATTCGACGGATCGCCGTTTGCAAAGCGGTCGGGGAAAAGCAGGTACAACACATCGCTGTTATCGAAACTACCCCGGTATGCCGAATTTTTATCACGGTCTTTCAGTTCGTATGCATACACATCGACGGTTTCATTGTTTCGTTTAAAAACAATTTCGAATGTACCCGGCTCGGCATCGGCATTAATAACGAGGTTAATGAAAAGGTAATTATCACTTTGCGGAATGGTGACCGAATGAATTGAAACGCCTTTATGTTTAATAATTGGTTCCAGGTGCGAAATATCGTCACCATAAACCATAAGCTGCAATTCGTTATTGTTGAAACCTGTCCACCAGTTTGGCGGGTCAATGCGGTTAACTTCAGCCCTTGTCACAAAAAAACACAGGGTAAGCAGCAGGAAAACAGACACAATTTTTTTCATAAATTATTTGATTGAAAGTTGGATAACAGATGTTTGATTTTTTACTAAAGTTACAGATTCTCCTGAAACAAAAAGTGATAAATTTCCATTTGAATGGTTGGTAATTTCAACGGCTTCAGATTTGACTTTAATCTGCAGTTGGCTTCCACGGAAGTTAACCCGGAAACAATACGATTCCCATTTTTCGGGAAGGATTGGGTTTAAATGCAATGCGTTATCAATAACACGCATTCCGCCAAAGCCTTTAACCACGGCCATCCAGGTTCCGCCCATACTGGTTATGTGCAATCCGTCGGAGGTGTCGTTGTTGTAATCGTCGAGGTCGAGGCGGGCCGTGCGCAGGTAGAGTTCATAGGCTTTTTCGGGTTTCCCGACCGAGGCTGCAAGAATGGTATGTATGCACGACGATAACGAAGATTCGTGAACAGTGAGTGGTTCATAAAAATCGAAGTGGCGGCGAATATATGCTTTGTCGTACTCTTGCTCGAACATGTAGAGGCTTTGCAACACGTCGGCCTGTTTAATGTAGGGCGAACGCAAAATACGGTCCCACGACCAGTGCTGGCTTATGGGCCTTTCCGACGGATTAATTGTTGACGCCGGTTCCAGTTCCTTATCGAGAAATCCATCCTGCTGCAGGGCTATTTTTCGTTCATCATCCCACGGAAAGTACATTTTTTCAATTACATCTTTCCACTTTGCAATTTCGGTTTTTTCGTTGAAACGGGTCTTTTCTTTAACAGCAAGCCAAACATCGGGATGTTTTTGTTTTAACCATTGAACTGATTCAAGAGTATATTTCAGGGTCCAAACGGCAATGTTGTTGGTATGCCAGTTGTTGTTCACGTTGTTTTCATACTCGTTGGGCCCGGTAACGCCAAGCATTACAAAAGCCTGTTTATGGTCCGACCAGTTTACGCGCTGGCTCCAGAAGCGCGAAATGCCCAACAGAACCTCTATTCCATAGGGCGCCAGGTAACCGTGGTCGCCGGTATAGTTAATGTAGTCGGAAATGGCATAAGCAATGGCCCCGTTCCGGTGAATCTCTTCAAACGTTATTTCCCATTCATTGTGGCACTCTTCGCCGTTCATGGTTACCATTGGATACAGGGCTGCCCCTGCTTTAAAGCCAAGTTTTCCGGCATTTTCGATCGCTTTAGACAAATGCTTGTAACGATATAACAGCAGATTTTTGGCCACAATGGGATTGCTTGTTGCGAGGTAAAAAGGAAGGCAAAAAGCTTCGGTGTCCCAGTAGGTCGAACCTCCATATTTTTCGCCGGTGAAGCCTTTGGGCCCTATGTTTAGCCGGTCATCATCGCCGGTATAGGTTTGGTTCAACTGGAATATATTGAATCGGATACCTTGTTGAGCCGCCACATCGTCTTCAATCACAATGTCGCTGGTTTCCCACTTTCGTTCCCAGGCAGCCCGGTGTTCTTCATACAATTTGTCGAAACCCGTTTCAAAGGCATCGTTTAACAGCTCTTTAGTTTTTGCAGTTAAATCTGCTTTTCTGAAATATTCCGACGATGTGTTAACCCCATACTTATAAATGGTAAGTTCCTGGCCCTTTTTTAATCCGATTGAAAATGACGATTCGATATACTTTTCACGCGATTCGTTTGTAATATTCAGCACATGTTCCTTCCCATTGGTAATTGCATTAAATTTCATCCCGGAGCAGACCAGAAATTCCGTTTTTTTCGTGTATGCCGAAACATACCCCTCGTTGCCAAGGTTTTCGAGGTATTCACCCACCCAAAATTTTTCATCGTAGTTTGAATCTTCATTCTCCACCTCGAAATCGACAAAGGGTGTTGCTTCAATTTTTGCATTTGAATTCAACAGTTTAATTGTATACCTGATGACCCCGATTTCGGGCTGAACAATGCTCAAAAAACGTTTCGCCGACACTTCCACTTTTTTTCCATTTTTCAACAAAGCACTGAAAGTACGGCTGAGTGTTCCTTCTTTCATGTTCAGTTCACGGCGGAATGAGTCGATTTCCATTTTCGCAAGGTCGAGCACTTCCCCATCGATGGAAATTCCGATTCCGATCCAGTTAGCCGCATTTAACACTTTGGCAAAATACTCGGGGTAACCGTTTTTCCACCAGCCTACCCGTGTTTTATCGGGGTAATATATGCCGGCAATGTAATTACCCTGCAACGAATCGCCCGAATAATGCTCTTCAAAGTTACCCCGGCCCCCCTGACGTCCGTTGCCCAGGCTGAAAATACTTTCCGACATACGGTTATGTTCAGGATGAAATCCTTCCTCTATAATTCTCCACTCGTGGTGAAGCAAATAATTCTTCATACTATGAAACCTTTTCTATTTCTGATCTTTTCCTGTTTTCCTATTATTGAAATTTGTAAAAAACGTGTCATTTCTGTTCCATAAGTCAATATCTCTCCCTCATTCATGCACAATTTTCTTCAAATCGGATAGCTGAAAATTATCAAAGCCCGGTATTACTTTTTTTGCCCCGGGCAGGTTTTCCGGTAAACCAATTCCAATACATTCCATGCCGGCGTTCAGGGCTGCCTTAACACCAGCCGGAGCATCTTCGAATACCACACAGTTTTTCGGATGAACAGCCAATTCTTCAGCCCCCTTCAGGAATACTTCCGGATCGGGTTTTGCTTTCGAAACCTTGTTGCCATCAACCACGGCATCGAAATAGCCGATAAGTTTAAGCCGTTCCAATATCAGCGGGGTATTTTTACTGGCCGAACCAACAGCGGTTTTAATTCCTGCTGCTTTCAACTCATCAAGAAACCTTGTTACGCCGGGCAAAATTTCATCCGGCGACATTTTGCGGATATACGAAACATATTGTGCATTTTTTTGTGCAGCCAGTTTCTCTTTTTGTTCATCATTAAGGGTAATGCCACCTATCTCGATCAGGATGTTAAGCGAAGTCATGCGGCTTACACCTTTAAGCCGTTCATTATCTGCCCGGGTGAATTCAAAACCCAGTCCGGCAGCAAGTTCTTTCCATGCCAGGTAATGGTACTTCGCTGTATCAACAATAACCCCGTCGAGGTCGAATATGCAAGCTTCAATTTCCATATTGAAAATTATAGTTTTTCAGGGGCTGCAACATCTTTTACGAACAGCACTGCAATTGCAGCCACTGCCATTGAACAACCACCAAATACAAGCGCGAAAATGGGCTGGTTACCGAAAACGTCTTTAACCAAAAAGCCCAGAATGGTTGCAGCCAATATTTGCGGTATCACGATAAAGAAGTTGAAAATACCCATGTAAATGCCCATTTTATGTTCGGGAAGCGACCCGGTAAGAATGGCATAAGGCATTGATAAAATGGAAGCCCAGGCAATGCCAATACCAATCATGGGAATCCACAGCGGCCCGGTCGATTTAAACAGGTATATGGACGTAAGCCCTGCGGCACCCAGCATTAAACATACAAAGTGGGTAAATTTTCGGCTTGTATATTTGGCCAAAACGGGTAACAGAAAAGCAACCAGCGCGGCAACACCGCTGTAAATACCAAACAGTACGCCAACCCAATCGGCGCCTTCGTTGTAAATTACCGACATGGTATCGGTTGTTTTTAATATATGGCTTGTTACACCGGCAGTTGTATAAATCCACATCGAGAAAAGGGCCATCCATGTAAAAAACTGAACGATTGCAAGCTGCTGCATTGTTTTTGGCATTTTCAGCAAGTCAGAAAATACTTCAACCAAGGCATTTTTTTCGTATCCCCTTTTTTTCAGGAACACCGAAAAAAACATGAGTATGCCGGCAAAAAGCAAAATAAAACCAACAATGTACATCTCTTTTTCGAGCGAGAAATAAAAAGTAATAATGGTGAGAATAGCCCCCAAAATACTCAATATCAACCCCAATTTAATGAAAGCTCCATTTTCCGCCAGACTGTCGTTCATGTGGGTACCGGCAGTTTGCTTAGCGTTATCTTTGGCTTTGTCAAATTCGGCCAGTTGTTCGGGCGAATATTCTTTGGTAGTAATAATGGTTACCAGTACTGTACTGAAAAAAACACCGCCACCAATGTAAAAAGCCCATTTTACCGATGGGGGTATCATCCCTTCGGGTGCGGTGTTTGGTATGTTAAACCAGTTGGTAAGCACGTAAGGCAACGCCGAAGCAACAACAGCTCCAATACCAATAAAGAAACTTTGCATGGCAAAACCCATTGTACGCTGCGAATTTGGCAACAAATCGCCCACAAAGGCCCTGAAGGGTTCCATTGAAATATTGATCGATGCATCCATAATCCATAGCATCCCGGCGGCTATCCACAAAGCGGGTGAGTTGGGCATAATAAACAATGCAATGGATGCCAATATTGCCCCGGCTAAAAAGTAGGGCCTCCGGCGACCCAGCCGGGTCCAGGTTTTATCACTGTAATGGCCGATAATGGGTTGTATTATCAGGCCGGTAATGGGTGCGGCTATCCACAGTATGGCCAAATTGTCGATCTCGGCCCCGAGGGTTTGAAAAATGCGGCTTACGTTTGCATTTTGCAGGGCAAAACCAAACTGGATGCCCAAAAACCCGAAACTCATGTTCCAGATTTGTAAAAAACTAAGCCTTGGCTTTTTTTTCATTTTTACAATTATTAAGTGATACAAATGTTGCCATGCACGAAAAAACCGGCAACGTTCTGTTATCGATTCAACAGTATTCAGAAAGGAAAAAAAATCCTTTAAAAAGAAGCTTAATTACAAACCAAAGCTACACATTGAAAAAATAATTTGCAACTTTTTACCATTTTCTGAAGCCCGCTGAAACGGGGCTTTTACAAGAAAAGCCCCGTTTCAAACGTTTGCGGTTAATGTGAAAAAAATGAAAATATTTATCCCGGTTCTTTAAATGTACGTAGTTAGTGCATTAAATAAATAGAATGGGTGACTATATTATCCGGTTTATTCGGAAAAAACGGTAAAACTTTTAAAGGGTTGATGCCCTGACGATAAGTTCGGTGTCGATAATGTGTTTTTCCGGCTCAAAATTTTCCATTCCTCCGCTAATTCTTTTTAATAATGTTTTTGCAGCCGTTGTGCCCATTATATAACCATTTTGGTCGATGGTTGTTAGCGGGGGGTCTGTTAACGTGGCATTCTGTCCGTTGCCAAAACCAACAATCCCTGTTTGTTGGGGAATGGAAATATTGGCGTTTTTAAGGGCTTTCATGGCGCCCAGGGCCGTAAGGTCGTTTACGGCAAAAATGCCTTCGGGTATATTTCCGTCTTGTACCAACCTGCCTACAACATTTTGAGCCATATCAAACTGATCGGCAAGGTACATGTTTGTATAAAGGGGTTTAATTTTGTTTTCCTTTAAAGCATCAATGAAACCCTGGTAGCGTTTTTTCCCAATTAGCAGGTTTTGCGGGGCAGCCAGGTGAACCAGTTTTTTATGCCCCCGGTCAATTAAGTATTTTGTAGCCTTATAAGCAGCTTTGTAATCATTAATTAAAACCTGGTCGCTCGAAAAGGCATTGGTACCCCTGTCGAAGAAAACCACGGGAATATTGTTATCCTGAAAAAATTTCAAATGGTCGAAGTTTTCGGTTTGTTTGGCCAACGACACAAGCAGGCCGTCAACACGGTTTGAATAAAGCATTTGTGCATTCGAAACCTCACGGTCGTACATTTCGTTGCTTTGGCATATCATAATATTGTACCCGGCCTCGTAAGCCACATCTTCAATACCGCTAATAACCGAGGAAAAAAAGTAATGAACCGTTTCCGGAATAATCACACCGATGGTAAACGACCGCGAATGTTTCAGGCTTAAAGCTATTGCATTGGGCTGGTAGTTCAGTTCACGGGCAAGTTGTGTTACGGCTTTTTTTGTATCGGTGCTAATATCAGGGTGGTCTTTCAATGCCCTCGATACAGTTGACGGTGAAATCCCTAACCTCCTTGCAATGTCCTTTATGGTAACCTGATTACTTCTCATACTTTTTGTAAAAAATGAAAAATAAAGTTAACAAAAATCGGGCGCTTATCGTGTAAAACTTCATTGAAGTGATTATCATTTTTTCAAAATTGATAAAAAAACCTTGCATGTGTATCCCGGTTTCATCCGAAAACCGAACATCAATGCTAACGATTAAGTTTATTATGGTTAATTATAAATGGGTGTCATAACCTAACCCGGATTATTCACGAATAATCCCTATCTCTCCCGATGGATATCGGGACGACTAAGATTCAGTAAAACTTTTTTAAAAAGTTAAACTTTCCCGAATCAAGTTCGGGACAAGCTATCTAAGTCGGTTCGCCAGCTGGCGAATGAACTTTATTCATGTTTTTATAATTTATGAATAGTTCAGGTTAAATTATTAAAAAAATTACAGCGGAGAAAAATGAATGTTCTTGTCATTTATTCCTTCGATAAAAAATCATTAAACAGAAAAAAACATGTTTGCATTTGTTTTATTGCAAACGTTTGCGGTTTCGATTGCATGATTTTTTGCCTAAATAACTGATATTTAATCTGCTTTATTTGTTTAAAAAACCATATATTACATCTGATTCAACATTTATTCAGCAAAGTTTAATTACAAAGAAGGCATGAATTATAAGTGTTTGATTAACGATTGGATTATTTTATTTATCAATAAACTCCAACAAAATATCATATTTTAAAAAAAAGAATGTATAGCTATAAACAAAAAAATCTACTATGAATAAAATTACACTACGTGCATTTTTTCTGACAGCAATATTTTTTGCTTCGCAACTGCTGTTTGCCCAGGAAAATGCACTTACAGGATTGGTTACCGATGATTTAACGGGGGAACCTCTCCCCGGGGTAACCGTTGTAATTGAAGGTACCACCGTTGGCACCGTTACCGATTACAACGGCCGTTACTCACTGGATGTACCAAAAGGACAAACCCTTTTATTCTCTTACATCGGGTATGAACCTCAGTCGGTACTCATTCAGGATCAGGCCGAGATAAACATACGCATGAAAATAACCCTTGAAGATTTGGGAGAAGTGGTGGTAATTGGCTACGGAACGGTTAAAAAAGACGATGCAACCGGCTCAGTGGCAGCCATCAAATCGGATGATTTCAACCAGGGTTCAATTACTTCCCCCCAGGAACTTGTGACCGGTAAAATTGCCGGTGTTCAAATTACATCGGGTGGCGGTGCACCCGGCTCCGGTTCAACAATACGAATCAGGGGTGGTTCATCGCTTTCGGCCAGTAACGACCCGCTTGTTGTTATTGACGGCGTACCGGTTGATAATGAGGGAATTTCGGGGATGCGCAACCCGCTGAACACCATCAACCCAAACGACATTGAAACCTTTACCGTACTCAAAGATGCCTCGGCAACAGCCATTTATGGATCACGTGCTTCGAACGGCGTAGTAATTATCACCACCAAAAAGGGCAATTCAGCCGAAGGCCTTAAAGTTAATTACAACGGAAAAGTTTCGGTGGGTATGCGTACCGGCCAAATCGAGGTGCTTGATACAAGCCAGTTCAGGGAAATTATCCAGGAAATTGAAACAGCCAAACTGGCAAATGACCTGGTTGGGGAAACGAGCACAAACTGGCAAAATGAAATTTTCCAGCCAGCCATTGGAACCGATCACAACATCAACCTTTCCGGCGGAATATTTGATGTTCCTTTCCGTGTATCGGTAGGCTATTCAAACCAGCGGGGAATATTGAAAACCTCAAGCCTTGAACGGTTTACCGGAGCCTTGAACCTCAACCCCGAATTTTTTGACAGGCACCTGAAATTGAATGCCAGCATCAAAGGAATGTACATCAATAACCGTTTTGCAAACCAGGGCGCCATTGGCAGTGCCATTGTTTTCGATCCCACAAAACCGGTATATGACGAAGAGAGCCCCTACGGCGGGTATTTTACCTGGACACAGCCCAACGGCAACCCCAACACGGTAGCCCCCACAAACCCGCTGGCACTGCTCGAAATGCGTCACGATTTATCAACCGTGCTCCGCAGCCTGGGGAATATCCAGTTCGATTACAAATTTCACATGCTGCCCGAACTGAGGGCCAACCTCAACCTGGGATACGACTATTCGAACAGTAACGGAACAATTGATATCCCTGAAAATGCCCCGTGGATGTTCGACAACTTAAACGGCGGTGGTGAAGACCGTGAATATTCACAAACAAAATCGAACCAACTGCTCGACTTTTACCTGAACTACGCAAAAGATATCGATGCCATAGCCAGCCGCTTAGATGTTATGGCCGGTTACTCGTGGCAGCATTTCTTTCGCGAAAATTTTGCCGTGGCAACCAACGTTGCCGGTACAAAAGACTTGTACCTGGCTAATACCGACCCAACTGAATATTACCTCATTTCATTCTTCGGGCGGCTCAACTACACCTTAAAAAACAGGTATTTACTTACATTTACACTCAGGAATGACGGAACCTCCCGCTTTTCGCCCGAAACACGCTGGGGGCTTTTCCCCTCGGTTGCTTTGGCCTGGAAAATTAAACAAGAATCGTTTCTGAAAGATGTTAAAGCCGTATCGGACCTCAAGCTGCGTTTGGGCTGGGGAGTTACCGGGCAGCAAAATATCGGGCAGGGCGATTACCCCTATCTGGCACGTTATACACTTAGCCAGGAAAATGCTGCATACCAGTTTGGCGACTCCTTTGTACGTACTTTGCGCCCCGACGGGTACGATGCCAACATTAAATGGGAAGAGACAACCACATACAATATTGGCCTCGATTATGGTTTTGCCAACAACCGCATTACCGGTAACATCGACTTGTACCAGCGCGATACCAAAGACCTGCTGAATGTTGTGCCTGTTGCTGCCGGAACCAACTTTACCAACGAAATTTTAACCAATGTGGGCGATATGACCAACAAGGGAATTGAATTCTCTGTTACCACAATACCCGTTTCAACCAATGATGTGTTCTGGGAACTGGGATTTAACATCACCTACAACGAAAATAAAATAACCCGTTTAACCCTTTCCGACGACTCCACATACCTGGGGGTAGAAACAGGCGGCATTTCGGGTGGTGTTGGAAACAACATACAAATACACAGTGTAGACTACCCGAAAAACGCATTCTTTGTGTTTGAACAGGTGTACACCGAAGGAGGCAAACCAATTGAAGGGCTATATGTAGACCGTAACGGAGACGGACAAATCACCAACGATGACCGTTACCGTTACAAAACACCCGATGCTGACGTTTACTTGGGCTTTTCAACCAAATTCAGCTACAAAAATTTTGATGCCAGCCTGGGGGCCCGTGCCAATATCGGAAATTATGTATACAACAACGTTGTATCGAGCAACAGCTTTTTGGGCAACATTTACTGGTCAACCAAATACCTGAACAACCTGCCGGTAGATATTTTAAATACACGGTTCAAAACAATTCAGCTCTTTTCCGACTACTATATAAGGGATGCATCGTTTTTGCGCATCGACCATGTTACTTTAGGCTACAACATTGATGCCGGGAAAAGCAGCGTAAGGCTGACCGCCTCGGTACAAAATGCATTGGTAATAACCAAATACGAAGGCCTCGACCCCGAAATCAGTGGCGGTATTGATAACAACATTTACCCACGGCCACGGACTTTTATGTTTGGTGTGTCAGTTGATTTTTAAATCGATAAAGATGAGAAATATGAATACGAATAAAATAAATATTGCGGGTGTTTTTGTAATAGCACTATTGTTTGCACTTACCTCGTGCTTAGACGACTTAAACACCATACCCCTCGACGATGAAGTAACAACAAGCGCAACTGTTTACAACGAACCGGAAGCCTATCGCCAGGTTTTGGCAAAATGCTATGCCGGGCTGGTAACAACCGGCCAGGAAGGACCTGCAGGCCAGGGCGATATTGGCGGTATCGACGAAGGGTTTTCATCTTACCTGAGGGGATATTGGAATTTACAGGAATTGCCAACCGATGAGGCCATAACAGCATGGTCGGGCGACGATGGCCTTTTGGACCTTCACGACCATAACTGGACTTCGAACAACGACTTTGTTAAAGCCTTTTATTACCGGGTATTTTATCAAATTGCGTTAACCAACGAATTGATACGCGAAACTGCCGAAGAGAAATTAAATGAACGGGGCGTTTCCGATAGCGAAAAAGAGACCATTAAGTTATACCAGACGGAAGCCCGTTTTTTACGTGCCATGAGTTACTGGCATGCTTTGGACATGTTTGGAATAGTGCCCTTTATTACAGAGGAAGACGGAGTAGGCTCTTTCCTGCCCGAACCCATTGAACCTGCCGGGCTATTCGATTTTATTGAAAAAGAACTGCTCGAAATTGAAAGCATGATGGCCGAGCCTCAAACCAACGAATACGGCCGTGCCGACAGAGCTGCAGCATGGATGCTCCTGGCAAAGTTATACCTGAATGCTGAAGTATATATCGAATCGGCAAAATACACCGAAGCAGCAAATTATGCCAAAAAAGTGATTGATGCAGGCTATTCGCTCGACCCGGCATATCAAAACCTGTTTTTAGCTGATAACCACACAGCAAAGGGAATCATTTTTGGCGTACCCTTCAACGGCATTCACTCAAAAACTTACGGTGGTACAACATTTATTATCGATGGCGCCATTGGAGGCACCATGGATCCGGCCGACTTTGGCGTTCAGGAAAGCTGGGCCGGACACAGGGCAACCCGTGCTTTTGTTGAAAAATTTCCACAGTACGCACCTGAGAAAAGTGTTTCACTCAATTTGAAAAGCGCGAACGACTACCCGTTCCTGCGCTGCCCGGGCTCTTACCAGGGCTGGGATGCACTTAACGACAGCACCGTAATTTATTCACGAAACAGCGATAACAAATACGAAGGTTACCTGTACTTCACCGAAGACGAAACGGCCTTTAAATTCGACATGTACGGCGATTGGTCAGAGAACTACGGCGACAATGAACCCGATGGCACCCTTGACCCGGGCGGCAGCGACATTACCGTTGAAGAAGCAGGCTTCTATAAAATCAACGCCAATCTCGACTCAATGACCTACTCCGTAACAAAAACCGAATGGGGCATCATTGGCGATGCAACACCCAACGGATGGGATTCAGATATGGATATGGATTTGAATGCAGATGGCACATGGACCATTGAAGCCCGGTTAGTTGCAGGCCCGCTCAAATTCCGTGCAAATAACGACTGGCCAATTAACCTCGGCGATAATGATGCCGACGGCATACTTGAGCCCGACGGTTCAGACATAGCAATTACCGAGCCCGGAAAATACCGCGTTACCCTCGTACTTACCGGTGCCGATTATACTTACAGCATCGAAAAATTCAGCTCCGACGAACGGGCACTTTTCCACACCGACGGGCAAACCCTCGACATCGAAATCGTGACCGATTTCAGCAACGGGTACGCCGTTACCAAATGGAAAAATGTAACTTCCGATGGTACATCTGGTTCGGATCCTGTTTTTGTCGATACCGATTTTCCGATGTTCCGAATTGCCGAAGCGTATTTAATATATGCCGAAGCAGCTTTACAGGGAGGCGGCGATTTAAACCTGGCCCTTGAATATGTGAATAAAATCAGGACAAGGGCATATACCAGCGAATCGGGAAACATTACCGCAGACGAACTAACGCTCGATTTCATCCTTGACGAGCGCGCACGTGAGCTTTACTGGGAGTGCCACCGGCGTACCGACCTTATCCGTTTCGGGAAGCTTACCGGCGATGCTTATTTATGGCCTTGGAAAGGCGGCGTAATGGAAGGAAAATCGATTGACGAAAAATTCAACCTGTATCCTTTACCGGCATCGGATATCATTGCTAATCCAAATTTATCGCCAACACCCGGTTATTAACCGCAAAAAATAAAACAAGATGAAAAATATAAGAAACATATTCAATATTCTCCTGGCATTTTCGTTGCTTATTGCCTGCGAAAAAGCCGAATGGGAACCCGTGGTAAAACCAGGCGATGCACCATCAATTTCAAGCCCGTCAGCGGGAACAACCATTGTACTGGAGAAACTGGGGGCCGATGAAAACACCGTGCAATTTGCATGGACAAAAGCCGATTTTGGATTCCCCAGTGCGACAACTTATACCCTGGAACTCGACCTGGCAGGCAACAGTTTTGCCAGCCCGTTAATTCTGGCAACAACCAACGATACAACGACAACCATAACACAAGAGTCGCTCAATGAAAAACTGCTCGCCTTCGGGCTTGAAGTACTCGAGCCAACCAACATTGAATTAAGGGTCCTGGCTTCGGTAAGCGATGATGTTGAGACACTCAGCTCAGGGTCAGTAAACCTGAACATTACACTGTTCTCATCAACATTCCCGTCAATATATATGATTGGCGCATGTACAGGCGGCTGGGATCCCAACAAGGCTGTTGAGGTTGTATCAACCGGCGATGCTTACCAGTATACTACAATAGTTGAATTCAACACCACGGAAGGTACCAACTTCAGGTTCTTTACAGCCCCTGACTTGGGTGCCTCAATGGGGGGTTACGATATTTTCACAAGCTACCCGTCCGACCTGCTCGAACCGGCAACCGGCGACGACGACCCAAACTTTAATTTCATCGGCGAAAACGGATGGTACGAACTTTTTGTTGATCAATCGGCCGGAACTATCACAATGAACTCGGTTAACAAGCCCGTTATGTACCTTACCGGAACGGCCACCCATGGATGGGACTGGGACGAACCGGTTACCGAAATTTTCTGGGTCGGTTACAAAATATGGGAAGGCGACGTGGAATTTGTACAGAACGAAGCATTCAGGCTGTTCCCGCAAAAAGACTGGGGCCCCGACAGCTACGGATGGGATGTGATTGTAAACTATAACACGGAATATATTGATGAAATGGAAGGACACGACGATCCGAACTGGCAGTTTTTGAAGCCCTCGGGAACGTATCACGTCCGTTTAGACTTACGAAACAATTCACTGGAAATAACCGAACCGGGAGCTTAAAACAAATATTCATTTTTCAGAAATGCAAAAGCCATCTTTTTAAGGATGGCTTTTCTTTTTATAACATGTTTTAAAACATGTTTTCTGCAAACGGTTTCGCAATCGTTTGCGGTCATTTTTTCTGCCAAACACCTCAAAAAAGTGGAAAACGTATACAAAAAAGGCGTAATTTGCTTTAGATTCATTTCAGTATAAATATAAAGAAGCTTTTTTACAGAAACGAATTTGTTTGCAACATGAACCTGAAAAAAGGTTCTGATTTTATTGTCTGCTCTGTAAAAAGAGGAATGCTTCGCAGTTCATAACCGAAGTCTTAGTGCCAAAAGCCAGACAATAATTTTAAATGTTTTTACATGAATGAAACGCGTTACGAATATTCGTGACAAGTTCCATCTAATATTTTAGAAAAATTTAAACTTAATTAGATGAAATTCAAATCTAACTTAATGCGCATTGTTTTGGTAATAATTGCAATAGCCTTTGCAACCGTTACCTATGCCCAGAAAAAAACGGTTACCGGAGTAGTAACCGATAAAGGAACATCAGAACCACTGCCAGGTGTAACCGTTGTTGTAGAAGGTACTACATTAGGAACGGTTACCGACATTGACGGCAACTTCTCGGTTAATGTTCCCGGAGAAGATGCCTTTCTTTCCTTTTCCTACATCGGTTACACACCACAAAAGCTACCGGTAAAAGGAGTCAGTAAGCTAACCATTGAACTTGAACAAGATTTAATGGACCTGGGCGAAGTAGTTGTTGTGGGCTACGGTGTTTCGAAAAAAAGTGACCTGACCGGAGCTGTTGGTTCGGTTAAAGAAGAAGATTTTAACCGCACAACGGCTGCAACTCCCGAGCAATTGATACAAGGCAGGATAGCCGGTGTACAAATAACCCAAAACAACGGGGAGCCCGGTGCCGGAGCACAAATCCGCATCCGTGGCGCGAGTACCATCCGTTCAAGCCAGCAACCGCTGTATGTAATCGACGGTGTCCCACTCGACATGTCGACAACCTCACCCGACGGGGTTTCTGCTGCCGGTATGGGCGGCGCCCCGGCCACAAACCCGCTGAACTTTATCAACCCCAACGATATTGAATCGTTCGACATCCTGAAAGATGCCTCGGCAACCGCCATATACGGTTCACGGGGTGCCAACGGTGTAATCCTCATCACAACAAAAAAAGGAAAAGAGGGGAAAAGCAACATTGAATATTCAGCCTACATGAGCGTTTCACAATTGCCCCGTAAACTCGATGTTTTAAGCGCATCGGAATGGCTCGCCCTCAGGATCGATTCCCTTGGCATTGATGAAGGCAATGAAAACCACTACGGGTACGAAACCGACTGGCAGGATGAAATATTCCGCACGGCAGTAAGCCAGTCGCACAGCTTATCGTTATCGGGCGGCTCAAAAAATAATTCATACAGGGTTTCGTTCAACTACCTCGATCAGAACGGGATCATCGAAAAGTCTTCGTTAAAAAAGTATGTCAGCCGACTGAACCTTACACAACATGCTTTTAACGACCGCCTTCTACTTGAAGCCAATGTTACGGCATCGCAAATTATGGAAAACCGCGTGCCCGTTGGTGCACTGGGATTCGAAGGCGATTTGCTGTTAAACGCGCTTAAAACAAACCCCACCTGGCCGGTGTACGATTCAACCGGGGTACCTTTCCAGACCATTTCGGCCGAAGAGCGCAACCCCATTGCCATGCTTGAATATACCGATGACCTTACCCGTACAACACGCATTCTTGGCGGGGGCGCTGCCACGGTAAACATTTTTACCGGATTGAAATATAAAGCCAACTTCGGAATTGATTATACCAATGCGATAAGAAAAATTGCCCAAAGCCAGGAATTGTCGTACATGAGGGCAGAACAGGGCCGCGCACAAATCAACACCAAAGAGTTGATGAACTACGTTATTGAACATATCGTAAGCTACAATAAAACATTTGGAAAACATACCATTGATGCCCTGGCCGGTTATTCGTTCCAACACATTGAACGAACAGGATACAACCAACAGGCCGGCTATTTTACAACCGATAAAATCGATTACATAAACCAGATGCAGGAAGGCGATCCGGCCTACCGGCAAATTTCCTCGTGGGCCAACACCCCCGAAGAGTTGCAATCGTTTTTCGGGCGTATCAATTATAACCTCGACGAGAAATACCTGGTAACAGCCACTTTCCGCCGCGATGGTTCGTCAAAATTCGGAGCAAACCGTAAATACGGTAACTTTCCTTCCATTGCTGCCGGCTGGCGCATGTCGCAGGAAGAGTTCATTAAAAACCTGAACGTTTTTAACAACCTTAAACTCCGTTTGGGTTGGGGTATGACCGGGAATTCGGAAATTGGTGCCGACAATTCAACATTCCTGCTCAAACCCGATGCAGGGGCAACGGCCATCATCAACAATGTGCCCATTACCGGTTTTAAAATTGACAAAACACCGCAGCCCGATTTGCACTGGGAAACCACAACATCGACCAACATTGGTCTTGATTTTGGTTTCTTCGACGGGCGCTTGTCGGGTTCGGTCGACCTGTTCCGAAAACTCACAACCGACTTGTTGGTTGAACAACCTACCAAAGCACTATCGCCAACCAGCACGTTTGTTTCCAACATTGAAGACGGTTACATTAAAAACGACGGGATAGAACTTGGGCTGAACGGGATTATCGTAAACACCAAAAATGTTAACTGGACCGTTAACTTCAACTGCACTTCAATTAAAAATACAGCCGTTGATATCCTCGACGATGATGCCTCAATTATTCCAACCGGGCAGGTCAGGGGACAAGGTTTAACCGGAGCCTATGCACAGGCCTATGCCAATAACCGGACCATGGCTTCGTTCTACATGCTGGTTTTCGACTCGATAGATCACCGCGGACGTATTCAGTACCTTAAAAAAGAAAGCGGCGGCGACTCGCTTATGTTCCTCGGGTCGGCCCTCCCTTCATTCACCTGGGGGCTGAACAATACCATCAGGATTAAGAATTTCGATATCAGCTTTTTCATCGATGGTGTTCACGGCAACAAAATATTCAACAACACCGCCCTTTTGCTTGATAAAACAAACCTGAAACAATCGAAAAATTCCTTACGCCAATATGCATATGACGAAGCCGGGTACACAAACTCGACCAAAGTTTCGGACAGGTACCTCGAGGATGGATCATACGTGAGGCTGTCGAATGTTTCAATTGGATATACCTTCGATGTTAAAAAGATTAGCTGGATTGAAAACCTGAAAGTGTTTGCTTCAGGCTCAAACCTCCTGCTCTTTACAAAATACTCGGGCTACGACCCCGATGTTTCTTCCTCAGCCGATATGAACGGCGTACGTTCACTGGGTATCGACATTACCAATTATCCAAAAGCCAGGACTTTCATGTTTGGTTTAAATGTTACTTTTTAATTTGAAAAAGAATGAGTAGTATGAAACGAGCATATGAAAAAATTACACCCAAGAGTATGATTAAAATGCATGCGAGTTCCATCCGCCAGCTGGCGGACCTTTGAAAACAAACAATTATAATAGTATGAAAAATCTAATTAAATATACGGTAATAGCTGCCCTTCTAACCGGCAGCCTGATGTTCACTTCATGTACCGATCTTGAAGAACATCCCCAGGATAAAGTAACATCGGACGTATTGATACAGGACCCTGAGTTGATACCGAACCTTATTGCTCCCGCCCTGGGGCACCTCAGGGGACTTTGGTACAGGGAAAACGTATGGGGCATGCAGGAAAGCAACTCCGATGAATTGTGCTTCCCCACCCGTGGAACCGACTGGTACGACGGGGGCGTATGGCAGGAACAATGGCTACACCAGTGGACACCGGTGCACCGCGATGTTGGCGGAACATGGAACAAACTGAACGAAGGTATTGCAGCCGCAAACTTCGGAATATCGGTACTGGGAACCGAAGAAGAGGTTTCGGAGGAAGTAAAAGGTTACCGCGGAATGCTTCGATTCCTCAGGAATTTCTACATGTACTACCTGATCGATTTGTACGGCGTAGCCCCTTATCGCGACCCCTTCGACCTCGACTACACCAAAGACCCTTCGTACATGTCGCGTACCGAGGCCTTCAACTTTATTGTTAACGACCTGAAATCCATTTTGGAAGATATGCCCGACAGGGCCGTAGCCGATTACGGTGTGCCTAACAAGGAAGCCGTACGTATGTTCCTTGCAAAAATGTACATCAACAAGGAAGTGTATACCGGACAGGCAGCATGGGATTCATCCCTCATTTACCTGAACCAGATCATCGATCCGGGAACTTTTCAACTGGCCGACAACTATTTTAACATGTTTGGCCCCGACAATCACTTGAATTACCGTAACCCCGACGATGAAGCCATTTTTGTTGCCGGGCTTGACGATGCCGACGACTATGGCCTCGACAACCAGGTTATTTGGATTGCTCACACGTTCCACTACAGCCAGCACCTGATGGGCGATTATCCATCGAACTGGAACGGATGCATGGCACCCGAGGGATACCTGAACGAATGCTGGATAGAAGGTACCGACATTACATCCGATGTACGCTGGGCTGACAGTACCATTTACCCGGTAATGGCCGTGGTGAACGGGTTTAATCACGGCATGCAGTTCGACACGAATGGCGATACCCTCAAAACCCGTGGAGGTGAACCGCTGGTATTTACTTTTGAATGCCCGCTCGACGGCGCCGCTGAAAATCAAGGGGTACGCGTGCTGAAATACCACCCCCGCAACCAGCCGGTTAATGTTGCACGCACACCAAACGATTTTATCATCTGGCGGTATGCCGATGCGCTGCTTATGAAAGCCGAATGCCTGGCCCGTAAGGGCGATATGAACGGTGCACTGAACCTGGTTAACCAACTCAGAAGAAAAAGGGAAGCACCTGAACTGGCCAGCATCGAACTACTTGATATCCTTGACGAACGTGGGCGCGAACTTTACTGGGAAGGGCACCGCCGCCAGGATATGATACGGTTTGGCACATTCCTTTTGCCTAAAACCAACAAGGATTTTACATCGCCCGAAACAGCATTGCTCATGCCAATTCCTCAAACAGCAATCGAAGCTTCGGACGGCCAGTTACAACAAAACCCGGGTTACGGGCAATAAAAAAATTGAAATTGCTATAGAACAGGGGATTTTATAATTACCAGTCATAAACAGCGTATCCCTCTTAAAGGGTGCGCTGTTTTTTTTAACCAGTTATCAATCTATTTAAAATGAAGATTTTTCGATACTTAGCAGGAATAATTTTAATCCTAATATCCGTTGAATTATGGGCACAAATCACAACTGAACCGGCTTTCCCGGTTACCAATGAAGCAGTACGGATTATTTTCGATTCGAACGAAGACAGCCGGTTGGGATATTATACCCAGGACCTGTACGCACATACCGGCGTGAGTACCGAAAGTAACGGCAATTGGCAATATGTGATTGAAGGCTGGGGAAACAACGAAACTCAACCCATGCTCACCTACCTGGGCGATGGCATTTACGAGTTACTGATCTCACCCGATATCTATTCGTTTTACAATGTTCCTGCCGGCGAAAAAATCATCAACATGTCGTTTGTGTTCCGCTCGTCGGACAGTAAACAACAAACCAACAACCTTTTCGTTGATGTGTACGAAACCGGGTTAAATCTTAGTTTTACATTCCCAACCTTAAATGCCATCCTCGAAACCGATAAAACGTATACCTTTTCGGCACAATCGAGCAGTGCGGCAACGCTCTCGTTTTTTATTGATGATGAACCCATTGGCGAAACAACCGGAGAAACTATCGAGGTTGATGTTTCATTTGATGAACCGGGTGACCATATTGTAAAGGTTACTGCAGAAACTGAAGCAGGTCAGCATCTTGCCGATTCAACTTTCATTTGTGTGAAAGGGGAACCCGAATTAGCAGCACTGCCTTCCGGATACCGAAAAGGCATTGCTTACCCCGACGATGAATCGGCACGGCTTGTATTGTTTGCACCCGGAAAAGACTTCGTTTTCCTGCTTGGTGATTTTAACGACTGGAGGCCACAAAACCGGTACATGATGAAAAAAGACGGGGATTATTTCTGGCATGAACTCACCGGGCTTGAAAGCGGAAAAGAATACATCTTCCAGTATTTTATCGATGGCGAAATACGCATTGCCGACCCGTATGCTGAGAAAATTAGTGACCCATGGAACGATGATGACATATCTTCATCGACTTATCCCGGCTTAATTGCTTATCCCGAAGGAAAAACCGAAGGCATTGCCTCGGTATTGCAACCCGGCCAGGAACCTTTTGCCTGGGAAATTGAAAACTTTGAAATGCCGCCACAGGAAAACCTTGTTATTTACGAACTGCTCATCCGTGATTTTGCCAGCGAACATTCCTACCAATCGGTAATCGACAAGCTTGACCACCTTGAACAACTTAACGTTAACGTACTTGAACTGATGCCGGTAAACGAATTTGAGGGGAACAACAGTTGGGGCTATAACCCTGCGTTTTACTTCGCCCCCGATAAATATTACGGATCTAAAAACGACCTGAAAAAGCTGATTGACGAGTGCCATAAACGGGGCATGGCTGTTGTGATCGATATGGTTTTGAACCACAGCTACGGACAAAGCCCCTTTGTTCGCATGTATTGGAACGAAAGCGCCGACAGGCCCGCTGCCAATAACCCTTGGTATAATGAAACTTCGCCAAACCAAACTTACTCGTGGGGCTACGATTTTAACCACGACAGCGAATATACCCGCGAACTGGTGGATAGCGTAAACAGCTTTTGGATGAGCGAGTACAAGGTGGATGGTTTCCGTTTCGACTTTACCAAAGGCTTTACCAACACCCCCGGCGATGGCTGGAACTACGATGCCCCACGCATTGCCATTTTAAAACGAATGGCCGATGAAATGTGGAAACGCAAACCCGGCTCGCTGGTAATATGTGAGCATTTGGCCGATAATACCGAAGAAAAAGAGCTGGCAAACCACGGACTGCTTTTGTGGGGAAACATTAACCATAATTACGGCGAAGCCGCCATGGGCTACGTACAGGGCAGCAACTCCAACCTTTCGTGGGGTGTTTACAAACAACGCGCATGGGATTCGCCCAACTTGGTCACTTACCAGGAAAGCCACGACGAAGAACGCCTCACCTACAAATGCCTCACCTGGGGCGATGCTTCAGGTGATTACAATACTTCCGAACTTGAAACAGCATTAAAACGAATGGAATTAAATGCCGTATTCCATATCCCGCTTCCCGGGCCAAAAATGATCTGGCAGTTTGGCGAACTGGGCTACGATTATTCCATCAACACCTGTGAAAACGGGGTTACAATAAGCGACGACTGCCGCCTGGCCATGAAACCCATAAAATGGAACTACCGCAATAATGCCAACCGGGCCAACCTTTTCAGGGTAATGGCTTCGCTGAATTTTTTAAAACACAATTACGAAGAATTTTCAACCACCGATTTTAGCTATTCTTTAAACGGGGCACAAAAAAAATATGCACTGACAAGCGGTGATAAACATGTAGTGGCCGTTGGTAATTTTGCACTCGAAGAAGCAAGCATATCAGTTACTTTCCCAAAAACCGGCACCTGGTATAACTATTTTGAAGGATCGGAATTTAATGTCAGTGAAGAGACCATGGATATTACCCTTGCAGCAGGGGAATACCTTTTACTTTCGACACGGGAGTTTGAACATCCTGAAATCTCGATTTCTTCAATTGAAGGAACCAGGCTGAATGAACAGAAACTGAAAGTTTATCCAAACCCGGCTGAAAGTGAAATAAGCATAAACGGCGAGTCGATAAACACATTGGTTGTTTTTGACATAAACGGGCACAGAGTAAAATCTTATTCATGGGAAAAGCCGGTTCAGAATGCCACAATTTCTATTGAAGGGTTAAAAGCAGGATTGTACATCATTCAATGCATCACTACTGATAAAATCGTTTCCGGAGGAAGTTTTTTAAAGGAATAATTAAATTCAGATTCTTTTTTGAAGAAATAGTAGTATTTGGATTTTGTTTCAGAGGTGCAATATATAAAGGGGGCTATCTTCAAAAGGTAGCCAATTTTTTTCTATGCTCACAATTTATTAGTACCTGGTAATAATTTTTAGGTTTTTCCTCTCAATTTTATACTTTTAAACACTTATTTACTTTAAACATTTTAATAGGTGTACCCTAAACAAAATACGATGAGAGTATTTAATGAAGCTAATTCCCTGCTTAAAACATCCAGTAATTACCGCCTGCAGAAAGACAATCGTTACGTTTCTTTTAAATCACTTTTTAAGTGCTTACTGTTTTTAATCTTTACAATTCCAGTGACCGTTTCAGGTAATAATCAAACAATTAAAGGAACGATCCTAAACAGCAAAACAAACAATCCGCTTGCTTATGTCAACGTAGCTGTCGAAGGCACATATTACGGAACGGTGAGCAACGGTAATGGCGGTTTCAAACTGGTAATCCCGGACAGATTATACAACAATTCCATTTCGTTCAGTGCAATCGGGTATAAAAGCAAGTCTATTCCAATAAGCGAAATATCAAGTAATTTTACGGTTAAGATGATCCCTGCCGATTACCTGATTGGCGAGGTTACTGTTATGCCCGACAGCACCCTGAGGACATTGCTTAAAAGGGCATACGAAAAAATCCCTGAAAATTACCCCGATTATCCTACACGCAGCAACGGCTTTTTTCGAGAATGTGTAAAACAGAAGGATGCCAGGTACTTGTATATTTCCGAAGCGATTCTCGATGTTTACAAAACATCGTACAAAAACGATGAAACCGGTCAGGTAAAAATTGTAAAAAGCCGGAAGAATATTGCCCCCGGTTCCGACACAATCAACCCGGTTCGATTTTATGGCGGAATACATTACCCGCATTATATCGACCTGGTAAAAAAACGTGCCTCAATTCTGAAACCTTCAAAAAAATATAAATATGAGCTAAAAGGCAAAGAAATTTACAATGAAAAAGAAGTTTATTGCATTTCTTTCTCGCCTAAAAATGAGTTAAAAAAAGGTATTACCGGCAAATTTTATATCGATAAAGAATCACTGGCCTATTTGAAATTTGAGAACGGTAGCAACGACGTTAGTATCGAAAAAAATGAAAAAGGGAATCCGATAAATGGGATTGTTTTCTTGGATAACCTGAAAACCATTAACTACAGTGAAATCGATGGAAAATATTACCTGAAATCAGCTTTCACAAAACAAGCTATCCATAATAAAAAAACAGGCTATCTCCTCGACATATCATCGGAATACGTTCAAACAAAAATAACGGCCAATCGGGCAGATCCTATACCCTATGAAGAACAGGCAGCCCTTTCGACAGTTATTTCAGAAAAAGCAGAAGCATATGAAACTTCAAACTGGAAAGACTATACCATACTCGAAAACGAATCGGTACAAACTGCTTTTGTGAATATGCAGCAAGCCGACAGTTTATTGAAAAAAGTAAATAAACCATCGAAACAACAAGTGCTTGGTAAAATACTGGAAATCATTTCACGTTTTGAATTTGAAACCAATATAACAGCTTACCCCGTTTCAACCAGAAAGGGCAGTTACCTTTTGCACCAAAAGCTGACTGATGAACGGCAGCTAAAATTCGCAACTGATACAGAAAACGATTTAAACAGTCTTCATCTGGAGGTAGCATTAAAATACAAGTTGACAAAAAACTTAAAATTGCTTTATTTGGAAAGTGATGGCCTTCTAATTTCTGAAAAATCGAAATTTTATTTTGGCGGGCTCGAGTACGAGATACCATTAAAAACCTATGGGAAAAAAATCTTTTGTTCGGCCAGCGCGGGTTATGGCTTTCTGAAGTTTATGCAATCAATGGGTACGACCGATAATCCAGAAGCGTTTAGCTTCGGAGGGGAAAATTTCGATTCCAATTTGAGAATTACTTTTTTGGAATAGGGTTAAAATTTTCGTATTAGCTTAACAACTTATAACGAACTCCATTCTTGTTTATGGGATATTTTAAAATACGGATAAACGCCCCATAATGCTTTGCCCTTGGTTCCCCTTCCGCCAACTGGCGGAGGTTAGGGGAGGCTTTTACTTCATAGCCACCAGCGCACTTGCCCCAACAATGGCGGCAGTACCCATTTTAAGTTCCGAAGGCAAAATTTTAACTTTGTTTTTAAACACGGGCATCAGGTGGCTTTCCATCGATTCGCGTGTGTGCTTAAATAGCAATTCACCTGAAGCAACCGGCCCGCCAAACAGGAATATGGCCTCGGGACTGAAAATGTGTACATAGTCGGCCAGGGCATGGCCCAGTATATCGCCGGTGATTTCAAAAACGGCCTGGGCAATCGGGTCGTCCTGTAAAGCTGCCTCGTAAATATCTTTCGATGTTAGTTCCCTAAAGGTTTTGGTAGCCAGTAGGCTGTCGGTTGCATTGTGGTGTGAAAGCAGTTCAAAAGCAGTACGCACCATACCTGTTGCCGAACAATAGGTTTCGAGGTGGCCAAACTGCCCGCAACCGCATTCACGCCCTTCAGCGGTAACGGTAATGTGTCCAAGTTCGCCGGCAAAACCATCGTGGCCGTAAACCAGTTCGCCATTCACGACAACGCCGCCGCCCAAACCGGTACCGAGCGTGATCATGATGAAGTTTTTCATCTCTTTAGCGCCGCCATAAATCATCTCACCAATGGCTGCCGCGTTTGCATCGTTGGTTAAAACGATGTTTTTGCACTCAGGAAAATTCTCCTTTAATAATGAAGTAAAAGGAACAACGCCTTTAAACGGAAGGTTGGTCGCGTGTTCAATTGTGCCGTTATTAATGTTTCCGTTGGGTGCACCAATACCAATACCGAGGCATTCGTATCCGTTGAGCTGTCCCAATAAATCTTTTATGCCTGCCGTAATGTCGGAAATATATTTATTGACATCGTTTTTTTTAGGTGTAGGAATTTTACCATTTGCCAGCACTTTCCCTTCCTTGTCAACTATCCCAAAAACGGTATTTGTTCCGCCTACATCAATACCAATTGCTACCTTTTCCATTTTCTGAAAGATTTTTAATTACCAGTCAATTTTCTGAAAGGCACAAAACTATACAAAGTTTACCACACTTAAAAATTTGAATATTGAGAAAAGATTAAAAATCCAATCGAAATTGTTCTGCTCTATCTTCCTGAAAAAAATTCATTTTTTGCGGCAGGTCAATCTTTTTTTGCAGCAGTGTAGCTTTCCGGTAAAGTTCATTGGCATTGGGCGAATTGCATATATAACTATCTCCAAAGGTTTCGATATATTTTTGTTTTTTACCGGGGAAGTGTTGGTCGAGCTTTTTGTAAAAATACTCCCTCGATCCCTGGCGGAGCGACAAGCCAGGCCAGAATAGCAGGTATTTGGCACCTGCTTCTTTTGCCTTCACGATTGTTTTTTCAACCTCTTCCCAGCTATCATTAATAAATGGCAGCAAGGGCATGTACATTACACCTGTATATATCCCTTCGGAAGCCAGGCGAGAAATGGCTTCAAACCTTTTTGAAGAAATCGGCGCCCCCGGTTCAATTACTTTTGCCAAAGTATCATCGGCAGTTGTTATTGTAAACGAAGCGGCTGCATACTTTACCGAAAGTTGTTTCAACAGATCGATATCCCGCAAAATCAGGTCACTTTTGGTAAGCATGTGCACCGGGTAATTGTACCTGAGAAGGAGTTTTAATGCGCCACGTGTTAACTGTTCCTGAGCTTCAACCGGCATATACGGGTCGTTCATACTGCCAAATCCTACAGTTGCCCGTTTGCGTTTTGTTTTTAGTTCCCGTTCAAGAATTTGAAGGGCGTTCTCTTTTATGCGTATATCGGCCAGATCGCCCAGTTGGTAACACTCGCTGCGCGAATCGCAATAAATGCACTGATGCTGGCAGCCCCGGTAAAGGTTCATGTTGTAGGTTATCCCAAACCACTTGTCGGGTGCGTTTTTCACCTTCGACAGTATGGTTTTCGCAGGTATGTAACGGGCTTTTGACATTGTGAAAATACGGTCATTTATCCTGCCAAAAAATAGGTGAAAAAAACGGATTATGCAATTCAAAATACATAAATCCCCAAACTGGCCGATAATGAAAAATACCTTATCAGGTAGCGGTCGTTTTTAATAAAGTTGGTTATGTTGTTTGAATACTCGAGGTTAAAATAAAAACCTTTCCAGAAATCAAAGCCCAGTCCGCCAACGTAGTTGAGATTGAAATCGTTCATGCCCTCAAATATCAGCTCATTGTCGTACAATACATCATCGTCCCATAAAAGGAAGTCGGTGCGAAGGCCGCCATATATGTAATATTTTTTCACGTTTCCAAGGGGCAGATAGTATTTCAGGAGAAAATCCGCAGAAATGAAATAGAAACGTGTTTCGGCAATGTTACTTATAATATTAATAGGATCAGTTTTATCAGGGTAATAATATCTGTAAGCTGTTGATTGCAATCCCCTAAGTTTAGTGTATCCGAGTCGTGGGTAAAAAGCAAATGGTTTATTTAAAGGGATATTCCCGGCAATCCCCAGAGAGGCATTAAATGCCCCACCAACCATTTCAGTATTCTTGTTATATTCATAATATGGATCAAGCTCAAAATAATGCGTTGAATAAGCATTGAAATTCCCTTTTGTAAAAAACGAAATATTAAACCCGTTGCCTTTTTGGGCGAACAACTGACCGCTTATTAAAAGGAGAGTTAGTATCTGTAATATTATTTTATTCATCTTGAAGAATTTTGAGTTCATAATTATTTGATATCAATGTCCTGATGCATTAAAATTTCTCCAAGCCATATTTTCCCTTGGGCTAATTCCCTTTCTTCCGGATAGGATATATCTTGTCCAAGTCCGGGTAATTTCAAATAAATCTTATAGTTCCCTGGGGAAATATTGTTCGATAAGGAATATTCTGTCACACGTGATATCGATTCCCCGGCTTTGATAAGCATGAGCAAACTGGTATCTTTCTTCCCGACACGAAGTAAAGTACTTTCTTCGGGTGAATGATATAGGGCATACATTTGAGTATTTTTTTCATACAATCGCAATCTACGGTTATGATCATATGTACTATTTTCAGGAATTCTTTCAGGATCAGGAAAGTAGTAATTCCAGGTATCATAATTACATATTTTATGATACATTTTAATTCTTTTATCGCCGATAATTTGTATTGAATCGACAATGCATTCAAGCCCGGGATGCAAAAACCCCAATTGAGAAAGCTCATTAATAAAAGCTTTGCTTTCCCTATAATCGTTTGCAAAGTTGGTTGATGAATTATAACACGGGTAATGACCTAATTTCAGAACAAAATCAGCGTGTTCATAATTGTCATAAATTAAAGTGGAATCACCTTCTAAACAGCCGCATTCAGAAGTTTTAAGTATTCCTTCATAAATAACGATGCTACTGTTTGTAATCCAGAACTTTGAATTTCCATAATTAGAAAGACTTTGTTTAAGTGGCTTGTTAAAATAAAAATAGTGGGAAGAATGGTCATAATAATCAATATCTTTTTCAGTGAATAAAATGCTGTTGCCAATTTGTATGTTCAGTCCCTCTTTGAGTTCAACCTCTGGTTTTAAAATTGTATCGTCGCATGATGCGATGAAAAATAAAACAATTGTAAGAAAGTATATAATTGATCGTTTCATAACTTCGTTTTTTACAAGGTGAAAACAAAACTGAGTGTAGCATAAACCGATTGAAAGTAGTATTCTTTCATGCCAGCCGTAGGTGAGATAAAATCTTCAAAGGCATTGTATTTGTCGGCAATCCCTTTGTAAAGGCTCAACTTCAAACCAAGCTTATCAGAAAAGGAATAACTTGTACCTGCCATAAGGGAAAAATCATGGAATGACCTTGTCCGCACCCTTATTGCATTTGTATTGTAAAGAAAGTATGTGTAACTGTATGCAAAGCCTGCAAAAGGTTTCCAATTGCCAAGGTTATAACCAAGTTTAACCGGAACAGTAACTTGTTTAAAAGGCTTTTCAAACAATCCCGTGTTCAGTTCATTGATGATCACGTTGGTTTGGATTTGGGCAAAGTCGCGTTCGATATACGGGAGTGTTTCATCAATGGCTTTAATTTGTTTGTAGTCACCGGTTGGGAATACAAAGTGCAATTCAAATCCTGTTGAAATTTCCCATTTAGGGTTTTTAAACGGGAGGTTAATTCCGGCTCCCATGTGAGCGCCCAACCACATGGGGTTGCTAATGGTGCTTGTATTGTGCTGAAACCAGTGGCTGGTTGTGCCCGTGTAAAAATCGAGCGTTGGCTGCGCACACAAAATGCTTTGCATTGAAAACAGCAGTAAAGTGAAAAAACCTTTTTGTTTCATTTCCGTTTGGTTTTTGTTTCCACCCAATATGATGCGGTTAATGGGAATGGTTGCACTGGCACCGTTGGAAAAAACTACCAGACCGGCTTTTTTCCGGATGGAATCGAAATAAAGTGTTGCACATTCAATCGATTCTAACTGCTGAATAACAAGCGTATCTCGCACCGGCTCGGGTTCAACCCAAACCGTATCGGTTTTATGTATATATTCGTACACGACAATGGTGTCGGGCTGTGCTTTTGCTATTGCTGCCGGTAAAAGAAGGATCAAGAGAAGATTAATTTTCAGCAGGTCGTTCAAGGCGGATGGTATCATGGATTACAATTTGCTTTTTTACAATCACCGGTGCAACAGTGTTTTTGCCTGCCGCATCAGTTGTAACATTTTCAGCCGAAACGGTTTCTGCAGGAAGCAAAACCTGTTTCTCTATATTCAAAACAGTATCGATACCCGTTAAAAGTTCCTGTTTTTCAGGCAGTGCTTCATTTGAAAAATCCAGGCGAACAATAAAAAAACCGGCGACAAAAAAAGATGCGACAATACCTGAAATGACAAGTTTACCGGTAAGCGTTATACCTTGCTTAACAATTGAATTTCCGCTTGAGTTGCCCATTTGAGGAAAAGGATTCACCGGAAGCTCATAACTTCGAAAACCTTTTCTGAAAATTGAATCAATCCTGTTAGGCAAAAGTAACAGAAGAAATACCAGGCTATTCTTTCGCTTCTCTTCCGGCCCTTTTTCCAAAGCCCTGGAATAAAGCAGTTCCTGCGCTTTTTTGCGCGCCCTGGCCAGGTGCGATTTCGATGTACCGGGGCTAATCCCAAGCAATTGTGCAATTTGTTTGTGCTTGTAGCCGTCAATTACATGCAGGTTGAATACCGTTTTATGGTGTGTGGGCAATGCATCGATCACGGCAAGCAACTCGCCGGTTGTAAACGAAGCTTTCTCAATTGCATATCGAACATGATGGACAGGTGTTTCCATTCCGGTTTCATTTTGAACATTCGAGACAATCTTTTCAGAAAGGATTTCACTGGTTTTCAGGCTACGCAAATACATCAACGCTTTATTTACGGCAATGCGGCGTATCCAACCCTCAATGTTACCTTTTCCTTTGTAATCCTCAATTTTATTCATGGCCGTAACAAACGTATCCTGCACCAGGTCAAGAGCTACTGCCTCGTTACTGGTATACCTCCGGCACACCCCAACCAACAACGGCGCATTTTTCCGGTAAAGTTCGTCCCAGTTTATTTTTTTCAAAACGGATGGTTTTATCAATCGATTCAACAATATGATGCCAAAGTTAAAAAAGGTGGCAGCGAAAACGGTGTTTTTTTATATAATTTCTCATTATTTTGACTTTAAAAATTTGTATATTAGCATATTCTAAAGAACAAGTTAACAATGAACAATTCCTCTCAAATCATCAAAGAGCCTTCAATTTCATGGGGCGGTCTCTGGACCAAAAGAAAACTTGATGCTTTCTCAAAATATGTTTCAGCATATCTTACAATTATGACGAAACATTCATATTGGAAAACAATATATTTTGACGGTTTTGCAGGGAATGGAAACCGAAACACAAAATGCGAATCTCCTGTTTTTCAGCAACTTTTCATTAGTAAAAATGAAGAATTTGTATATAAAGGCGCAGCAGAACGGGTTCTTAATTTACCGAATAATCTTTCTTTCGATTTTCACTATTTCATTGACCTAAAAAAAGAATCATTGAATCAACTAAAAACAAGACTTGATCCTTTTCAAATAAAATATCAAAATCAGTTTCAATATAAATCAGGAGATTGTAATCAATGGCTTTTAAAATTATCTGAAACCATGAAGAAATCTTCCAATAAATATGCAGCATTAGTATTACTTGATCCGTTTGGAATGCAAATCAGATGGGATTCAATTGCTTCATTAAAAGACACACGAAGCGACATTTGGATTTTGATTCCAACAGGTGTAATTGTAAATAGACTACTTGATTCAAAATGCGAACTTAAATCAATAAAAAAGCTAACATCATTTTTTGGATTAAGCGAAGAAGAGATAAAAAACTACTTTTACAAAAAAGAAAATCATTCAACACTTTTTGGTGAAGAAGAAATAATAAAAAAGGTGAATGATCCTATTAAAAAAATTTCAAACATCTATGTAGATCAATTAAAAACAATTTGGAAGTATGTAACTGAAAAACCAATGAAGTTAATTAATTCCAAAAATGTGCCAATATTTCATTTTGTTTTTGCTTCAAATAATCAAAATGCAGTTAAAATTGCTAAACAAATTATTACAACAATTTAAATGGTAAAATCAAAAATTGAATGGACAGAAAGTACATGGAACCCAATAACGGGATGTACAAAAATTTCATCAGGATGCAAATTTTGTTATGCAGAAATAATGGCAAAACGACTAAAAGCCATGGGGCAAATAAAATATCAAAATGGTTTCAAACTAACCCTTCATCCTGAAACATTAAATGAGCCTTACAATTGGAAAAAACCTAAAGTGATATTTGTAAACTCTATGAGTGATCTATTCCATAAGGATGTTCCAATTGAATATATTCAGCAAATTTTCAGTGTGATGAATGACAATCCACAACATGTTTTCCAAATACTTACAAAACGTGCCGATGTTTTACATTATTACGACATGGAAGGATGGCTAAATTGGACTCACAATATTTGGATGGGAGTAACTGTTGAGGATTATTCTGTTATAAAACGAATTGATTTTTTAAGACAAACTGGAGCAAAAGTAAAATTTCTTAGCTGTGAACCTCTTTTAACGAACCTTCCTAATCTTAATTTTAAAAATATTGATTGGGTTATCGTTGGAGGGGAAAGTGGGCGCACACCCAGGCCAATGAAAGAAGAATGGGTGCTTAACATTCAGCAACAATGTAAAAATCAATCAACAGCATTTTATTTTAAACAATGGGGAGGCACAAATAAAAAGAAAAACGGACGTTTACTAAAAGGAAAAATTTACGATGAAATGCCACATTTGATTTAAATCTCCTAATTCTTGGCTTTAAAACAACAATGTCTCTTTCTGCACTTTAAAGCCCTTATGATTGAGACCGCTCCTCCTTCCCATACCTCCGTGCTACCAGGCTGATATAAAACAATTGAAAAGCATGGTATATCATAATGGGAACAAGGAACAGGCTGCCTGCCGCGCTGCCGGCAAATAAAACACTGGCCATTACCGAGCCGTGTACCAACGACTTTTTCGACCCGTTAAAGATTACCGTGATCCGGTCCTCGCGGTTAAAACGCAACCAGCGTGAAATTACTCCGGATATTCCAAAAACGGTGAAAAACAATCCAATAACAACAGCTCCCAAAATCAGCAATGTCCAGTTTGGGAGAGTGGAAAAAATACCGTTGCTGAATGAATCACCAAAACTGCGGTAAACAATGGTAAGGATCACACTTTTATCGAAGAGGCTTAAATAACGCTTGTTCCGGTTGGCCCATTTCCCAAAAAAACGTTGTAAAATCAAACCAACTGAAAGCGGCAGCAATATCTGGATAACAAGATCGATAATGGTTTGGGCAAAATCGAAACTTTCAGTTGAAGCATCGAGAAAAAAACCCATCCAAAGCGGGGTGAGCACAATGCCAATAATGCCCGAAATGCTGGCATTAAAAATGGACCCCCCAATGTTTCCCCGTGCAATGGACACCATTACAACCGACGATGAAACGGTACCGGGCAAAGCCGACAGGAAAAACACGGCCAGCCAGAGTTGAAAATAGTCGGAATGCCTGAAAAAAGGGTATGATATTAGCACCAGCATGGGAAATAATAAAAAAGTGATCGACTGGATTGTGAGGTGCATTTTCCAGTTTTTAAGGTCGCTTTTCAACTTTTCGGGGCTTAACCTCAACCCGTAAAAAAAGAAAAGCAGCATAATGCCATACCTGATCACGGTTTTTAATTCAACTGCGCTGCCCGCTTTCCCTACCCCGGGAAACAGGTAAGCCAGAAGGATCATGGTGAGGATTCCTATTATGAATCCATCGGGTATAAACCGCTTAATCGTTTTCCACTTCATAAATATTAGCTTATTAAATCGTAAAAGTTTTCGGGGGTAATGGTTTTAAAAACCGAATTCGGATATGCTTTTTGAAATTCCCAGGGTATTTTTTGCTGTTTTTTGGAGCTGAATTTAAATTCAAAGCAGGTTAATAAACCGTCCTTTTCTTCAATGTAATCAATCTCTTTTTGGTCGTATGTCCTCCAGAAATAATGGTTTACAAACCTTCGGTTATTTTCATTATACTTAATCCTTTCAGCAACACAAAAATTTTCCCACAATCCGCCGATATCGTTCCGAAAAAAGGTGTCATTAAAATTCTGAACGATTGAATTACGGATACCCACATCATAAAAATAAATTTTCTGACTTTTATTAATCTCCTTTCTGATATTCCGGCTAAATGACCTGAGCCGAAACAACACAAAAGATTTTTCGAGTAACTCAATGTACCTTTTTACGGTATGAACATTTGTGTTGGTTAACTGAGCCAATTCGTTATATGAACATTCACTGCCTAACTGAAGGGCAATTGCCCTTACCAAATCAAGAATTAAATCGGGTTTTTTTATGTTTTCGAATTTTAACAGATCCCGAAATAAATAATTCGATGTGATTTCATTGATCTCTTCTGTCCGCTCATCGCCAGAAGCATTAAGGACTTGTGGATATAAACCATATTTCAGATACTGCGAAATTGCTGATTTTATGGCTACTAAATCATTAACGCCATGAAGTTCTTCAATAGAAATGGGCATTAACTGATATTTTCTCGAACGCCCGGTAAGGGGTTCCGATACTTGATTAAACAATTCGAAACTCGACGATCCGGTGGCAATTATTTGCACATCAGGGAAATTATCGGCAAAAATTTTTAACGTCAAACCAATATTTTCAATTTGTTGAGCTTCGTCAAAAACAACTAACTTGTTGTTCCCAATAAAGTCTTTTAACAGAATCAAATCGGTTGTTCCGATCATTTTTCTGTACTGAAGCAAATCACAGTTTACATATCTGGCTTTTGCTTCACTCATCTTTATCAATTCTTTAACAAGTGTGGTTTTCCCGGTTCGCCTAGCCCCGTAAACGATGATAACTTTTCCCTTATAGAGGTTTTTCTGAATTAAAGGAAGTAGCGTTCTTGAATAATGCATCTGTTATATCTTATTTCAACCTCACAAAGTTAAGCAAATTTATGAATCCAACTTCACAAATTAAGCTAAATTTATGAAGTTGGCTTCACATATTTCTATAAAATCATGAAGTTGCTCGGTGCGTTTTTAGGGGTAAAAAGCTATAAATACAATTGAAAGCAACTTTTTAAATAGTTTTCAATTGCTTTCCAAAGTCTTCTATTGCATTCTGAATACAATTCGAGGCATCAACAATATTCCGACGTTAACGATTTGTATGTTACCTGCACTCTTCATCGTTATTGCACTGGCACCTGCCGGTTTGTTCGCGAAGGGCAACACACATGATGTGGCCAATATCGGCAGCGGTTTTGGCAACATACACCCCGGCATTTTCAAGGGCTTTAACTTTACTGGCAGCAGTACCTCCCGGGCCGCTAATTATTGCCCCGGCATGTCCCATCCGTTTTCCTTTGGGAGCTGTTGCCCCGGCAATAAATGCCGTAACCGGTTTTGTTACGTTGCTTTTTATGTATTCGGCTGCCTGTTCTTCATCTTTTCCGCCAATTTCACCAATAAGAATTATTCCTTCGGTTTCGGGATCTTCTTCAAACATGCGAATTACATCGATGTGGTTAAGTCCGTGAACCGGGTCGCCACCAATGCCAACAGCCGTTGTTTGCCCCAACCCCGAGCGGGTGGTTTGGTAAACGGCTTCGTAAGTAAGGGTACCCGACCGTGAAACAACACCGATTTTTCCTTTTCGATGGATGAATCCCGGGGCAATGCCCACTTTAGCCACATCGGCTGTGGTCACACCCGGGCAATTAGGGCCAATCAGTGTTGAGTTGCTTCCTTTCAGGTATTGATGAACATTCAGCATATCCCGCACGGGAATACCTTCGGTAATGGCAACAATCAGTTCGATGCCGGCATCGGCCGCTTCAACAATTGCTTTGCCCGCGAAATGTGCCGGCACAAAAACCATTGACGTGTTTGCACCTGTTTTTTCAACGGCTTCTTTAACCGAGCCAAAAACCGGGAAACCTTCAACTTCGGTACCTGCTTTTTTTGGGTTTACACCACCAACAACGTTTGTGCCGTAGTCGCGGCACTGCATGGTATGAAATAAACCGGCTTTGCCTGTTATTCCCTGGGTAATGAGTTTTGTATGTTTATTTACGAGTATTGACATGATTACTTGTTTTTTGAAATGACTGAAACCGCTTTTTTTGCCCCGTCGTCCAGGTCGGTAGCACTGATAATGTTTAATCCCGATTCCTGAATAATTTTTTTACCAATTTCGACATTCGTGCCTTCGAGCCTAACAACCAGCGGAAGTTTAAGCTCACTCTTTTTTACGCCTGCAATAATTCCGTGGGCAATGGTATCGCACTGCATAATCCCGCCAAAAATGTTTACCAGAATGCATTCAACTTTGGCATCAGATGTAATGATTTCAAAAGCCTTGGCAACAGCTTCTTCGGAAGCCGAACCGCCAACATCGAGGAAGTTTGCTGGTTCGCCGCCGTAATATTTTATGGAATCCATGGTTGCCATTGCAAGGCCTGCTCCATTTACCATGCAACCAATGTTTCCCTGAAGCGAGATATAATTTAACCCGTAGCTGGAGGCTTCAATTTCAGCTTCCGTTTTTTCTGCATTTGGGTTTCCCCCGCTTTCGGCCTGTCGGAATACGGCATTATCATCGATATCGAATTTGCAATCGAGAATGGCTAACCCTTTATCTTTTGCAAGAACCAACGGGTTTATTTCAAGCAACGAAGCATCATATTCAGTGTAAACACCATACAGTTTCTGTAAAATTTCTCCAAACTGTTTTTCATTTTCACCGGTAAGGCCAAGAAAATCGGCTCCCTCTTTTTTTAATTTATCAGAAAGGGGCTGACCAATTTCAGGATAAAGGCGAAGAATACGTTCGGGTGTTTTTTCAGCCACCACTTCAATTTCCATCCCGCCATCGGGCGAAATCATAATAACCGGGTTTACTTTCGACCTGTCGAGCAAAAGCGCCATATAAAATTCCCGTTCAATGTTGCTGGCCTCCTCCAGTAAAACCGAATTAACGGTTACACCTTCGGGACCTGTTTGTTTCGTCACCAGTTTCATGCCAATCATTTCAGAAGCAATTGATTTGGCCTCATCAACCGATCGGAAAAATTTCACCCCACCGGCCTTGCCCCTGCCCCCGGTAAAGGCCTGTGCTTTAACAACGCCTGTTTTAATACCTGTTTGTTTCAGTGCAGCAGGTACATCCGAGGCTTTCGATACATGAATGCTGGCGGGTACAGGCAGTGTTGCTTTTTTCAGTAAAGCTTTCGATTGATATTCATACAATTTCATCGGCAATTATTTGTGAATTAATGGTTCAATATAACGCAAAAATCATTTAGTAAAATCAATAATTATTAAAATTATGAAAAAGGAAACATTTAATTGGTGAGCTAAATCACAAAGCCTGCATATACAGCCGGATTTTACAATGAAAAAGTAATGATACAAAAAAAACCACGGCTTTATCTGGCCATGGTTTTTCGAACATTCTGCTAATTATTTGCTTAAGCAAAAGCAACGTGCCTTTTTTCTTGATGTTTTTGCAATTGTATGGCAACAGCTTCTTTTTCGGGTCCGAAAAGCTGCTCTTTATAAATGCCGTTTTCAAGAATAACACACTGTGCAGGCATATCCAACCTTTCCATTTCGAACGCCACCGATAAAAGGTCCACTAAATGTGCCGAGGCAATAATCCCAACATCGTTTTGATTTGCCCATTTATTCAAATAACCGGCAATGCCCGATTCGTCCCTGTCTATAAACGTATAAATGCCTTTATCTTTCATTTCCAGCGAAAGTTTTGATATTGCACAGTTTTGCGAACAATTCGAACATATATGCCCTTTCAGTATTTCGAGCGACTGGCAATTTGCTTTTTAATTACATTTTTTGTTTTCATCTTACAATTTTTGATTTGTGATTAGGCCATTATTTCTATTAATATTTTGCAATATTTGTTCATTCCATTGTTATATTATTACCCGTTTACCTTGTTTTAAAAAACATGACAATCATCAGTATTGAAGCCCTTAGGCAAAAAAATTTTAAGCTACAGTCGTTTCTGCCTTCACATCAATTTTTTCAAGTACTTCAACCCGGTTGTAATCAATAAATTCAGCATCAACAAGCCTTTTCAGCTTCGAAAGAACTATTGTTGTTGGCCTATCGTTTTTACACCAATGCCGGCTGCAGCCGCTGTAATCAAGGTATATGCATTGCGAGGGAATATTCATCCTTTTAAGCGCGAAACCGCCCGAGAGCAAATTCGGCACACAAGCTGTACCAATCAGACCTGTGTTTTTCCTGTTATTCAGGGGCTTCAACCATTTCATATAATCCGATGTATGTTCAAATATTAAGGTTTCCACTCCTTGTTTTCTCATTTCATCGACAATTTTTGAAACATTGCAACCCGATGAACATTTTTGGCAAGTCATCCCAATTTTCCCATTTTTTGCTTTACAACGGGTATTTGATGCCATGCAGGCAGGAAGCAGCAAAACCTTTCTTTGGGTTTTCAAGGCTAAAGGTAGAGACAATGAAAAAAATTAAAAGGTTGCAATCGGGGGATGACTTTTTTTTATCGGTAAAAAACTTTTTCAGGAAATGTATCTTCGGATAAAAAATATTTATGAAATTTGAACAGAGAAAAATTTAACACAACACCTATGCCGCTACAAAAAAAGTTTGGGACTGCTCCCGTTTTCTTTACAGCCATTTCGACCATACTCGGAGCCATTTTGTTTTTACGGTTTGGCTTTGCCGTTGGCACCTTAGGGTTTTGGGGCGTAATACTGATTATATTGCTTGGCCACCTGGTAACCATTCCAACAGCACTGGCCATTTCGGAACTTGCAACGAACAAAAGGGTTTTGGGCGGGGGCGAATATTTCATTATTTCCCGTTCGTTTGGATTAAACATTGGGGCTACCATTGGCATTGCCTTATACCTTTCGCAGGCCATCAGTGTTGCATTTTATGTAATTGCCTTCACCGAAGCCTTCCAGTTTTTTTTCGATTTCATTGCCAATAAATTCGACTTTGTTTTACCCCGCCAGGTTATTAGCCTGCCCGTTATGGCCGGACTGTCCTACCTCATTTTGAAAAAAGGCGCCGGCATGGGTGTAAAAGCCCTTTATATTGTTGTGGGCATATTGTTCATTTCGCTCATCATGTTTTTTTTGGGCACAACGGGTCATGCAACAACCAGCGATTTTGGCCTGGCAAATGCCGAATTCCGGAACGGCCAGGATTTTTTCCTGGTTTTTGCCATTGTTTTTCCGGCCTTTACAGGAATGACAGCCGGGGTAGGCTTATCGGGCGATTTGCGAAACCCCTCAAAATCGATCCCCCTGGGCACTACGCTTGCCACCCTTTCGGGAATGATCATTTATTTCTTTATTGTTTACAAGCTGGCTATGTCGGTTACACCCGAAGAGTTAACTGCAAACCAGCTGATAATGGCAAAAATTGCCCTTGGCGGTTCGGTTATTATTCCACTGGGGCTGGCAGCTTCAACCTTTTCTTCGGCCCTGGGGTCCGTTATGGTAGCCCCGCGTACCATGCAGGCGCTTGCTGCCGATAAATCGTTTCCCACTAAAAAAATCAATAGCTGGCTGGCTACCGAACATAAAGGAGAACCCCGCAATGCATCGCTGTTAACCATTATTATTGCATTTGTATTTGTTGCCCTTGGCGATGTTAACGCTGTAGCAAGCATTATTTCAATGTTTTTCATGGTTACGTATGGATCCATCTGCCTCATATCGTTCCTGAACCACTTTGGTACATCGCCCTCGTACCGGCCTTCGTTTAAATCGAAGTGGTTTATTTCGCTTATTGGGTTCATTGTAGCTGT
The DNA here is from genome assembly GCA_021740385.1 of Prolixibacteraceae bacterium. Classification (GTDB taxonomy): domain Bacteria; phylum Bacteroidota; class Bacteroidia; order Bacteroidales; family Prolixibacteraceae; genus DAIMEA01. The sequence goes on along the minus strand of JAIOZY010000020.1, from coordinate 17,071 downwards.
TTGGGTAATGTTCAAAATCGATTCGCTATATGCCGTTATAGCCTTCATTATCATGTCGCTGCTTTACCTTTACATTGCCAGGGTTAACAAGGAGCGTAAGGGCTTGCAGTCGATTTTTGCCAATGCCATTTACCAAATGAACCGGAACATTCAGGTTTACCTTCAGAAAACCAACAATGAAAGCGCTAATGAATGGCGGCCAAGCGCTATATGCATCTCAGAAGACACATTCGAGCGCAACGAAGTGTTCCGGTTTTTAAACTGGATTTCGTACATGTATGGTTTTGGCACGTTCCTGCACTTAATAAAAGACTATTATTCAACAACGACCTTTGAAAAATCGAAAGAAATTACTCAACAAATCATTAAACGTTTCGACCATATCGAAAACCACGTTTACATCGACACGCTTATTTCACCCTCGTATACATCGGCCATTGCCCAGGCCATACAAATGCCGGGCATTGCCGGCATGGAAAACAACATGGTTATTTTTGAATACGACAAACAGTCGGGTAAAAACCTGAACAACATCATCGATAATTTTGCCATGGTCCGTTCGGGTGATTTCGACGTTTGCATCCTGGCATCAACCGGCAAACACATCGAGTTTGTACAGGGTATACATGTATGGATCAAATCGAGCGACCAGTACAATGCAAACCTCATGATCCTTTTAAGTTTTATCATCCTGGGACACCCCGACTGGAAAAAATCGACCATCAAAATTTTTGAAATATGTCAAAAGTCTGAGATAGAAGAGGTCAGGCAGCGTTTAGAAAAAATGGTTGTTTCGGGGCGACTGCCCATCACCACCCAGAACATTGAAATTATTGAACAGCCCGAAAACATTTCGTACAAAAAAATAATTAACGACCGCTCTGCCAACGCAGCACTTACCATGATCGGGTTCAGGGAAGAAACCCTGAAACACGAAAAGGAAGCACTTTTTTCGGGGTATGACAGCATAGGAACAACACTTTTCGTAAATTCACAGGACATTAAAGAAATTACTTAACAATGGCTCGTTTTTTTAAAAACAGAAAAAAGTTAATCGGACAAGCGCCCGGTGAACTGACGTTCATTGGCCAAAAATTGATGGAAAGGCCAAGGTTCAGGCTCATTTCATACAACAAAGAAAACATCAGGGAAACGGAAACCGAAAATACCGGTGACCTGATATCGGCCATGGCCCCGGGGCATATCAACTGGATTAACATTGACGGGCTGCACGAATCAACTGCCATATCGGAGGTTGGAAAAGCCTTTGGCTTATCGCCACTGGTGCTCGATGATATTGTAAACACCGACCAGCGCCCAAAATACCTTGAAGACGGCAACAACATCATTTTGTTCCTGAAACAGCTTGTTTATAATGAAGTGTCGAAAAGCATTATTGCCGATCATATTACGCTGATTCTCGGACCCGATTATGTCGTATCCTTTCAGGAAAAAACGGGTGAATTTTTCAACTCTATAAGGGAACGCCTGCGCAACAATACCGGTAAATTACGCAAAAGCAATGCCGATTACCTGATGTACCGTATTCTCGATACCATTGTCGACCATTACAGCGTGTGTCTCAGCTCAATTGGCGAACAGGTTGAAGCAAACGAAGAAAAAATCCTTTCAAAAAACGGCAAACAGGTTATAGAAGAAATTTTCAGGTTAAAAACCGAGATAAGCTACCTGCGCAAAACAATAAGGCCGGTACGCGACATTACCAAAAATCTAAAAAACACCGATTCTGAATTAATCGAAGAATCGTCGCTCCCCTATTTCAACGACCTCGACGACCTGCTTAACCACGCCCTCGAAACAGCAGACGTTTACTACATAATGATTGGCGACCAGTTGAACATTTACAACACCAACCTGGCCAACCGTGCTAACGACGTGATGAAAGTGCTTACAATGTTTGCCGCAATTTTCATCCCGCTCACTTTTATTGCCGGTATTTACGGTACAAATTTTGAATATATACCCGAACTTCGTTTCAGATACAGCTATTTCATTATGCTGGCAATAATGGCAATTCTGGCAATTGTGATGATTGTTTATTTCAGACGAAAAAAGTGGCTTTAAGTTTTTGAATTTATTTTTCTGATCATTAAATACTATTTTTGGCAGGAATGATCAAACTCGCTGCTAACATATTCCTGTTACTGATTGTTTCGGCCCTTCCGGCCCAGACAAAAAACTTTCAGTTTAAAAAACTGGATGTTAACAGTGGTTTGTCGAGCAATCAGATTAACACCATTTATAAAGACTCAAGGGGCTTTATCTGGATTGGTACCGTTAACGGCCTGAACCGTTTTGACGGATACGAATGCCGGGTTTTTCGCAAAGGCACGAACCCCCTTTATTCGATTAACGACAATCTTGTTTCGAACATTCATGAAGACAACAACGGAAAGCTCTGGATTGTAACATCATCGGGGTTAGATATTTTCAATCCGGAAACCGAAACATTCAGCCACCCCGACTCACTGATGCCCCTGAACATTCCCGTACCAACTACCAACATCATTAATACCCTGGCAGATGATGGCAACAACTTCTGGATTATAAACCAAATCGACGGACTTTACAGGCGCGATGCCACTACAGACAGCATCAGGCTTTTTGCACCCGGCGGCGATGAAGGACTGTCAAATTCGCCGCTTACAAGTTGCGAACGGGCCCCCGATGGCAATTTTTGGTTACTGCACAGCAATTTTGTGCTCGAAAAGTTCAACCCCCTAACGCAAACGGTCATTGCACGTTACAATCACCTTACAACACGCGTACAGCCCGGCGAATATAACTTTAGCCTGCTTCCCGATTCGGATAACAACCTGTGGGTTTATTCGCGTAATGAAAACGATGGGATCTACTACTTCAACCCCCAAACGGAAAAAACAGTCCATTTTTGCACCGGATCAAAAACACACCCGATTAACAGCAATATCATTACCTGTGCCCGCGAAGACATTGATGGCAACATTGCAGTTGGCTCCGACCACGGGGGCCTGATTGTTATTTCAAAAAAGAATTTTTCGGTAAAGAATTACACCAACGACCCCGGCGACGAGAAAAGCATTTCGCAAAACAGCATTACATGCATGTATAAAGACGACGAAAACATCATTTGGCTGGGGACCTATAAAAAAGGGGTATCGTATTACCACCCCGATTTGTTTAAATTCGAAACCTATACCCAACATCCATACCGCCTTAACTGGCTTAGCTACGAGGATATAAACACCTTTGCTGAAGACCGTTTCGGAAACCTTTGGATTGGAACCAATGGCGGGGGCCTGATCTATTTCAACCGCACAAACAACACCTTTAAAACATATAAAAACAACCCCAACAACCCAAACAGCCTCGGCAACGATGTCATTGTCGATTTATGCATCGACCACGAAGGCGGGCTCTGGATTGGAACCTACCTCGGCGGTTTAAATTATTTCGACGGAAAAAACTTCACCCGCTACCTGAACGACCCCAACAACCCCAATTCAATATCGGACAACGAAATTTGGTCGGTATTTGAAGACTCAGAAAACCAGATTTGGATTGGCACCCTGGGCAGTGGCCTTGAAAAATTCGACCGCGAAAACAACCGTTTCATCCACTACAATGTCGAAAAGCCCAATTCAGTCCACTCAAACTACATCATGGCCATTGATGAAAACATTGACGGAAACATTTGGTTTGCAACGGCTAACGGGGTCGACCTTTTTGATAAAGAATCGGGCAGGTTTATTCGCTTTTACAGCAACAACGAGCCCAACAGCATAAGCAGCAACACCACCCTCGATATTTATTGCGACAGCCGCGGGCTTGTTTGGATTGCTACACGCGACGGGCTTAACCTGTACAACCCAAAATCGCAAAAATTCACGGTACTCAATACAAACGACGGGTTGCCCGACAATAACATTCTCACGGTACTGGAAGACGACCAGGGGAACATTTGGATGGGAACCCCCTTGGGTTTGTGCAACCTGATTATTGAGGAAATTGGCAATGAGCTCTCGTTCAGGGTTAAAGTGTGGGACGAACGTGACGGACTGCATGGTAAAGAATTCAACGAACACGCTGCCCTGAAAACCAGTAAAGGGGAATTGGTTTTTGGAGGCGCCGACGGATTTTGCATTTTCCAGCCCGAAAAACTGGGCTCACTGCCTTATAACCCCAACATTGTTTTATCCAACCTGAGCATCCAAAACAAACCCGTTAAAGTGGGCGAAGAAATTAACAAACGGGTATTGCTACCGGTTTCGCTCAATTATGTCGACGAAATTACCCTTAAACACTACGAAAAAACTTTTTCAATTTCTTTTGCGGCACTCAATTATTTTACTCCCGAAAAAACAGTGTATCACTACAAAATGGAAGGTTTCAACACCGAGTGGACTACAGTGGCTTCTTCCTCGCGCGAAGCAACATACACCAACCTTCACCCCGATGAATACACCTTCAGGGTTTATGCCTCAGACCCCGACAATTTGGTACGAAGCAAAGAAATTCAGCTCCATATAAACATTCCTCCCCCGTTGTGGAAAACAAAATGGGCCTACTCCATTTACCTGATTTTAATTCTGTTTGTGATATTTTACTCCATCCAGCTTTTTATCAAACGTGAAAGAAATAAATTTTTAATACAACAAGAAAGGATCGAAACAGCCAAAGTGCATGAAATGGACATGATGAAAATTAAGTTTTTCACCAATATAAGCCACGAATTCCGCACCCCCTTAACCCTGATTCTTTCGCCCCTCGAAAAAATAATTAAAACAACCAAAGACGTTACAACAAAGGAGCAACTACAGCGGGTAAGAAACAACGGCAGGCGGTTGCTTAACCTTGTAAACCAGTTGCTCGACTTCAGGCGGCTCGAGGTACAGGGCCTATCGCTTGTGCTTCGCGAAGATGAATTGATTGGATTTTGCCGCGAAGTTACAACCTCGTTTTCCGACCTGTCGGAATCGAGAAATATCGAGTTAAATTTCAGTTCGAATGTTAAGGAACTTAATGCTTCATTCGACTTCGACAAAATTGAAAAAATCCTTTTCAACCTGTTATCGAATGCTTTCAAATTTACTCCCGGGAACGGCACAATTGACGTGAACATTTTGTATGACAAAAAAGACCCCGAAAAACAAAACGTAATTATTCAGGTTTGCGACACCGGCATTGGCATTCCTGCCGATAAAAAAGAAATTATTTTTGAACGCTTTGTACAAAATGCACCCGAAAATGCCGGAATTAACAGGGGCAGCGGTATTGGCCTTTCGCTAACCCGTGAATTTGTCCAATTACACGGCGGCAACATTAGCGTAGAAAGCGAAGTGGACAAAGGAAGTTGTTTTAAAGTAACACTACCCGTAAAGGAACACATTGAAACTGAAACGGTAAGCCCTTCGAAAGAATTACTGGCCGGAAAACCGATAAGCGAAAAACATCCGGGGGCAAAACCAACGGCAGGCACGGGTAACTTTAAGCTTTTACTGGTGGAAGACAATCCCGACATCCGCTTCTACCTGAAAGACAATCTGAAGTTAAACTACACCATCATGGAAGCATCAAACGGACTGCAAGCATGGGAAACAACCCTGAAAGAAATGCCCGATTTGATTGTGAGCGATATTATGATGCCCGTGATGGATGGCATTGAGCTTTGCCGGAAAATTAAAACCGATAACCGCACATCGCACGTACCCGTTATTTTACTTACAGCACGTACCACCGACCAACACCGAATTGAAGGACTTGGTACCGGAGCCGACGACTACATCACAAAACCGTTCAATTTTGAAATACTGGAATTAAAAATCAAAAACCTCGTTGAACAACGCAAAACCCTGCGGAAACTGTACCAGCAAAATTTCGACCTGCAACCCGCTGAAATTAATATTACCTCACTGGATGAAAAATTCCTGAAAAAAATCAAGGACATCACCGAAAACAACATGCACGAGCCCGATTTTTCGGTTGAAAAACTAAGCAATGAATTTGGTATAAGCCGTGCGCACCTTTACAACAAACTGGTAGCCCTTACCGGCAAAACCCCCATCGAATTCATCCGCATACTTCGGGTCAGACGGGCTGCCCAACTACTCGAAAAAAGCCAGTTGACCGTGATGGAAATTGCCTACAAAGTTGGTTTTAACGACCCCCGGTATTTCACAAAACACTTTAAAAACGAATACAAAATGACCCCATCGCAATATGCGAAAAAATATTTTAAAGCACCGCAAAACAACAATACCAGGTTGTAAAATATATGCTCGCACACAAAACAAATGGTAGAAAAGCCGGTATTGACATTTTGCCAACTTTTAGCATACAATAAATACACTTAACCGAAGAAAAACATTCCTATTTTCGCTACCGTAATTTCACACAATAACGAATAAATATGAAAACAAGAAAAACCCTTGCTTTACTGCTTTTAGCAACCGGCTTAATATCGTGCAGCAACCAGGCAATTCAAAAAACGGACAATGGGATAATAGTTGACATAAGCCAAACAAACGAAAAAATGGCTTTAAAAGTTTATGCCGACGACATAATACGGGTTACCGTGTCGAAACCCGGGTTACCCGTTTTTGAAAACGAAAGCCTTGTTACAACACTCAAACCAGCCAACGATATTCACTGGGAAACAACAAATGATAAAAATGCTGTTACACTGTCAACCGCCAAAATAAATGCAACGGTAAATACCCAAACCGGTGAAATTAAATTCACCGACAACGATGGGAAAATCATATTACAGGAAGAAACCGGGGGCGGCCGTTATTACGGTAAACAAATTGATGAGTCGACCGACGAGACGGCTTTTCAGCAGGTTTTTGAATCGCCCACCGATGAGGCATTTTACGGGTTGGGCCAGCACCAAAACGGCGAGGTAAACTACAAAGGCCTCGATGTTGAACTGATGCAACATAACATTGTTGCCGTAGTGCCTTTTTTATACTCCAGCAAAAATTACGGAATCCTTTGGGATAACTATTCCATAACGCGTTTTGGCGATCCGCGCGATTACAAGCAAATTGGTTCGCTCAAACTTTACGACAAAGATCAGAAACCGGGCGGCTTAACAGCCAGTTACTACAACAGCAGCAACAACCTTGCTGTACAAAAAACCGAAAATGCCATTGCTTACAACACCCTCGACGACATGGACAATTTCCCCGAAGAATTTGAAATGACCCCGGAAAGCAAAGTGGTTTGGGAAGGCTATCTTGAACCCGAAATGAACGGGAAACATAAATTCAAAATTTATGTGGCCGGATACTGGAAAGTATGGGCCAACGGTGAACTCATCCTCGACAAATGGCGCCAGTGCTGGAACCCCTGGTACAACAAATTTTATCTCGACCTGAAAAAAGACGAAAAAATGCACCTCAAAATTGAATGGAAACCCGATGCAAATGTATCGTATATTGGTATAACATACCAGGATACCGGTTACGCCGACAAACAGGATAAACTCTCACTCTATTCTGAATCCGGGAAGCAAATCGATTACTATTTTGTAAAAGGCAACAATGCCGATGAAGTAATTTCGGGCTATCGCGAGCTCACCGGCAAATCGCCCATCATGCCCAAATGGGCCATGGGGCTGTGGCAAAGCCGCGAACGTTACCGCAACCAGCAACAACTGGTCGATGTGGTTAAAGAATACCGCAAACGCAAAATTCCTTTCGACAATATTGTTCTCGACTGGCAATACTGGCCCGAGGACAAATGGGGCGACCACGACTTTGACCCGCAATTCTGGCCCGATCCGGAAAAAATGATCGACGATGTGCACGATATGAACGCCCACATCATGATATCGGTATGGCCAAAATTTTACAACGGCACCGAAAACTACGAACTGTTTAAGGAAAACGGCTGGCTCTTTATGAACAACATCGAACTGGGACACCTCGACTGGGTAGGGCCCGGCTACCTCAACACCTTTTACGATGCCTACAACCCCGAGGCCCGGAAAACTTTCTGGAAAGGCCTCAACAAAAAACTTTTCAGCAAAGGCATCGATGCCTGGTGGCTCGATGCAACCGAACCCGACATGCACTCAAACGTAACAATTGAAGAACGAAAATCGACCATGACACCCAACTTTTTTGGATCGGGTGAAGAATACTTCAACACATACTCGTTGTTGCAAGCCAAAGGGGTATATGAAGGACAACGGGAAACAGCGCCTGATAAACGGGTGTTTATCCTTACCCGTTCGGCATTTGCCGGGCAACAACGATATGGCGCTGCCACCTGGAGCGGCGACATTGTTACCCGCTGGAACGACCTTCGCGACCAGATTGCTGCAGGTATCAACATGGGACTGTCGGGCATTCCATACTGGACCACCGACATTGGCGGATTCTCGGTCGAAAGCCGCTACATGAACCCTACACCGGCCGACCTGAAAGAGTGGCGCGAAATTAACACACGCTGGTACCAGTTTGGTGTTTTCTGCCCGTTATTCCGCATACACGGCCAATACCCCTACCGCGAAATTTATAACCTCGCCCCCGAAAATTCGACCGAATACAAATCGATGGTATATTACGATAAACTCAGATACAGGCTGATGCCCTATATCTATTCATGGTCTGCTTCCGCCTGGCACGAAAATGCCGTGATTATGCGCGGGCTGATTATGGATTTTGCCCACGACAACAAGGTGAAAAACATTGCCGACCAGTTCATGTTTGGGAAAGCCCTCATGGTATGCCCTGTGGGTTACTACAAACAACGCGAACGCGGTGTTTACCTGCCTGAAGGAACCGGGTGGTACGACTTTAAATCGGGAAAATACCTCGGGGGCGGGCAAACCATTGTGGCCGATGCACCCCTTAACCGCATTCCCCTTTTCGTGAAAGAAGGTTCAATAATTCCCATGGGACCGGAAATACAGTACGCCATGCAACCAACAGGCGGGAACCTGAAACTGATGGTATACACCGGCGCCGATGCATCTTTTACGCTTTATGAAGACGAGGGGATCAATTACAATTATGAAAAGGGCGATTTTTCTGAAATCGTTTTCGAATACGATGAAGAAACAAAAACCCTTACCCTGAACGATCGAAAAGGATATTATATGGGCATGAGCGAAAAACGCAAAATCGACATTTACGTGTTCAAAAAAGATGAAGCAAGACCGTTTGTTCCCAGCGATAAACCCGATATGTTCACTATTTACAACGGGAAAAAACAAGTATTAAACATTCAGTAAAAAATATTACCATGAAACGAGCATGATTATGCCAATCACATATGAGAATGATCCCGATGTACATCGGGATCACCTTTGAAATCTTTAAATTTAGACGAATGAAACATTTTCAAAAAGGATTAGCTGCTTTGCTGCTATTGGCAACAGTTAACGGTTGCATGAAAAAACCAGCCAGTGTAAACCCGGTTCAAAACGGGGTGGTTCTCGAATTTGACAACCTATACGTGAAAGCCCAGTTTTACACCGATGACATTGTAAGGGTACTGAAATGGACACCAAACGGGACTGACGAAAAAAAATCACTATCAGTAATACAGAATTCCATTCCGGTACTCGATATTTCCGTTGAAGAAAGACCTGAAGAAGTTGTAATGAAATCGGAAACGCTAACCGTAAAAATCAATAAAAAAACCGGGAACATTGATTACCTCGACCCGGAAGAATCAACCATTTTAAAAGAAATTGGCAAGGCTATGTTCCAGCCGGTGGTTTACGACGGTGATTCAGGCTTTACGGTTCAGCAGGATTTTGAACTCATGCCCGACGAAGGAATTTACGGCCTGGGTCAGCACCAGTACGGTTATTTCAACTACCGCGATAAAGAAGTTGTGCTCGTGCAATCGAACACCGATGCAGTGAACCCCTTCCTGGTTTCAACTCAAAACTATGGCATTTTGTGGGACAACTATTCAAAAACAATTTTCCATGACGATTTGACCGGAGCCTCACTCTGGTCCGACATGGGCGACAACATCGACTACTATTTTGTAAGCGGCTCAAATATGGACAACGTGATATCGGGGTACCGGTACCTTACCGGTACTGCCCCGATGTACGGCAAGTATGCCTTTGGATACTGGCAAAGCAAAGAACACTACGACACCCAGGAAGAGATCATGAGCGTTGCACGCAAATACCGGAAGCTCAAAATCCCAATCGATAACATGATACAGGACTGGGACTACTGGAACGGCCCGGAAAACTGGAGCGGCATGTTTTTCGATAAAACCCTGTTTCCCGAACCTAAAAAGATGATGGACGAGCTGCACGACATGAATTACCATGCCATCATATCGATATGGCCGGCGCTTGGACCCAATACAAAAATTTATGCCGACATGGAAAAACACGGCTTTTTGTACGAACCCATTGGCTGGGCTGGATTTAAATATTACGATGCGTTTATTCCCGAGGCTAACAAACTGTACTGGAAATACCTGCGCGACGGGATTTACTCGAAAGGGCTCGACGGCTGGTGGATCGACTCGACCGAGCCCGACGTGATCAATGCCCTCACCAAAGAGGCTACCGAATACGAAATGAAAAAAATGGGCAGTAACCACCTGGGTTCGTGCGCCCGTTACCTCAACGCCTTTTCATTGGTTATGACCGACCACCTGCACAAATTCTGGCGGGAAGAAACCTCCGACCGCAGGGCTTACATCCTTACCCGTTCGTGCTATGCCGGCCAACAACGTAATGCCGCCACAACCTGGAGCGGCGATATTGGCGCCAACTGGGAAGTTTACCGTAACCAGATTTCGGCCGGGCTAAACCACAGCATGTCGGGCATTCCGTACTGGACTTTCGACATTGGCGCTTTTGTGCTGGGCGCCTACGACGGCGTGTTTATGGAAGGCGGCAAGGATCCTGCTTACCAGGAACTTTACTGCCGCATGTTCCAGCTGGGTGCTTTTACCCCGATATTCCGGTCGCACGGATCGGAAACACCACGCGAAATATGGGAAATGGGCGAGTTTACCGAGTCGCTCATCAAGTTCGACAACCTGCGCTACCGCCTGTTGCCTTACATTTATTCACTGGCCTGGAAAGTTACCAGCGAAGATTACACCATCATGCGCGGGTTACCCATGGATTTCACGGCCGACAAGAAAACCTATAACATTGACGACCAGTTTATGTTTGGCCCCTCGCTTATGGCCTGCCCTGTAACAGAATTTATGTACCACCAACCCCCGTTGGCCAGTGAGCTGGTACCGGCTGCCTGCTTCAAAACCAACGACGGTAAACCCGGACTGCTGGCCCGTTACTATAAAGACAAAGCATACAAAAACCTGAGCAAAGAACAGATCGATGCCAACATTAACATTAACTGGTACGGCGGGCGTCCCGATTATGTGACCGACTCGATGTATTCAATCCGCTGGGAAGGCAAACTGATACCGCTACAATCCGGCAAGCACCAGTTCCACTTTAAATGTTTCGACAGCAAGCGCATTAAGATTGATGGCGAAACCCTGCCCATTGTGTATACCAGTACCGAACAATACACCGATTTTATCAACCTTGAAGCCGGCAAGGAATACGATGTTGTTGTTGAAACCGAAAACAACCAGACCGGTGCGGCCCGCATGAAACTTTTCTGGAAAACCCCCGAAATGTTTGCAACCGAAGAAGAAAAGGCTGAAGTGGAAATGACCCGCGATGTGTACCTGCCCGAGTGCGAAGGGTGGTACGATTTCTGGACCGGTAAAAAATTCGATGCCGGGCAAACCATCATGTTTGATACACCGAAAGACATGATGCCCGTTTTGGTTAAGGCCGGATCGATAGTACCTGTGGGGCCATTTGTGCAATACGCCACAGAAAAACCGGCCGACCCGCTTGAACTGCGCGTATACCCGGGAGCCAACGGACAGTTCGTACTGTACGAAGACGAAAACGACAACTACAACTACGAAAAAGGGTTGTACGCAACCATTGAATTTACCTGGAATGATGCTGTAAAAGCCCTCACCATTGGCAAACGCAAAGGCGAATTTCCGGGTATGCTGAAAACACGTACAATCAAAGTCGTATTGGTTGACGAAAACAAAGGAAACGGCCTTGGCATTTCTTCAGCATCCGATAAGGTTGTAACATATAACGGCGAAGAACAAACAATAAAATTATAATACTGCACAGGATAATTTGTGTGAGGCTGGAGAGATAAGATACATGTTTTGGTTAATAAACGAGTAGGTTTATTTTAGATCCTGCCCTCCTCAGGGGGCAGGTTTCTTTTTTAAAGCTTCAAATAAAAATCTTTTAATAACTTAACGGCTTCCGGCGTATACTCATGCCGGTTGCCGGTTTCAAGTACCAGTTCATCCGCTTTCACATCCGTTTCTTCAAAACCAAATTCCATTAAAACCCGTACAGGAAAAAGCCCCGGCCGGGGAATAACACGGGTTATTCTATTTAGTATAAGCCCGGTGTTGGCTGCTATTGCAATAAAATCGGTTTCTTCTCCGGCAGGCAATACCAGGCTAAAATACCCGGAAGGTTTTAACCTCTCTGCAACACCCTTTATCATTTCAGGAAAAGTGAGCGAGGTAGCATGGCGGGCAAGTTTTCGTTTCTCACTTTTTGAGGGAAGCGAATTGTTGAAAAAAGGCGGATTGCAAACAATGCACCCGTATTTTTTTATTGGTTGAAAATTCTGCAATGAGGTATGAAAAAGGTTAAGCCTTTCGCCCCAGGGCGAGTTTCTGAAATTAAGCTCAGCATCGGCGATTGCGCCCTCTTCAATATCGATGGCATCGATTAATGCAGTTGAGCGCTGGGCAAGCATTAATGCAATTACGCCGGTGCCGGTTCCAATATCCAAAATTGTTTCAGCCGCATTAACAGTAGCCCAGGCCCCCAGCAACACCCCGTCGGTGCCTACGCGCATGGCGGCATTTTCCTGAATTACTGTAAACTGCTTAAACTGAAAATAATTATTGTGTGCCATATTTAAAAAATTTACAATTTGGGAATTGGATTCCAAAATTGTAAAAAAAGATAAAAATATTAAAGTGAAAATATAACCTTAAACCATATCTGCCTATACTATACAAATAGCTAAAAACATAACCCTTGTCCGACTTCTGGCGGATTACACAATTCTGTTCACCCCCAAACCAAATAAAGCAAAGTCGTATTTTACCGGGTCGCCCGGGTCGAATTTACGCAGGTTCGCCGTTACCTCTTCCACCGCCTGCCAATCGTTTTGTTTTCGCTTCAGCAACCCAAGTTCGCGCGAAACCGTGCCGGTATGCACATCGAGCGGTAGCATGAGCGCGGAAGGAGGTATCCCGCCCCAAAGTCCAAAATCAACACCACGCCTGTCGTTACGCACCATCCAGCGCAGAAACATGCACAACCGTTTTCCCGATGATTTTGCAGCCACATTGGCCACATGCTTTTCAGAACGCTTTTCGTGCGGTGTTTCCAGAAAAACCCTCCGGAAATGAATGAGTGATCCGTACAATGAACCACTTTCGGAATACCCTTTTTGGAACACAGCCTGTAACCCTCCTTGTGTTAAATAAATATTCTGAAGTGATTTCAGGAAGAAAAACAGGTCGGTACCGTTAAACGTGCGGTGCACAAAACCGGAAAGCGGCTGAAAATCCTTTTCTGAAGCATTGGTTATAAATTCGTGCGGGTACCAGCCCATACACTTCATCAGTGAATTGGCATTATTAATGATCGATTTACGGTTGCCCCAGGCAATGGTGGCTGTCAGGAAAGCGGCAATTTCAATATCTTCCTTTTTATCGAACAGGTGCGGGACCGAAACCGGATCGTCAGCGATAAAACCGGGCACATTGTATTCGAGGTACTTTTCGTCGAGAAATTCTTTCAGTTCGTGAAAATCCATCACCCCAATATAACCCCGTCCTTAATCTCAACAATCACATCACTCATGCGGGCAAAGTCGCGGTCGTGGGTTACGATGATCAGAGTAACGCCATACTTATCGCGCAATGAGAAAAAGAGGTCGTGCAGTTCTTCCTGGTTTTTGCTGTCGAGGTTACCGGTGGGCTCATCGGCAAAAATAACCGACGGGTTGTTCACCAGCGCACGTGCCACGGCAACCCGTTGTTTTTCGCCTCCCGAAAGTTCGTTGGGTTTATGCTCAAGCCGATCGCCCAGGCCTAGAAAAGTAAGCAACTCTTCGGCCTTTTTTTCAACCTTTTTCCGGTTTTTGCCAGAAATATAACCGGGCAGGCAAACATTTTCGAATGCCGAAAACTCGGGCAGTAAATGGTGAAACTGGAACACGAACCCGATGTGGCGGTTACGAAAGGCAGCCAGCTCTTTTTCGCTCATTTTTAACGGGTCAACACCATTGATAAACATTGTGCCCGAGTTGGGTGGGCTGAGCGTGCCCAAAATTTGCAGCAAGGTGGTTTTACCCGCGCCGCTGGCTCCCACTATCGACATGATCTTCCCCTTTTCGGCAGTTAAGTCAACCCCTTTCAGTACCTGCAGCTTTCCGAACGATTTGGTTATATTTTGAACTTTTATCAAGACTTTTAGAATTTAAAAATGAAATATACATAAAAAATGTAAAGGGCAAACAAAATGGCGCCTTCGGCCCGCGAAATCCAACCTCCTTCAACCCCTTTAAAACGGCTTAAAATTGTCGATTGGCCGGTTGTATCTTTCCTCAGCAATTTCCGTTGAGGTAAAATAAAGATGAACAGCAACAGAAAAAAGCCCAGCATAAAATGCAAATCGACCCGGAACCCTGAAATTGAAAAGCCTTCAATGGTCATAGTTCCCGATGTGATCCCGATTACGGCAAATACGTTAAAAATGTTTGAACCAATAATGTTCCCCACCGAAATATCGGATTCCTTTTTGGCTGCAGCAATTATCGAGGCAGTTAGTTCGGGAATGCTTGTGCCAAAAGCTACAACGGTAATTGAAATAATACGTTCGCTTATTCCCATGCGAAGGGCAATTGATGAGGCACTTTCGACCAGCATGCGCGAACCAATGGCAAGGCCTGCCGAGGCAAGCACAACCATAAGGATGCAAACCCACAAACTGCATTTAGGCGGTTTTATGTTTTGGGCCATGAAGGGCGATTTCTTCGATTTCCGCAGGGTGCCCAGAATGAACGTGACCAAAAGGGCAATCATAACAAAACCTTCAAAACGCCCTATATGCCCGTCAGACATGGCAAAATACAGCACAATGCCTGAAAGGAACATCCATGGCCAACTGCGCATAATGGTTTGACGCGCAACAGGCATGGGTAAGATAATGACCGTTAAAGCCAGCACCAGGGCAATGTTCGCAATGTTCGACCCGATAACGTTTCCCAGGGCTATTTCGGGGTGGCCGGTAATGGCTGCATCAAGGCTCACGATAAGCTCGGGTGCCGATGTGCCAAAAGCCACAACCGTTAAACCAATAACCAACGATGATAATTTGAAATAACCGGCAAGCCCCACGCCGCCTTTTATCAGGTAATTTCCGCTAACAACCAACAATACAATGCCAAGGATCAATAACCCGGTTTCAAGAAAAAAACTTGTATCCATATATGTCAGTTGTTAGTTGTTTTTTTGATATTGTCATCGATATCCCGGGCATCTTTTTCAATCGATTTATGCACATCGTCAATATCTTGTTTTAGTTCACGGGTCGATTCATCAAACTCCCGCTTAATATCGGCCGAAGCTTTTCTGAACTCGCGCATACCTTTCCCAAAAACCCTGGCAATATCGGGGATGGCTTTGGCACCAAAAAAAAGGAGCGCCAAAACAAGCACAAGCAATATTTCCTGACCACTAATGAATAAAATGTGCATTGTTCACTTTTTTACAATGCACAAATTTAGGTGAATTGTGTTATTAGAAAAATTTTTTGAATGGTGGTTTCACAGATTTTATAGTCAACCCTTTAAAAAGGGAACATCAAAAATTCGAAAAAAGCCAATTTATCGTTCCGAAAAAGTCTTGTAATTTTTTAAACTGCGATGTTCTTACAATGAAATGAACTTTTTAAACCCACTCTTCATTTATCACTTCACCCCGTATGCCCACAACTACTTTTTTCACGGGTACATTCCGGCTGCACATCTGTTTTGCCTCCTTAACCATACTCAATAAACCGCCACAGCAGGGCACTTCCATCATCATCACGGTTACGGTGTTCACCGTTGCCTCTTCAATTAGCATGGCCAGTTTGTTAATGTAAATTTCGGCTCCGTGATCAAGTTTTGGACAGGCAATTACCAGGCTTTTCCCTTTTAACCAGTGTGAATGAAAATTGCCCATCGAAAAAGCAGTACAGTCGGCAGCCACAAGCAGGTCGGCATTTCTGAAATAAGGTGCCGCCGGGTTAATCAGGTGCAGTTGTACCGGCCACTGGCGCAACATCGATGGTTGTGCTTGTGATGTTTCGTCAAGTTTAATTCCTCCGGGAGCATCAAAAACAACCGGCCGTGAACCCGGGCAACCACCTGTTTCACAACCCGGTTGTGTTTTCGGCTTGTTTTCAAACATATCGTCAAGCACTTCATCAACACTAAAATCAAGCGCGTCTTTACTCAGTTTCAAATAATCCATGGCCTCCTGCAAAAAACCGGTTTCATTATGATCGTGGAGGTGTTTCAGGTGTGCCGTAACGGTATTTTTCCCTCTCTTCACCATATCTTTCATCACTTCAGTTTCGTTATACGGTTCGGCCTCCCGCTTTTCAATGGTAATGGCCCCCTCGGGGCAATGCCCCAGGCAAGCCCCCAGTCCGTCGCACATTAATTCACTGATTAACCGGGCTTTGCCATCAATAATTTGTAAAGCCCCCTCGTGACAGTTTGGAACACAAAGCCCGCAACCGTTGCACAATTCCTCGTCAATTTTTACAATTTCCCTAATCATGATTTCAATTTTTTTATTCAAAACTACTGTTGTGTTAACTTAAAATTGACGGATAAAGTCTTTTGAGCTTGATCCGTGCCTGATCGTTTGTAAACTGCCAATTAATTTTTGCGGTTTTGTTGTTCCTGTGGTTTTCCCATGCTTTAACTTCCGATGTTATTTCTTC
>JAIOZY010000077.1 GCA_021740385.1 Prolixibacteraceae bacterium | reverse complement strand
GAAATGAAATTGGAGGAATACAAACATTTCGTCACGCTCACTCTGCCCACAAATTGTTCGGCCAACCCACCGCTTTTGCGAAGGTAAGCCTGTCAACTTAATTCAGATATGTTAGACGAAGGAAAATTGACACTACCTTATGCTTAGTTAATAAACAGAAAAGATTAGAAAACATTAATGCATGACCCAAAATTAAAACTCATAGGTCGTAATAATTTGATATTCAGTCATGCGTTTTGTAGGCATCGTTGTAGTGCACAAAACAGGAGAGAATTGACCATGCTTTGTTCCCCAGGGGCTGATCGAAGGTGGAAAATTTGGAATCTGGAATTTGTCCCTGAAAATTGGAAATCTTCCTATACATCACCTTTTCTTTCTTCCCCTTTAGGGGATAGAGGGGTATGTATTATCAAACCATTCCACAAACCGCTTCACCCCTTCCTTAAAATCGTATTTTGGCTGGTATCTGAAAAGTTTTTGAGCTTTGGAAATATCGGCATAGGTAATATCGACATCGCCCGGCTGCATAGGCAATTGTTTTATGTTTGGTTTTTCACCCGTGGCTTCGTAAATGGCGGCAATCATATCGCGCAAAACCACCGGGTGGTTGTTCCCGAGGTTCACAATTTCGTATACCTCGTTGTGTTGAAACAGGTAGTCGATTGCCCCTTTAATTCCCTGCAAGGTGTCCTCGATGAAGGTATAATCGCGGGCAGTAGAGCCATCGCCAAACATTGGGATTTTTTTCCCCTCCCGTATCAGTCGGGTAAATTTATGAATGGCGAGGTCGGGGCGCTGGCGCGGACCGAAAACGGTAAAAAACCGCATGTTAATGATATCGAGCCCGTACAAATAGTGGTAGGTATAATTGATCAGTTCGCAGGTTTTCTTGGTAGCCGCGTAAGGCGAAATCGGGTTAGATACATCCATGGTTTCCGAAAAGGGGGTTTCTTTGGTATTGCCGTAAACCGACGATGAAGACGCAAAGGCCATTTTCTTAATGTCACGGTCTTTCATTATGTCCAGGATGTTTTGCGTGGCCGTTATGTTTGCCCTGATGTATCCCGAGGGGTCTTCAATGGAAGGGCGCACGCCCGCTTTTCCGGCCAGGTGCACGATCAAATCAACTCCTTCGGGAAATTCAGCTTCTAACTTTTCCCGGTCGGCCAGGTCGGCTTCAATGAATAAAAAATTGGGATAGCCGATAAAATTTTCCATGTTCCGTTTTTTGACCGTTACATCGTAGAACGGGTCAAAGTTATCGATGCCGGTAATTTCGTAGCCCATGTCGAGCAATTTTTCACAAAGGTGCGAACCGATAAACCCGGCACAACCTGTAATAACTATTTTTTTCATTAAAATAATCCTTTTATAATATTTTACCTCGTAATGTTTATTATAAGGTTCCCCTCTATAGGAGGGGTTAGGGGAGGCTTTTCTTTTTTCTGCGTGGACTCCATTTTGTAACGACACCCAAATCGAATGGCAGCAGGTCGAAAAGACCTTTGCCGGTATAATGTAACATTAAATTTCGAATGTACATGGCCATGCTGCCGAGATGGCCCAAAAACAGAACAGGATCTTTCCTGAATATGGCATAGGTAAAAATCATGAGCGATCCGGTGAGGCTGATAAACCAAAATCCGGGCGGAAGTTCCGAAATTTTCTTCTTTTCGCTCACAATCCACTGGTAAATAAAACGGAACGTGAAAATAAGCTGTGCACCAATGCCAAATATCAGCAGCCAGGGCGCTATGTCGTTATTTTTCAGTATTTCGCCAAAACCGTTTTCGCCCGAAATGAAAATCCATAGCAGGCAGGTAAGGGGTAAAACCAGGGATATAATCCGAAAGTATGCCGGGATTTTTTTCCAGGCTTTTTGCAATTGCAGGTTGCGGATGTAAATGAAATACACAATGAACTGACCGAGTATAATGGCTGGGTCTTCACGGAGTATCCCGTAAATCAGCATCATTATTGAAGCCATCAGGCTGATTTGCCAAAAGAGGACAGGGGAGAGGATTTTTCCGGCTTTTTCCGATTTAAACCATTGTACAATGGTGCGGGCAAAAAAAAGCACCTGTGATAAAAACCCCAGGGCAAAAATCAGCATGTCGGTTGCGGTTATTTCCATTCAGGTTGATGTTTGAAGGAAACAAATGTATGAAAAATGGGAAGAATCAAAAATATTGAACGAAACGTGTTGTAGTCAGTTGCAAAGAGAGTGTCATCCTGAATGAAATGAAGGATCTGCTCGAATTTGTTGAGATTCCTTCCCGGCAAACCGGGGCTTCGCTTTATTCGGAACGACACACTCTTTTCATTTGTCATCTTCGCGCTATGCCTGATTATTTGGGGATGTGTTTTTCCGATTCTAAAAATGTTTCTTGTCACTTTTGTTTCGATTTGATAATAGTTCGAAGCACAAACCATATCAATGCTGCAAAAAGCAAAACAAACAAGCCGTAAAGCGGTGCGTACATGCTTACCTTCAGTCCGCCCATAACAATCCCAAGCGAAATATCGGCAGCTTCCTGTATGGCGGTGAAAGCCTGCATCATGCCAATCATCTGCCAGATGATGCCCATGAGGGGTGCCAGGCTGCCAAAAAACAAGATGCCGATAAGCCCTTTTCCCGAATAATTCTTTTTGGCATATACATCGTATGCCACAACTACTGCAAGAATAACTACAATTAATGCAAATAATGTAATGATTGTCATTCCCAGTATTCCTCCGGTTCTCAAAAAATCAAACATGGTATTTAATTTAAATTCAACATGAAAATTATCACCGGCAAAGTAGCCCCTCTAATTTTCAGGCCGAAATAATATCGATAAAGTGCATAGAAACAGCATTGTTCAGTAAAAATACGACATGAAACTGAATTATGACCAATTTTTGTTGTATCCTTCTGTTTTTTTGTTGTTGATCGATATTTCACTGGAGATTTGTTTCAATTGGTTGGAATGATGTATTTTTATCATTTTCAAAATGAATAATTTGCACATGAGACGAAATGCAATCATACGGATCGCTCTACATGTTTTATTCTGGTTTTTATCATTAAGCTTTTTTTGGTTGATATTTAGCAGGAACACAGGCGATCGGGTAAATTCGGCCATTTTTATTGCCCTGTTGTCCCCGCTGGCAATTATCACGACCTATTATTTTAATTATTATCTCATTCCCCGTTTTTTGATACCCCGCAAATATTTCAGGTTTGGCTGGTACGGTGCGTTGTTTGCCGTTGTTGCTTTATGGATCGGATCGATGGGTGGCATTTTTATCTGGCTATGGAGAGCCCGGTGCGACATGGATGCTGTAAACAGGAACATGATTGATTTACCCATGCTCCTTGCTGCCCTGTTTTTTGTTGTGATGATGGGCATTTCGGCCAAACTGATCCGGATTAACCTGCAAACCCAAAACCAAAAGGAAAAGGCCGAAAAGGAAAAAGTTATGCTCGACAATCAGTTGAAAATTAACGAGCTGAAACTTCTGAAGGAGCAACTGAACCCCCATTTTCTTTTTAATACACTGAACAACCTGTATGGACTGGCGCTTGAGAAATCGGACAAAACACCTGAGCTGGTGATGCACCTTTCAAAAATTCTCGATTACATGCTTTACCGTACCAACGAGGAAATGGTACCCTTGAAACAGGAAGTTGAAATGATTGAGCATTATGTATCAATAGAGAAACATCGTTTCGAAAATCTGCATTCCATAAATTATAAGCTCAAAGGAAAAACGGGAGACCTGAAAATTGCGCCTTTGTTGCTGCTCCCCCTGGTTGAAAATTGTTTTAAACACGGGATTCGTAAAAGCGTAAAGCATTCAACCATTGAAATTTTTCTTCAGATAGAAAAAGGAAATTTTACCCTGGAAACAAAAAATTCCATATCGGAGAATATCAGTAATGAGTGTGGGGGGATAGGTCTTTCCAATTTAAAGAAAAGGCTTGAAATGATATACCCGGGAGCGTTTCGTTTAATGAAAAAACAGGATAAAAATTACTACTTGTCAAAACTCGAAATTGATTTAAATGAAAGAGAAGAAGTATAAGTGTTTACTGGTTGACGATGAGCCGGTTGCAATACGTATTATTAAAAACCATCTGTCGCATTTTGATGATTTTGAGTTGCTTGCAGGTTGTACAAACCCGATAGATGCGTTGTCGTTTTTGCAGCGGGGTGATATCGACCTGGTGTTTCTCGATATAGAAATGCCTGTTTTGACCGGGATGGAATTGGTGAAAACCTTATCGTCGCCACCGGCAATTGTTTTTACAACTGCTCACCGGAATTTTGCCGTTGATGCCTTCGAAATTGAGGCGCTCGATTATTTGTTAAAACCCATTACGCTCGAACGTTTTGCAAAAACAATCAACCGGTTTATTGAATCGAAAAAGTTTTTACCGCAGCAGGAAACAAGTGATGAAGGCGTATACCTTAATATTAAATCGGATAAGAAAAAACACCGCGTAAATTGTGCCGATATTGTTTATATAGAAAGCCTGGCCGATTATGTTGTTGTTCATTTGGACGCGTTGAAATTGGTAACGAAAGAACGCATCAGCCATTTTGAAGAAAAACTGCCTACAGCAAAGTTTATCCGTGTACACAGGGGGTACATTGTCAATTCTGACCGGATCACTTCGTTTTATGGCAATACAATTGAACTGGGAAAAATTAAAATTCCGGTAGGAAGGAACTACAAAGCAGACTTGGATGGATTTTTGAATTGATTTATAAGAAGATGGCTGGAAGGTTTGCCGTTTAATCCCGAATTAAGATCAACTGAGCTTTTAATAAAAACATTAAGTTTTTTTTGAAATTCCCCTTTTGATTAAACCTGTTACAGGATTATTCTATCAATACAAAATCTTCAAAGTTACCGCTATGAATAACCTGGAATTCATGGTTTGGATATGCATTGGAAAAAGTTTTAGGTAGTTTTGCCTTGTTATTGGTATTCCATTTGAATTCATAACAGTACAACATACCATTTTTTTCTTCAATATAATCGATTTCCTGTTGCCCTTTTGTACGCCAGTAATATTGGTTAGCCCAATTTTGGCTGTTCATCAAATATTTTTGTCGTTCGGCAATAATCCAGTTTTCCCAAAGGGCTCCAATATCCTGACGCAATTCAGGTTGTCGAAAGTTTGCAATAAGTGCATTACGGACACCGTTGTCGTAGAAATAAAATTTCTTTGGATTTTTTAGTTCGTTGCGTAAGTTTCGGCTAAATGTTCCTAAATGAAAAATAATGAAAACCTTTTCCTTTATATAGAAGTGGTTCAATGATTTTATTTATGTCTCTTTCTATCATGTAATACCAATTTTTTTTTGTAAAAATAGCTTACATTACTGATGGCTCCAAAAATATTACTACTTTTTTAGATATTAATCCATAAAAGTAGCTACTTTTATGGATTGTATTCCAAGAAAGTCTTTTATTTGAGTTTTTATCCGAGGGTGAAACCGCTATTTTACCATTATTTTTAGTTAAAATACATTTGCCTGTTGCAGCTATTTATTCAGCTGCTTCAGATAACTCAACATAAGTTGATCTTAATCGATTATGTGAATGCGTAGTTTGGGTTAAATGAAAGATAATTGTTCGTTTTTGGTGTGGTTTTACCCACAGGAGAAATCACTGATTACAAATATTCGAACGACTTTTTGTGAAATATCACATTTTTCCGAACGACTATTTCTGTTTTGTAGGTAGAAAGTTTACTTTTTTCGAAGTTTACTTATTCCGAATCCGGCCATAGCTGCGCAAAAAATCAGAATAAAACCTCCCACCGGGACCGGATTCCCTCCAGGTGATGATGGAGGTAATGGTTGTGCCATGACAACCATTCCGAAAAAAAGTATCAGGTTTGTAAGAAAAAGTTTTTTATCACTTCTTTTAATAAAAGCGGATTTTAATGTTTGTCTGAATGTGTTACAATTCTTCATTTTCATTTTTCCTGGTTTTCTATGTTTAATCAGTTGGTTGAAGAGCAGCCAACCTTAATCACGTTGATTGTCCCGTTTCCTTTCTGTATTCTGATAAGCAATACGCCACCCGGTAGATGGTCCTGCATATAATTGCCACTGGTTGTGGTTGCTTTTCCAAGCACTTGTCCGATAATGTTGTAAACCCAAATGGTTGATTCGCCTTTTCCTAAACCGCTTACCTGCAATTGGTGATTGGTTCGTTTTATGGTTATGTCTTCCAGCACGGTGTTTTCAACACCGGTTAAGCTTTTCGTGAAAACCAGTTGCAATCCCGTTGTTTTGCCGCCAGTAGCCGCAAAACTGTAATCTTCGTTTTCGAGGTTTATGAGTTCACCGGTTGAGGGATTGTACAACATTATTGGGTAAGTATACCCAAAGTTGCTGAGTTCGCTTAACGAAATTGTGTATTGCCCGTTGGTTTTAGTCAGTACCTTTAGCGGGATGGTCATTTCTACGGAAATTCCAGGGAGTGTGTTAACCGAGTAGTTGCATCCATTGCCTGTACTGTACAATTGTGGTGTGCCCGAATGGGTGGCCAGTAATTTATAAGCATCGTAAGAGCTGTCAAAATGATCGGTTGCTCCTGGTTTTATACGAATAACTGTTTCGTCGGTTTTGCCATCGGGGCTGTATACTGCCAGCAGTAAGTTTCTGTTGATTGTTTCACTTTTAAAGGTTGAAGCCGAAGTGCTTTTCCCCGCGTTGGTAAAGGTCACTGATCCTGCACCAGTGTTTGCTTTTACAAAGAAGCCCTGCATGGGGGCAATGTATTGGTTCTGGCCGTTTGTTCCTGCCCCGTCGATCCACGTAGCATAATTACCGTCGCCGCCGTTTAACGTAGGATCCCAGACGTATATGGCATCGTTCACATTGTTGAGGTTGCCATCGGCCATTTCCCAGTCGATGGTGCAGGGGTAGGGGTTAGCGATGAAGTTCCAGCCGCAGGTATCTTCGACAGTTGGGGTATAACTGGTTATTACTTCAACATTTCCTGTATTAAGCGTACCGTAAAAGGTAATGATTGTATCGTTACCTGTTTGATTGTAATAGGCTCCATAACCGGTGCCGGGCTCCAGCACATCGGATGATGACAGGTATTCCCAGGGATTATACTCACCCATGGATTCGTTGTTTTCAACCAGATAAAAACCGGTGAAAGTACTATCTGCCCTGTGGTTTTCCGATACCGGAACTCCGAAGTAGTGCCATTGGCCGTTTTTAAAGTATTGCTGAACGGAAGCTTTTACCCCGGTGGCGTTGCTCACCAGTCTTCCTGTACCACTTGCATCCGAAGCTAAAACCAGTCCTGTGGTGTCGGCATTGTTGGTAAGCGAATTGTTAACCTCAAGAGTTTGACTTGGATTAACGTTTAATATTCCCTCGCTTTTTATTTCAAGATAATCGAGTTCTGCACCCTGGTTCAGGTTGAGGGTACCGCTTTCAACAATAATGCAATCACAGTTACCGGGTACGCTGCCCGATGACCAGAATGTTGTTTCATCCCAGTTGCCGGTACCATTCCAGTTGTTGGTTTTCAAAAGATGGCCCGTAGTTTCGTTTCCCCAGAGCGTATCACCTTCAGTTACCCGTTCTTCCCCTATTCGGTATGAAATGCTGAATGTATCGCAAGATGCAGCTGTTCCTGATATAATCACTTGATCGCCATCAACCGTACAATCGCCGCTATCGGTTATTTTCAGCATCAGGGCATTTTGAAATGTTTCATAGTCGTAATCGTTTGTGAGTAATTCAGAAAAGAGAATGGTATCGTTCGTGCCAACTGTTGATTCAAATGCAAACGGGGCATTATTTACTGACTGTAACGCAGGGTATGTTTGGTCTTCGTGAATGGCCCATGTTGTTGAAAAATCAAATCCGTTGAAATTGGTTTGCTGTTTCATCTGTTCCGTGGCCAAACCTGAGCAGTTGGTTATTGTACCTTCATTATCTCCATAACCTGAGGTAAGGGTGTTTACATCACTGTTCCAGTAACAATTATCAATCGTCGAACCTGAATCATTTTCACCTACAAAGCATCCTGTTACAGTTGTTCCCGATACTGAACCCGAGCAATAGCAATTGCTGATTGATCCGGACCAGTTTGTGCCGGCAAAGCCTCCGTTATAATTACTACCCGAAGTATTGCCTGTCGCATAGCAATTGATAATCTCACCGTCAGCGTTGTCTCCGACAAAACCTCCGGTATAACGGTTTCCAGTAACTTTACCTGTACTGTAGCAACCGTTGATTGTGCCTTCTTCGTTAACACCTATACAACTGCCCAAGTAATAATCACCTGTAACATTTCCGGTACTGTAACAATTTGATATTGTCGATAGATATGAATATCCCGCCAGTCCACCGGCTTCTTCATATGTACAGCTTATTTCAGCAGTACTATAACTATTCTCTATTAATGAAGAGTCTTCTAAACCTCCAACAATGCCGCCAACATGCATATCACCATTAACCTTTCCGGTTGTATAACAATTTGAAATTTCCGATAACATCGAATAGCCCACAAGTCCGCCAGAATAACGGTATCCAGAAATGTTAACATTCTCTAAGCCCAGATCGTATATTTCTGCTTCATCTATCAGTCCGAATACACCAGTAAAATATGCTCCAAATCCTAAATCATTTACATCAGTACGGTTAATGAAAATGTTTTTAATAACATAGCCATTACCGTTAAAATTGCCTTTAAAGGTATTTAATTGCCCATCCAGGTAATTCCCTATCGGGCGAAAACCATAACCGCCATTTTCAGTTTGGGAAGCCGAAGCATCAATATTGTCAATAAGTTTGTAACTCCCGTCTATCGGATAGTTTGCATCACTGCCAATCAGTTTCAATTCCGCATAGGATGAAATTTCTATGGTATCGAGGTATGGGAAAAAGGCAAAGGCAGCTCCTCCCCAGAGGGTATCTCCCGATTCAATACTGCCAACCTGATAAGCAAGCTTGATGTATCCATTGGCAATATTAGAATATCCCAGCCAGCGAGCTGTTAAAACGGCATCTGTTTCATCGGGATCGATGTCATTTTCAATCAATGAATCACGTATTTCAGGTGTCATTATATTAAAATCTTCAGGACGGGAATGTAATGAATCGATGAAAGCCATTGGTGTATTATTGACATCTTGGAGGTAAGGAGCAGATGTATTGGTTATAATGCTCCAGATGTTTGTGAAATCCCAACCGCTAAAGGTTCCGGCATTTTTAATTTCGATGTTATCCAAACCCTGCGGTGTTTGATTATTATTGTCAATATAAAAAGCACTGTCTGCACTGGTACTGATTGTATCCCAATAACACTGGTTTACAGAAGCCATATCGTTAGCAAAGATAAGCCCGGCCTCTTCGAATCCCGATGTGATCCCGATATTGTAACAGTTCGATATTGTTGCATCTTCTGCATCAATAATGAAGGCCGCTTCTTCTGCAAATAATATAGCTCCTGAAAAATAGCAATCGGTAACAGAAGCATCGAAAAGTGCTCCAATGATTCCGGCAGAAAAACTTCCCGATACAATTGCAGCACTGTAGCAATTACTAATTTCTGATGAGGAAAGCGCTCCGCCAATTAGCCCTCCGCAATAATAAAGGCCATGTAAATTGCCTGTGCTGTAACAATTCGTTACAGTAGATGAATCGCAATATCCAATAATAGCTCCTGCTGCACCCCAATTTGCCTCTAGTTGAGCATTAATAATTCCCAGGTTTGAAATGGTTGCACCTTTTGTATTGCCAAATAATCCGATATATGCCTTTTTATCAGTGTTGTTTATGGTCAGGTCGGATATAACATATCCGTTTCCGTCAAATGTTCCGGTAAATGGAATGCCTATTGAACCAATTGGCAAGAAACCTTCTCCATTGTTTTCACCTGCCGAAGCTGAAGCATCGATATTTGCAGTGAGCCTGTAATCGGCACTGAGCAAATATTCCGGATATTCCGGACGACCAATTTTTTTCAAATCCTCATAAGTTGAAATTTCGATGGTTGAGGCGCTATATGGGAAAATCGCAAAGCTGTTTCCTCCCCATATCGTTTCACCTCCCGAAATGCATCCTACCTGGTAATTAATTCTCAGCGTATCGTCATAAATGTTCGTGCCGCCAATCCATCGGGCTGTTAACGTGGCACCGGGTGAGTCGGGATCTGTATCGTTTGCAATTAATGAATCGATTATGTCCTGGGTTATGGGAGAAAAATCGTCATGATAGTTTGAAAATGTATCGGGGAATGCCATCGGCATATTTTCAATATTTTTCAGAAAAGGGTATGTTGTATTTTCAGAAATATTCCAGATGGAGCTAAAATCCCAATTAGTGAAATTAGCCTGATTTCTCATTTCAGTTGTATTCAAACCTGTTCCACCATCACTTGTTGCCTGACCTGAGGCTTCCATATTCCAGTAACAATTTGTTACAGTAATGTCCCCATCATTATTTCCAATTAGTCCACCTGTCGCTATTTGTCCTGAAACATAGGTTGTTGAGTAGCTGTTAATGATATCTGATTGGCTGCATGTACCAATTAATCCACCTGAAATATCGGAACCTGAAACGAATCCGGTACTGTAACAATTGTTAATTTCGGAAATATCATCACACGATGCGGTTAACCCGCCGGAAATGCCGTACTGGCCGGTACTTTCAACAATTACTGAACAATAACAACGTGAAATCATTGAGTTTTCGATTTCACCAACGATTCCTCCTACAATTTCAGTACCTTTCACTGATCCTGAACAGGAGCTGTTAATAATTTCTGTTTCCCTGCTAAACCCCACTAATCCTCCAACACGATAGAAACCTGTAATGTCAAAATTTGTCAGGGTCATATTACTCAACGTTGCGTCAACGGTTATGCCAAATAGCCCAATACAGATATCAGAAGACTGGTTAATATACAGATCACTTATTGTGTAACCCTGCCCGTTAAAATAACCGGTAAAGTGAGTATCCTCATTGCCCAAAGGCTGCCATCCTACGCCATCGTTATAAAAGTCGCCACCGCTGGAAAAATCGGATGCATCAAAATCAATATCTGCAATCAGAATATAACAGAGCGAAGGGAAATGTCGTACGTTATTGAGTTGGGCTTTTGTGGCCACTTGATATGGTTGACTGACAGTGCCGTAACCTGCTTCAAAAAACTTTTCAAAATTGATATATAACCGTATGTCATGTACTGTGTTACGCCCATCGCTCAGTGAGAATATACAACTGTCGAAAGCAGTGATTGATGAGCCTGTATAGGTATAAACGAGGAAGGCTGAGTCGACATCGGCCTGTGTGAAATTCCCATTTAATAACAGCTCAGTACCCGATAGGCTTAAAGAACCGTGTTCAGGAAGTTGGGTAATGGTGTATGTTAACTGGTTGTCGGGATTATCATTGTCGGCAAAACGCAAAGTATCGGCACCAATAATTCCCGGCGAATCACTGTATAGTTGTAAGGTGTCATTATTAATTTCCACGGGGATGTCATCGATGTACAGATACTGCCATACATCGTTTGACCCTTCGGGATCGCTTAGTTGTAGCTGAAGCGAATCTGTTCCGAAATAATCAGGGTCGGGGGTATAAATCAGGCTGTCAGTACTTGACTGGGCTGTGCCGTTTGCCGGCTGTGTCAGGATATTAAAACCAATCGGATTCTTTTCCACATCATAGGCCAGGGTGTCAACCGACCAGGCAGTGCGTGTGTTTTTACAAATATACAGTGTGTCGTTTAATAATTCCGGTGGATTATTACCCATTTCAATTATTGACCGTACACTTTTTACCCACAAGGTATCGCCAACTCCCATTATTTCGCCCAGCTTGTAATTAATTTGAATTGAATCACCTGTTTCGGCTTCGCCTGAAAAGTGAATACTGTCGTTTTCCAATGTGCCGTTTGTCAGGTTTTCAATCTTGTAAACCAGCGATGATTGACCGGTTTCATAATCGTAGTCGTTATCGATTAATGAATCGGCTGCTATTGAAAATGCTTCGGTAATAAAATGTTCGCTAAATACAAATGGTGCGTTATTTACATCACGAAGCGCCGGATAAGTGCTATCGGATACAATTCCCCAGGTTGCATCAAAATTCCAGCCACTGAAATTTGCTGAACTTTTCATTTTTTCCGAAGTAAGTCCGGTTACACTTTGTCCGTTATTGTTATATCCCAAACCGTCAGACAATCCTGATGCATCTTTGTCCCAATAGCTATTTGTGATTGTTGAAGAAGCATTAGAACCGACAATGCCGCCAATATATGTAGTACCTGAAACGCTTCCGGCTGCGTAACATTTGATCACCGATGATGCGGAAACCATGCCACCGATTAAACCGCCAACCGATGTTTCCCCAGAACTATTTCCATTAGTGTAACAGTTCTCAACAGTTGAAGCACTGCAAAAACCTATGAGGCATCCGGTGTAAGTATCTGTCGAAGAAGCTTCTGCAATTGAATAGCTTTTCGATAGTGAGGAATTGAGCATATTGCCAATTAGTCCACCAATAATATCATTGTTTCCTGATACTGTTCCTGATGAATAACAGGTTGTTATTTCCGAATTTTCACAATATCCGGCCAGTGCCCCAACGTTTGAATTTCCTGAAATTTCGGCATTTATTATGCCCAGGTTATTAACCAAACCATTGCTAACGAAACCGAACAGTCCAATGATGTTGGTAGCGGGCTGGTTAATTTGCAAATTTTTAATTAAATAGCCTTGTCCATTGTAGGAACCGCTGAACGGATTTGAACTGCTTCCCAATGGAGTCCAACCATGGCCATCATTATAAAAATCGCCCCCTGTTTCAAAATCGGCATCTTCAAATTCGATATCGGTTGTTTGAAGGAAGCAGGCTGAAAGCGTTTTCCTAATATTGTCGAGATCTGTTTTGCTCGAAATAAGGTAAGGGTCGTCTGTACTTCCCGTTCCGGCGAACAGTTTTTCTATTGAAAGATGAATTTTAATGTCAGAAAGGGTCGAAAATCCATCGGTAAGTGATAACTCAAGGCTGTCGGTTTCTGTTGTGCCTGCACCGGTAAATGTATAAACCAGTATCAACGAGTCGATGTTGGCCTGGGTAAAAGTTTCACCGGTTGAAAGTGTTGTTCCCGAAAGAGAAAGGGTTCCTTTTGTAGGTAATTGTGTAATGGTATAAAGCAAACTGCTATCGGCATCATCGGGGTCAGTATAACTGAATTCTTCTGGCCGTACAAATTTTCCTTCGCCATAACACTTCAACGTGTCATTCACAACCAGCACCGGTGATTTACTGACAAGAAGTAACGACTTTGTCGTATTTCCCCATAAGGTATCAACCAGGCTTGATTCTCCCACCCTGTATAAAATGGTTATTGTATCGCCCGCATTTGCTCCTGCAGGCAAATGAATGGTATCGTTACTGAATGTTGCATTGCTGACACTTTCAATTTCGTATACAAGTGCAGACTGCCCTGTTTCGTAATCGTAATCATTCGAGAGCAATGAATCAGCCGGGAAATCGGATTTTACCATAACTTCATCGGCAAATGCAAAGGGTGCATTATTCAGCGAGCGCAAGGACGGATAGGTGTAGCTTTCCTGTATGTCCCAGGTAGTTGTAAAATTCCAGGGGAAATTAGCTTGTTGCTTCATTTGGGCCGTGCTTAACCCGGAACCTCTTTCACTGTCTGACTGACCAGTTGCGTCCACATCCCAGTAACACGTTGTTATGTAAGCCACCGTTGAAGAACCAAATCCATTTGTTGAAATCCCATCGGAAACCATACCTGCAGCATAACAATATTTGGTTCGGGCATAGTTGCCAACACCGTCAACAAAACCTCCGATATATATTCCTCCGTTTACACGACAAGTTGAATAGCAACTTTCAACCAGGCTCGAATTTGCAACAACTCCTGCAAATCCAGCTGAATGCAGAGCACCATCAACATCACCTGTAGAATAGCATAACTTGATTGTAGTTGAAGAAGTAACTGTTCCGCAAAATCCGCCAACAGTATCGTTTCCATCTACTTTGCCGGTAATAAAACAATTTTGAATATTTGCTCCTGAAGCATAGCCTACAAAACCGCCGACATCCTCTACTCCATGAATGTCTACATCAGTAAGCCTCAGACTATCAATATCAGCCCCATTAATGTACCCAAAAAAACCGCCATAGTCTGTACTATTGTGTATGTATAAATCTTTTATTACATGTCCTTTCCCATTATAACTACCGGTAAAATTTGTTGTACTGTTTCCAATTGGATCAAAATCCATATCAGCTGTTTCGGAAGCATCAATATCGGCTACCTGAATAAGGTACTTATCCCAAACGCTATCACTTAACGATAGCCAATAAAGATTTTCAAATGTCGCTATTTGATACGGACTGTCTGAAGAACCATCGCCATTTGATGGTGCTGTTGCTGTTTGTGCAAATGTATTTATTGCAAAAAGAAAAAGAGAGAGTAAAACCGGTATTGTTTTCATCAGGTTGGTTATTTTTGGGTTTAAAAATATTTTAAAGTTAAGAACATGATTGTTTGTTTCTGTTTTCTTAGTTCAAGAAGAACGTTAAAAATAGTGTAATTTAACTTAACTATATTGCAGATGACAAAAAGTTGGTATTTAATGAAAATTTTTTTCAGTAAAAGATTTTGGGCTTTTAGTCTGGAGGTTTTCCGATGCTTTTACTTCTATTGGCATTACTTTACAATTAAGCTGTACCAGAAAATCTATTTTGGCATTCGATTTTGCCGCCGACCAATAATAAATTGCTATAAATATCACAAATATTCGAACGACTTTTTGTGAAATATCACATTTTTCCGAACGACTTTTCGGAATTGGCTAAGTAAAAAGTGGACTTTTGGAAATGGTTTATAAATATTTGAAATGTTACTTTACATGATTCACAATCCTTGTATTGATCGAATCGTTTGCAAAACCGATTACATCGCCCTTACAATTTGTAAAGTATACGTAGTTGCCCCGGTCGAAAAAACGGTAAACCTTACAGCCATCGTATTCAAAAAGGTATTCCACTTCGTAGGTTTTGTTGTTTCCCGGCCTGTCTGAGAAGAGCGGGCGCCTGGATGAGCATGCAGCGAAAAGCATGAAAAGCACAATAATGGAAAAAATTTTTTTCATATTTTTGATCATTAGTGTCCGGTAAAAAATTTTAAAACCGGGCAGCACATTTTATAGTACCACCCGGAATGGCTACTTTTGAGTTACTACACAAAAAAGTTTGCCATGGGTAAAAGTACAAATTTTAGCGGACAGCCGATATTTAA
>JAIOZY010000076.1 GCA_021740385.1 Prolixibacteraceae bacterium | reverse complement strand
ATGCAAAAGATGCCGGTAACTGGGAAAAAGATAATACAGCGGTTTATTCTGAAAACTGTGGTGGTTATGTAGAACCTATGACTTATGTGCCCGATGATAATTTCGAGCAGGCTTTAATCGATTTGGGTTGGGACAGTGGTGAGTTAGACGATTCGGTGGCCACCATTCAAATAAGTCAACTAACAAATCTGTACATAAGGGACAGGGGCATTACCGACTTAACCGGTATTGAAGATTTTGTTGCGCTGGAATATTTTTATTTAGATGGTAATGAGCTTACCGAGCTGCCTATTCAGAATAATGTCAATCTAATTAACTTATCCTGTTCGTCAAATCAGCTTACTACAATAAACCTTCAGAATTTGATTAAGCTCGAAGTATTGCATTGCAATAATAATCTTTTAACTGCCATTGATGTTAGTGCCAATCCTCAATTGAAATTTTTATCGTGCGACAACAATGCAATAGAAAACCTTGATTTGCAAAATAATATAAACCTTTCAGAATTGTATTGTTCCTATACCGACATCTCTTCCATTCATTTTTCCGAAAATTCAAAATTAGAACGCCTAAGTTGTGAAAGTTCAAAACTGTTAGATATTGATGTGAGTATGCTTGACTCAATGAATTTTATTTCGGTTTACAATAACGAATTAACCAGTCTCGATTTATCATACAATTTAAAATTAGAAGAAATATATTGCGGCGATAATCAAATTGAAACAATCTCATTACCTGAGAATGATTTGCTGAGGAAAATTGGTTGTCAACAAAACCGAATAAGCGATATTCGCGGGATTTTGGGAAGCAACATTCCAGAAATTGGCAGTGCTCCGGTCTTAGCAAACTTAACCTATTTAAATGTGCAGTACAATAATTTTGTTTTTGCCGATTTTGAACCCAATTGGGAACAATTAACCCAGATAGATAATTTTAATTATTATCCCCAAAATTGGATTGGAATTGAAACAGATACTACGGTAACAGAGGGGTCTGCTTTTAATCTTGAAATAGCCGGGTACATACCGGGCGAAAACGACCAATATATCTGGTACAAAAATCAAACAATTATGGAAGATGAAGTTGATGAGGTTCTCCTTTTTGAGGCGATTGAACATTCTGAGTCAGGGAGTTACTATTGTGAAATTACCAACTCCTTAATCCCGAATCTTACACTTCACATGTATCAAACAAGCGTACATGTTACCACACCAATGGGAATTGAAAATAATAAAAATGTACAGTATAATGTGTACCCTAACCCGGCAAGCGATAAAGTTTATGTGGAAACCGGCTTAGAACCTTCGATGTTACGTATATTAAATCAAACAGGTAATGTATTGCGTGTGGTTGAAAATTTTACCGATAGCTCGCTCGATGTAAGTTTTTTGAATCACGGAATTTACTACATTCATATTACGAACGAAAATGAAAGTATTGCATTAAAGTTACTGATAAAGTAGTTTGTTTGATACGAGAATGCTTTTGTCCAACCTTAGTCATGCTGAGATAATTTTATACGAATATACCGTGTGCCGGAAAAAAAATACCGGCACACTTATTTGAATTTTTGCGTTGGGTTAACCTGGGTTTTATTATAGTTGCACCGTGCCCTATTTCCTGAAAGTGGAGATCGATCCGTCAGCTGACGGAGGTATTTCGTATAGCATTGCAGGTGTAAGTACCTTTACCGATTCGAGGGATAACAAAACGTACAGAACAATCAGGATCGGTTCCCAGATATGGATGGCCGAAAACCTGGCCTACCTGCCTTCTGTTAGCCCCCCTGCTTCAGAATCACGGACCAATCCATATTACTACGTTTACGATTATTCAGGAACGGATGTTAGTGAAGCCAAAGCCACCGCTAATTACACAACCTATGGTGTATTGTACAACTGGCCGGCTGCAACAACAGCATGTCCCAGTGGTTGGCATTTACCCACCAAGGCAGAATGGACAATCCTTGAAGATTATCTTACTGATAATGGTTACGGGTATGGCGGAAGTGGCGATGATATTGGTAAATCACTTGCATCAACATCAGCGCTTTGGGATTATTCTGGCGATGCTGGTGATGTTGGTAATTATTTAGCTACAAATAACAGTTCAGGTTTTGGTGCCCTTCCGGGTGGCTACCGCATTTTCAATGGCAACTTCGGATACATTTGCCAAATCGGCTCTTGGTGGAGTGCCACTGAGGATATCTATCCCGACGTGTGGTACCGGGACCTGAGCTACTACAGTTCAGACTTCTACTATGATCGCGAATTTCGCGAGTCCGGGTTATCTGTCCGTTGCGTAAGGGATAATTGATTTATTTGTTACGTTGATTATTTATTCGCCGATTGGCGGATCGAAAATCATTTTATGGGCAACAGGCATTTATAATAACCCACTCGTTGCAAACGAGTGGGAGCAACAAAACCAAAACAATAAATGGTGCGGGTTTTAACCTGCGCCGGAAAGCAAAACAAACATTAAATAAAACGGATAAAGTACTGCTGAACAGTTGTGTGTAGGCTTTATCCTGAAGTTAGGGAGATAAATAATTATGATATGGATTAAGCCCGGTTTGGAAACAAACGCGGGCTTTTTTTTTGCAGATTTTTTAAAGCAAAAAGCATAAGCAATGCGGGAGTTTTCAATGAAAAATAGCAACAAAAATTTGCATAATTCAAAAATTTTCTTATATTATAATAGTTGATCCACAATTTATTATAAAACATTATAAATAATATTAACTATGAAAAAAAGTGAAATGAATACAATTTTCAAACAAATAATCATTTTAATAATGGCAGGGGGTTTTCTTTTCTCCTGCTCCAGTGAAAACACAAAAAAGGAAGCAGAAAAGCTTCTTGAAAAACAAGCACAAGTTCTTGAAAAAGAGCAGGAATCAGTTGAGAATCTGTTTGCTGATATAGAGAAGGTTCAAGATTCGTTGGAAAAACGGCAGCTAACTATTAAAAACCGGAAAACGGTAATTGAAAAGGAAATTGATGAATTTGAGCAGGAACAGGCAGCATTTTCCAAAGCTGTAAAAGAAGAGAGGCAAAAAGAACTGGAGCAAAGGAAGCAGCAAATGTTAAATGAACTGCATGCCCTTGATGACAGTTTAACGGCAATTGTCGGGGAACTTGGTTCGCTTGACGAGAAGAAAAGTACGCTTGCCGTTAAGGAAGAGCAGGTGGAAAAGCAAAAACAACAGGTAAAAGCGGATTTAATTACCGGTATTGACCAAATTGATCAGCGTTTGGACGAGCTCGAAAGCCAGGGCCTTGTTAAACAAAAAGAATATGAGCTGAATAATCAGAAAATTGAGTTAGCCAATAAAAAGATCGACCTCCTCGAAGATGAAAAGAATATTTATCAAAGAGAAAAAAACAAAGTATTGCAAACCGATTACGAACAAATAGAACTGGAAAATTACAACCTGAAAATTAACGAAATTGAAGGTTCTATTGAAGAGGAGAGGAATAAAATTGAAAATGCAGAAAGGGCCAACAACACCATTTCACAGTGGATGAAAAATGTGGATAAACTGCAAAACAAACTAAAAAGGATGATGGAGGAAGAATACTCGAAAAGCGAAACCATTGAGGCTTTCACCCGTGAAGAGATTGCACGGTTGATGAAGGAGGATTCTTCGGTGAATAGTGAAATTGAACAATTAAAAACGATTCAATCCGAATTAAAAGACAAAAAATCAACAATAAATAAAAACCTTGAATCGATTGATGAAAGCATTGAATTGGTTAAAAATCAGGAATTATCAGAAATTCTTGCTGCAAAATCGGGACAGGAGGAAGAGGAAGCAGCTTTGATGAAAAAAGAGGAAGCATTGGTTCAGGACACCGGTGGCGAATCGGAAAAAATTGCTGACACTGTTGCCGCCGAAGATTTTAATTTGCTGGCTGAGATTGAAGAAAAAATCAAGAAGAAAAGACGGGACATTGAATTGTTAAAAGCTGAAAACGCACAGGCACAGCAGGAACTTGCGCGGAAAAAAGCAGAACTTGAACAAAAGCGGTCCGAACGGGTTAAGGCAGCAACCACTACAATTGTTGTGGTCGTAATATTGGCAGTAGCTGCTATTATTGTTTTATATTTTGTTGGGCGAAGAAGGTTAAAAAAAAGGAAATCAGCAAAATAGAATATTAACCGATTAATCATTATAAAAATCATTGATATGAATACAGATAATAAACAAACAGATAAGAAAGTTCAAACGGAAAAAGCCACTCCAAAAAAAGCCACTTCGAAAAAGGCTACTCCGAAAAAGACATCAACAAAAAAGGCTTCAAAACCCAAAACGGCAACTGCTTCAACAAAAAAGGCAGCTCCCAAAAAAGCGGCAGCTTCAACTAAAAAGGAGAATGTAAAAGAAAAAGTGGTGAATGAACCGAAAAACGAAGTACAACAAGCCAAAGAGGTAACATTTATGGACGAAGCAAGGGAAAATGTAATTGAAGGAGCCAAAGTTGTTGGTGAAGAAGCTAAAAACTGGGGAAGTAAAATCTCCGCTTATTCCGAAGTGCTTTTCGGGAAAGTTAAAAAAACAACATCGAAAGCACTTAAATACGGGCAGGAATTGACCGAAGAAGCTGTTAATAAAGCACAGGAAATTGGTGAGAACCTGCGGGATAATTACCAGGTAAACCAGTTGAACGGTGAAAAGAAGAAAATAGCCTCTCAACTTGGAATGAAAATGTACCTGGAGATAAAGAACAACAAGAATAAAATCCCGGTCAAATTGCTTGATACGAATGAAGAAATAGTTTCGCTCATCAAGCAGCTTGAAGAAATAGATAAAAAAATTCTGGATTATTCCGAAAAAACAAATAAATAGAGTTTATGAAATTAGCTAGAACAAAAGTAATTCTGAACATAGTCATTATTGCCTGGATTGTATTATGGGCTTATTATGCCGTTTTCAACTGGGATGTGTTTATTGTTAAGTTGAATACAAGCCTTGGATTTTCCGTAATCAACTGTTTTCCTTTCATCTTTTTCTTTGTGTTTGGATTGGTGTGCCTCGGTCTTTTAAAGTTTTTGCTGAACCAGTTGCACATGCAGTTGAAGCTGCATGACAAAGACAGCAACAGTAAAATTGCACTCCTTGAAAAAGACATTGAAATACTAAAATTGAAAGAGGTTTTGTTTAATATGCAAACCGATGAAATGAATAAAAATGCTTCAAGTCTGGGTGAACTTCAGAAAAAACTGGATGAGCTTTCCGGCGAGGTTAAAGGGATAAAAGAGTAAGGTTATTTTAAAACAATCATTCACAAAGTGTGGCCTGCATGTGCATGGTTGCACTTTTTTCAATAGTAAGACATAGCCCTCAAAACGTATAGTGTTTTTCCGGTTCAAGGTTCTCTGCTTTGTTTTTGCCGGTTTTAAATAACGGATCAATATACGTGTGGTACTGCCTCAGCTTGTTATCAAGGATGGAATCGATGGATGCGTTTACGTAATAGGCTGAAAAGCGGCAGTGTGCACCTATCGAATAACTGGCGCCACCGGCCATACCCAGCGGGTTGCCTGTGGCAATGGTATCGCCCAGGTTTACAAACAACTGGCTGTCGGCGAATACCTCGTACTTTCCGAATGTTTGATCGGGGTGGAGCAGGGTTACCGAATTCAGGCCCGTGCGGAAACCGTCGCGGTATTGGGTTTCGGTTTTCATGCAAACAATCCCCTCGCGGCAGGTAAATACGGTATCGCCCGCGTTGTACGAAAACACTTTCGTGATACGTTCATCTCCGCCCGGTGCCGGTAGCGGGATTATTTTTGTGGTATCGCCTTTTGCAACGGGCAGCCGGTAAACGGTGCTTTCATCGTATTTAACAGGAAAAGCCCCTACACGGGTTTGAAATGTATACTTGAAACTGCCGGGTATGTCGAGGTACGTGCGGCGAATATTGAGCAGCGGGTATTTGCCGTGCTCAACTGTCCGGTTTACGGGCAGTTCAACCGATGCCATCATGTTTTCAAACTCGGTGAACTTAAAGTGAAGCTGAACCGGATAGTGGTTCGGGTTTTCTACGAAAAAATCGTACAGTCCGTCGCCGATTTTTTCGTAACTGATAGCTACTTTTTGGTAGTTTTGTCCCGAAAGGAACAATGTTAAAAGTGCGAGTGCCAATGTAAGAAATAGTCGGTTCATGGTATTTAGCTTAATCAACAAGAACGAAAATACAACATTTCGGCCTTTGAATAAAATTTATTTTTTTGTTCTTTTACTGCTATGAATCAAAAACCGAACCAATCGGCGTGGGCCTGGGTGCCTTCGCTCTATTTTGCACAAGGCCTGCCTTATGTGCTTGTCATAACCGTTTCAACCATCATATACAAAAACCTGGGACTCTCAAATGCCGACATTACTTTTTATACCGGCTGGCTTTACCTCCCGTGGGTAATCAAACCGTTTTGGAGCCCGTTTGTCGATCACCTGCGCACCAAACGTTTTTGGGTGGTTACCACGCAGTTGTTAATGGGCGTGTTAATGGCCGCTGCCGGGTTAAGCCTGCCCGGGCCTGATTTTTTGCGATGGAGCCTGATCATTTTTTGGCTTATCGCGTTTAGTTCGGCCACGCACGACATTGCCGCCGACGGTTTTTACATGCTTGGATTAAACGATCATCAGCAATCGTTTTTCGTGGGCATACGCAATACCTTTTGGCGCATTGCAGCCATTGCGGGACAAGGTGGGTTGGTGTACCTCTCGGGATTGCTTATGAACAGGGATGTGGCCGTTAAAAAAGCCTGGATGATTATTTTGGTTGGTACCGGGCTTGTTTATTTTGGCATTGCCGTTTACCACAAGTTTATTATGCCCCGCCCCGGCAGCGACCCCGAGCAACGGATAACGAATGCAAAAGAGGCCATTATTAGTTATTTCAAAACGTTTGTCTCTTTTTTCAGGCGGAAAAATATTGTCGTGTTTATGTTGTTTATATTGCTGTACCGTTTGGGCGAGTCGCAGCTTACCAAACTGGCTGCCCCGTTCCTGCTCGATAGCCGCGAAGCAGGCGGCCTGGCACTGAGCAACGAACAGGTCGGATGGGCCTACGGTACGGTTGGTATGTTGGGGCTGGTTGCCGGGGGGATACTGGGCGGTTTTGCAGCAGCCAAACACGGGCTGAAATTCTGGATTTGGCCCATGGCGCTGGCCATGAAACTGCCCGATTTGGCGTATGTGTACATGGCCCATTTTCAGCCCGAAAACATCTACCTTATACAAAGCCTTATTGCCGTTGAGCAATTTGGTTACGGGTTTGGTTTCACGGCTTTCATGCTGTACCTGATCTATTTTGTGCAGGGCGAAAACCGCACCTCGCACTACGCCTTTGCCACCGGGCTGATGGCCCTGGGCATGATGGTGCCCGGTATGCTTAGCGGCTGGATACAGGAGATGCTGAACTACGGTAATTTCTTTATCTGGGTGTTTGCCTGCACAATTCCGGGCCTTTTGCTGCTGCCGTTTTTGAAAATTGATAGAAAGTTTGGGAAAAAATGAAATTTTGAATAAATATACAAAAGAGGCATGTTTGTGCCTCTTTTTTTGTATATTACGGGATTGATTGAAACACGGATTGATGAAGAGGTTTGCAAACAGGATTGTTTCAATTGTCCTCCATTACATTTCAAACACTGAGTTTAAAAAAGAGGATGAATTGCCATACTGGCGGGAAAGGATTTTCAACAGTCTGATCCTGGCACTTTTCCTTTTTGGCTCGCTGGCCATCGTACCCAACCTTATTGCTTCCCTGAATAACAAAGCACCGGTGATTTTTATAGTCGATTTATTGCTCTACCTCGTGCTGTTGTTTTTGTTCATTTTCAAAAAGGTTAAACTGAAAGTAAAGGTAATACTTGCCATTGTTTTGGTATATGTGCTAAGCATGGTTTTGCTCGTTGGGTTGGGACCCATGGGCCCCGGGTTCGTGTGGCTGGCCAGTACATCGGTGGTAGCGGCATTGTTGCTGGGAACGGTGCCGGCGCTAATAACCATTGGTATAAACCTGTTGCTGATTTTTTATTTGTATATCCTGATAAGATTCAACGTGTTGTCAACGCCGTTTTTCGAAACCTATACAGCGGGAACATGGATTGCCGTAAGCCTTAACGTGATTATTTTCAATGCCATCAGCTCCATTCCGGTTTCCTTTTTACTCCGGGGCCTGAATAAAACCCTCAAAAAGGAAAAAAAGCTGAAGCTGGAACTGGTTGAAAAAAACCGCATGATTGAAAAGGAAATAGTAAAAGAGCGGGAATCGAACCGTTTAAAAACCGATTTTTTAAGCAACCTTTCACACGAGATAAAAAACCCGATGAATGCCATTGCCGGTTTTTCCGATTTAATAAAGGCAGAGGATAATTTGCCTGAACATGTGTACAATTACAGCGATCATCTTGTACAAAATTCTACCTATCTGAATAACCTTGTTGGCGATTTGCTCAACCTTTCTCTTATTGAAGTGGGGGAGGTGAAAATGAATATTGAGAAATTTTCTCTGCAGGATATTTTCAGTGAAGTTGAGTCGGTATTGGAAGTGCTGCCTGTGCGGAAGAAACGGAAAAATGTCGAACTCTCTTTTGTTGCACAGCCCGGGCTTTTAAAAAGTGAAATTATTTCCGACAAAACACACATTCAGCAAATATTACTCAACCTTGTTACCAATGCATTGAAATATACCCCGGAGGGCCGTGTTGAAATTGGTTTTACAATTGATAAAAACTTCATTGAATTTTATGTGAAAGATACCGGTGTGGGCATTCCGGCAAGTGAACAGGAAAAGATTTTTTCACGATTTGCCAAAATCGACCGGGAAAAGAAATTGAATGCCCCGGGCCTGGGAATTGGGTTGTCAATATGCAAAGGTTTGACCAGCGCCATGGGAGGTGAAATATGGTTTGAATCGGAAGAGAACAAAGGGACCTGTTTTCATTTTTCAATCCCACTTGGTTAGTTTTCATTTTTTTCTTCCAGAATAAAACCGCTGCCGTGAATGTTGCGGATGTGTATTGATGGATCATCCTTCAGGTATTTCCTCAGTTTTGTTACATATACATCCATGCTGCGGGCTGTGAAATAATCGTCGTCGCCCCACAGTTTTTGCAACGCTTCTTCGCGTGTCAGCAATTCATTCTTTCGAAGGCAAAGCATCCGCAGCAACCCGGCTTCCCTCGGCGATAGCTTCTCTTTTTGGCCTTTGCGTTCCAGCGTGCGGTAACGGTAGTTAAACGCGTATTCGCCCAACCTGTACTCCTCGGAATGGTTGTGCTTTTCGTTTCCCCTGTTCAGTATGGCTTTTATTTTGCAAAGCAGCACTTCCGAGTCGAAGGGTTTGGTAATGTAGTCGTCGGCACCGATGCCGTAGCCTTTTAAAATATCCGCTTTCAGGGTTTTGGCCGTGAGGTAAATCATGGGTATTTGCGGCTCAAGTGTACGTATGGTTTTCCCAATGGTGAAGCCGTCAACGTTAGGCAACATCACGTCAAGTATGGCCATGTCGAACGTGCCGGCTTTAAAACGATCGACAGCGTATTTCCCATCATCAACCCATGTTACGTCAAAGTCGTTCAGCTCGAGGTACGATTTCATCACCGAACCAAAACTCAAATCATCTTCTACGAAAAATATTTTTCTGATCATTGGCTATTTGCTTTCTCTGCTTATGCAAAATATAATTTTATTTATTACTCTACCTTATTGGGACGTCATCCCGAGCTTGTCGAGGGGACGCTTTTACTGTGACCGGTCTTTAATTGTTATCATGTTAGCGCAAAAGGCAAAAACACCTCAAAAGTACTTCCCTTGCCCGGTTCACTGTTTACTTTTACTTCGCCGTGGTTGGCATCAATTACGGCTTTAACGTAACTTAATCCCAGACCAAATCCTTTAACATTGTGTATGTTGCCGCTTGTTTCACGGTAGAACTTTTCAAAAATTCTGTTTTGCACCTGTTTGCTCATGCCTTTGCCTTTGTCGGAAACCGTTACCCACACGCCACGTTCCGAATTCCGGGTTGTAATGGCAATATCAGGCTTTTCGTCGGAATATTTGTTGGCATTGTCGAGCAGGTTGTTCAGTATATGCAGGGTGTGCTCGGGATCGATGGTAACCGCGGTGTTGGCAGCGTTCAGCTCAACATCGATTGTGCCGTTCCGGCTTTCAACCTGCAGGGCAATTGCCTGTACGGCTTTTTCAATAATCTCATGAATATCGGTAACCCGGAAGTTGAATTCGAAATCTTTCCGGTCGAGCCGGGCGATCTGCAATATGGTTTCAACCTGGCTGTTCATTCGCCGGTTTTCCTTTTTAATCACATCGGTAAAATGTTTTACCTTATCGGGATTGTTAATGATTTTCGGGTTTATGATGGTGTCTGTTGCCACCGAGATGGTTGCCAGGGGGGTTTTAAACTCGTGGGTCATGTTGTTAATGAAATCCGATTTCATTTCCGAAACCTTTTTTTGGTTGATTATGTAGCTGATGCTCAACCCGAAAACCGCCATAATAAACGCACAAAAAATGAGCGAAAGCAAGCTGGGCCAAACCAGCGATTTAAAGACAAAGCTCTTTTTTGAAGGAAAATAAATAGCGAGTTCATTGTTGGTTTCAAAAATGGCATTGGGGAACAATTTGGTTTGATATTCCGATTCAGCAAGTTTTAACGAATCGGCATCCGGGTTTACAACCATCAGTGAATCGTTGTTAAAAACCCCAAAATCGAAACCGATGGGTATATCGCGGTTTGCAAGTTCTTCTGTTAGTACTTGCCTGACCATGCTTGTGTCGATATCGATAATGTTGTTACCGGTATAACTTTCAACAACCATTTTGCCGGCAACATATTTAAGTCGTTGCAGTTTATTCCCAATTTTATTCGACAGGTCGGGTTGGAACACAAAGACTGAATCGTTGGAAGCTAATCCCATGGAATCGAGTTCAAGGGTAATCCGGTGTTCAATTTTTTCTTCCCAGTCGGTGATCACTGAATCGAGGGTAATCACTTCAACCTGAATGTCGTTGCTGTCGTTTTTCTTGCTGTGCGTAATTATTTGAACCCGGTTGTGCCGTTTTTGGCCGTAGGCTCCGGGCTCATGTTTAAAGGCGAGGGAATCATAGCGTTGTAGCCGTGGGCCTTTGGCCAAATTTCTGAAATGTTTTCCGGCCTGTGGAAAGGGCCTGCGTAAAACC
This sequence comes from Prolixibacteraceae bacterium, assembly GCA_021740385.1. Lineage (GTDB taxonomy): Bacteria > Bacteroidota > Bacteroidia > Bacteroidales > Prolixibacteraceae > DAIMEA01. The sequence goes on along the minus strand of JAIOZY010000076.1, from coordinate 4,483 downwards.
GGGGGTGCAGTGGGTGGCGATACAATGTTGTGAACCCACATGGCATCCGAGAGGGTTTCTATGCGCGATGCCGTTTTTATCAGGGCTTCGTTTACGCTTCGGTTGAACAATTCATTGCGTACGTCCATGGCATTTTTCATCCAAAGTACCTGCAAGGTTATTATTCCCGTCAGCGAAACCGCCATCAGCACAATCAACCATGTGACTTTTATTTTCTTCATGACCCAAAAATAGTGAATTAATAAGCTACTTCTCACTACTTTAACTTTTCCTTAACAGTTTTTACGATTCTGTTAACTACCCGTTAGGCCGGGTGTGAAGTACATTTGTCGTGTAATTAATTCGAAAATCAATTTTAAAATACACGTTATGAGAACACTTATTTATGCATTGGCATTAGCTGGAGCGTTATTGGCTTCAATGCTTACAAAAGCTGCTGAAAACGATTCGACAAAAGTTGAAAAGAAAATTGTAAAAACCATTACAATAACCGACGGGGAAACAATGGTTATTGACAGTGTAATTACTTTTGAGGGGGAGAACATAACCCTTGACGTTGACACCTTTGAGTGCAACAGGCCTTTTCCCAATTTTCACCGCCGGTTTAACCGGAACAGCGGAAACCACATGGGGTATTGGAACGGTGACATTGAACGGGAAATTGAAATGCTAGTTGAAACCGATGGCGATTCAACAGAAATAATGGTTATTAAAACCCCCGGGGGAAAAGTGAGAAAGATTGTTATGGACCGGGATGAAGATTTGCGCGGACAAAGGCGGATGTATAAATACCGTATTGACGACGATGCTGAATGGATGCCCGGGCAGGGGAGAGGCCATGGACGGTTTTTTCATGGCGGCCCCGATGTCCCCACACCACCCGGTGTGCACATGTACCGCAACAGGCAAAACAACATGATCGACTTGAACGATCCGGATATCATAAGTTTTGAAAAGAAGGAAATAAAGGGCGGAAAGGAAAAGATAACCATTATCAGGAACAAAAAGTAAACACCTGTTTTTTAGGTTGTAAATAGTCGTGAAATCGCAAAGAGAGCCCTGCTGTAACCCCGCAGGGTTTTTCTTTGTACGTACGCTGACGCTTTTAGCGTAGGCGCCCGAAGTCTGCGCCACCGCTTAAGCTATAGCGACACGCGGTTGGCGAAGGCGTTGCTTTGTCCGCCGAAGCCCCTAACCGTCGGGGCGAAGGCGGATACTGGTTGTTTGATTCTTGATGCTTAATACTTCATTGCCCGGTCAATATCCCGCTTGGCATCTTTCCGTTTCAGGGTTTCGCGCTTATCGTATACCTTTTTTCCTTTGGCCAGCCCGATATCAAGCTTGGCCCAACCCTTTTCATTCAGGTATAAACGCAACGGTATAATGGTAAGCCCGCTTTCTTTAATCTTTCGTTCAAGTTTTTTCAATTCCCGTTTCTGCAGCAGCAGTTTTCGTTCCCGCTTCGATTCGTGGTTTTGCAACGATCCGAAGAAATATTCGGCTATATGCATGTTTTTCACAAAAAGTTCGCCGGCAAAAAATTGGCAATACGAATCGGACAACGCTGCTTTACCAGCCCTTATCGATTTTATTTCGGTTCCCTGAAGTTGCAGCCCAGCCGTGAAGGTTTCCAGAATTTCGTATTCGAAACCGGCTTTCTTGTTTTTAATGTTTATATTTTTTTGCGGTTTAAGCCCCATTTTTGTTTTTTCAATTTCATGCAAAAATACAATAAGTATGCAATGTTCCGAACATCATCGGTTATCATTTCGAAAAGGTTATCGGTAAAAGCACTAAAAGCGTTAGCTTTGTTAACGAAACAGAACACGATGAACGAATACAACCTGATAACAATTCTTGGACCCACGGCTACGGGCAAAACAACCGTGGCAGCAAACATGGCAAACCGCATGGACGGTGAGATTATTTCGGCTGATTCGCGACAGGTATACCGGGACATGGACATTGGCACCGGTAAAGACCTTGACGACTATGTTGTGGATGGGAAAACCGTTCCTTACCACCTTATCGACATTGTTGATGCCGGTTATGAATACAACATATACGAATACCAGCGCGATTTCCTGAAAGCTTTTAAAGATGTAACAGGAAGGGGAAAGTTGCCCATACTGTGCGGGGGCAGCGGCCTTTACATCGAAGCTGTGCTGAAAGGGTATACCCTTATTAATGTACCCGTTAATGAAGTGTTGAGAGATAAGTTAAGTGGGAAATCACTGGCCCAGCTAACTTCGATGCTTCAACAATATAAAACCCTGCACAATACCACCGACGTCGAAACGGTAAAACGGGCCATCAGGGCCATCGAAATTGAAGAATATTATTTGCAACACCCCGAAGAAACCGACACACCATACCCCGAAATCAACAGTCTGACCGTGGGCATAGAATTTGACCGGGAGACCCGCCGTAAACGGATAACGGAACGGATGCACCAACGCCTGAAAAGCGGCATGGTTGAGGAGGTGCAAAAACTGCTCGACAGCGGTTTAAGCCCCGAATCGCTCATCTATTACGGGTTGGAATACAAATTCATTACCCGGTACCTGCTCGGGGAACTATCGTACAACGAGATGGCTGCACGGCTCGAAGTGGCCATTCACCAGTTTGCAAAACGGCAAATGACATGGTTCAGGCGCATGGAGAAACGCGGCTTTACCATTCACTGGATTGACGGGCAGCTTCCGCTTGAGGAAAAGTTAATGACAATTGCTGTAATTTTTACCGGACACTACTGAAAAGTAATATATATGTTCTGGTTTTTGTTGCACGGAGAACCACGGAGAAATAAATGGTTACTGGTTACTGGCTTTTAACTAATGGCTTTTGGTTTTTTTGCTGATGGCTGAGTGATCGCTCCCTGGTCCTGCTTGGCCACTTTTAGCCCTGAATAGACAAGGTAAATACCGAAGCTTCAATCTATTTTCCCCCTTAAACCCTTTTTCTCGCTTTGTATCCGTTTTTCCGTCAACCGCTTTTCAATCGATGCCCGACTTGGTTTTGTGGGTTTGCGCTTTTTGCGGGGCTTTAAAGCTTTTTCAAGCATGGCGAAAAACTTTTCAACCGCTCCTTCCTTGTTTTGTAATTGTGAGCGGCTGCGTTGCGCGGTTACAACCAGTTCGCCCTGTGTATTGATTTTGTTTTTCAGTTTTGCCTTTACACGTTCTTTTTCATCATCGTTCAGCAATCCCGAGGCTTCGATGTTAAAACGGAGTTCAACCCGGGTATTGACTTTGTTTACATTTTGCCCGCCGGGGCCGCTGCTCCGCGAGGCGCTGAAAGTCAATTCCGGGCTGAAATCACGGTCTTTAAGGGGTGTGGCCATTGCTATTATTCTTCGGTTTTGTCCTGCCGTTTTTTTAGTGCAACCAAAATAATGATGCCCAGGCGTGCAACAACAAAAACAAGTATTCCCATAAGCGGGTCGACCAATGCCATTTTGAGTCCGTGTGCAAGTAACCGGGGCGTTAATTCACCGGCGGCAGCCACGGCATCAAAAGCATGAATCAGTCCAAAAGTGCGGCCCAGGAATCCCCAGGCAACGGCAAACCAGCCAACGTGTATCATCAGCGAATTTGTTTTTGCCTGGTTTTTTTTGTTAACAATCCCCATAACAAAAAGGGCCAGTACGATAAACAGCATAATCAAAATGGGGTAGGTGAAAACCGGTCCCCCGTCGTTCATTTTTCCAATAATGTCATTCATGGTTTTAAATTTTAATGATTAACTGTTTAAAATTATGCAACAAACGGCTGCACATTTTTTATTTGCGACGAACGGTTGTTTTTCACCGCTTTTTTACAAATATAAAGGTATAAAAAGAATAGTATAAACCCCCGCCGCCGCAATTGTATCGTTTGGTCTATCCTCGGGCTAAAAATTAAAACATTTACTTTAAGAATTCCCAAAATACTATATAAGTACCAATGACAGATTTCGTTCTATTGTCATTTCGATCCCGATAGCCATCGGGAAAGGAGGAGGAATCTGCCGATACGAGGGATTCCTTCCCGATATCGCTATGCTCATCGGGACAAGCTGTCGCTTTGCTTCCCTCGGAATGACACGCTTTTTACAACTGTCATTTTCGCATTGTGCCCATAAAAATGGGTTTCCTCTCGCAACGACACTTTTTATATCTACAAATCACGTAAGATTCGCGCGGTAGCAGGGGAGATCATTTCGGCCGATTCGCGCCAGGTTTACCGGGACATGGACATTGGTACCGGCAAGAACCTTGACGATTACATCGTGGATGGGCATACAGTTCCTTACCGCCTTATCGACATTGTAGATGCCGGCTATGAATACAAGTTCATTACCCGGTATTTAGTGCGTGCAAGAAAACCCATAAATATCATCATATCAACATGTTAATGTTGATAACTTGCTTAAATCTTTACACGTATTTGTTTGCTCAATTCATTTATAATGCAGATATTCAGCCTATTAATTAGTTGAGATT
>JAIOZY010000075.1 GCA_021740385.1 Prolixibacteraceae bacterium | reverse complement strand
ACATCGCACCGCATTGAACTCAAAGGTGAAAGTTTAAGAAAAAAACTGTAATATTGTCATGCTATCTGTTCTTTGAACCACTAACTGCAAGGGGGGTCAATATAACCGAAACGAGGGGTCAACATCACCGAAATATCCAACGATAAAGACTACTTGTTTTTAGATGCAGATGCCCCTTCAGCAAGAAGCCTTCTCCAAAATCCAACAACCGAACAAATACGAACATTTCTTGGCGATTACAAATATGTTTTTCTTGATGAAGCTCAAAGAATTTCAGAAATTTGTTTAACTTTAAAAATGATAACAGACAAGTTCAAAGATGTTCAATTGTTTGTGAGTGGCTTTTCTTCATTTGATTTAGGAAATGCTTTAAATAAACCATTGACGGGGAGGAAATAGGAATATGAATATTCATGGTTTAATAATTAATAGGTTAAGTTATATTCGTAATGTTGGATTAATTCTGGTGTTAGTAATTCCCTTATTTGTAATGAATTGCAAAAAAGACGACGACTTTCAATTTGGATATATGCAAGATGGTTTTTTACCAGATTCAATTTATAATGCCACGACTGACGGGTTATTATACATTGAGTTTGTAAACTCAGGTAAATGGTTTAATCTTGACGATCCCATCGCTGAGGTTTTTTGCAGTACAAATCCGGATTCATTAAAATCAATTGCTTTTGTTTACATGTCATCGACATTGCCGATAAGAAAAAACAATTATTGGATGGTAGATAATCTGACATTTAATGATTTGAAAATAACCTGGACGCCAATAGATTAAATACTTTGTTAAAATAGTGTTTGAAGTTATATGCCTTTTTTTGAATAGCATGAACAATTCTAACATGAAAGAAAACCTATATGGTTAAAAAAAAATCATTTTGGATTAATGTATTTTTTCAAATCATTCACATATGTTTCAAATGCCCTGAGCCCTTTGGGGGTAATAGAAACCATCGTTTTCGGATAATTGTTTTTAAAGGTTTTTTCAACGTCAATATATCCTGCCTCCTGCAATTTTTTTACCTGTATACTGATGTTACCCGCAGCAGCTTTTGTTTCTTCCTTTATGTGTGTAAACTCTATCTTTTCAGAAGCTACCAGCATCGAAATAATTGCCAGGCGCAATTGGGAATGTATGATTGGGTCTAAATCCTGGTACATGATCCTATTCTTTTGCTGATTTTAAAAAGTATCCCGGAATAATATATCCGCATATTATTGATGCAAATACAATTAATGCAATGTATTCATTTGCGACAAATGTTGAAGCAATGCTGAAAATAAAAAATGCGATACCCCCAAATATTACAGGCTTAAACTTAATAAACAGCCCCGATGTGGTTGTTGCCAGGCCGGCAATTAACAACATGATTGGTGGCGGTGCTATCTCCAGTTTTATGCAAACCAGGGTTGCAATAAAAAAGGATGATGCGCTTACAATCCACAAATGATTGAAGTACCGGTCTAATTGGGTGTACACTTTTTTATGCTTTTTTGTTCTGCGGTTTACGAAAAACATGATTAAAAATCCAACAAGCGCAAATGCGGCCCAATTACCCAGACTAAAAACGCCCATTAAATTATAGGCCTCTTTGATGTGCAAAATTCTTAAAATGACGAAATTCGATAAGCTGGCAAGTGCCAGTATCCATCCCCAGAGGAGAAAAATTTTTGAAGCTTCTTTGTAATTCATTTTAAAATTTGCGATCGCTTTATTAATAATCGTAAAGCTCTCTTCGGGTGTTAAATTATTTTTTTCCATTATTTAAAGAATTTAATTAAGTAGGCACAAATATAAATTAGTTAATAATATTAACCTAATAATTTGAGCATTTTTTTGGTAATTCTTTCTTTGAAGAGAATTGGCAAGTTCCTTATGTTGACAAAAGGGAGGACAACATTGAGGAGGTGCGTGGGGCAACATAAATTGTTCTTGATTTTTGTCCCGATTTTGCATCGGGAAGCCTGTCTGGCTTGAAGACAAATACTTCTTGTTGAAAGTCTTAACATTGTCCTCGCCGGACAGGCCTTCATTTTGTCTTGAAACAAAACGAAGCAATCCCGACGTACGTCGGGACAAGTTAAAAATAAGCTGCCCCACGCACCTCCTCAAAGAGGTCATAGCAATTAACCAAGATTAAAACATGCATTTTATTTGCATTAAAACAACCAGCTGCAATACAATCTTTTCGTCCCGCGGGACGCTGCCCGCATTTTTAACGGCCAGCCCGCCTATCTGTTTTACTTTCCTGCAAGAAGAAATTATTAAATATTGAAATTGAAAAGTGGGTAATGCATTGCATAAACAGGAGAAAAATATTTTCTATTTCCACGAAATGTTTTTGACCCGGGTTGGTGTGGAATCATCGTTTTCGTAGATAAGAATTGATCCTGAGCCGTGTTCATAAAAACTCATTTTTACATCGCAAACCGAGGGGCCGTATGCGTAACAGGTGTTTAATAACATTTCGTCATTTTTGATTGCATCAATCGACCAACCTGTTTTGCTCCCGAGGTTGTAGGACCAGGTGCCATTACCCGTTTCATACGTGCTTTTCATGATTACTTTTAACGAAGTGCCTTCGGGAAGCTCGGCCCGGAGGCTGTAATACACCCAGTCGTTTTTATTTACAGGGGTATTACTGAATATTTCGGTTGAATCGAAGCTTAGTAAATTATCACCGTATAATCCCATTTCGGGATACATAATTTCATCTTCATCGTTGGTGCAGGAAAAAAGGATGAAAATGAAACTTGCTATAAGTGAAATCGTTTTTGTTTTCACTCGTCTGAATTTAAAGTTTTCAAAGGTGACTCATGGAACTCGTCCCGATGTACATCGGGATCATTCTCATGTGTGATTGGCAGAATCCCCGACTTGTCGGGGCAGGCTATGTTCGTTTCATCTCATTGCTGTTTTTATAGCAAATTTAATACAAAAAAAATAATACAAGCTATTCAGGGTTAATTATTTAACATTGCCCGATGTAATGTAAACAATGTTTGTAATGCCCGGGTTAACGCATGATGAAGTTGGTGGGTGCAATGCCTGGCCATGTTGTTCAAACAGATTACCGGGAACAATGTTTTTGAAAATCCTGACGGCAATGGCATTCATTTTTCCGGTGTTTACGGCCTGAGTAATTTCAAAACGGCTCCTTTTGTCAGGTGTGTCGATTGATCCGATTTTTTCGCCATTGACAAAAATTTCGGCTTTGGGGCAGATGCCATCAAAATGGAGGTGAATACTTTTCCCGCTTAACGGTTCAGGGATAACAAACTCGTTGCGGTACCAGAAATCGGCATAGAAAAACGATTTGGATATCATTGGTTGATTTTCGGGGACGGAGGGGTCGGGGATAATTCCGGCATTAAAGTAACTGGTTAAAACGGTTGCAGGTACCGTGGCTGTAATCCAGTTCGAATCGTCGTAACCGGTTAGCGCTATTTGTGTTGCATTTTCATTTGCCAGTGTACTGCGCTGTAATTTCCAGTTTCCGCCACTCAACAGCAATTTTTCCTTTGAAATAACAACGGGCCCTTTTGCGGGTTTGGGTACAAGTCCGCCTTTTCCGAACACCTCAATTTCATTGATGGAATAACCCGCTTCGTTCAACGGTTCAAGCATGTTTATCCTGAGGTAACGACCTTTAATCCTTTTGCGGAATTTGAGTTCATTTATAAGTTCCGAATTATCTGAAATGGTTTCAAAAGTTTCCCAGGTTTCACCGTCTTTTGAAATTTCCAGCAACGCTTCTTTAGCCGGGTCGAGCCAGTATATTTTTACTTTATTAAATTTCGATTTCCGGCCAAAGTCAACCGTTACCCATTCATATTCACTCCCTTCGCTTTTCCATGCGCTGGTAAAAATATACGGCCCGCCAACCTCGTTTTGCCTTCTTCCGGAGAAAAAACCCCATTCATCAATTTCCCATTTCAGGGCAGCATTGCATTGAAAATCGAGTTTGAAATATTGATTTTTCAATGTTTTGTCAAGCGGTGCATCAATGGTGAATGTGTTAACATTATTTTGTGTACTGCCGTTTTCTCTCTTTTCCAAAACCTTGCCGGGGGGTTCATTGCCCGATATTGTTTTAACAGGCTCATAATGAATTCCTTTTTCCGATGTTGAGAGCGTAATTTTCCAGTTTGTTGATTCCGTTTCGCGGTACGTTATTTTTCCCCGTACAATAAACCTGTTTACTGTATTAAAAGCGGCAAAATGGTTCGATTCCAGTTTAATCCAACCCCTTGTTTTGTCAAAGAAAAAACCGGTAGAGGTATCACGGTCAAAAATAAAATCGCGTTTTTCTTTTGCCACTTTCCCCGTTTGGCTGCTGGTAACCCTTAACCACAATGGAGGAATATTGTCGATAATACCATCGGTTACATGCTGGGCGGTAAGGTTATAATCGTAGCTTGATGAATGGAATGCCGTGCTGTGGAGGGCAATGTTGCGGTATTTGTTGGTTTTTACAAGTTTTGGGGCAAAACGATTGCCTGTTTTTTCCGTATTGCTGTTAACGTCCGTTGAGTTATCAATCTTTTTTGAAGAACATGTGATAAATAGTGCAAACAGAATGAGAATATGGATTATAATAAACAATTGTGTTTTTGTACGGTTATTCATGAAAAACGGTTTTTTTGTAAAAATATTAAAAGTTGTATTAATATCTAATTTTCACCCTGAAGCTTTGTCCGTCGATGGTGGAATAATGCTCTTGCCCGACCGAAATGAGCCATGTGAGCAACAGGAATACCAATAAATTTAATTTCATTGATTGCGTTTTATTTTCTTCATCAAGAACGAATTTAGGTTAATTTTTGTGATTATATACAAAAAAAAGGTGCTTGATTTCAAACACCCTTTTTTTTTGGTTTTATCTAACTACTGTTACCAACCCGGATATTGCTCAAGGTTGTAATTCGAATTGATTACTTCAACTTCGGGAATGGGGAAGAAGTCGTTTTTACCCACGGTAAACTGGCTGTAAATGGGGGTTTGTTCAACACCTCCCAAATATTTTTGGAGCGGGTGCTCAACAAGTATTTCCTGCCTGTTCCAGCGTACCAGGTCGAAGAAGCGGTGCCCTTCGAGTGCCAGTTCAAGCTGACGTTCTTTTACTATGTCCTCGAATGAAACACTTGTCAAATCGGCCGGGACACCGGAAGCTGCGCCATTACGTGCACGTTTTCTGATTAAATTGATATTTTCAATTGCTTTGGCAGAATTTCCCGTTTCGAAGGCGGCTTCGGCTCCAATAAGCAGGACATCGGCATAGCGGATGTATGGAAAGTTGTTTGGCCCGTTTCCATCGGCTCCTTTGCTTTCCCAGTACTGTTCGGGCGATGCTTCATATTTACGCCCGATCATGTTTGTGGGCGATTGTTCACAGTTGATAACACCCCATCCAACTTTTGTGCTGGGATAAATGGCATCACCCGTTCTTCCGCATGTTACTCCCCGGCGTAAATCGCCTTCCTGATATGCATTGTACATCACATCGGTAGGGCAGTTGAAACCCCAGCCCAGTGTTGTTTCATTGTAATTTCTCACGGATGTGTAAACGGTTAAATAGGTACCCCTTGATAACATGTACCCCAAACCATCGTTAACCGATTGAACAGAGAATACCGATTCGTCGCTGTTTTCACCTTCAACAGAAAAAATATAGCGGTAACCGGGTGTTCCGTCAGGATAAATGGGTGATCCGTTTTGGCTCCAGTACGTATCGAACATTTCACCATTAATGCCCGGAAGGCTGTATTCTCCGGAATTGATTACGCTGTCGGCATAGGTTAAAGCCAACGCGTAAGTGTTGGTACAACCGGTAAAGCGTTCGTCCGACGGGTAATTCTTGGCATACGATGCTTCATACAGGTATGCTTTTGCCAGCAGTGCCTGTGCTGCACCTTTGCTAATGCGTCCAATATTTTCGGCGCCGTGTTCACTTTTTGTCGGCAACAAAGCCGATGCAATTTTGAGCCTGTCCTGACTAAAGTGCAGGCAATCGGAAATCGGGTCCCTTGAAACATCGTATTCACTGGCAGAAAGTGCGTGGTCGACAATGGGTATCCCGCCATAAACCTGCATCATTTTGAAGTGAATAAAACCCAGTATGAAGTTCATTTCGCCTTCAAACTGCTTGAGCAGTTCCTCTTCGGCAGCATCACGGTCGGGGTTGTCTTCCCTGTATTTTTCGATGCCCGATAAGACGGAACATGCTCTTAATACCGATTTATAGTTATAACCCCAGAAATTGTCTGAAAGGGCTTTCGATTCCAGGGGTTTAATTGTTCCTTTATCGGCATCCTGAATGTCGATAAAGTCATTCCCGCCTTGTTCTCCTCCGGCTTCCGATTCGTCGGAAGCAATGCTGCCCCATACCAGGTACATCATATCCAAATTATGAAGGCTTGCCGGGCAGGCATTCAGCGAAGCATAGGCGCCGGTAACGCCAAGTTCTATTCCTTCAATTGTTGAAAAGAATACTTCGTCGGTTTGTACACCCTCGGGTTCAATATCGAGAAATTCTTCCGTACATGAAACCATCAGGGTGCAAATTAAAGCTGCTATAATATATCTTATTGTTTTCATTATTTAATGTTTTTAATATTCTACTCAAATGTGTTTCGTGTTAGAAAGCTGCGTTAATGCCAAATAAGAACATTTGCGACTGCGGGTAAGTACCCCTGTCGAAACCTCTTTCCAGCAGTGTTGTTTCATTAACTTCAGGGTCGAAACCGGAGTATTTGGTGAACGTGAGCAGGTTTTTGGCCCCGATGTATATCCGCAACCTTTTTGCTTTAATTTTCGAAGTTACCGATGCTGGCAGCGTGTACCCAATTTGTATGTTTTTAAGGCGCAGGTACGAGCCGTCTTCCACATAAAATTCCGAAGGGCTTAAATCGCCGTCCATACGGGTCATGCCGGTTCCGGTATTTGATGCTGGTGAAAGTTCTATCGGATCAACTGTTTTGTCATCGGTGTCGTACCGGGCAGGAATAAACGCATCAGCAAGTTCGGGCGAGAGGTTAAGACCGCCATTGTTGGTGTTATACAGGTTTACTTTCAGCATGTTGAAAATTTGATTACCGTATGACCCCTGGAAGAAAAAGTTCATATCAAAACCTTTATAAATAAGTGCCCCGCCAAAACCGTATACAAATTTTGGGTTTGGATCACCAATTTTCACGTAGTCGCTTGCATCGATTTTTCCATCGGTGGCATCGGCTATTCCGTCACCGTCGGTATCTTCGGTTAATTGGTCTTTGTAGATGAAATTTCCGGGTTGGGCATTTACATTTTTGGTATAGATATCGATTGGATTCATTTTTTCATCATAAGCATTTGATATGCCGTTTCCGCCGTTAGGATCGAGCACGGCACGTTTCCAGCGTCCGCCTTTGTCTTTATACCATGTAAAATCATCTTCCTGGTATATGCCTTCAATTTCGTAGCCGTAAAATGCCGAAACGGTTTCCCCTTCAATGGTGCGGCAAACGTTTGAAAGGCCGCGGCCTGAACCGGCATAAAGGGGGTCGCCAATGCTTTCAATAATGGTAGTGGCCTGGGTAATGTTCCCGTTCAGTTCAACGGTCAGGTCGCCAAAATTATCTTTATAGCTTGCGTACATTTCCCAGCCGCGGTTTTGAAGGGTTCCGTAATTGACCAACGGGCGGGTGTCGAGCTGTCCATCACCCAGTTCCTGGAAAGCATCAGTAATCATGTAGCCTACTGTAAGTGGTACCGATTTACGCAGCAGCATGTCTTTATTTGAACGTTCAAAAAGGTCAACGGTCAGGCTCAGCCGGTTGTTCAGCAATCCAAGGTCGAGGCCAATGTTTTTGGTTACTACCGTTTCCCATTTTAAATCGAAGTTTGCTGCTGTTAACAGTGCTGCACCGGGGTCAACATTTACCCCGTCGAACGCATATCCCAAAATGGGCAGTTCGCCAAATGAATTGATGTACAGATGTGGTTGTATATCGCTGTTACCGGTTGACCCGTAACCAACGCGTAATTTACCCAAATCGATTATACCCAGGTTTTTGATAAAATCAAATTCACTGAATTTGATACCTGCCGATATAGAAGGGAAATTACCGGCCCGGTTATTGGGCCCGAATTTCGAAGAATAGTCGCGGCGGAAGTTGGCCTGTAGTAATAGCAGGTTGTTAAAATCGTATGTGATTCGCGCAAAATAGGCAAAATTGCTTGACTTGATTGGTTTGCCCGAATTTTTATTGAAATCGGTCGTATCGGAAAAGGCTTTCCAGTTGGCATCGATTGTTTCGAGTATTTCTTCATCGGACGAAAAGCTTCTTGATGTATTCAGGAAGTCGTAATACGTTTCGCCTGATTCCATACCGGCCAGCAACGAAAAATTACTTTTACCGATTGAAAAATCGTAGGTTAAAAAGTTTTGCCATTCCCAACCATTCCCCGTGCTGGTGTTCCGGGTATAATCGGCCAGTGTTACGCTTTGCGATGCGTTTGCATCATCTTCTTCTCCTATTGTATGAATGGGGGTGTATGCATTGTAAATGTTGTCGCTGTAATTTACCCCCAAACGTGTTTCGAACGACAGGCCGCTGATGATGTCGGCACGCAGGTATATATTTCCAAAAAGGGAATTCGATTTCGATACATTGTTGTTGTATTCAATACCGGCCATGGGGTTTTTAATGTTTGACGACAACCCCGATTCTTTAAAGGCAAAATTTCCCGAACCGTCATCGGTATAAATGGGAACAAAGGGCAGCATTTGAATAGCTGTTGCTAAGGGCGACCCGTATTCATTCCGTTCGAACATACCCGACTGAATGTTGTTGGTGTAACTGAAGTTTTCGCCAATTTTTAGCCATTGAGTAATTTTGTGGTCTGAATTAAGGCGAAGGGTAATTTTGTCGTTAAACGTTTTATGAATAGTTCCTTGTTGCCCGGTGTAACCAGCACTGAAAAAGAAGCTGGAAACTTTTCCGCCACCCGATAGCGACAGGTTGTAGTTGTGCATTAATGCGTTCCTGAAAATTTCTTCAGGCCAGTTGGTTGTTTGCAAGGGTGTGTTATCGTTTGTGTTCAGGTACATGCCTGAAGCTTCATCGTAAGGGAAATAGGGATCTTTACCCAATGTTTGCTGGTACGTGTTGTACAGTTCGGCGTATTGTTGCGCATCGCACACATCAACATTAACAGCCCAGGGTTTTTGAACACCTGCGTAAGCATCAAATGTGACGCTGAGCTTGCCTGATTTGCCGTGTTTGGTGGTTACAAGAATAACACCATTACCTCCGGCGGCGCCATAAATACTTTGCGAAGCAGCATCTTTTAAAATTTCAATTGATTCGATATCGGCCGGGTTAACATCTGATAGTGACCCGCCGCTAACTCCATCAATTACAACAAGGGGCGTTCCGCCATTTATGGTTGCCAGTCCGCGCACCCTTATTACCGGTGCGGCACCGGGCTGCCCCGAATTTTGCAAAACCATAACGCCCGCGGCCTTACCCTGAATTGCTTCATCGAGCCTTGTTGACGGCATGTCCTTGATGCTTTCGGCTTTAATGGATGACACCGAACCCGTGATGTCGCTTTTCTTTTGTATGCCGTAACCAATGGCTACAACTTCGTTCAATTCAAGCACATCTTCTTTTAGGGTAACATTAATTTCCGACTTATTCCCAACAGTAACACTTTGGTTAAGGTAGCCCACAAATGAAAACTCCAGTACGTCGGATTCATTTTTTACCGAAATGGAGTAGTTTCCGTTAAAGTCGGTAGTTGTTCCAATAGTACTACCTTTAATAACAACATTGACACCAGGCAACGATTCGCCTGAAATGTCGGTTACTGTACCTGTAACAACTTTTCCCTGGCCCCAGGCAATTGTTTGAAAAAGCCCGAATAAGACCAGCAGCATAATACAACGTAGTTTGTACCGCCGATTTAAATGTTTAGTTAGATTTGATAACATAGAATAGAAGGTTATTTGTTAGATTAATAAAATATTTTGTAAAAATACAATCGGTAATACTTCAGTAAAGGGTGAACTTTGTAACAATTAGCGGGACGAATAAAACATGTTAAAATATTTTATTTACTGATGTGTGAAGTGTTTAAGTGTTTGTATATAAGGGCTATATGTGGTATTCTGATGCCGTTTCGGGTTATTACACCGGTTAGCAGGTTGGCATTTTTTCATGTTTGTCGCCACAAAGTTTATCGTGATTTTTTTAAAGATAACAGGTTGTTTAAAAGTCCTTTCGTTAAAAAATTGTTGAAATATATTTGTTGGTCATAAAGAAAATTTTATTTCTACTGATTGAAAATTTGTAGATTTGTAGATGCTTCGATGTTAAAAACACGAATATTAATCGGCTAAAATTTTATGGTTGAAACAGTAAAGGGGACAGTGTGGTTTAAACGTATTTTTGATGAATATTATGAATTCATCAGGAATTACCTTTTTTATCTGTCGGCCGATATGGAGCTTTCGGAAGATCTGGCACAGGATGTTTTTATGAAAATGTGGCAGGCGAAAGATAAAATTAAGGACGAAACCATAAAACCGTTTCTTTTCAAGATTGCCCGTAATTTATTTATCAATTCGCATAAGCGGAAGAAACTCGATCTGAAGTTTATCAATACCCGGCTTGAAAACCCCGCCAGCGAATCGCCCGAATTCCTTCTTGAAATGAAAGAATTTGACTGGCGTTTACAGCATGCCATTTCAAATTTGCCCGAACAATGCCGTACGTATTTTTTGCTGAACCGCATTGATGACATGAAATACAAAGAAATTGCCGACAGTTTTGGAGTAAGCGTTAAAGCTGTTGAAAAACAGATTAGTAAGGCACTTAAAATATTGCGTGAGAAATTTGACCGTAAAATGTAAAACAAATAAATAAAAAGTGATGACTGAAAAGTTGGAACAATCATTAGCGGGATATTCGGTTCCGGCAAAACGCACCAGGGAAGAGGCCTGGGATATGCTGCAATCGAATATATCGGGGGGGAAAACCATTAGAAAAACAAAGGTTGCCTCACTGAATTGGTTTATTGGTTTTGCATCGGCAGCAGCTGTTGTTTTTGTAATCCTATACATTGGCATGTTCCGTACCGGGAAATATTCGCCCGAAATATCGGCCGGAATTGCTGCCGTGAAAACTATTGAAATGCCCGATGGAAGTAATGTGCAACTTAATTCAAATTCAAATTTGAAGTACCATGTTAATAATTTTACCGGCGAACGAAACGTTGTTTTAAACGGCGATGCCCTTTTCGACGTTGAAAAAGGTGGAAAATTCTTTGTTAATTTTGAAGGTGGACTGGTGAAAGTTAAGGGTACTTCGTTTTACATATCGGCCTATTCCTCCGAAATGATCAGGGTTGATTGTACCGATGGTGAAGTGGAAGTTAACCTGAATGGTAACAATTACCTTATTGGGAAAAACCAAGGCATAAAACTTTATAACGGTGAAGTTAGCGGGCCTTTTAGCGTTTCCGAATTTGTAGTTAACGACCGGTTAAACGGCGTTTTTTACTGGCCGGTAATCAGCCTGTCCGAATTGGCCGACCTTATTGGCTACCGTTTTGGCTACAAGGCCGAAATCGGTCCCGGCCTTCGCGACAGGAATTTTTCCGGAAGGATTGAACTCAACAATCTCCATGAAGGTTTGTTGATCATTTCGCTCGCTATGGAATTGGATTATACCATCGACGAAGACAAAAAACTGATATCGATCAATGCAAATTAGGCATTCATTTTATCATATTTTTTTATTCCTGTTCTGTTTTTCATTTACCGGCCTGGTTAAGGGGCAGGAAAAAGTGACAATATCAGTTGCTGAGAAACCACTGAATGCTGTTTTAAACGAAATTACCGAAACTTCTAAAATCCGTTTTGCATACGATAACGATTATTTTTCGGGCATATTGGTTTCCTTTTCGGTTAACAATATGGAAATTGAAGACTTTGTGCACTTCATTTCAAGGGAATATCCCGTGGGTTATAAGCTAATTGGAGGCACCTGGGTTTTGTTTAAAGTTGAAAAACCCAAAATTGTAAAACCAAAACCGGTTTATGCCATAAAGAAAGATCCCAAAATTATTCCTGAAAAACGAAAAGCCCCGGATTACATGCAACCCCGGATTTATTATTTCAGTGGAAAGATATACGATGCCGAAACAGGCGAAGCAATTAAATATTGCCAGGTAGCGGTACGGGGTGGTAAATCGGTTTTGACCGATGAGCACGGTGAATTTTCGTCTGAAATTGTAAGTACCGGAAAGGTAGTCATTAATGTTGGCCATCTTGGTTATATCCAACTCGATACACTAATAGAGCTGGAGAACAACCCGTTGATTGAAATTGATCTGCACCCCGTTTCCCTTTTGAATTTTCATCAGGCAAATATAAAAGCGACCAAATTCGGGCTTGATGTTACTGACAAGCCCGAATTAATTGCTTTTAACGGTAATGCCTCAATGATTGTTCCTTCGTTGTTTCCAACCGATTTAAATAATCTTTATGCTTCATTTCCGGGTGTTTTGAGTACCGGATTGGCGTCAGACGGATGGCTGGTAAGGGGAAGCAACCCTGCCGAAAACGTTATTTATATTGACGGCATTCCGTTATATGAACCTAATTTTCTTTTTGGGAACCAGTCGTTTTTGAATTCAGCCGTACTCCAGCAGTCGTTTTTTTCTCGGGGAGGATATAGCCTTGATAATAAAGGTGGAATATCGGGCATGGCAATGCATCAAATAAAATCGGGATACAGTCACAGGCCATTTGTTCAGGTTGACGCAAACCTGCTCGATGCATCGGTAACGGCCATGTTGCCTGTAGGCAAAAACATTTCTTTTGCCGCTGAATTGCGGAAATCGCTGGTTGAATACTGGCCCGGTTTTTTGTTTCGGAACCTTAGCGAAAATGTGCATTTGCAACCTTTTTCTGTGGAGTCTTCCAAACTGTTAACGGGCAGGATGGGGAATACCAACGCCTCGTATTTCGATTTTAATGCTAAATTGCAGGCAAGGTTATCTGACAAGCACGAAATATCATTTTCGGCCATTGGCAACCGGCAAAGCAATACCCGGGACTTTATATGGAACCTGCCTGAGATTTATTCCCAACAAAACTCAAATTTGGTTACACAATACGGCGGAAATGTGCAATGGTATGCCAAATTTAAACCAAACTGGCTAAGCTGGTTTAATGTGAATTACCTCGATTTTCGAAAAAACAGCTATGAACATTTCTCATATAGCGATGTCCCGCTTAGCAAAGAGAGCGATGAAAATGTATTGTCGCAGCTTGATATGCACTGGCGTTCAGAAATCCATCAAAAACATTGGTTGCATTATTTTGGCGCCGGTTTTCAACAATTTGATTTTAAATACAATTTTGCTGAGGAAAAACTTTCCGGCATTTTTTCCGGCAGGTCTGTTTTGCCTTTTAGCACATCGGCATTAAACCGGGCTGCCAATGTTTATTACCAGGCCCGTTTCAATGTAACCCACTGGATGCGCCTTAAAGCGGGCGCAAAAGCCGTGTATGATTTTTCAGTGAGCGATTTTCAGCTTTTGCCCAATGGGAGTGTCGAAATTTATCCGTTCAATGGTTTTAAACTGTACTATCTTACGGGCAGGTATTTAAGTGAGTTGAGCCAAACAATACGTTTCGACACTGACTTAAGTTGTCATTCAATATGGTATTTGCCCGATAACGGTACATTTTTCAGTTCGTCGTACCACAACATTGCAGGCCTGAATTTCAATACGGGTGGCTTTTTGCTTAATGTTGAAGCCTATTCAAAAACAATTGACGACAAGCCTGTATTGTATGCCGGTTCCTCGTTTAATGATACAAATGAAAATGTAACATACAAAATACATAAAATAAATGGTTTAAGGCAGGGGGTTGACCTGTTTGCGCAGTACCGTCATTCCATTTTTTCGCATACACTTGCATACTCAATAGCACGTAATACCGAATCGGTAAATTCGATCAATTCCAATAATCCGTTTTGGTCGTTTAACGACAGACTGCATGTTGTAAAAATATCGGAAGTGCTTAGTTATAAAGGATGGCTGGCATCGTTTAACTGGACTTTTGCTACGGGCATTCCCTATCTGGCGCTTTATTCAACCCCTGAAACGTTTTCGATGGGACGATCGGATAATTATTCGCGACTCGATTTTTCGGTCATTAAACAATTCAAGGCTGGTTCGGCAAAAATTCAAGTGGGTGTTGCCCTCCTTAATTTACTCGACCGTAAAAATGTCAACAACATTGAATATTCAAAACTACATGCAGGCAATTGGGAATGGAGTGTGGGGGCAACTTACCACGATGTTCCGTTTTCGCCACAGGCTTTTCTTTCGGTACGTTTCGAGTAAAGGCTTTTTCTTAAAAAAAAAACATCAAATTTATTTCACAGTATATCAGGGTTTTAAAAAATAATCGGGCTGTTTCTTTTTGCCAGTGAAGATAAAAAGGTAGGGTTTTTCAAGGAACATTTGTACTTATTCACGATTGGCAATAAAAAAGATATGTTCAGACATCCCAATTTTATGGATCAAAAAGGAAGTAACAAAAGTTTGAATTTTGAAGATACTATCAATCAGTCAATTCGGTATTTTAAAGTTCCTTTTGTGAAAGAAAAAAGGGATGTTCTGAACATTTTGCTTGATGATATTACAGAATTAAAGATAGTAAAGCCCGAGAAAGTTAGAGCAAAACGAAGGCTTTATGTTGCGATTGGTTTAATAACATCTGCCGCCTGTTTTCTCCTCTTTCTTTTGTATTTCACTTATTCTTTCGAAACGTTCCGTGGAACCCAGGAAGCCGATAATGTTTATTACCTGCCCGATAATACGCGGGTAGTATTGGCCCCGGGATCACAAATCCGTTTTTCAAAATTATTTTACAACCGAAATGTCAGGTCGAAAGGAGATGCTTTTTTTGAAGTAACCCCCGGCGACCATTTTTCTGTAAAATGCCCAAACGGTGAAGTTAAGGTACTTGGTACTACGTTTAGTGTTTCTGAAAAAGAAAATGGTTTATTAGTAAATTGTTTTGAAGGAAAAGTTGAAGTGAAATATAAAGAAGAGGAGCGGCAGTTGTTTAAAGGAAACCAATACGTAAGGGAAAATAATTTTATTACCGTACTTGAAGTTCCCCAAATGCAATTCCCCGAATACGTTTCGTTTAATTATTCATTCCAAAACAAAAACATTAACGAAATATGGCCCATTATTGAAAAATATTTTGGGGTGAAAATATATACCGATATCCCTTCTGAAAAACGTTTTACCGGATCGTTTAATACTGCTGAACTGGAGGATGTTATTGAAATAATTTGCATTTCGTTGAATCTGAATTATGAACAGGTTGGCGATAAGGAAATTTTTATTGAGGTGAATGATAAAAACAGTTAACAGGAAAAACATGCTCATTAACAAACAATAAAATAAAGACCTTCTATAGTGTTCCCTGCATTATAGTTTTTTTTAGTCGATTAAGTTGAAAGCCATCTTCCGGATGGCTTTTTTTTACCTGCATACCGGATCAATTTATTTTTTTATGGAGCGAAAATTATAAGCTTTCTTAAACAAATAGGGGATCAAATTAAAATAAATTGATATGATTAGAATTTTAACAATCTGAAGTGAATACCCGAAGGGTTAAACAACAATAGCCGTAAGTGCAACTTACGGGAACAATATGAAATAGCATACAAATGAACCCTGAACAGGGTTCAACTATTTTCAACATATTTAAATTAAATACCGTTCATCAAATTCAATTCCATGTTCGTTAAGGAGTTCTATAAATTCCTCCCGAAATGATTGAACCCCTAATCGGGGTTCTTTTTGGGTATTCAATTCCATCGTCCACCGGGTTAGCACCCGGGGCTATTGTTGTTTAATTCCTTCGGAATAATTTTCCCTATACATTTTAAATTGATCCCTGAAATTTG
>JAIOZY010000019.1 GCA_021740385.1 Prolixibacteraceae bacterium | reverse complement strand
CTGCAAGTGAACTAGTAATCGCTTAAAAAGTGGTTTAAATAGCAGCATTTTAAAATTGTATTAAAGGCAATAATGGCTTTGCTTTGGCTCTTCGTTGCCAGATAAGTTATATATGAGAAGAATTAATAAAATATTGAAAATTTAATTGTGGGTCATGCATTGCACAAAACAGGCGTTTTTTCCCATTTGTAATCACAATTTCATTTGTGTTACTCCTGCGTGAAGTGCTTACTTAATAGCCCTATAGTCATCTGCATTTTTCATTTCTACACCTCAATTTTCAGCCAAATAAGCCTTTTTATAAGACGATGCACTCACGCCAAATTTTTCTTTGAAACATTTCCGGAAATAAGCGACGTCGCAAAAACCAACACTATAGGCTACCTCTGAAATATTCATCTTATTTTGCCCTATAATTTGTGCCGCGCGGTTTAACCTTAATTCCCTAACAAATTCTTTGGGTGACATGTCGGTCAATGCACCAATTTTTCGATAGAGTTGAGTACGGCTCACCAACATGTTTTTGGCCAAAAATTCAACATCGAGGTTTTCGTTTGCTATGTTTTTTTCAACTATCCCGATCAGTTTCTTCAGAAATTTTTCATCAGGCGAAGTCAGGATAACATCTTTTGGTTTTAAAACCATCTGTTTACTATAGCGTTCCCTTAATGATTTTCTTATACTGAAAATGTTATCGACTTTTGCTTTGAGCAATCCAATATCGAATGGTTTTGTGAGGTAATCATCGGCCCCGGCATCGATACCTGCCAATTGGTTTTCGCTTGATCCTAAAGCCGACAACATAATTACCGGAATGTGCGAAGTCCGTTCGTCTTTTTTCAGTTTACGGCATAGCTCGTTGCCGTTCATTACCGGCATCATCACATCCGATATGACAATATCCGGCACATTTTCGAGCGATTTTTTCCAGCCGTCTTTCCCTTGTTTAGCTTCAATAATATTATACTCCGGTTCAAAATGAGAACGAATAAAACTTCGTAAATCCTGGTTATCGTCTACTACTAATATAATTGCCCTATTCTTGTTAATATTATTGTTTTCATCATTATCGTTTCTTTCAACCGCCTCATTTAATACTACTTCTCCAATTTCTCCTTCATCGGCCTGTAGGTTTTCGTCATAAAACGGAATGAATACTGAAAAACGGCTTCCTTTGCCAATCTGACTGCGAACGCGTAAATGGCCATCGTGTATTTTAACCAGTTCCTTTGTTAGGGCCAGGCCAATACCAATTCCCTGGCTATCAACTTCCGAATTATTCCTAATCCGCCTGAACCTGTCAAATATTTTGGGCAAATCATCGGGTGCAATTCCTATGCCTGTATCTGTAACTTTTATTTTGATGTATTTCTTGTATTTTGAACTTTCTGCATCTAACGGAGGAATCAACAAATTACTATTGACAATGTCGTCGGCAAAAACCGATGACAATGAAATGGAAACTTCACCTTTCCTGCGGCTGTATTTTATGGCATTCGATATTAAATTGTTCAGTATTTTTTCAATTTTCTCCTCATCGAACCAGGTAAAACATATCGGTTGATCTGATTTGAAAACCAATGAAATGCCCTTATCTTCGGCCGTAAACCTAAACGTTTCGATAATGTTCTCGATAAATACCTTTAAGTTTCCCTTTTTAAGCTCATTTTTCACATTACCGGTTTCCAGTTTTCGGTAATCGAGCAACTGATTAACCAGTTTTTCCAAATTAACAGTATTGCGTTTTATCAGGTTCAGGTTAGTACTGACAGCATTATCATGAATGTTCATGGACATAATTTTGTCAAGCGGGCCCATAATCAACGAAAGGGGTGTTCTGATTTCGTGTGAAACATTCATAAAGAACTGGTGCTTCAAACGGTCTATTTCTTTCACTTTATGGGCTGTTTGCCGTTCGTAAATCAACTCCTGTTTCAATTTTTCCCGGTTGCGCACCATCAAAAAAACAACGAATACAATCACCAATAAAAAGAAAATGGAAAGGATCCTGAACCAATTGGTCTTCCACAAAGGGGGCTCAATTGTTACCGCCACTTCAGCACCTTTTTCGTTGTAAACATTGTCGTTATTCGATCCTATCACTTTAAATACGTATTCTCCATGGTCAAGGTTGGTATAGGTTGCGCGCCTTGATGTGCCTATATCGTTCCACTCTTTGTCAAAACCTTCGAGCATGTATTTGTATTTATTTTTTTGACTATTTGTATAGTTGAGCGCGGCAAAGTCGAACGAGATCATGTTCTGATCGTAGTTTAATACAATCTCTTTTGTTTCGGAAATATGTTTTGTTAATAGTCCGTCCTGGCCAGGCAGCGATACGGCAACCTCTTTGTTAAAAATCCGGAAACCGGTTATTACAATTGGGGGAACATAATTATTACGGCTGATTTTGTCAAGAAAAACAAAATCGACCCCTTTTTTACCACCAAAGACAAGACTGTTGTTTTGGGTTTTTTGAAAGGCTCCATAATTGAACTTATTATTTAACAAACCATCGGAACTATAATAATTTCTAAATTCTTCAGTTGCAATCATAAACTTCGACAAACCATTGTTAGAACTTATCCACAAGCTTTCATTATTAACATTAATAAGCCCATTCAGCACATTGTTAGGTAAACCATCATCAATGGTGTAATTTGCTACAATTTCATGTTCACTGTTCATTTTTAACAATCCCTGCCCCAACGTACCCATCCAAATGTTTCCATTGATATCTTCGCATATAGCCCTGCTCTGAATGTCAAAAACCTTGTAAGAATTAAAAGGTTTTATGAAGAATACTTTTTCTTTATCGGCTGAAAACACCCACAAATCACCTCTCCTGTCTTCATATATCATTGATGCATAGCCCATTTCCCCAACACTTTCATAATGTGAGAAAGTTTGCTTTTCTTCATCAAAAAGATCGAGTCCTTTTGAAGTCCCTATCCAAATCCGGTTTTTAGAATCATTGACAATGGCCCAAACTTCGTTATGGCTTATTGATTTTGGGTCTTTCGGATCGTTTAAAAAAACTTTACAATCTCCGGTTCGGGGGTTATATATATTTAACCCTCCCAGGTAAGTCCCAATCAATACATTTCCTTTGTTATCGGGACAAATGGCTTTTATGCAATTTTTCGACAAACCATCTTTAACCGTTATGTATTCGATCGTTTTTTTTTGGGGATCGTAAATGTTAATTCCCCCATTTTCGGTACCGATCCACAACTTGTTTTGCCCATCTTCCCAAAGAACATATACATCGCCGTTGTTTAGCTTATTAGGATCGTACTGCTTACTTGACAAATAACCAAACGCCTGTTTATCAAAATTTAAATAGCTTAGCCCATTTCGCGTTCCAACCCACAAATCTCCTTTTTTATCGATCATTAAATCAAGAACAGAATTATGGATCAGGCTAAAGCGGTTATCGGCATCATTTTTATAGTGGTGGGTCTCCCCTGTAGTTGCGTTCAAATTATACAGCCCCCCTCGTGTTCCAAACCAAAGGTTATCATTTTTATCCTGTGCGATCGCCCTTACTGTAGAAGAACGTAAATTCGACTTATCGAGAATTACTTTATCGAGAGTTTTACTTTGAGTATTATATTTTAGCAATCCCCCCAAATAAGTTCCAACCCAGATAGTACCATCGTTATCCTGATATATTTCCCAAATTTCGTTCTCTCTATCTTTGTAACTATCGGCATTTAACAACAACTCCTCCAGGGTATTATTACTATTTAGCACTGCAATTCCCTTGTCGGCCCCAACCCAAAGCCGCCCGCTCTTATCGATGAACAGTTTACGCACCCATGTCCCGGGCAATAATTTGCTTGTTTTTTTTGTAATCGAAAGCTCAAACTGTTCCGTTTCAGGATTGAAGTGTGTTAACCCCCCTTCGGTACCCAGGCATAATTTGTTGTTCGAATCCTTAATGATGTCCCATACTGTATTCTGTAGAGATTCGGGACTTTTAAATTGAGTAAGTGTGTTTTTGTCGCGTGAATATTTAAATAAACCCTGGAAGTCAGTTCCAATCCATATATTACCCCGTTCGTCTTCAAAAATTTTACGTATCAGTGTTTTCTGAAGAATATTGCCCGTTTCATTCATTATCTGAAATGGGGTAAAATCATAACCATCAAAACGTAATATACCATAATCAGTGCCGATCCAAATCCATCCCTTACTATCCTGAATACAACAATGGATTTTTTCATCGGTTAAACCATTGGAGACATTATAATTTTCGAACAGTGAACTAAGCAATAATTCATTGTTGGCATAGGTTACAATGCTTGAACTAATAAATAATATCAGCAGAATGATTTTACGCATCGTTTTATTCCTAACACTTTCACATTCATTAACCGGTGGTTAAAATAATGAAAAATTCGTAACAGCGAACGTATATTGCCCGGCAAAACAGTAGACATTTCGTTTTTAAAGAAGGGTTAAATCATCTTAAACAAACAGAAAATGGATTATTCGCTAACAGCTTATAATCCATTTCCTATCTTTTAAACTAACCCTCAGGAAGCCTCTTCCTGAAGATAAGCCTGGTTTATTTTTATGCCAAAAAGATTGATCTATTTATCTAACTTTTGATATTCAATTCCGGCAAGAATAAAAGGCCCGACTGCTTTGGGATCATTGTCGCGTTTTTTTTCGTTAATGTAGTATTCATAACTTCCATCACGATAGGGATCGCCTCCTAGTCCGGCAACGGCACAAACAGGGGTAATGGTGAGCAAGGAATCGTTGTCGATTTCCAATAGATGGTTCACGACACCCTGATAGGCTTCAATTGCATCATCACGGTATTCTTCTTCAGGAATATAACCTTTGTTGATTGCCTTCAGCAAAAAATAGGAAAACATGGTACTTACAGAACCTTCCAGATAATTACCTTCGCGATCGGCCTGGTCAATTACCTGGTACCAAATTCCTTTTTCATCGTGCTGATATTTCACGATCACATCGGCTACCCTATTCACGATATCAACAATCGACTGGTAACCTTCATGCTCTTCGGGAAAATAATCAAGGACATCGACCAAAGCCATGGAATACCATCCCATACCCCTGCCCCAAAAGTGCGGTGAACACCCGGTCTCTTTATCGGCCCATTGCTGTTCACGCGACTCATCCCAACCGTGGTACAATAAACCGGTTTCTTCATCGCGTGTTACTTTTTCAACATTGGTAATCCATAAAGCAACTTCATCTAAACTCTCAGGTTCATTATTTTCTACTGCATATCGTGTGTAAAAAGGCCCTCCCATGTAAACACCATCAAGCCACATTTGGTGCGGGTACCTTTTTTTGTGCCAAAAACCACCAATTTCAGTTCGTGGATGATTGTCGAGTTGATCCCGTAACGTTTCAATGGCCATCCTATACTTTTCATCGCCTGTTATTTCATACAAATCGAACAAAAACCTACCGGAATTTAATTTGTCGATGTTGTAATCAGATTGCTCATAGGTTTTTATTTTTCCATCCGCTTCAATCAATGAATTAGCATAGTATTCCGCATAATTCAAAAATTCCTCATTTTCTGTTTCCCCATAAACTTCAAGCATTGCCAAACCGATTAACCCGTATGTGTATGTCAATTTAGGCTCCTCCCTGTCCTCGATGCTCCACAAGTCGGGATATTTTTCAATTATAGTTTTTGCCATTAGCACTGAATAATCAACATTCCCGTCAAACTGAACCTGTTTTCCATCATTATCAGTTTTTGGGCTACAGGCTGCAAATATGATCACGCTAATCGTGGATACTATCAGTTTTTTCATCATGTTACAATGGTTTATCATGAATTTAAATTTTTTTATCCTCTTTATAAATTGTTGAGTTGAGAGTTAAAAGCCCAATCAACTAATCCATCATTTTTCCGTTAATCCTGAAATTTTTGTATTCAACATTTACCGTATTTTCTTCAAAAAATTCCTTTTCAACATTATTAAAGTCACAATCAATAAACTTGATGCCACATACCGGAATACTATCAATACCTTTGATCCAGTAGCCAAATTCACTTTTATGGCTCGTTATGTTTTCAATGTGTATATCGCGTACAACTGGTATGTTATTTCCCCTTCCATCGGCATAGTAGAGATTTATCTTCAGTACCGCTTCACGCACCTGCTTCACTTCGATATCACGCACATACACATGCTCAACAGTGCCGCCTCTCAAACTATTCGATTTAATACGTATCGCCCTCTCAAGATTAGGACTGTTCATCACACAGTTTTCGGCAAATACATGACTGACATTACCAGATATTTCGCTACCCATAACAACGCCACCATGCCCTTCAACCATCGTGCAATTTCTGACTACGATGTTCTTGCCGGGCACTCCTATCCTTCTTCCATCGTTATTTCTGCCCGACTTAATGGCAATGCAGTCATCACCGGTATTAAAATAACAACTATCGATTAATACATTGTTACAACTTTCGGGGTTACAGCCATCATTATTGGGCCCTAAAGATTCAATACTAATATTGCGGACTGTAACATTTTCGCATAAAACAGGATGCACAATCCACATGGGCGATTTAACAATTTTAATGCCCTCAACCAGTACATTTTTACACTTATAAGGTTGAATAAAACTTGGGCGCAAATAATGGCCTTCGCCAAAAACACGCTCTTCAAGCGGCACCGTATCGGCTACCATTTGTGTTAAGGTTGCAACATCTTCTTTTTGGTTTTCAACTGATTTTCCATCATAACCATGATCAACAGAGCCACTCCATTTCCCTTTCCAATGCCACCACACATGGCCTTGCCCATCTAATTTGCCTTTTCCTGTTATTCCAATATTTTCACATTGGTATGCATAAATCAATGGAGAATAATTCATACATTCCATGCCTTCAAAACGGGTATGGACTACCGGCAAATATTTGTCCTTATTGGTTGAAAAAAGCAGGGTAGCGCCTTCTTCGATGTTCAGATTCACATTACTTTTTAAAACCACCGGGCCAGTTAGCCAAATTCCTTCAGGTACAGTTACAGTTCCGCCACCATTCTGGTTACAGGCTGTTATGGCCGAATTTATTGCGTTTGTACTAAACACTATACCTCCCTCAACAGCTCCGTAATCGAGAATATTAAAAGCATTGCCGGGAAAATCCGGAACAATTATGTTTTCTACGATTGAATCCTTATAAGCCCAGGGATCATCCAATTCTGAAAAATCACCTTCGGCTATTGATGTTTTGTTCTGGCAGCTACAAGCCATCAGGAAAAATAATAGTGTTATATGGTAAAACTTCATAATTGAAAGTTATTAAGGTCAATATTTAAGAAAAACCGGTTTCCTATAGTGATAATTATAGTCTGAAATTATTCAATGATATTATAGTAAAAAGGCTTTCTTAAGGGGTAATCGTTTAAAGGAAGACCCCCTAGAAAGCCCTATTACTTACACTAAAATTATGAGATAACTTCTACCTTTTAATGATACTTCCTTTTGCAACTCCGGTATCGGTCATTACCTGATAGATATAAATACCAGAATTAAATTCGCTTGTATTGAAATTTAGCTTGTGGTTTCCCTGAGACAACCCACCGAAACTAATATTTTTCACTACCCTACCATCGATATTGATGATTTTTAAGGACACATCGGAACGTTTTGTCAACTCAATATTAAAATTAACAAAATCAGTAAATGGATTGGGATACATTGCAATATTTACAGCTAATGGTTTCCTTAAATCTTTTATTCCGTTTGATATATCGCTGAAATCATCAACAAAATCGGGATGCCAGTAAGTTGCACCTACAATTTTACCGTCATCGGCGACACTGTAAAGGTCGGCATTGTTAACCGTGAAGTCACCATTATCAGGGTCAGCAAACGAAGGATCGATTCCTTCCTGGTTTTCTGACAATGTTAACTGGTCTTGGTTTAAGATGGGCTGACATTCATATAACACATTGTTATTAATGCTTATATCATGGAAACCGTCAGAATTTTTGAAGATTAAACTACCATCGTTTGTTGATGCCTGATTGGCCAGCAGGTTATTTTTAAAAGCAATATTTAGGTTAGCTTCGGGCACTTCATCCTCGGCGGTTTTTTCATCATTACCAAATAACTCTTTATTATCGGCTGATGTTGATAGGTTATAACCGGTAATGTGATCGAAAGTAATGGGCTGGGTATACTCATCACCATAAACCCTTATCCATGTAAACTGTTGGCCAAGGTTCCAAATTGTGAGGTTTTCAAACTGCCATTCACTTCCGTTACTGTTGAAATTTTTAGTGTAAATTCCATGTCCGTCGCCACTATCGTAAATAAATGAATTACGAATCCAAACTTTACCCAACGTGATATTGTTGGCATATGAACCATCATCGTTAAAAATATCGTCGGTTGTGTTGTGTAAACGACAACGGTTTACATAAAGTTTAACGGTATGATCGGAAGCACCCATTGGGTCGAAGACAAACGAACCACCCAGGGCGTCAACATCAATACCAATTAACGATAAATCGCAATTTTCATTTAATGCAAAAACCTGTATTGATGTAAACATATTTGAGATAATTGGCATATTCTCCAAAGCCGGCAATTCGGGTATATCTTCAGCCTTGATTGTTAATTTTTTATCGATAACCAAAGGTGAGATGATGTCATACTGTCCCCCGTTTTGAAGAACAATTACATCTCCATCGGCAGCTCCGGCTATTGCAGTTTCAAGAGTACCCATGCCCGGCTCAACAACATCGTCTGAACCACCACCCTCAACAGAAAATGAAATCAAGTAAGTAATTTCATTTTGTTCATCTTGTGATGTTACTTTAACAACTGTGTTACCGGGTAATGATTCAGCATCAACCTGGTTTACAACTGCATTCTCATCAGATGTAGTTACTGTTACAACAGGGACATCGGTTGTTCCTGCGGGCAGTTCAACAGAATAATTAGTTACATCGGACGAAAACGCGGGGCTTAAAGTTCCTTCGCTTAGTTCAATTGATGCCAGGGTTGCGTCATCTGAAAGAACAATGCCCGGTGCAGAATAAGTACCGCATAAATAGTTCATTTCATTCAGTATTAACTGGAATGAAGCATCGGTGTATTGTGCATAGTTCATTTTCTTCGGGTCGCTCTTATCATCGGCACCCATCTGAATGTATGTGCGATAAGATTGTGGTGTCATACCTGAACCTTCGTATGTTTCAACACCCGGTTCCCAACGTACAGCAAGCACGTTACCATTGGCTTCGGCTGTTTCAGCATCAACAATTGATGCAAGTAATTTACCATTACTGGTTGTTGCAAAAGAGTCAATACCATAACCCATGTAATCATAGAACCAGGTCATGTAATCCATTTTATCATCGGCACCAACTTCTACTCCGATAAATGCAGAATCGGCTGGGTCGGCAACAAGGGCTTTTGTAATGCGATCCATATTGTCATCAGTTGCTTCAGTTACTTCGCGATTTAGCGATCCTGAATTCAGATATCTCAAACGACTGTTACGAATAATATAACCCGAAAGCATTAATACAGGAACTTCAAGTTCGGCCCAGTCTTCATACAATTTAAAATCACCGCTACTGATATTACGGCCAACAACAACCAAATCGGAATTATTTAGTTCAACCTTATTAATGGTCCCACCTTCTCCCGGGTAAGTTTGTGTAATGTTTTTGTAACCCGCATGCATCAGGTCATCAATTACCTGCTGATCAATAAGAACGCCCTCTCCATCTACGTTTCCTTCCTTCACCATGTAAGCAACTTCCTTACCGGTTCTTATGAGGAAATTCATTTCGTTAAGGATCATCCGGAACGATTCAGGTGTATATTGCACGTAGTTCATCTTTTTTGGATCACTTTTATCATCGGCGCCCATTTGAATATAGGTACGGTATGACTGAGGTATAACACCCGAACCATCATACGTTTCGACACCCGGTTCCCAACGAGCTGCCAGTACATTACCGTTAGCTTCGGCTGTTTCAGCATCAACAATTGAAGCAAGTAATTTACCATTACTGGTTGTTGCAAAAGAGTCAATACCAAAACCCATGTAATCATAGAACCAGGTCATATAATCCATTCTATTATCGGCATCAACTTCTACTCCGTTAAATGCAGGATCGGCAGGATCAGCAACAAGAGCTTTTGTAATGCGATCCATATTGTCTTCTGTTGCTTCAGTTACCTCACGATTTAACGATCCGGAATTCAGATATCTCAGACGACTGTTACGAATAATGTAACCCGAAAGCATTAATACTGGAACTTCAAGTTCGGCCCAGTCTTCATACAATTTAAAATCACCACTACTAATGTTTCGGCCAACAACTACCAAATCATAGCTGTTAAGTTCATTTACATTAATGGTACCACCTTCTCCAGGATAACCTAAGGTAAGATTATACCCGGCATCGCTAAGATCGTCGATTACTTGTTGATCCCATAAAACATCACTGGCATCAACATTGCCTTCTTTGGTCATATAATAAACATCCCCAATGTTCAATGAAGGCGATACTTGACTATACATTTGTGCACTCACTAAATACACATTGACAAGTATCAATGATAATAATAGTAAAAAGATTTTTTTCATAATTAATTGGTTTTTTTGTTACAATCAGTTGTTTTAAAAATTATTTATATTTCTTTAATTATATCCGGGGTTTTGAACAAACTCATCGGTATTACGAATAGCATCAAGCTGTTCCTGTGGAATAAACCGAAGTGCATGATAGGGTTGAACGGCAAAGGCATCAGGATTTTGAGCACTTACCCTTTCAACCAGTTTACCTGTACGTTTTAAGTCCCAAAAACGCAAGCCTTCTGTCGCTAATTCACGGGCACGTTCATCCAGTATAAAATCAATATTCAAATCCGCTCCCGATTCAACACCATAACCGGCTAACAACGCGGCACCATCGCCTCCTATAGCCCTGTTATTGGCAAGTTCGAGAAGATACTGATATGCAGATGCAGCATCGCCTGTTTCAAGGGCAGCTTCGGCCATGATCAGATAAAGCTCAGATATGCGGATTACATAAGCATCACGTTTACTGTAAGCCTGTGCAAGCTCTAAACGGGTTGGATCTTCATACTTTTTTGTAATCGGAAAATAGAACTGGCGGTTAATAACATTGTTAGGTGTACCATCCTCTAAATACATATCATCGATATCGAAGATTAAATATCCTTTTTCGGGATGAAAACTGTAAACATCATCAGGATCAAATTTTGCTTTTAAATCGTCCGAAACGGGTGTTTTGGAAAAATAAATGGCGGTATCACCTGTCGTAAACATAGGCTTAGCCCATTTCTCCTGCTCCACCTGTATTTTTTCACCATTAACATAAATAAATGGTTTCCATTTGGGTAAATTTGCTTCTTCCATGTTTGCATACCAAACATTTTTAAATGACCCAAAAAATCGTTGGTCAATATTTTCGTCAAAAAGGTGAATAAAGAATTTTGTGGGCATCCATCTCTGAAAACCCCTGCCGTTTTCCACATCGCGAACCATTCCCCAACTTAAATTCTCGTAGCGTATTTCCCACATCAGGTGTCCCTGGTGCCCGCCTTCACGCTGAATAGCATATGCATTGTCATATTCTCCGCCATCATCATCCCAGGGATTTATAAGATTGCTACGCGTATAAGTTGCGTCATCTGAATATATGGTCGCCCAAATAATTTCGTCATTCTTAATATTCGCAATATCCCAAATTTCACTCCAGTCAGAAAGCAAGCTGTAGGAATAGTTATTTGCTACATCTTCTGCATATTGAAAAGCTTTGTTATAGTGTTGCAGACTTGCACCACCATCAGCAGCCACAAATTCTTTCCCATCGATGGATAAGCCATTTTTCAGATAGCTGGCCCACATTAAATGCACACGCGAAAGGAATGCTTTTGTTACCGGCTCTGACACACGTCCATATTCGGGATCCACTGCAACATTTTCCAATGCTGATTCCAAATCAGTAATAATTTGTTCATAGAAATTCTTAATCGGAGTTGGATAGGCTTCATGTATTGCCTCTTCAACAGGTTCCAGCGTCATATGTACCGGGCCCCAATTTTCAACAATCAGCCACAAATAATGAGCCCGGAGAAACAGCAGTTCACCTTTCCTGTTTTCTTTTAACGTTTCATCCAGATAAGGGGCATCATCAATTCCGCGCATAGCCAAATTGCAAGTATTCAATGCTTTGTAGAGCTCGTACCACATTGCAGCCATACGGTTTTGCTCTTCGCCTACCCATCCGGAGTATGTACAAAAACCTGCCGAACGGTTATCGAGTCCCCTTGTGTAAATATCGGTACCTGCTTCAGTTAAATCCCACTGGTTTTCTTTACCGTACCAAAGCCTTAGTCCTATATACGAAGCTGCAACCAGGCTCTCCATTCCCTCTTCGCTTTTGGTTATGGTAGCTGAATTTTCTCCGCTTAAATAATTTTCTTCCAAAAAGTCGGAACACGACATCGAAGAAAATGCTATTATGAATATGAATAATATATATCGTTTCATTGCTAAGTATTTTTAGAATTCTACATTTATTCCGAAAATGAAAGTACGGGCAAGTGGCCAATTATAACTACCGCCATTTTCAGGGTCAATACCTTCATCGAGATTAGTGTATAATATGAGCGGATTATTCGAACTGAAGTAAATCCTCACCTTCGACATTGTAGCTTTCGAAACCAGTTTAGTTGGCAGCGTATAACCTAATGTCAGGTTTTTCATTTTAATAAATGAGCCATCTTTATAACGAAGTGTGTATTCATAATCCATCTCCGCCAACGATGCATCCAAACGGGGATACTCATTTGTCGGGTTATTGGGTGTCCAGTAATTTATTTCGAGCTGGTTATCATACATGCGTGGGTCGAATGCATAGGCACTCGCATCGATCATATGGCCCATACGTGCATAAAGGTTAACCGTTAAATCAAGGCCTTTGTATTTGAAAGTATTTATAAAACTACCGGTCCATTTCGGGTCACGCTGACCAAGAATTATCCGGTCATCAACATTTACAAGCCCATCTCCGGTGGTATCTTCAACCTTAATATGTCCTACAAAGCTTCCGGCTGCATTGGCTTCTTCTTTTTCATCGAGCTGCCACACACCTTCTTTTTTATAATCATAATACACCCTTAATGGTTCTCCAACAAACCACCGGTTACCAACATCGCGCAATACACCCGAGGTAAGTGACACAATCTCATCCGATATTTTTGAGAACGTCAATGCCGATGTCCATTTAAATCCACCGGAATTGATGTTTACCGTTGTTAAATTGAGTTCAATGCCATTACTTTTGGTTTCTCCGGCATTAGTCATCACGTTAAAGAAACCTGACGATAGTGGCAACTTATCAGATAAAAGCAAGTCGTAGGTATGCGACCAAAACAAATCAAAATTGGCCACAATACGGTTTTCGAACAAACCAAGGTCAAGCCCGATATTGGTTGAATTAGTGGTTTCCCACTTTAGCTTTTTACTCGAAAGTGAGTTGGGACGATAACCAAATTCGGTAACTTCAGCACCCGGCTCGCCAAACTGAACGTAAAGCGGATTTACATTCAGGGCAGCTGCTGTTCCGTAGGGATCAACAGATGAGTTACCTGACAAACCATAGCCAACACGAAGTTTCAGGTTATTAATTTGAGAAATATCCTTCATAAATTCTTCGCTTGAAATACGCCATGCAGCACTTGCAGAGGGGAAGAAATCCCATTTATTGCCTTCAGCCAACTGTGAAGCACCATCGTACCTGCCTGTAACATTTATAATGTATTTATCGTCGTAGTTGTAGCTTACCCTTCCAAAGAAAGACAACATCGACTGCTCAACCAGGTTACTGGTAATCTGCTGGTCTTTATTGGTTGTAAGGTTATACCACAAACTTCGTTCAAAATCCTGACGAATACCATAAAGCGAGTAATATTCATCTCTGCTGTAGTGAGCTTCTTGTCCGAGTGTTACACCAAGATCATTTTTACCAAACGAATTTGTGTAATTCAACAAGTTTGTCCAGGTATACGAAAGATCCTGACTAATATTTGACCCCGACTCGCTGTAGCCTTCATTTTCTGCTTTTTGTGGATACATGTACCCGTATCGGTTAAAGTCCATGTCGACACCTGCATTGGTGCGAAATGACAAATTATCAGAGAATTGAACCTGAGCATAAAATGTATTGAAAATACGCGTAGTACGATCGTTTACTTCATCCTGTGCTTGGGCCAACGGGCTTTTTCTCGGGTTTGCAAAGTTTGGCTGATATATATAATTGCCCAGCGAATCGTAAGCCTCACATATCGGAGAGCCCAACACAGCATCAATGTAACGTGGTCCGCGACCATTGCGCTCCTTATAGGTTAAAATTGATGAACCACCAACAGTAATATTGTCTGTTACTTTTCCTTCAAGGTTAAGTTTATAAGTCATTCTGCTAAATTCATCGGCTACTACAACGCCTTCTTCATCGTAATAGTTGATTGAAGTATTGTAGGTAAACTTATCGCTGCCCCCCGTGAAACCCACATGATAATTTTGGCGGGCCCCTAATTGAGTAACTATTTCCTGCCAATCGGTGTATGTACCTTCCTCATAACCGGTTAAATCTCCTCCGGCAAAAACATTTTCAATAATCGGATCCGACTCCCAGTCTTCAAGCAACCGGTTGGCATCAATTTTGGCCTTAATATAACCTTCGCGGTCAAACACCGGTACTTTTTGGAAAGGTTCGGTAATTCCATAGTAAGCGCTGAAATAAACTTTAGAAACACCGCTGCTCCCTTTTTTCGTAGTAATAAGAATTACGCCATTAGCGCCACGCGAACCGTAGATGGCAGTTGAAGAAACATCTTTCAATATTTCAATTGATTCGATGTCAGCCGGATCAATATCAATATTATCTCCATAAGGAATTCCATCTACAATAACTAACGGTGAATTTGATGCCGACAATGATCTGTTTCCCCGGATAAGGATATCGACACCTCCTCCTGAGCGGCCATTGCTGCGTTGAATATCAACTCCGGCAGCTTTTCCCAGAAGTGACTCCAGAACGTTGTTCGACTTTGTCTCGGTCATCTGTTCTTCATCCATAGAGACGATCGAGCCGGTTAAGTCACTTTTCTTCATGGTACCATAACCAACAACCACAACCTCGTCGAGGCCTATGCGGCTCTGAGTCATTTCAACATTAATTATTTTTCGATTACCAACAGTTCTTTCTTCCGGCTGCATTCCAATCATCGAAAAAACCAGAACATCATCCGGGCTTTCAACTTCGATGGCATATTTACCATCAGCACCTGTAATTACACCTCGTGTTGTCCCTTTTACTACTATATTTACCCCCGGCAAAACTTCACTTTCCGATGAAGAAGTAACAGTACCTGTAATAGTAGTTTGTGCAAAAACACTCAGACCTATCATTAGCAATAATGTAAAGGCTGAAAGTTTTCTAATAAATTTTTTCATAGAATAAGTTATTGTCATATTAGATTGCTATTGTTTATTAAAAAATATATTCGATTATTACTAATAACACCAACAAGAACACCATAATCCCCAAAAAGATATAGTACTTTAGTGACCTGATTCTTTTCTCTGTTTTTTTCATCATATTTTTGAAAATAATACACTTTCAAAAGTATGATTCCGGGATATATTAATTACCGAGGAATATTCCCAATGTAGATGCTTAACATACCAGAATAGTAGATATTTATACCTTAAAGCGAGTAATAATGTGCAGCCTCACGCCCGCTAAGCTCTATTTATCAACACTTTCGCAACACGATAAAAACAATAGCAAACAAGTAAAAAATAAGCCCGCCAATCACACCCGACCCGTACAATTGACTTCATCGAACTACGTTTCATAAATTATTTTTTATTTAACTGCTTAAAAAGCTTCTTCAAAACATTATTGCATAAAAAAAGCTTTCCAATGGCATCATTAATAAATACCATAGGAAAGCTTTTAACTTTAAAAAAAAATATTGCCGGTTATTTATTCCGCATGAACCCGTGTCATTTCTTCCATAATTTTTGTTTCGAGTTCCTGGGCCAGTTCCGGGTTGTCTTTAATAAGGTTTTTAACGGCTTCGCGCCCCTGTCCCAGCTTGGTATCCCCGTAACTGAACCACGAGCCGCTTTTTTTCACGATGCCAAACTCAACACCCAAATCTACAATCTCACCGGTTTTTGAAATGCCTTCGCCATACATGATGTCGAATTCGGCTTTTTTAAAGGGCGGGGCAACTTTGTTTTTAACCACTTTTACCCGGGTGTGGTTGCCGGTGCTTTCTTCGCCATCCTTAATGCTGCCAATTCTCCTGATATCGAGCCGCATAGATGCATAAAACTTCAGGGCATTTCCA
This sequence comes from Prolixibacteraceae bacterium, assembly GCA_021740385.1. Lineage (GTDB taxonomy): Bacteria > Bacteroidota > Bacteroidia > Bacteroidales > Prolixibacteraceae > DAIMEA01. The sequence goes on along the minus strand of JAIOZY010000019.1, from coordinate 55,466 downwards.
CCCGTTGTGGTTTCGGGGTTACCAAACATAACCCCTATTTTTTCGCGCAACTGGTTAATGAAGATGCAACAGGTTTTGGTTCGGTTAATGTTTGCCGTAAGTTTACGAAGCGCCTGCGACATAAGCCTTGCCTGAAGTCCCATTTTCGAATCGCCCATCTCTCCTTCAATCTCGGCTTTTGGCGTAAGTGCTGCTACCGAGTCGATTACAACAATATCGATGGCGCCCGACCGGATCAGGTTATCGGCAATTTCGAGTGCCTGCTCACCGTTATCGGGTTGTGAAATAAGCAGTTCATCAATATCGACCCCAAGCTTACGTGCATATCCCGGGTCGAAAGCATGTTCGGCATCAATCATTGCAGCAATGCCGCCCGCTTTTTGGGCTTCGGCAATGGCGTGAATAGCCAGGGTTGTTTTACCCGACGACTCGGGACCATATATTTCAACAATCCGTCCTTTCGGATAACCTCCAACGCCCATGGCAGCATCAAGCCCTATCGACCCCGAAGAGATCGCCGGAACATCCTCTGCCACCCTGTCGCCCATGCGCATTATCGAACCTTTGCCATACGACTTGTCGATTTTGTCCATGGTAAGCTGGAGGGCTTTTAGTTTTTCACTGGTGATTTTAGATTTTTCGTCACTCATAATATTGAACTTAAAATTTGTTCGGTATGTTGTTTTGTTTTTACTTTATTAAAAACTTCTTTAATAACCCCTTCTTCGTTAATCACATACGTTGTGCGCAACAAACCCATGTATTTTTTCCCGTACATCGATTTTTCGCCCCACGCATTGTACTTCTCCAGAATTTCGTGCCCGGGATCGGATATAAGGTTAAACCCTAATCCAAACTTTTCGGCAAACTTCTTATGCGATTTGGTGCTGTCGGGGCTCACGCCAATCACTTCGTAACCTTTGCTGAGCCACATTTCGTAATTATCGTTTAAATTACAAGCCTCGGCAGTACATCCGGGGGTGTTATCCCTGGGGTAAAAATATAAAATAACTTTCTTTCCCCTGAAATCTGAGAGGGATATTTCTTCCTCATTTTGATTTTTCCCTTTAAACAATGGAGCTAAAACACCTTTTTTTAATTCTTCCATTTTGTATTTCTTTATTGTATTTTAATTTGACTATGTTTATTTTTAGCTTAGGTTTGTTCAGTATAAATTTATTAAAAATAACGGGCTATGTTTAAAAAATACTTGCAATTTAACATTCTATCCGTACTTTTTGTTTTTCTTTTTTTGCCATTATCGGGCAAACAATACGGAACAGAAGAGCAGGCTGCCCGTTTTTTCAAAAAGGGGCAATACGTTCAGGCATTGCCCATATACAAAGAATACACAGAACTATACCCCGACAATCCCATGTACGCATATTATTATGGTGTTTGCCTGTCCGAAACCGGAAACTACGGCAACAAAACCCGAAAAATATTGCTAAATACCGCCCTCGAAAATGTACCGGTTAACGTGCTTTTTTATATTGCAAAAAATTACCATGCCATCAACGATTTTGAAACGGCACTAATATATTACCAACAATTTAAAGAGGTCTCAAAAAAAAGAGAACAACGCAAAGTCAAGTTAAGAAAATTCATGAAACTTTGTGAAAACTACCAAAATCCGTTTGCTGACGAAAATACCGACAACTTCATTGCTGCTCATTATCAAAAGGGTGAAACCGCTGATACAAAAACCGAAGAAAACAATAAACCTGAAAAGGTTGAAAAAGTACCGGACAAAGAAGCAGATGATGAAAAAACACCTCAAAACATGAATCAAAAAACCGTCACCGAACCTTCAGAAATTACCGATGATGATATTGAAGAAAACAAAATTCCGGAAAAAGCTGAACCCGTTTCCTCACAAGAAAGCAAAGAAGTTATGCCTGAATTTCCGAAAGACACCATCATCAACTTCCAGCTTACAAGCGAAATTTATTACACAAAACTATCCCAGTTCAGAAACGACACAGCAAAACAATATCTGACAAAAGCTTTTATTAACCAAAACAAAATGAATCAGATTGTTGACCAAACTGAAAAGCTCCGGAAAGACTACGACAGGACCGAATCGCCCGTTTATAAAAAAGACATTGCCAATGAAGTAATTGCACTCGAAAAGAAACAGCTTGCACTTAAAACAGCCATAGAACACGATTTTTTAAAAGCACGCGAACTCGAAATGAAATATTGGAACAACGCACCCGTAGCGGCTTTTGAACAGTTAAAGGAAGAAAACGGGCAAATATTGCCCTCAAAATCAAAAAATATTATTGAAAAAGACACGACCGTTATACCCGTAACGGCTGATACAATTACTGTTGAAACACCCGATACCGTTGTCCAAACCTTATCCGAAAAAGAAGAATCCGAAACAGCAACAACCACGATCCCGGAAGAGAATGAAGGCAATACAAACGAAGAAACAAAAAAAACACGGGTGGTTTTTAAAGTACAAATTGGTGCCTACAAATCGGAATTGCCACAAACAGCAAAAACATTGTACGACAAAATATCAAGATTGCGAAAAATTGAAAAATATACCGATGAGCGGGGAATAACTATTTACACCATCGGGGAAATGACAGATTTCGAAAAAGCAAAGAAACTTCAGGAACAAATACGGCAGGAAACTATAAAAGATGCCTTTATTGTTGCGTTTAAACAAGGAAAAAGAATATCTTTGAAGGAAGCTCTTGAAATTAATGAAGAATGACAAAAGAGAAGATAAAACCGACACGGGAACTTGATGATTTTACCCGGTATGACAATGACCATTACCTGGTACTGATTAATGACGATGTACATACCTTCGATTATGTTATTGATGCATTGATTGAAATTTGCCAACACACCATACAACAAGCCACACAATGCACCATGTTGGTTCATTACAAAGGCAGTTGCGATGTTAAAAAAGGTTCATTTGAAGAGTTACGCCCGCTACGAAAAGCACTTATCAGCAAAGAGCTGAGGGCACAAATAAGTTAATACCGGGAGCCAATTTCATGGAACTGGTAACTGCTTATTAGTAAAAAATATTTTGGAATTTGGTCCCGATGTACATCGGATTTGGGATTTAGAATTTATAAAACCGTATGGAATTTGCCGTTGTAATCATTTTAATCCTGTTGGGCATCCTTCTACTCATTGTGGAATTCATGCTCATCCCCGGTATTACTGTTGCCGGAATAGGCTGCTTTTTCTCTTTTGGAGCAAGCGTTTATTTTGCTTTTAAGTATTGGGGCACATTTGGAGGCATACTTACCCTGCTTGGTGTATTGGTATTTGTTCCCCTTTTGCTCTATTTCATTTTTAAGGGAAAAGCCTTTAAACCCATGATGCTCAGTTCCGACATTGACGGAAGGGTTAAAACCGTTGATGAAGAACTTATTCACATTGGCGATAAAGGCAAAACCATCGGGCGACTGGCTCCTTCCGGCAAAGCAAAAATTAACGGCATTCCACTGGAGGCACGATCGTTAGGAACATTTATTGATCACAACACCCCGGTTAAAGTCATAAAAATTGAAAGAAACACAGTATATGTTGAACCTCTAAAATAATAATAACATGTTAGGAACCGTATTAATTATTATCGGGATTATAGTCCTGTTTTTTATCTTAATGTACTTCGTACCCATCGGGATATGGTTTTCGGCCCTTGTATCGGGGGTGAAAATTTCACTGCTGCAGTTATTCCTGATGCGTTTCAGAAAAGTACCACCGGGCACCATCACCCGTGCCATGATTGAAGCCCACAAAGCCGGGCTGCTCTTTATAAAGCGCGATGCCCTTGAAGCGCACTACCTGGCTGGCGGACATGTCGAAAGTGTTGTTCATGCCCTGGTATCGGCCGATAAAGCCAACATCGACCTGACCTTTAAAATGGCCACGGCAATCGACCTTGCCGGCCGCGATGTGCACGACGCCGTTCGCATGTCGGTTAACCCGAAAGTGATAAATACCCCGCCGGTATCGGCTGTTGCCAAAGACGGTATCCAGCTTATTTGTAAAGCAAGGGTAACTGTTCGTGCAAACATTAAACAACTTGTAGGGGGTGCCGGTGAAGAAACCGTGCTCGCACGTGTTGGCGAAGGCATTGTTTCATCAATTGGTTCGTCGCAATCACACAAATCGGTACTCGAAAACCCCGATTCCATTTCAAGGGTTGTGCTTGAAAAAGGGCTGGATGCCGGTACGGCTTTTGAAATCCTGTCGATTGATATTGCCGACATCGATATTGGTAAAAACATTGGTGCATACCTGCAAATGGACCAGGCCGAGGCCGACAAAAACATTGCCCAGGCCAAGGCCGAAGAACGCCGTGCAATGGCCGTAGCCGTTGAACAGGAAATGAAAGCCAAAGCACAGGAAGCCCGCGCCAAGGTTATCGAAGCCGAAGTACAAATCCCGTTGGCCATTTCAGAAGCTTTCCGCTCAGGCAACCTCGGTATCATGGATTACATGAAGTACAAAAACATTGATGCCGATACAAACATGAGGGATTCAATTGCAGGGGAAGAAAAACCCGAGGATAACGATTAAACAACCGTTGATTTATAAATAGAAAGAGGCTGCTTAAAAAAAGCAGCCTCTTGTTTTTTTTAATATTTTCCCGCTGTTTATTAGCAGTTGACCGAAACAATTTTAAAATTTAAAATTTAAACCAATGCCCAGCAGCTCTTTAAACTGCACTTTAGCCACATTGTCTGCCGGGTCAACAATATCGGCATCGTACAACAATTCGGTATTTAACCGGGCACTCAGGAAATCGTTAATTTTCATATTGATGGTTACTTTCCAGTTTACATCCACATTCTCGGGCCTGTCGAGGTAGTTGGTAAACAAACCCAATTCGGAAAGCAAACCCACGTTTTTCAAAACTTCGGTGTTCAGGGCTGCCTTAAACAACCCACCCAGTTCCATGCGGGCCGATTCACCTTCGGCAACACCGTAGTTACCGCTAAGTTCCGGATCGGCAACAACAGTCAGTTTTCCGGTAACAGGTGAAAGCATAAACGATAGTTTATCCGAAGGCTTATAATCCATACCCAAAGCCAGCGTTAAATAAGCCGGTGCAAAAAGGTTCGATACTTTAACGGTATTTTCTTCGTCGGAATACCCGGGGGCAAATTGTGATTTAAAAGTGAGCAAACCCGAGTAAAACCATTTTTTGGCGGCCTTTATGCCCAGTTTCGATTGCAAATCGATGATGTCTTCGTTCTTTTTCAACGGGACACCTTCAATGCTCGAAAAGCCATACCCCAGGTCAATCAGGTTTTCCCACGATACTTTTTCTTTATTGTAATTGGCAACATAATTCATTTTGGCAACGCCCGAAACGGCATTTAAACCACCTGCCGCCCAATTTGTAAACGACACCTGCGTGAAATTAACCGAGAAATTGCCGTTTGTTTTCCAATACGTTGTATCGGTTTCAACCTGTGCATTTAACGTTACGGCACCTAAAAGTGCAATGATAACCAATGCTGCTTTCTTCATAACAATATAATTAAGCGTTTTGATTTATGTGAACATCCATTTGTGGGAACGGAATGTTGATACCCTCCTTGTTGAATTCGTTGAAAACAGTTTCGTTCATCGAGAAGAATACGCCCCAGTAATCGGCTGAATTTACCCAAACCCTTACCGTCAAATTTACCGAACTGTCAGCCAATTCAATCAATCCGATAAACGGTTCCGGGTCTTTAAGAATCCTTTCATCAGCATGAATGATTGCCTTGAGCACACCACGGGCTTTTTCAATGTTGGAGTTGTAACCTATGCCAAAGGTAAAATCGACCCTTCGTTGCGGTTCCCTCGAATAATTTATGATCGATTCAGAATAAATCTTCCCGTTTGGGATAATGATTATCCGGTTATCGGGCGTATTCAGGATTGTATTAAAAATTTGAATCTCTTTAACCGAACCGGCGTGGCCAAGGGCCTGGATATAATCCCCTACTTTAAACGGCTTAAAGACCAAAACCATTACACCTCCTGCAAAATTCTGAAGTGTACCCGAAAGCGCCATACCCACAGCAAAACCGGCTGCACCTAAAATGGCAATAAACGAAGTCATCTGAATGCCAAGCATCGACATTACAGAAATTACCAGCAAAATTTTTAACAAAATTGAAATAAAAGATTTTATAAATGAACTCAACGAGGGATCATTAACCCGTTTATCCACCCCTTTGGTAATTAACCTTACCAATACTTTTATTATCCAAAGGCCTATTACCAGTACAACAATGGCCCCAATAAGCTTCAGACCATATAAGCTTGCATATTCCTGTAACTTATCAACAATCTTTTGCATTGATTCTGTATTCATCTTTTTTGTTTTAATAATTGAACATGAAGTAAATAGCGCATAAACTATTTACCCGTTTTTTTACCATAATCAAATATAAGAATATTTTTCAGAACAGAAAGTTTGGCTACGCTTTTATGTGTCTCATATTCAGCAGGGCATTAAGCAAAAAAAAGGACAGATTTTCATCCGTCCTTGCAACAAATTAAACTAACCAATAAAAAACTAAACCAAATTAAAAACCGCTGCAAATGTATATTCTGCATTGGTTTTAAGTTTTAAGCCAACGTTAATTTTAATGTTGAAAAAAAAACATGACATCGACATCATTTTTTCCTGAAACAGGCGGCAATCCATTTGTTTCTTTCCTTGCTTGAAATGAAATTGATTCCGAACAATTTAGCGCGGGCAACAATATCATCAATATCGGCCTTATAAAAACCGCTCATGAACAAAAATCCGCCCCGGTTCAATTCCTTTGAATATTTTTCCACGTCATTCATTAAAATATTCTTCTGAATGTTTGCATATATAAAATCAAATGTTTCGGCGCCTAAAACCGTTGCATCACCTTTTCCTGCACGAATTGAAGTACAATTGTTTAACCGGCAGTTTTCCATTGTATTTTCAACCGATCGCTCATCAATGTCGATGGCCGTAACTTCACGTGCACCCTTTTTCATGGCCAGTATGGCCAATATCCCTGAACCACACCCCATGTCGAGTACGGTTTTTCCGGCCAATTCCGATTCAAGTATGTATTCAACCATCATCGAGGTGGTTTCGTGGTTACCCGTTCCAAAAGCCATGTTCGGGTTTATAATTATTTCGTATCGGGCAGCAGGGTATTCTGTGTGAAACGGTGCCCTTACCAGGCAGCGCCCACCTATTAAAAGAGGCTTGAAATAATTCTGTTCCCATACTTCGTTCCAGTTTTTTTCTTCGATTAATTCCGAAGTAAAAGAAATTGAAAAAAGCGGTTCAAGCATGTTTTCGTTCAGCATACCTTCTGAAAAATCCTTTTCCGCAATAAAGGCCTCAATGTTTTTATTGTTTTCAACAAAACCTTCAAAACCTTTTTCGGAAAGTACTGCAATAAGTATTTCACGAAACTCCTGACTATCGGGCGTAAGGAAAATGGTAAATTTTTGTGTATTCATCGTTATTATTTTATGTAAAGGTAATGGATGAAAACCTCCAATTTATACAATAATTAAAAAAAGACTACAACCCTTAATCAGGAAAAGCCTTCCCATTGTTTAAAGAATCAACAAGGTTTACATTGGGATAAAAAAAACGCTCAACCTTCAACTCATCAACCCAAACGGTATCTCCTTCGGGTAAATACAAATAACAATTTACCGATGGATATTTATAGTCACGGGGGACTTGAAAAAAAAACTCATCCCGGAACCAATTGTCCTGATCTTTCATTTTTTGATGAGATGTTTTATAGAAATATTTACTGTCCGGAGCAGAAGCAACAAACACAGCCCCCGACCCTGAACTACTCTTTTGCCATGCTTCTAAACGAAACATTTCATTGGGCTTAACAAACAGCTCGGTTTTTAATCCAAATTTGTGTAATGATGTTAGCATAATGGAATAATCACCCTCATAAACATTTATGGCTGATTGACTTATGCCACCATCAAATAATTCCTCCCCCGATTCATCAACAAATTGTTTCCCATCGGTTGTGCGTTTCTCCATTGTCACATGAACTGTTTTAACAGGCTTAAGAAAATTTCGAATAACTGCGGTATCATTTTCAACCTTTACAATCACTTCGCCCGAAACACTATTTGTGTAAACTTTTTCTACATCGACAAAATTAATCAGGCTGTGATTATCCAATAACTTCACAATTTCAGTAAAAGCAAGTTCACAATTATTTAAACGGTTATAAATAAATAACGTTTTGTGTTTTGAGAACAATTCATATACTAATTGATTCCCAGTCCAGTCAAAAAATCCATTACGGATATTCCATAAATAATTTTCGGGATAATTTTTGGATATTATTTGTCGGTATTCCTTTCGCATTGTTGTTCCCGAATAAGCTAACCCGAAATTCAATGCGGGCTCAATAAAAGCAGTCCCTTTACTGGTATGGCTCATTATAATAAAGGGGCCCAATTTTTCATTTTCAATAACCTTTACTGTTTTAACTACAGGCGTTTTCATACCGGGGTAAAAATGATACTTTATCACAATTCGAACAAAAACAAATAAAATTACTAAGCCAACAAGCCAGTAATATTTAGTTAGATTAATGTGTTTATGATTCTTTTGTAAATAGGAATACAAGAAAAAAACCTGTAGCGGCATCGATATTACATAAACCGGAATTAAATAATGAAAACTGTAATGGCGGGCAACGACCAATATACCAGTTAAAGTTGCAACAGACAAGCCTAAAAGGATCCTTCGCAGACCAGCGTCAATTTGCTTTTTTATTACAACCAGCCACCAACCAAAAACCAATAAAAGTATATTAATCAAAAATGGAATTTCTTCAAACAAAAGTTTTTTAAGGGACACAAAATAAACCGGCCAGTCAATAATAGCTTCTTCACCACTTCCATATTTGCCTGTATGTGAAAATATTCTGTGAATAAATTCAATAAACCTGTCCATTTTAGGCAAAACCGGAAGCAATAGCAGGAATAAAAAAACAACAGAGGCAAACACATAAATCATTTTTTGTTTCCACCCTTTAAAAAAGAAAAAAGGAACGGCTAAAACAGGGAGGGCTGAAATTTTTGTTGCCACGATCAATCCCGATAAAAAAGACATTATCAGTAATTTGAAAACGCATCTTTTGTTTTCAGAGTTTTCATGAAAAATAATCAACGATGCAAGTAAAACGGAAGAAAAAACCAACACTGTTTCAGTAGCTAATACCGGCATAAAAAGTATCGCTACAAAAGCCAATAAAGGAGACAGTTGTATAAGCAGGGAAAACCATTTATTCCGGGTTACCTTATAGGCGTTAAATCCCAGAACAAACAAGGCAATCCCATTTATAAAAATTAATACTGAAGATATTACAAAAACATATAACTCGGTATGGGTTAAAACATCAGTAGCGAGGTCATTTGTTCCGCGAAAAAAACCAGTTAACCGTATAATTATGGCACAAAAAAACTGCAAAGGAGTTCCCGGGTGATCAGTATGCCCTATATCGAACGATCCGAGCGCGAAAGTCAAACCGTTCATTAAATACGCATAAACAGGATCATACCAACCAAAATAAAAATGAGTTATCTCATTTAAGGCTATTGCTAAAAAAACAAACAAAAACAATGGAATTACAAAAAATACAGCAGCCTTGTTTTTCATGTTACCTTTTTTTAAAATCGAAATTACTTCAAAAGTATGGTTTACCACAAAAAAAAACACACCGGATTCACTTTATATATTTCTGACACGGAATTACCGGGTTCTGAAATGATCTTTGTATTTTAGCTCAAATTTTAAGTCAACAAATACTTAACCGCTTATAAAACGGAGGCAAGATGAAAGGAATAATATTGGCAGGGGGCTCGGGCACAAGGCTCTACCCCATCACCCAAAGCATTTCGAAACAAATTTTACCGGTATACGACAAACCCATGATTTACTACCCGCTATCGGTACTCATGTTGGCCGGCATACGGGATATCCTCATCATCTCAACACCCACCGACATTGGGCTGTATCGTTCGCTACTTGGCAATGGCGAACAAATCGGGCTCAATCTTGAATATGCCATCCAACCTTCGCCCGACGGGCTGGCACAGGCGTTTATTATTGGTGAAGAATTCATTGGTAACGACAACGTGTGCCTGGTGCTGGGCGACAATATTTTTTACGGCTACAATTTCCGTTCGGTTCTCGAAGAAACAGCAAACCTCGATAAGGGCGCTACCGTTTTCGGCTATTACGTTAACGACCCCGAACGGTATGGTGTTGTTGATTTTGATGCAAATGGCAATGTGCTTTCGATTGAGGAAAAACCCAAAAACCCGAAATCGAATTATGCCGTTACCGGTCTGTATTTTTACGACAACAGCGTTGTTGAAAAAGCAAAAGGGTTAAAACCCTCGGCACGGGGCGAACTGGAAATTACCGACCTGAACAAACTGTACCTCAACGAAAAATCACTTTCGGTAAAATTACTTGGACGTGGCTTTGCCTGGCTCGACACCGGCACGCACGAAAGCCTGCTACAGGCTTCAAATTTTATTGCCACCATCGAAAGCCGGCAGGGTTTGAAAGTTTCATGCATCGAGGAAATTGCCTACAAAATGAAATTTATCGACCGAAAACAATTGCTAATGCTGGCCGAACCACTGAAAAAAAACCAGTACGGCCAATACCTGATCAGCCTTGCAAACCGTAAAATCATTTCATTTTAAAAATATTTAATATTTTCTCTGCGCCTTAGCGGTTAAAGAAATTTACTATGAAAATTACTAAAACAAACATACCCGGCTTATTGATTATTGAACCAGAAGTTTTCTCTGACGACCGGGGCTATTTTTTCGAAAGTTACAACCAGGCAAAATTTTCAGATGCCGGTTTTGAAATAACCTTTGTGCAGGATAACGAATCAAAATCGGGTTATGGCGTAATACGCGGTTTGCATTACCAGTTAGCACCGTGGGGCCAGTCAAAATTAATTCGGGTTATTGAAGGCAAAGTATGGGATGTTGCTGTTGATATACGAAAAGGATCGCCTACATTTGGCGAATGGTTTGGCCTTGAAATCAGTGCCGAAAACAAAAAACAGTTTTTCATCCCGAAAGGATTTGCACACGGTTTTTCGGTTTTGTCCGAAACGGCCATCTTTTCATACAAGTGCGATCAGTACTACAACAAAGAATCGGAACGCGGTATTGCATTTAATGATCCGGGGCTTAACATCGACTGGAAAATCGATCCATCAAAAGCAATCGTTTCGGGAAAAGACCAAAAACACCCCGACTTTAGAAATGCAGAAATGAATTTCAATTATTAAAAAAACACTTCATGCCAAAAAAAATATTGGTTACCGGAGGAACAGGTTACATTGGCTCACATACCGTGGTTGAGCTGATTGAAAACGGTTACGAAACAGTCATTATTGACGATTTGTCGAATTCGTCCATTGATGTGCTCTATAATATCGAAAAAATTACCGGCGTTAAACCGGCCTTCGAACAATTCGACATTGTTCAGAAAGATAAACTCCGGGGCTTCTTTAAAAAACATACGAACATAGAAGCCATCATCCATTTTGCTGCTAAAAAAGCCGTGGGCGAATCGATGGAACAACCTCTGCTTTACTACCGAAATAACCTGGTATCGCTCATGAACATTCTTGAGGCCATGCAGGAATTTAATGTTGCCAACCTCGTCTTTTCATCATCGAGTACGGTTTACGGCGAACCCGACAAACTACCGGTTACCGAAGAATCGCCCGTAAAAGAGGCTGCCTCCCCTTACGGCAACACCAAACGCATTAGTGAAGAAATGATCAGGGATACACTGAGAAACCTGCCGGATTTAAAAGCCATTTCATTGCGCTACTTCAATCCCATTGGGGCACACCCATCGGCGCTTATTGGCGAACTGCCACTTGGCGTTCCGGCCAACCTTGTACCGTACATAACACAAACGGCTGCCGGGATCAGGGAAAAACTAACCATTAACGGCAATGATTACAACACTCCCGACGGCACCTGTATCCGCGATTACATTAACGTGGTGGACCTGGCCAAAGCACACGTGGTAGCCATTGAGCGCATGATGAAAAACAAAGGCAAAAACAACTACGAAGCATTCAATATTGGCACAGGCTCAGGCCTGAGCGTGATGGAAATTGTTAATACATTTGAAAAGGTGAACAACCTTAAACTGAATTACAACATTGGCCCACGCAGGCCCGGCGATGTGGTGGCCGTTTATGCCGATACATCGTATGCCAACAGCGAACTGGGATGGAAAGCCGAAAAAACAACCGAAGAAACATTACGTTCGGCCTGGTTGTGGGAGAAGAAGGTAAGGGGAATGGTTTGAGACGGTGAGAAGGTGAGATGGCGTGAAGGTATGACTGGGAGACGGTGAGAGCATGTGAATGAATAATCAGGAAATTAGTTGGCTGAATAACAAGATATTACAAAAATAAAAAAGGAAAGTGATGAAAAAAATATTAATCACCGGGGGGGCCGGGTTTATCGGGTCGCACGTTGTGAGGCGTTTTGTAAAGAATTATCCTGAATATGAAATTTTCAACCTCGATGCCCTGACCTATGCCGGGAACCTTGAAAACCTGAGCGATATCAAAAATGAGCCGAATTACCTTTTTGTAAAAGGAGACATTACCGACCAGGTATTTATTGACAACCTTTTCAAAGAAAATGCATTCGACGGGGTTATCCATCTCGCAGCCGAAAGCCATGTTGACCGGTCGATTACAAACCCCATGGAGTTTATCATGACCAACATTGTGGGCACGGTTAACCTGCTGAATGCCGCACGCAACCTGTGGAAAGGTAACTTCGAAGGAAAACGCTTCTACCACATTTCAACCGATGAAGTGTACGGTTCGCTGGGCGATGAAGGCTTTTTTACCGAAACAACCCCCTACGATCCGAAAAGCCCGTACTCGGCATCAAAAGCCAGTTCCGACCATTTGGTACGCGCCTATCACAATACCTACAAACTTCCGGTGGTCCTGTCGAACTGCTCGAACAATTACGGGCCAAACCAGTTCCCCGAGAAGCTGATACCGCTCATCATCCACAACATCGAAAACAACAAGCCGCTGCCGGTTTACGGCAAAGGGCTGAACATACGCGACTGGCTTTACGTTGAAGACCATGCCTCGGCCATCGACCTCATTTTCCACAAAGGCACAGTTGGTGAAACTTACAACATTGGCGGCAACAACGAATGGCGCAACATCGACATTGTAAAGAAGATTTGCAGTGTTATGGATCGTAAATTAAACCGGGAACCGGGCACTTCCGAAAAACTGATTACTAACGTGACAGACCGTGCCGGCCACGACTTACGTTATGCCATTGATGCCACAAAAATTAAAAACGAACTAAGCTGGGAACCTTCACTGCAGTTTGAAGAAGGCATTGAAAAAACCATCGACTGGTACCTGAACAACAAGGAATGGCTAAACAATGTCACCTCGGGCGATTATCAGAACTACTATAAAAAAATGTACGGGGGAAGATAGGGTCAAGGCAGTAGACCGATGACCAAAGATAGAAGGCCGAAAGCTGAAGGCAGGAAATTAGTGACCTGAGATTGGGGAATAAATCTAATTGTATTATTTTTCTAATAAGACAACTTTTCCCCCTCCACAATTTTAATTTCCTCTTCCGTCAAACCATACAATTCATATACCATTTGGTCAATTTTTTTGTCGGTTTTTTCGATTTCGGTTTTGATGGATTGGGCTTTTTCTCTATTAAATAGCGGTAAAATTTGTTTCTTCTGTTTTCTTTTTAAGCTGTAATATAACTGTTACTTGCATGTTGCGTAAGAGTTTGCGTGTGGATCTCTGTTCGGGAACGGATAGAGATATAGCGGAAAACCGTTGCCGACATACCACTGAACCCCCTATACATTAGACAATTAGTACACTTTTTCAATTTTAAATTACAAAATTATTAAATAAAATATAACCTGGTCTTTTTGTCATTGGAAAGAGTTTTAAAACCTAAAAATCCACTAATTTTGTACCATGAAAGTCCGAAAGCTCTATAAATCGAAAGAACTGGAAATATTCGAACCCGATGTTTCCTCACGGGTTGAGCTTCCCCTGTACCAAACCGGCATTTCAGCAGGTTTCCCCTCGCCTGCCGAAGACTACATTGAAGGCCGTATTGACCTCAATACAGAGCTGATAAAAAACCCCAGTTCGACCTTTTTCGGGCGTGTAAACGGCGACTCGATGATTGATGCCGGCATTGGCAACGGCGACCTTATCGTGATCGACAAATCGGTTGAACCCCGCAACAATTCCATTGTAGTATGCGTCATCGATGGCGAATTCACGATAAAAAGGTTCAGCAAAACATCCGAAGGATTTTTTTTGTTACCTGAAAATAAACGTTACAAACCCATAAAAGTGACCGCCGAAAGCGACTTTCGTATATGGGGCACTGTAACTTACTCGATAAAAAAGCATTAAACAATGATAGCCCTTGTCGACTGTAACAACTTTTACGTATCGTGCGAGCGGGTTTTCAGGCCCGAGCTCGAGTTAAAACCCGTTGTTGTGCTATCGAACAACGACGGCTGCATCATTTCCCGGTCGAACGAAGCAAAGAAACTGGGCATTGCCATGGGCGAACCGGCTTTTAAACGCGAAAAATTTATGAAAGAAAACGGCGTTGTATGCTTTTCGTCAAATTACGCCCTGTATGGTGACATGTCGCAACGGGTTATGGACACCCTCAGGGAAGCAGCCCCTGAAATTGAGGTCTACTCAATTGACGAAGCCTTCCTTAACCTCGCGGGCATTCAAAATTTGTATTCGTTTGCAGAAAGACTCCGTGAAAAAGTGAAAAAAGACACCGGTATACCGGTAAGCATTGGCATAGGAAATACCAAATCGCTGGCAAAAATTGCCAACAAAGAAGCCAAAAACGGCAACGGGGTTTTTATTATCGACAACCCGCACATACGCAAGGCAATACTCATGAATACGCCAATAGGCAAAGTATGGGGCATTGGAAGGAGGCATCAAAAAAGGCTTCTTGGTTATAACATTGACAATGCCTATCGGTTTTCTCAACTCAGCGATAACTGGGTAAAAAAGAACATGACCGTTGTAGGCCACCGCATACAGCGCGAACTCCGTGGCGAGCCCTGCATTTCGATGGAACAGGTACCCCCGGCAAAAAAGGTCATTGCAACTACCCGGGCTTTTGGGAAGAAACTCACCGACAAAAGCCTTATAAAAGAAGCTGTGGCAACTTATGCCGTACGCTGTGCCGAAAAACTCAGGAAACAACAATCGGCAGCCAACCTGCTAACCGTTTTTATCCACACCGACCCGTTTAGCGCTACCGAGAGCGTTTATTACAAAAGCCAGACGGCGATTCTTCCTATAGCCTCAAACCACAACACAGTATTGGTTAA
The DNA here is from genome assembly GCA_021740385.1 of Prolixibacteraceae bacterium. Classification (GTDB taxonomy): domain Bacteria; phylum Bacteroidota; class Bacteroidia; order Bacteroidales; family Prolixibacteraceae; genus DAIMEA01. The sequence goes on along the minus strand of JAIOZY010000019.1, from coordinate 40,003 downwards.
GGCTGCCTACAAAGCACTCGAAACCATCTTTATTGAAGGGCTGAAATACAAAAAAGCCGGTGTAATTGTTGAAGCCATTGTTCCTGAAAACAACCTGCAGGGCAATCTCTTTTTCGAAGGCAACCAAGCGAAATTGAACATATTATCGGAGGTGAACGATTCCATTAACCGGCGTTACGGCAGAGACACGTTAAGGCTTGCCGCCCAGGGCAATAAAAAAGAGTGGAAACTGAGGCAACAAAAGCTGTCAAAAGGCTACACTACAAAACTGGATGAAATTATAGATGTAAAATCGTAACCATGTGCTTTTACTACGCCATAGTAAAAACCAATGCATCAACCCTCGTTAAAGAAAAGGTAATTGACGGGACACAACTGGATATGTTTAAAGAATATCACATTGTGAGTGGTTTCGGGCACCCGGTTATGCCGGTTATTACCAGTGAAAAACCCGGCGTTGTACAAAATTTTCACTGGGGCTACATTCCCGGCCACATCCGCTCAAGGGAACAGGCCGAACAGTTTACTAAATCGTACAACACGTTAAATGCCAAAGGCGAAACATTGTTCAAAAGCCGTTTGTATGCCGAGGCAGCCCAAAAACGGCGTTGCCTGGTACTGTGTTCCGGTTTTTTCGAATGGCGCCATCAAAAAAAAGCCGGCAAGGCCAAACCCGAAAAATACCCCTTTTACATCACCCTTCGGAATGATGAGCTATTTGTTTTTGGAGGCATTTGGGATTCGTTTACCGACAAGGAAACCGGCGAAGTTTTCAATACATATTCCATCATAACCACCGAAGCAAATCCGTTAATGTCGGTCGTTCATAATTCAAAAAACCGTATGCCCCTCATCATTGATCCGGCTAAGGCTGAAAAATGGCTCAACCCGGAAACCCCCAGGGAAGACATTGTTGCCCTCATAAAACCTTTCGATGCAAAAAAAATGCGGGCAAACCCCATCAGGAAAATCAATCCGTTTATGCTGAACAAGTCAAACACACCCGATGTTATCGCTTACTATCCCTACCCCGAACTGACTGAAATTCTCGATCCGGAAATGTTTTATTTGAATTTGAGCGATGAACACTGAAACAACGAATTCAATTTTTGATCATTTATTAATCGTTACTTAAATTATTTGAAATATTATCGCTTTAGATTTGCCCGAGATACAACTACTAAAAATGATATGAACTACAGGGGACGTTTTATTCTTCTTTTTGCAATTATTTTTATCACGTTTACCCTTATCGGGGTATATACCTTTTTTTCGTTTAAAAAAATAAAACGAATATCTGAAATCGATAAAAAGGTTCAACACCTCAAAAGCCTTGCGCTTGAACTAAAAAACCATGAATATAATTTTATTGGATGGGATTTAATATCGCCCGGTTATTTTAAAAACGGTCAAAGCATCAACCTTCAAAACTTTAACAACACGTATCGTGAAGCTATTCAAATTTGTTCAGAACTTGGTAACGAACCGTTTATCAGCACTGCCGATACCCGCAATAATGTTGCTGAAATCAACACAAAGCTCATTGAATACAACAAGCGTTTTATAAAATTCCAGGAAGAGAAAAAAGCATTTGGTTTTAAAGACTGGGGACTGGTGGGAAACATGCGCGATGCAATTCATCATGTTGAAAACGAAACCAACAAAATGGGGCTTGATAAGCTTAAAATTCATATGCTTATGTTACGGCGCCACGAAAAGGATTACCTTTTACGCCGCGATTTGTCCTACCGGGTTAAATTTCAAAACGAATATACCAATTTCAAAAACAGTTTGAGAAAGGCAGCCATATCGGATAATAAGAAAACAGAACTATTGGGACTTCTCAATAATTATCACGACACCTTCATCACCATAATTGAAAAAGATAATGTTATAGGCATTACTCAAAAAGAGGGTTATTCAAAATTAATGAACCGCAGTTCGGAAGAATTAATTGGGCTTGTATCGGGCCTCAGCAATCTTATATCTGCAAAAACAAACCGGTATATTAACCGGGCCATCCTCTTGCTGATTCTTTTTATTGTTGTATGTACTTCAGCGGCATTGGCCATTGGGCTGTTTATGATGAAAGGCATCCGGAATATCATGGGCGGCTCACCCGAAGAAGTTGCCCTTATTGCTGAAAACGTTGCAAAAGGCAGGCTAAGAATGAACCTCGACTCATCAAAAGCTTACCAGGGTATGATGAAATCGGTTGTAATTATGACCGAAAAACTTATCGCAATCATTTCCGGAATACATGAAAATGCTGAAAAGCTGGCTGGCACAAGCCGACTATTCACAAGTTCTTCACAACACATTTCAAACGGGGCATACAACCAGGCAGCATCCATCGACGAAATATCATCGACCATTGAAGAAATTGGTCAGAACATAAAACAAAATACGCACAACGCCCATGAAACAAACAAGCTGGCCGGATTGGTAAAAATCAATATTCATAAAATCGAGCAACAAACCGACAGGACTTTGGAGAGCGTAAAAGCCATTGATGAAAAAATTAAAATCATCAACACCATTGCCAATCAAACTACCATTCTTGCCCTCAATGCTGCTGTAGAAGCAGCCCGTGCCGGTGAAAACGGGAAAGGTTTTCATATCATTTCCGAAGAGGTAAAACGCCTTGCCCAAATAAGCAAAGAGGCAGCTTCGGAAATCAATGGTTATGCAGCACAAAATATTCAACAAGCTAAAGATGTAACCCAAATGGTAAAAAACATATTGATACCTGTTGAAGAAACTACGAATTACGTGAAAAGCATCACGCATGCCAGCGAAGAAATGGAAGCCGGTACCAACCAGATAATCAATTCGATAAATGAACTTTATTCCATTAGCCAGGAAAATGCTGCTTCATCGCAGGAAATGGCAGCTAGCTCAACCGACCTCGAAAAACAGGCTCATTCACTTATAAAAACAGTATCGTATTTTCATCTGGATGAAAAGGCGAAAATCAACATCAAAAAGAAAAAAAAGAAAAATAAAGAAAATCCTGCCGAAGATTTTACCCGTTTTTTAAAGCCTGAAAAAAATCGGGTTTAATTATATCACGATATCGGAAACGAGAAATAAAATTTCGACCCTTTGCCGGGTGTACTCACTGCCCAAATATCGCCATTGTGGTATTTAATAAATTCCATACAAATAACCAATCCCAAACCGGTTCCCATTTCGTTGTTCGTCCCCTTGGTTTTGAGATTTGAGTCAATGTGGAATAATTTATCAAGATCATTTTTTTCAATTCCAACGCCGGTATCTTCTACACATACAACAATTGTTGTACCGGCAACAGTCGATGAAACGGTTATCTTTCCCCCGGCCGGTGTAAATTTAATACTGTTGTTTAACAAGTTGCGGAATATGGTTTCAAGCATTGTGTAATCGGCCTTAAGGTTTATGTTTTCACCAAGTTCGTTTTCGATGTGTATAAATTTAGCCGCGCGGCTAACCTCCAAAATGGCAAGGGATTCATCCGCCACTTTCCGAAGGTTTAACAAACGTGGATTAAAACTTATACCGTTTGTCTGGGTACGGGTCCATTCAAGCAGGTTTTCAAGCAACTTGTTAAGCTGGTCGCACGATTTGTATATATCACCGGCATATTCCATACGCTCTTCTGCCGTGAGGTTTTTATACGAATTGGAAAGCAAATATGCTTCACCCAGAATGTTGTGAAACGGGCTACGTAAATCGTGGGCCAATATTGAAAAAAACCGGTTTTTGGCCATGTTGGCATCCTTGAGCTCTGTTTGTGATTTCTTCAATTGCTCATTAACACGTTGAATATTATCATTCAACATGCGTAATTGCTCCATTTGTTTTTCAATTTGCCTGTTTTTTTCAGAAAGCTCGCTGTTTACCTTTTTCTTTTGTGAATAAAACCTGAATAAAATGTAAAATACCACCAGCAATATCAGGGCAATCGAAAAACCAATAATATTTAAAAGCCGGTTACGCCGCAATTCACCCTCCTTAATCAACTTTTCCGATTTAAGTTTATTGATCTCACTTTCTTTCTGAATGGTTTCATATCGGGTTTGCAACTCGGCAAATTGCTTCTCCTTTTCCAGGTTGTTAAGGCTGTCGTTTAAAACTTCGTGCAAGAACCTGGTATCGAAAGCCTCTTTGTACCTTCCCTGTTCGTACTCAAGCTCCGATAAGCCATAATATGCATCGAGTAACAACTGGTTAAAATTGTATATGCGGCACGAATCGATGCAGGTACGATAAAACCTCCGCGCTTTATCGGGCACATTAATGGAATGGTATACCGTAGCCATTCCCGACAAGGCATAAACAATGCCGTATGCATAGTTGTATTTTTTAAACGTTTTGTAGGAATTGTTATAGTATGAAAGGGCTGAATCGGTTTGTGTTTCCTTTTCATAAAGCCCCCCGATGTTCAGTTCCACAAATGCCTGGCGGAATTCATCATCTATATTGGAAAAAATGGCATGGGCCTTTTTAAAGGTATGCATCGATAATTCGAAACGGTCGAGGTTTTTATATGCCAGTGCAAGCACGTTGTATATCGAAGCAAGCCGCATCGAATCATTTATGCTCAGTGCCAAATCAACAGCCTCAGGTGCTGTTTCAATAACTTTTTCATATTGCCCTTCATTAGAATATTGGTTGATAATATTGATCAAAACCACCACTTTTTCAATTACCAATTGTTTGCTCGACAAGCTGGCATTGTTTAGCAATTCAATCTCTTCGAGGTAATATTTAAGGGCATTTTCTTTGTCGTGCCGAAAATTGTATATCAGTCCTATGCTGTTTAAAGCTTTTGCAGTCATAATAGTATCGGCCATTGCTTTAAAATCGGGCAATGCCTGCTTATATAAATCGAGGGCCCGCTGATATTTTTCGGTGAAATAAAAATAATCGGCCAGGTAGTAATATAAATTTGCAGTGAGGTATTTGTTTTTTTCATTCTCGCCCCATTCAATTCCCTCATCAATAAGCTGTTTCGCCGCTTTGTATTCACCATTGTTAAGCAGGGTTGACGAAAAATGGATATAATGATCGGGATTCCCGGCATTAAACGTATCGGGGAGCAAAGCCAAAACAGAATCGTTCACACCAAACAGTGATAAAGAAAACAAACAAAACAGTATTAACAGGTTTCTTTTTTTGATCATGACAAGTTTCACGCTATGAAGATTACGAATGTAATAAAAAAAAACTGTTTTATATTTCAATTTTTTTTTATATCATGTACATTGCTCTTTGTAGAATTTTTTATGCAAACTGCAACCTGTTTTTTTCTGTTAGTTTAAAATGTTAAAACTAAAAATAAACGTATGGATTTTAAAGAATTGATAAACGCACGCTATTCTGTCAGGAATTATTTGCCCCGGCCGGTTGAAGAAGAAAAAATAATGCAGGTACTTGAAGCCGCCCGTAAAGCCCCCTCGGCCGTTAACTACCAGCCTGTTAAACTTTATGTAATACAAAAAAAGGAAAACCTTGATGCCATTTTTGCATGTTATCACCGGGAATGGTTTAAAACAGCCCCGATGGTTATTGTTGTAACCGGGCTTCACACGCAAGCCTGGAAAAGGGCATCGGACAAGAAAGACCATACCGATATAGATGCAGCCATTGCCATCGACCACATCACTTTACAAGCTGCCGACCTTGGGCTGGGCACATGCTGGATTTGCAATTTTGATGCAAAAAAAACGGCAGAAACCCTGGGACTGACACCCGATGAAGAACCCATTGCCCTTATTCCCCTTGGTTACCCCGAAGGCAACAAAATTCCTGAAAAGAAACGCAAAACTATAGATGAATTAACCAGGTGGCTTTAAAACTTATACGCGTTCTGTATTCGAAAAAAGAATACAGGGCTTGCCGTATAGGTGCGCTGCCATTCATCAGCAACAAGATGTATCGGCACATCAGCAATCCTTTTCGGTTAATGCGAACATAAAAGCCCGATTTATAAATTATTGTACCGGTACCGACAAAAAAATAAATGCAACAGAATGCTTTAAAAAATTTTATTTGAAAAAGAAATTACTAATTTTGGACTACGGAAAATTCATTAACTGTAAATTTTGACATGAAAAAATACATCTCACTTAGTGTTTTGTTCATGCTGTTTTTGGGCATTAATGGCATGTCGCAGGAAAATATTATACCCAATTTGGTTTTAACGCAGGAGTTTGAATCAGAAAAGGATATCTGGCCTACATTTACACAGGGCGTAGTTCACTACCAGGCTCATATAATGTACATTTATGGTGAAATATACGTGACAAGGCACATGCCCGATAGTGCCAACCATACAATGCCTACGTTTAGCTCTTCTTACCTGCTGCCTATTTACAGCCAGTACAAAAAGAACCGGGGCAAAATACATGAAAACTACGACGATGAGATGTACCTGTTTATCGACATCAAATTCGACCCGAAAAAAACGTATAAAAAACTCTGGGAACAACTAAGCCCCTACCACGAAATGCTAACCTACCGCAGGGGGCCACAGTGGCACGAAGGCAAACTGAAAATTGTTTTCGTTGGTAATGCCCCAATGCGCACTTTTCAGCAGGAAAGGATTTGCTTTGCCACTGCACAGGGTACAATTGAAGACCTGGAAAGGAATTTCGACAACAAGGTTATGCCGCTTATTGGTATTGATTTTGAAGAAGATATTGCCTGGAATGGTGTAGGAAAAATGCCTTTTGATGAATTTATGAAATTTAAAGAAGTGATAAGGAAGAGCCACGAACAAGGTAAGAAAATACGTGTATATAATTGTCCCGAAGATGAAAATGTGTGGGACGTTATGCTCACCAGCGGTGTAGATTTTATAAGTGCACCTAACCCCGCAAAATTCAAAGCTTTTATTGAAAGCAGGTAAGAGATATGCAAAAATATACCGGAGGGCACATAATCAGTGCCCTTTTTTTATTCCTTAATTTCAACCCTGTAACAACCGGGAACTGGTTTTAACGCCCCAATTTTTAAAACAAAAAAATCATGCTTTCCCGGTTCATACGTTCCAAAGTCCCCACCCGCACAAACTGCCTCATGCGGAGGTACTTGAAGGCTGTCGATAAAAGCACTCCTTTTCAGCACCCACTGGTTTCCGGTTCTTGAATAAAGCTGAAATGCAGCATTTACCCGAAATGCTTGTCCAATTTTCAGTGTATCGGCATAGGTATTGTTAATATTTGTGCTAAAAGCCAGCCTACCTCCATTAACAGTAAAAACAGGCCGTTCTATTCCGGTATTGTAATAACTTCTAAAATTATCGATGCACTTCACATAATAGGTATTCCGACTGGTTTTTAACATCGTTGCAGCATCAAACAAAGTACTGTCGCCCGTTAAAACGTAAACGTTTTGGCCGGTGAGCTTTTCATCATTGTCAAAAATATCGAACTGGTTTTTACGATAAAATGCCGAATTAAGGCAGGCAACATTTTTATCGCGTGTGTACCAGGCATACCTCGACGCTTCAATCCAATTATCCTGAAAAACAACCGGCACATCACCAATATGTTTTTTTATTTGTTCATATTTTTCACCGTTGCCACTGAACATTTTTAGTGGCGTGATTTTTTCGGCCAATGGTGTTACCATTAGTATTCTAACAACAAGTAGAAGCAAAAAACCTGAAATGCCCGATATTTTAACCCACTGTTGCCACTTTTGGTTGTGTGCAACAACCTTGTACGTTAAAATAAACAGCGGGATCATAGCCAGTAAAACCCAGTGTGCTTCAAAGTCGCCGGCAAAAGTTGCCAGAAAGAAAAAAACCAAAATACCAACACCTGTGTACTTTAACGACTTTTCCCATTCATTTTCAGGTTTCAGGGTAAAAAGTACAAACAATAACAACCAACCGAGCCACGGGCCGGACAATGCAACAACACTTAAAAGAAAATTCAGGGTAACGGAAGGACTATATGCGGTTTTGTGGCTGTCGATAAGGTGATATGTTAGCGACGGAAACCGGTGATCGATTTGCCAAACGATATGCGGCAGGAAATAGATGAGCACCATTGCTGCAATTAACCAGAACGATCCCTTTTTAAACAACTTGAAATTAGCAACTATAACAAACAAAACAACCAAAAAAGCATGGTATTTTGAATAAAGCATAAGAGCTAATGAAATAGCTACCAGCACAATATTTTGAAAGCTGTTCTTTTCAAGGTATTTTCTGAAAAAGTAAAAGAAAATGATCGCGAAAGACAGCAAAGGGGTGTCTGGTGTGGCAATAAAACAATAGGGATGAATAAGCAATATTGAATAAATGAGGCACCAGAAAAGCAACGCGTTGGCAGAATAATGCTTAACCATTTTCCACAAAAAAACCAAGGCCGTTGCCGAAAGCAAAATTGCCAGTAGCCGAACGCCTAACTCATTATTGAAAAGCCGCGTACCAACAAAAACCAGCCACGATATCATGGGCGGGTGGTCGAAATAGCCCAAAGCCGGGTATTGTGAATACAGCCAGTAATACGCCTCGTCGAAATGAAGCTCCATGGTAGCAGCCGAAAAAACGTTCAAACCCGTAAAAACGGCTAAACCAAGCAAAAAAAACAAGTTGTTTTTATGTGATCTGTAAAAGCTCCGTAGCATTCTTGCCCATTATTAGGTAAAAAATGAAACAGTCAAAATTAAAATCCGCACAACTCCTCGTACAAACGCTGCACGGGCAGTCCCATCACATTGAAATACGAGCCTTCGATTTTTTCAACAGCAATGTAGCCAATCCACTCCTGTATACCATACGCGCCGGCTTTATCGAAAGGTTTGTAATGTGTAATGTAATGGCTTATTTCTTCGTTTGTAAGGTTTTTAAATAAAACCTTTGTTACCGAAGTAAAGGCAACTTCTTTTCCGGCTGCCAGCAGGCAAACCCCGGTTGAAACCCTGTGCCAGCGTCCCGAGAGTGCATTCAGCATATCAAAAGCATCATCATAACCGGCCGGTTTTCCCAACACTTTTTCATCAATAGCAACTACGGTATCGGCTGTAATTACCAACGTGTTGCCCGGCAAATTGGGCTTAAACGGTGCGGCTTTTTTACGGGCAATGTATTCGGGTATTTCATCAACGGGAAGGTTTTCGGGATAGGATTCATCGGTATGTATTACCATAATTTCGTATGGCAAACCAAGTTCCTGCAACAACTGCTGGCGGCGTGGCGATTTCGATGCCAGTATGATTTTATAATCTTTCAGGTTAGCAATTTCCATATTAAAACGACGATTGTTTAAAACTGGGTGTTGTATTCCATTTGCCGTGTGCACGCAGCACTTGTTCAATTACATCGCGTACACATCCTTCCCCGCCATTCTTGTCTGATATGTATTTCGAAACGGCTTTAATTTCGGTTACGGCATCGTAAGGACAGGTAGGTATGCCGCTGCGCATCATTAACCCCAGGTCGGGAATGTCGTCTCCCATAAACAGGATGTTTTGTTCGTTAATACTGCTTTTGCTGACAAAATCGTCGAAACAGGCAATTTTATCATTAGCGGCAAGGTAAATGTTTTCCACCCCAAGGTATTTAAAACGCTTACGCACGTTTTCGTTCCGGGCTCCGGTAATTATGGCTACCGGGAAGCCGCTTACAACAGCATTGCGAATTGCATAGCCATCTTTTACGTTTACCGTACGTGTTGGTTCTCCGTTTTCATCAAGGGGTGAAATGTCTCGCGAAAGCACGCCGTCAACGTCAAAAACAAATGCTTTTACATGTAAAAGTTCTTCCTTAAAAAAAGCCATACGCCAAAATTTACTGTTTACTGCCGGGCAGTTTGTGGTATTCAAAAATATTATCGGTAATGGAACTGTACAATTTTTTCAGTTTTGGTTTATGTGCCAACATAGCCGTGTGCTCATGAATGATGTTTTTATCTTTTCGCAGGGCAGGCCCGGTTTGTGCAGCCCGTGGTGTCATGTTCTTTATTTTTGAGGCCGTTTCGGCAATCAGTGGCTGCAAAATATCGAACGGGAGGTCTTTTTCGGCAATTATTTCGCTTGCAACGGCATACATGTGATTGGTGAAATTGCAGGCAAAAACAGCAGCGAGATGCAATTGCTTGCGCTGTTCCGAAGTAATGATGCGTACATCTTTCGATATGGTTGAAGCAAGCCCGACAAGGGTTTGTTCGTTTTCGGGCGTGTTACCCTCAATGCAGAAGGGGATTTTGGAAAAATTCACATCGCGGTACTTCGAAAAAGTTTGCAAAGGGTAAAACACCCCGCAGTTTTTCGAGTATTTTTCAAGCTCGCTTATGGGAATGCTCCCGGCGGTATGTGCTACCAGCTTATCATTGAAGTTTACCTTTTTCAACAAATTGCCAAAAGCCAAATCGCTAACCGATATGAGGTAAATATCGGCATCGGGGGTGATTTTTTCCGGCTTGGTAACATAACTGCATCCCAGCATGCGGGCAAGTGTAAGGGCCGATGTTACTGTGCGGCTGTATACCTGAACAATTTCAACCCCGCTGTGATGGAGCTCAAGCGAAACCCGTGTTGCCAGGTTCCCTGCCCCTATAATGGCTACTTTTTTATCCATAGGCCTGAATTTTCCTGTAAATATAATACAACTGCAAGGAATACCTCACAATCTTCAGGTTTCATCATAAAAGGCCTCTATTCCCGGATACTGAAACCGCTTCACGGCAATTTTCTGTGGATAAACAAAGTAGATAAAATCCCCCTTGGCACATTTTTTCCCTTCTCCATCAAACAGTTCAGCTATTAGCCTTGCTTCCTTCTTACCTTTTTCAAGCAACCTGCATTTTAGGGTCACCTCCCCTTTCGAAATCCGCAAAGGATGCAAATATGTAACGTTCATTTGCTTTGTAACCCCGGAGGTTTCGGCTTTTATATAAACCGTCCAGGCACAAATTTCGTCAAGCAGTGTTGCCTGTATGCCGCCGTGTACAACATCGGGGTAGCCCTCGAGAATTACCCTGGGCTGCCAGCCGGCAACAAGTTCATCGCCGGCATCGTAAAACGTTAATTGCAACCCAACTTCATTGTAGGGCGAACACCCGAAACAATTGTATTTTTCGTGCCACATTTCTACGAAAGGGTTTAAAATTTTTTTCATCGCAACTGAATTTTTAATGGTACGTTAATTTAACAGGCAAAAAACGTTGTCTACTTTGACGAATCTTTATCCTTTTCAATTTGTTCGCTTATATTTTTTTCGATACGCTTTTTCATTTCATCGTTCCGCTTCATTGCTGTTTTAATCTTTTCAACCTCTTCACCATCGTCCAAATCCTTTAGTTTTGCTTTCAGGGCCTCTTGTTTTTCATCAATCTCCTTCAGGTAATCTTTTTTAATTTCAATTTTTCCTGATTTTATAGCCTCATCAAAAATTAAATCTTCAGGTGATTTTTCATCAGCCGTATTTTTTTCTACCACAATTTTTTTCGGAATAAAAAATTTCTCATCAACACGCCGTTGGTTCATAAAAGTTGGTGATACAATTTCCACTTTGGCCTCGTGAAGCACATCCATAACTTTAACATTAAGCAACGAACGGGTGGTGAAATATTTGCTGCTATCGGCCAAAAAACCATGGATTTTGTAAACCACCGAGTAATCGCCCAAATCCGTAACATACACGTAAGGGTCCGACAAACCGGCTTCATTGGCAGCATCTTTCAGGGCTTTTTCAATTGTACCGCGGGGCACATCATAACCCAACGAAACAGAAGTTGATATAACGGTATTCGCTTTACGTATCAGTTTAACCGGGTTATTGGAGATGTATAGATTTGGAATGGTAATAAAATTGCTGTCTTCGAGTTGTATTTCGGTATGAAAAATGCTTTTTCTGATTACCCGTCCGTGAAAGTCATCAATTTTTATCAGGTCGCCGTTCCGAAAGCGGTTCATTGAATTGTTCATAATACCCGCGATAAGGTTGCCCAATACGGTGGTCGAACTTAACGCAATACCGGCACTGATAATTATCCCGAAGAAAGCGATTATTTGCCCTTTTAACGGTTTTTCGATGGGCAAAACCAAAATAAAAACCAATATTCCCACAAGTGAAAGGAAAAAGGAAATGGCCCCTTTGGCAATGTTCCCGTTTGCATTTGTTGATTTTACTTTTTTGAAAACCCACGCGTTTAAAACCAACAATACTATTAAAACGAACAACACCGCTGTTGGCTTTAATAACGATTCGAATATTGAGGAAAGTTGTTCCATGATTATTCTATTAAAGTGAATTACTTATTCAGTATACTATATATTAAACACTTCATCTACATTCAACAACTTGCCTGTTTTCAGGTACCAAACAAAGCCCGTGACTTTTTCATACCCCATTTTATTGAGCAAGCCGGCATAGCGCTTAACCTGGTTACGGTGTGCATTGCTTACAACATCGCCTGTTTTGTAATCGACAATAACGGCCTCGTTATCGCGTACCATAATCCGGTCGGGGCGATACAAATCGAAACCGGGTAATACGATGGTGGTTTCGTTTAAAACCCGGTACGTTCCGTCGAACCACTTGCATACCGATGGTTGATTCAACAATTCGGCCAATTCTTTTTCCAGCTCAGCAGCATCGGTCCGCCCCATTTTGCCGGACATGGTCATTTTTTCCAAAACAGGAACAATATCATCCGTTGTTATTACAGATGAAAGCACTTCGTGTACCAGTTTCCCCCGGTTAATTTTCATTTGCCTTTCCGAACCTTGTTTTTCAAGAAAGTTTTCAAAGTTTTTATGAAACAGCAGGATTTTTGAAATATCCTTTTTAACAGCAACCGTTTCGCTAAGGTTAAACTCCGAACTTTCTTTTTTGCTTTGTCTTTTTGTGGCTAATTTCCCGTCAAGAAAAATGTTTTCGCCTGACTGCGGTAAAACCGCCCCATCGCCCCGAGTTGTTTTACCCAATAGTTTTGCAACCGTGTTTATCTCGTCTTTTTTCTTATTTCCGCTTTTGGTTTTTTCCTTTTCGGCTTTGGTAAAAACATACAACGCTTCAACAGCACGGGTTAGTGCCACGTACAAAACATTCAGGTTATCGATAACCGTTAAAAGTGTTTCGGTGTAATAATAGCTGCTAAAACCGGTTTTTTGCAGGCGCTTGGAATAAACGACCGGCACCACGGGAAACAAGTCGCTGTATTCCTTCCCTGTTTCACACCACGTAAAAGAAGTCGAATTTCCACTTTTACCAAAACCCCAGTCGCAAAACGGCACCATTACAACCGGGAATTCAAGCCCCTTGGCTTTATGTACGGTCATAATGCGAATGGCATCGCGCTGGTCGGTTGTTTGCAATTTTTGTTTACCGCTGTTTTCTTCCCACCAGTCGACAAAGCGCTGGATGTTGCTGCCTTCGCGCCAGGTAAAATCGATCACCGTATCTTTAAAAGCCTCAATTGAAGCTTGTTCACCAGGCAAATCAGAGAGCCGGTAAAGTGTTATTAGCTCTTCAACAAAATCGATAAGCGGCATAGCAACCCACTTTTGTCTGAACAACCTTCCCTGCTCTTTATCGAAAAAAGGGAAATAATCGCGAATATGATCCCGGGAAAAAAAGCCGGCTGGGTTTTCATCCTCTTCATCAAAATTTATTTGTTGTTGTTCATCCATTGTGATTTTGGGAACTGCAACATTATGATTTTGAAGCACCGGGAATACATAGGTTTGAAAATGATAAGTGAGTGTGGCCTGTATTACACGGTCCCAGGGTTTGATAAGCTGCGCCATAATTAGCACCAAAAACTGAACAACCGGAGAACTCCCGAGCAACAAGCTGTCGTTCGACATCACATTAAAGTTGTACCCTTTGGCCTCGGCTTTTTTGCCATAATTCATGAGCACGTTGGCAATTTTGCTGCCGGTTTTGTTTTTTGTCACCAAAATGGCAATATCGCTGGCCAAATACCCCTTATCCTGAACAGTTTTAACAGCGTTGATCAATTGCTTATACGTTTCACCTTCATAATTGCTTTCATCGTCGTCGGGGATGAACGAAAGGGAAACCAGCCCGTTTTCACGAGCTGCCTTTGTTTTTTGCACAACGTCCGAAAAGGCATTTTCAATGGCATTATTGTATTCGTCAAAAAGCACAGTCCCTCCCCCATTGTTTTCGAGGTCATGGTCAAATTCAGCCTGCAACAGTGAAGGGGCACGGGAAAAAAGGTTGTTGTTAAAATTCACAATGGTTTCGGCGCTGCGCCAGTTTGAGTCGAGTGAAGTTTCGTAAACGCCAAACCGGCTCACCTCCCCGGGCAACCGCATTCCCAGCAAAGTCCAATCGCTGTTGCGCCAGCGGTATATCGACTGTTTCACATCGCCCACAACAAGGTTTGAATGGTTTTCAGAAAGTGAATTTATCACCAGCGGCCTGAAGTTTTCCCACTGCACCACCGATGTATCCTGAAATTCATCGAACAAAAAGTGATGGTACCAATTTCCGGTTTTTTCATATACAAAAGGGGCATCGTTTTGGCCAATAATGCCCCGCAACAACATGTTTCCTTCGTTGAGCATTAATGAATTGTTTTCCTGCCCTATTTCCCTGATATTGCTTAGCAGCACTGAAAGGACACCAAGGGTATAAATGTTTTTATATATCTCGACAGCAGTGAGGTATTCTTTTTCGTTTTCATCAAAAAAACCGATGATTTCACCAACAAGTTCGTTCATCCCGCCCGAGTAACATTTTTCCATCCGCTCGTCACGCTTTTTGGCTGTCGCCCATTTTTCGATGTTATCGAATGCCCCAAGGAAACGGGTTCCTAAATCAAAATCATCGACGGGGAAGTTCGCGAGTTTTTCGAACTTACCGGCAAACGATGATTTTTTATAGCTGAAATCGTCAAGCTGCAACCCGTATTCATCCATCAACTTCAGCCCCCGTTCGCCCAACTTCCGGCATTTGCTTTCGAATCCTTTCATTTTTGGGATCAAGCGTTTCTTTAATTCTTTAATATTTTCACGTTCCTGCTCACGCGAAGGCATATTCAACTGGAACGGCAACGAAGCTTCTTTTAAAAATTCTTTTCCTAATTTGATTATTTCATCCCGTACCTGCCAGTTTTTTCCGCTTACAAGTTTCTCTTCAACCATCGACAGGAGCCAGTTTCGTAAGTCTTTATCGGCCTCAACCCCCATAATCAGCCGGTCACAGGCTTCGCTAAGAATTGCCTCGCTGTCCAAATCCACTTCATACCCGCCATACAGGCCCAGTTCGCGGGCAAAAGAACGCAATACTCCCTGGAAAAAACTATCGATGGTATTTACTGAAAAACGGTCGTAATCGTGCAGCAGCAGGGATAAAGACAAACCGGCATTCCGTGTTATCACTTGTTCCGATATCCCGGTTTCGCGCTTAATATCGTTTAAAAGATTTTGGTTCTTACCATTTACCACCGCAAACAAATCGCGCATTATCCGTTCTTTCATTTCGGCCGTGGCTTTATTGGTAAAGGTAACCGCAAGCGTATGCCGGTAGTTTTGCGGGTTCTGCACCAAAAGTTTCAGGTACTCCAGTACCAGCCGGTATGTTTTCCCCGACCCGGCTGAAGCTTTATATATGGTAAGTTTTGACATTGTTTATAAATTCCAAATTTATAAAAAAAACAATCACCCCTAAATCCCCTGAAGAGGATCAAGCTAAAAAAATCTTGAATTAATGAGCAAATGAAGGACACGGCATTTTTGTTTCTACGGCAGTATCTATTAACAACAATAATAATGTGTTATTACACGCTTTTCGGAATTTGTAATTCCGAAGAAAAACATCACACATTGTTTTTATTGAAAAATATCTTAATTTAGTTCTGATTTTGTATGTAAAACACCTGGAAACATATTAATAATCGATGAAAAACCTAACATAAACTGATAAAGCCAGGCAAACGATGAAAAAAATCAGAATTCTTTCCCGCATTTTACTAAGCATTGCATTTGTATATTTAAGTGTAGTTTCAAGTGCTCAGTCCCCTGAGAAAGTAAGTTACCAGTCGGTAATCCGCGATGCAAGCGGCGAATTAGTCCGTTCACAAACGGTAGGTATTAGAATAAGCATTCTGCATGGCACAGCCGATGGCACAGCGGTTTATGTTGAAACCCATACTCCCGAAACCAATGTGAACGGGCTGGCAACTATTGAAGTTGGCAATGGCACACCAGCCACTGGGACTTTTTCCTCAATCGACTGGGGCGATGGCCCTTATTTCCTGAAAGTGGAAACCGACCCTGAAGGTGGAACCAGTTACTCCATAGCTGGTACAAGTGAAATTATGAGCGTGCCGTATGCACTACATGCAAAAAATGTAAAAGGTGCTGTTGATGCTGATAATAATGTTGTTTCGAATGTAGCTGATCCTGTTGATTATCAAGATGCAGCTACAAAAGTGTATGTTGATTTATTAAATACAAGAATTTCAAGACTGGAGAATACAATTAAATCTGGAGGAGGGATTTTTGATGAGAGGGATGGAAATTATTATAACACGGTTAAAATTGGAGAGCAAATATGGATGGCAGAAAACCTAGCTTATTTGCCACAAATTAATCGACCTTCAGAACAATCATATACTATTCCTTTATATTATGTATATGAATATGAAGGCACAGAAGTGAACGAAGCAAAGGCCATTGAAAACTATCAAATTTATGGTGTATTGTACAATTGGCAGGCAGCTATAAGCGCTTGCCCTAGTGGTTGGCATTTGCCTAGTGATGATGAATAGACAACCCTTGTCGATTTTCTGATAAATAATGGTTTCGGGTACGAAGGGAGCGGTGATGATATTGGGAAATCACTTGCTTCTAATTCCTACTGGTTACCTACTTCCTCAGAAGGAAATGTTGGAAACGATCAGCTTAGTAACAATAGTAGCGGATTTAACGGTCCTCCTGGCGGTGCCTTTTGTGCCGCTACATATGGTAGTGGTTTTTTTTGTGCTATTTGGGAAAGCGGACATTGGTGGAGCAGTACTGAATACGACAGTTCTCAGTCATTTGTTAGAAGCTTATATTGTTGTTTTGGCTCAGAATTATTCCGGGTCCGATTTGACAAGTATTACGGATTAAGTATACGTTGTATCAGTGATTAGGTATACAAAGAAGCAGATTAAGGGTATATGGCACAATGTATCCTCTCATTGGAATTTGCATTTCTGATGCCTCATTCCCAAAATAGTCGGCTTTCTTAATTAATCCCGGAGGGATTGCATGTTTATAGCATTTATAACTCCGCTGCTGCGGATATATCATCCGCGGCTAACAAGCTAAAGATCTGTGATCCTGTTTAGGATTTTGCATAAAGAGTTTCAGTTTCTTTGGAATTAAAAATTCTATGTTTGGGAAGCGCGGATCGCTGATCCGCACTAGCGCTTTGAACTTGTTTTGTGCAAATCCGAAAGAGCGAGGATGATAATTGCACGTCGTTAGCGTTCAATTATACTTACTTTCAAATCAAATTTTGTAAATTTGTAAAAACAATTACTATTATGGCAACTGTAATACTAGATACACGTTATTCCGAGGCAAAAAGACTACTGGAACAGCTTAAAAAAGTTCAGTACGCAAAAATTATTGACACGAATACTTATAACGAAAAAACCCGAAGGGCTATTGATGAACTTGAAAATGGTGAAGGGGGAAAAGCCCATTCGGCTGCCAATTTGTTTAACAGCATATAATTATGTATGAACTCATCTATTCCACCCAATTCAAGAAAGACTTAAAAAAACTCAAAAAACAATCAGCAAAAAAGTTTTCTTTATTGTTTGATGTCGTTTTAAAACTCGAAGAAGGCGGGTTATCAAATATTCCTCAAAAAAACAAGCCCCACCCGTTAGCCGGCAACTACAAAGGTTATCACGACATTCACATTTTACCCGATCTTGTTTTAATATGTAAAGAAAACGACCAAGGCCTTACCATTAAACTTGCCAGGATTGGCTCCCATTCCGAAATTTTCGGTTAACAGTTACGACTTATGAAATTACAATCCCCGCTATTTAGCTCCTCCGCTGTTGCGGATATGTCATCCGCGACTAACAAGCTAAGGATCTGTGATCCTTTTTAGGATTTTGCATAAAGAGTTTCAGTTTCTTTGGAATTAAAAATTCTATGTTTGGGAAGCGCGGATCGCACCCCGACCATTGGGGCGCACTAGCGCTTTGAACTTGTTTTGTACAAATCCGAAAGAGGGGGATTTCCGAAACCTTGAAGGTTTGGAAAATTACGAAACAAATTCAAAGGCTATTTTTCAAAAACGACAAAACGCCGACTGGTCTTGAAGGCGCTGTCGGGTTGCGTTATCTATACAGTAACCCGCTATTCAGAATTTGGAATTTGTTATTTAAATATAGTGTTTCATAATATCCAGCGCCTGGTTTATATAGTACCCGCCAAAAATATAATAATGGTTCAGAACATGATACAACTGGTAAATAAGGTTTCGTTCGCGCCAGCCTGCAGGCAAAGGGTAAAGCTCGTTGTAAGCGGCATAAACTGTTGGCGAAAAACCGCCAAACATGGTCATCATGCCCATTTCAAATTCGCGGTCGCAGTAGCTGGCACAGGGGTCGATAAGCGCAGGCGCTTTACGCGAGTACATGTAATTACCCGACCATAAATCGCCATGTATTAACGAAGGCGTTGAATTTTGTGGCAACAATTCAGGTACTTTCTGCAAAAAACTGTCAGAAACCCGTTGATCAGAACTGCTCCACCCCCCCGACGTAGCAATTAGTTTTAACAAATACCCGATACGGTTTTCAACATAAAACGTTACCCAATCGTTTTTAAAGGTATTATCCTGTTTTGTCGAGCCGCAATAATTATTATGGCTGAATCCGAATCGCTCATTTTCAACCCGATGCAACTGTGCTATACCGCGTCCGAGTTTTTCGTCGTCGTTTCCGCTCTGTCCGGGTTCAAGGTAATCGGTTAGCAGGTAACCGGGTTCACTATCAATCTCTTTTGCAAGCAAAGGTTTGGGAAAAACAATGAATTCGTTTTTCGATTTATGAAAAGCTTTCAACGATTCTGCTTCCCTGATAAACATATCGGCCGGGCCTCTTGTGTTCATTTTAAGGAAAAGATTCCCCGAAGATGTATAAATTTTAAAAGCCTGGCTAATGCACCCGCCACCAACGGCTTCCGATTTTTTAATATTCAGATTGCTTCCGATTTTTTTTTCATATTCAGTTTCAATTTCGGCAAATAATTCTTTTGAAATTGATCCCATCATTTTTCAAATTTTATAAAATTATCGTAACATTTTTTCAAGTTATCGTTTTTTTGCTTTGTTTACTAAATATAGCCTAAAATATACAAAATCGGGCTTTTATCGAAATATTCTGTATATAGCTCCCAAAAGATTATTATCAAAAATTAGACTCTTAATTTCATTTTTTGTAAATTATGTTTTTTTTGTTGCCTGAATCAACAATCAACCTGTAATTCAAATAACCTGCAAGTATGAAAAAATCCCTTCTTATTCTGTTCGTTTTTCTGATGCACACGCTTACTGCCCAGGAAAGCAACATATCGGTTGAAATAATCCCCCCGCCACCCGGTGAATTAAACCTGACGAGTTTTAACAATGCTGTAATTGTTTCAAATGATGGCACAGATGCTGCCTGGGTTTACCTGAAAGGCAATGTAACCGAGGAAAGAGACGGTGTGGTTTTAGAAGCCTCATCCGAAGTGATTGAAATTCCCCCGGGTGTTACATACCTCAACGAAGACAATGCGGGACCATTAACAGCCAGCTACAATACCAATTATCGTGAAACACTTCTCCGAACAGGCAATGCACCGGCCGGTTTTTACACGTTTTGTGTTCGTGTAATCGATGCCGAAATGGAATACTTACTGGCAGAAAAATGCATAAACATTGAAATTGAAAAACCCTCACCGCCCGAGCTGATTTCCCCGGTTGATGTGATAGAGGTAAACGAAGTCCAGCCATTATTTACCTGGGCGCCCCCAATGCCGGTTAACGCATCAAAAGAGATCCAATACCGTTTAATTATAGCCGAACTTGATGAGGTACAAACACCCGAGGAAGCCATAACATCGAATGTATGGCACATTGAAGACGGCATTATGGAAACCTCGGCAGCTTACCCCATGGGAGCCATGGAAATGATACCCGGCAACAAATACTGCTGGATGGTACAGGCCGTTGATGCAGCTGGCAATACAGTGGGACAAAACGATGGCAAAAGCGAAATATTCACGTTTGTATACAAAACCGATGAACCAGCAATAAGCCCCAAACTACCTGAAACTGAAAGAAGCATATCACTGCTTAATCCCGTTGCAACCTGTGTTGGCAACGTCACTTACAAGGTTAATGACCCCAACATATCATTCGACTGGGTTACCACAGGCAACTTCAGCCATTTCAACATCATTTTATATGAAAACCCATGTGGGCAATACCCCCCAGGCACTCCAACCGATCCGCCGGGTTTGCCCCCGACCACACCCGGAACACCCGTTACGCCACCGGGAAAACCAACCACACCCACAACACCCGTCACACCCGGCAACCGGCCGGGCACCGACGCACCCGTTACCCCTGGCGGGGGAACCGTTACAACAGGTGGCGGACAAACAACTACGCCCGTTGATGGCCCCGACACCGATGTACCCATCGATGACACGCCTCCCTTACCCGGCAGCGATATTGACGATGAAGACTGGGGAGGCTCCGAAGGCCTGCCGCCCTTGCCTCCAGGCTGGGAATGGGGTTCTGCAGGCCCTCGCTGGACTGGCGAAACCGGACCCGAACCCCCTGCCCTTCCTCCCGGCTGGGAGTGGGGGCCATTACGCCCTGTATGGGCTGGCGAAGGTGATCCTCCACCCAGGGTAATATTGGGGATGAGCGAACCCATCGAAGCAGAAATGCCTTTCGATAACGCTGAATCGGCAATCATTTCTCACAATTTTAATATTGAAGAATTTATTGAACCGGGCGAAGCTTTTATTTACCAGGTTCAGGGTACAACTATTCTCGACGACGGTACAACCGAAAACATTTTATCCGACCCACAATGTATCAGGTACTCGCCCGTTGGTGATGACGGAGAAACCGTTGCCGACCTTGAATGCCCCAAAAACACGTGCCGGGTTGAGAGCGAAATGCAACTCAAACAATTCAGCATCGATGTTTATCCAACTGTGATGATGCGCAGGTTACCCGATGACCCCATGCCGTTAAAAGTGCTTTCGTTCGACAAGCATTGCCTTGTGCAAAAGTGTTTTTGCACAGCACAACCATGGATCAAAAATCACGACCTGCAGGCCAATGTACGTTACGAGTGGGAAAAACTTAGCGGCGAAGGCGGTTTCATAAAAATTAACGAAGGCACCGAAACCAAAACCGAAAAAGGGATGAACGTGCTGTACAATCCACCCGAAATTGAAGATACCATTACCGAAAAAACCATAAAAATAAAAGTTACAGCCTTTCACGACGACCCAACCAAAGCCCCCGACCATAAACCTTTTACGGCTTACCTAACCATGAAAATAAAGCGGGAAATAAAACCCAAAGACGACTGGAAATCGACCCCGCATGAATTTGTCGACCCGGGCGAAGTAGAAGACTGGTACGTTTACAATTTCACCCTCGACAAACCCGACGACATTTACGAACCCTGCCCCGAACCACAGGAAGATGAATGCCTGCCGCAACACACGTGGAAAAAAGGCTCAAAACTTGACGGTGGAATAACGGCCATACCCGATGAGGTTTGTTATGGCGACTACGCCAAGTTAGAAGCCTGGGGAAGTGATGACGACAAAATTGACCTGGTATGTGTACCCGTGGGTGAAATTTGCACAGCCCCCGATTCAAAAACCCTTAAATTTAACGATTACCTTGAATACGAATGGAGTTGCGACAAAGGCTGGTTCCCCCGAGGCGCTCACGGCAGGGAAGTAATATGGCAGGCCCCCGATGAAGAGGGGGAATTTGAAATGACCCTGACCATAAGGGATGCCGGCGGCCAGTACGATGACAAAGACAAAACTGTCAAGAAAAAAATAAAAGGGAACAAACTGGGGATCGACCTGGTAAAAGTTGATGAAGACTGGCTGCCCTATGGGGCTAACGGCCGTGTTCCCGGGTATGTAAAACCCATGATTTACGTTTGCAAAGACGGCAAATGGATGGCAAACGGCAGGAAAAAGATCATTTACACAAAACTGAAAAACCTTTCGCGTGAGCCGGGTATTTGCATGAATTATCCGCCACAACCAGCCAACTTAGATGCAAACATATTGCTGAACCGGAACCCGGACATGTTCTTCGATGAAGAAGAAAACAAAGACCACTGGATTTTAATGAAGGACACTTCAACTACGTTTAAGAATCCGACAAAGATTGTTTGGGATAACGACAATCCCTCACACGATCATCATTACCTGTATGCTGTTTCAAAAAAGCGAGTTACCAATATATTCCCTTCAATCAGGGTTGAAGATTATGGTGCATATTGTAAAACACTTGCAAAAGCCAACCACTGCGAACAAATACCGCCCCGGGAGAAACCCGGTGACCCACCGTGCAAAAAAACCAATGATTGCTGTACCGGCGACAATACAATAAAATTGCCACGCGATGATAACAACAACGACATTGCCGACGGGGCACAACAAGATGAAAACGGGGCCCCGGCAACAAAAGATGAGGACTCCATCCCCAGCTTTAGCCCTGTTAAAGGAGATGGCTTAACCAATTATCAGGAATATCGTGGATTTGTACTCAGTTCTTCTGGCAAGCTACGATGGCACAACCGCACACCCGTTAATATCATGGATGTATTCATCCGGAATGAAAAAAATCTTCCCCTGACCTATTTTCGGGAAACAAATATGATGATCCGGGAAATCAACGAAAAAGAGTTGTGGCAACTTGGCGACCTTCAGATTCAACTGTTTGCCAGCGACCCCGACTACGGAACACCTGCCAACCAGCTTCATCCTATTGAAATAAATTACAACCGGTGTAAAAATGAAAAACACTGTCCCAAAACAAGCGAAGAAGACGACTGGGGCGAACAACACGGCATTTGGCTTGATGAAAAAAACGGGATGGCCGGCTTGTACGGAATTTGTGAATGTGATTCGCCACGCTTTCATAACGGCGAATACTTTATTATTCCTAAGATAGTATACAAAACACTGGTTAACAGGCAGGATATTTTAAATATCAAACAGACTATCAATCTTGGTATTCTGGGTAATGTTATAATTCCAAGGCCCAAAGCACTAGAAAAAACTGTAGCCCATGAGCTTGGTCACAGTGTTAACGTGATGCACCATGGTGATAAAATTGACAGATTTTTTTCACCCGAAGGAAGAAGGCTTAGAATAATTGGTGGTAAAAACCGGTTAGTTAATGCTGCAGGCAATCCTGTTAAAGTATACCAGGTATTTGCCCGAAATGGCCAAACCAGCGGCCCTGAAAACTGTGTTATGCTTTATGACAATTTCGATGGCTGGTTCCAAAATGCGACAACATTGCTATATGACGATACTAACAACAATGGTCACAGAGATCCGGGAGAGGGTTTAATTACATTTGGCGGAGACAGGATATATACCAACCCCATTCACAAATACGATCTACCACAAAGAGTGGGTAACACTTTTTGTATTACGAAACAACCCTCCGGATGGAACCGTTCGCCCAATACCGGCGGAGCGCAAACACTTCCGGCAGGAGTGGAAGGCAACCTTGATAATCAGTCAGACAAGAATGGATGCCACCAACAAATACGAGTGAAAAGCTGGAAAGCATTATAATTAATTAATGGAGGAACAATCATGTTTGCAATAATCTACTTATTCTCAATATTTTTCTCAACAGAAAAAACTGAATTTTTCAGGAATGAACCCGTAATTTTCACAATAAACATTGATGCAGATTCAGTTAAAGCGGAAAAATCGATATTAAATAAGAAATTATACCTTGAATTTAAAAAAGAATCTGGAAAAATCACTGATGATCAATTCAACGAACAAATCGAACAAACAGAATTGACAAAGGACTTGTTCGTTGTGGAGGATACAATCAACTGGAAAAATAAAGCTGTTGTGGAATTTTTCAGCAATGAAGAAAAAAAATGGATTAAACCATACCAGCAACTCCATTTGCTTAACAATAAATACGATACGACAATAATTAACATCGAAAAGAACCAGACGCATTATATCGACTGGGGCATTGATCCTGAAGATGTACAAAAAATGAGAACCGGAACTTATAAAGCCCGTGCCAAGGTCATTTTCAAAAACACGTCCCTAAATCAAAACGACACGATCTACTCACAATCTTTTTCGTTTTTAATTTTAAATAAATACCGCCCAACAAACAGCCCTGAATACTTAAAAGACCTATCAATCTATTATACACGACGGGGATTATATGAAAAAGCCTTTGAGTATGCCGAAATGTATAATGATCAATCAGGCGATGATTACTCTGGAGCAATTTTGCAGGCTGAAATCTATGAATTGATAGGTGATAATAACAAGGCACTTGAATTGTACATGTCATTAAAAAACAGAAGTGAAGATTTGCCCCATCAATATGGAGAGTATTTAAATCAAAAAATACAATCAATCTTACAGGCTTCACCTGAATCGGTTTATGATTTAATTGAAGTAACTAACGAATAATGATGAATAATAAAAAGCCCGTTGCTCTTTGAACAACGGGCTGTATTTTTCACCTAAGATTTTCAAAAATTTATTTTGCTACCTTTTTCACGATAGCTTTGAACGTTTTTGGATTGTTCATCGCCAAATCGGCCAAAACCTTGCGGTTTATCTCTATATTCTTCTGTTTCAATAAATTGATGAACGTTGAATAATTGAGCCCTTCGGGACGTACAGCAGCGTTAATACGCTGTATCCATAACGACCTGAACTGGCCTTTTTTCTTCTTCCGGTCGCGGTAGGCATATTGCAACCCCTTTTCCCAGGTGTTCTTTGCTACCGTCCAAACGTTCGCGCGTGCCCCAAAATTTCCTTTTGTCTGCTTCAGGATTTTTTTCCTTCTTGCACGCGATGCTACATTGTTTACACTTCTTGGCATAATTTCAATTTTTCGAGTGGTTAGCGCCCGCCATTCAACGGATCTTTTTGGCTAAGTCACTCCGGTTAACACTTGTTATAATTTCAACATTTCAAAAGAACTACTTCATTGCCAGCAACTTCTTAACATTGGTCTCGTCGGCTTTATCAACAACACCAAAGTATGTTAAGTTGCGTTTTTGCTTTGTGCTTTTTTTGGTCAAAATATGACTTTTAAAAGCATGTTTCCTTTTGATTTTTCCTGTACCGGTAAGCTTAAAACGTTTTTTAGCCCCGGCATTGGTTTTCATTTTCGGCATTATCCTACTTTTTAATAATGAATTTACCTAATTACTTTTTTACTTTCTTAGGTGAAATAAATATCGTCATCCGTTTGCCTTCCAATTTAGGCATCTGTTCTAACTTTCCAACTTCTTCTAATTCGCTGGCAAGTCGTAAAAGCAATATTTCCCCTTGTTCTTTAAACAAAATTGAGCGCCCCTTAAAAAATACGTAAGCCTTAACTTTTGCACCTTCGTTCAAAAACTTTTCGGCATGCCGCAGTTTAAACTGATAGTCGTGTTCATCGGTATTGGGTCCGAAACGTATCTCTTTAACAACAACTTTTACAGCTTTCGCCTTTATCTCTTTTTGTTTCTTTTTCTGATGATAAAGAAACTTCTGATAATCGATAATTTTACAAACGGGCGGATCGGCTTTTGGCGAAATCTCAACTAAATCGAGCTCCATTTCATCGGCCAATTTCAATGCCTTATGCGTTGGCACAACCCCCGGGTTTTCGATGTTATCTCCAACCAGGCGGACTTCCCTTACCCTGATTTGATTATTTATCCGAAAGAATAATTTATCTTTATCCCTTCTGTTATGACGGTTACCTCGTGGTGCTATTGTAAAGTCCTCCTATATTAATTAATATTATATTTAATTGCATTCAATTGTTCCTGAACTTCGCTTTTAATAAACCCTGCAAATTCTTCAAGGCTCATTGTGCCTTTATCTCCTTGTCCCTGACGCCGTACCGAAACGGTTTCGGCATCGGCTTCTTTTTCGCCAACAATGAGCAAATAGGGTATCCGTTTCAGTTCATTGTCACGAATCTTTCTGCCAATCTTTTCGTTACGGTCGTCAACAACGGTGCGAATATCGGAAATATTTAAAATATTTGAAACTTTTAGGGCATATTCATTGAATTTTTCACTAATTGGCAATACCACAACCTGTTCGGGTGTTAGCCAAAGTGGGAATTTTCCGGCTGTATGTTCGATTAATACAGCCACGAAACGCTCCATTGAACCGAAGGGTGCGCGGTGGATCATTACCGGACGGTGTTTTTGATTGTCGGCACCGGTGTATTCCAGTTCAAAACGGTCGGGCAGGTTGTAATCAACCTGAATGGTCCCCAACTGCCAACTGCGGCCAACGGCATCCTTGATCATGAAATCGAGCTTTGGCCCGTAAAAAGCGGCTTCGCCTGTTTCGGTGATTGTACGAAGACCCTTTTCTTCCACGGCTTCAATAATGGCCTGTTCAGCTTTTTCCCAATTTTCGTCAGTACCAATATATTTTTCCGTATTCTTTGGATCACGCAACGATATTTGAGCGGTATAATCCTTAAATTCAAGTGCTTCAAAAATGATGAATATGATGTCGATTACCTTTTTGAATTCATCTTTTAGCTGATCGGGCGTGCAAAAAATATGGGCATCGTCCTGGGTAAATCCCCTCACGCGGGTAAGGCCGTGCAACTCGCCACTTTGTTCGTAACGGTATACGGTTCCAAACTCGGCATAACGAATGGGAAGATCTTTGTACGAACGGGGTTTCGATTTGTATATTTCGCAGTGGTGTGGGCAGTTCATGGGTTTCAACATGTACTCTTCGCCTTCCTGTGGTGTGTGAATCACCTGAAATGAATCCTTACCGTATTTCTCGTAATGCCCCGATGTTTTGTACAGGCGTACATCGCCAATGTGCGGGGTCATTATTTGCTGGTACCCGAAATTTTTCTGTACCTTTTTGAGGAAAGTTTCAAGCTGTTCGCGCAACATGGCGCCTTTGGGCAACCACAAAGGGAGGCCCATGCCAACATCCTGCGAGAAAGTGAAAAGTTCCATCTCCTTCCCTATCTTCCGGTGGTCGCGTTTTTTGGCTTCTTCTAAAAGCAAAAGGTATTCATCAAGCAATTTTGCTTTGGGAAAAGTGATACCGTAAACGCGGGTCAGCATCTTGTTTTTTTCGTCGCCACGCCAGTAAGCACCGGCCAGACTCAATATTTTCGCTGCTTTTATGTAACTTGTATCGGGCAGGTGTGGGCCGCGACATAAATCGGTGAAATTGCCCTGATGGTAAAGGGTAATTGTTCCGTCTTCAAGTTCGCTAATCAGCTCAACTTTATACGGATCGCCCTTCTTTTCGAACAACTTCAGGGCATTTTCCTTCGATATTTCTTCCCGCTTTATTTCATTTTTCAGCCTGGCCAGTTCAATCATTTTCTTTTCGATGGGCTCAAGGTCTTTCTCCGAAAGCACTTCGCCATCGGGCAATTCAATGTCGTAATAAAAACCGTTTTCAATGGCCGGGCCAATTCCAAATTTTGTTCCCGGGTAAAGCGTTTCAATGGCTTCAGCCATCAGGTGTGCCGATGAATGCCAGAAGGCATGTTTGCCTTCATCATCGTCCCACTTGTGCAGTTTTATCGAGGCATCTTCGTTAATAATCCTCAATAAATCCCACAATTCATCATTAACCGAAACCGACAAAACCTCCTTTGCCAGCCTGGGACTGATCGAATTAGCTATTTCGAGCCCGGTAACCGGATTTTCAAATTGTTTTATACTCCCGTCGGGAAGGGTTATGTTGATCATTTTACACCTTTTTAAAAAAACAGTTTGCAAAGATAATGATTATCGCTTTATTGCAAGGATTCGAGCAATAATTTATTATTAAATTTGGCCGAACCACAAAGCACCTGATTTATGAAATTCATTTGCCCGCTCATTACTGCATCAAACATAAAAGTTTCAAAAAGGTTTTATACCGAAATTCCCGGTCAAAAGGTCAAATTCGATTTTGGCGAAAATGTTACTTACAGAAGTGATCAAAAACACAAAACAAGGGTGCATTATACTTGAACACACCCTTGTTAAGATTCCATTAATCCATTATTAATAACCTAAATTCTGATCTAACGAGGTTTTCCGAATCTCTTCAGTAGCAATTGGAAGCAAATTCATATACTCCAGAAACTCCCGCTTAAGTAAAACCATTGGTTCATATGATTTCTCACCGGTTTCAACGTCTTTAATAATATCCATACCATAAATTGGTCTGTTTTCAATATCCATGGCAATTTTCCATCTCCGAACATCCCAGAATCGATGCTCTTCAAAAGCAAGCTCAATTCTACGTTCATTATAGAGCCTTTTTCTCAATTGCTCACCTGTAACCGAATTAGGTATGGCTGGCATTCCAACTCTTTCCCTTACTTTCGAAATGTATTCCCTGCATGTTGCTTCATCGCCTAATTCAAACATTGCCTCGGCATAATTCAGGTATATTTCACCCAACCGAAAAATTATCCATGGATTTGTGTATGTTCCCTGCCAACTAAGCTCAACACCTTCTTCGGGCATAAATTTTCTCAAAATATAGTTGGTACGGGGATTATCGCCACTTTGCTTATACGAATCGTAACCCCATGTTTTCCCATCAGAAGCAACCCACATTTCATGCAAATCGCCATGATAAACTGAACCATCATAAATTACTGTATGATAAAAACGGGGGTCACGGTCGATATACGGATTTTGAGGATCGTACCCTGATGCCGGATTGATTGTTTTTTCACCATTTGAGTCAATAAATGGAGGTTCTCCGTTAATCATATCATAATCATCAACCAGGTTTTGTGAAGGTCCGTTACTCGCCCACCAACCACCATAAGCTCCATATCGGCGTCCTAAGTTATGCATCGGGGCCTGATGGAAGTTTGTAGTAGAAAAGGTCCGTGCAAATATCATCTCACTGTTAGCGGTACCACTTGGTTGGTTAAACAATTTGTCATAATCAGGATACAATGTATATTCACTATCCAACAAATCTTTAGCGGCATCGGCGGCTTTTTGCCATTTTTGTTCATCATTTGATGGGTTAAAAAGTGGCGATGCGGCATACAAATACATTCGTGAACGCAGGGCTTTACATGCATCTTTTGTAGCCCTTCCAAATTCAGCATCACTTGCTTCATACCTTTCCGGTAAATCGGGTATTGCTTCTTTCAGGTTTTCTTCAATAAATTGAACGCATTCGTCAAAAGTGTTTCTGGTAAAAGTTATATCGTCAACCATACCGTATGATTGCTTTACAATTGGTACTCCGCTAAAGCGTTGAATAAGCATGAAATAAGTATAGGCCCTAAGGAATTTAGCTTCGGCAACTAAACGGTCTTTACCTTCAATTTGAATATCCTCGCCCTGCATTTTTTCCAGAAATATGTTGATTTTTCTAATGTATTGGTAGGCTGTATCCCAATAATACAGGTTGCCTCCACCAGCCCAGTGTGTATTGGAAACGGATGTTACATTATCGGCAGTCAATGAACCTGCCGGTACTATACCAATATCCCAGGTAATGCTACAATAAGCTTCATCGGTGGCTTTTGATTGCATGTGTATTTTAAAGCCGTGAAGAATGCAATTATAAAGTTCATTATGGTATGCTTTAACAAGACTTTCATCTGTCCATACAATATCATCGGCAATGCGGTCTTTTGCCGGTATATCAAGTATGCTATCACTACACGACATAAAGAATAACATACATATATATATTACAAATATCTTTTTCATTTTAAATTCATTTTAAAATTTTACATTAAGTCCTAAATTAATTACGCGTTGTTGCGGATAATAGAGGGAATTTCCGCTTATTTCAGGATCAGACCATTTTATTTCTTTGGCCCAGGTAAGTAAGTTAAAAGCGCTCACATAAAAGCGTACATCTTTAAGTGCAATTTTGGAAACAATATGATTTGGTAATGAATATCCAAATTCAAATGTTTTCAGCCTTACAAAAGTTGCATCGTATAAGAAGAAAGTTGACCAGCCAGGTTGAAAACCATCGGCCCGTGGCATGGTTCCGTCTGGATTATCAACGGTCCAGCGGTCTTTGGCCCTCTCAACCATCGCGTTATCAAAGGTAGAATTTCCCAACCGGACAAATACATCATCGTAGTTATATGCATTGGTTTGCCCCTGGAAAAACATGCTTAAATCGAAATTCAAATATCTGAACCCCATGTTCAATCCAAATACATATTCGGGAGTAGATGTTTTGTCGAACCTAAACTGATCCTTTGAATCAATTTTCCCATCTTCGTTTAAGTCAACGATTTTAACATCGCCCACCTTGGTACCGTTTGCATGAGGGAATTCATCCAGCTCTTCCTGTGTGTTAAAAATCCCATCGGCCTGGTAAAACAAAGAAGCCCCAACGGGCATCCCGGTCCGGCTTTGGTAAGGTTCGGCCTGAGGGGTTTCATCCATAAATACAATTTTACTTCTGGCATAGGCAACGTTCGCGTCAATGTTATACGAAAAATTGTTTACTTTGTTGCGGTGCCTGATTACTGCTTCAAAGCCATGATTATCTACTTCCCCGATATTTTCGCTTGGTAATTCAGAAAAACCAACTATTGCCGGAATTGAAAGGTTTCTTTGTGCCAGGATATTCGATCTGTTTTCTTTCCACAATGTTATATCCAATCCAAGTAAATTGTTCCATATTGAAGCTTCGAGACCAATATCCGTTTTTTTACTTACTTCCCAGGTTATATTCGGATTAGGCATTGTATTGGCATAAATTGCTGCGGCATCGTTGCCTCCAAATACGTAATTATTACCAAATGAATAGGATTGTAAATATTGATATTGCCCAACACGGTCATTACCAATTTGGCCGTGTGAGAACCTTAGTTTTAGCTGATCGACAAACGAAAGGTTGTTTTTAATAAAACCCTCTTCCGATAAGCGCCAACCTAATGAAAAACCCGGGAAAAAACCATAACGTTTTCCTTCTGGAAAGATTTGCGATCCGTCGTACCGGAATAAAAATTCAACCAAATATTTTTGCTTAAAATTATAATTCAACCGCCCGAAGTAATTATTATAAGCACTTGCAGTAGCTGAACCTCCATTGTTTTTATCTTCAGGGTCAGTACTTCCAACATTTATTTGATCAATGGCCGAACTGACAAAATTTTTCCTGTAGGCAGAGGCCCAGGTATGTGTATTTTTTTGCTGTTCCTGTCCCAGCATGGCTACAATATGGTGATTATTAAAAGTACGATCGTAAGTTATACGGTAGTTGTAGAGCATTGTAGTCCATTTCCTGTACGTGTCAGTTAGTTCAACTGTTGAAGCGCCCGTACCCTGCTTTTTTTCATATTCTTTGGTATTAACATTATACTCGTGATAATAATAGGGCAGGCTGAAGAATTTTTGAAACTGGTTGCTCAAATCATAATTGAAAGAGGCATCGACCCTTAAGCCCTTTACAAAGGGGATTTTGTAGGTAGCTGTAAATGTTGAATAAATGGGAGTGTCTTCAATTTTATTGTAACCTCTTTGATCCAGGAGTAATGGATTTTCGCCCAATCGTCCCGGAGCAATTAATCCGTTTGGATATCGGGCCGGCAATGTTGGATTGGCAACTAAAACATTAGTAAAATTAATCCATGTATCAACGGTTGAATACTCTTTGTAATTAAGAATTGCGTTAATATTTGCACCAACAGTGAAATTTTCACTCAGGTTTACATCAACTTTCACCCGCGCGTTGTACTGGTTATATTGTGTGGGACAGTTATAAAATTGGCCATCCTGAGTCAAAGCAGCAAATGACAACAAATACCGTACGGCATCAGAGCCTCCGGTAACCTGTAAGCTGACACGTTGTTGCAAAGAATAAGGTTTTAAAACTTCATCCATCCAATTTGTGTTGGGATATAAAATTGGATCAGACCCATTCTTAAACTTTTCAATGACTTCATCCGGATAAAATGGAATTGATTCTTCGGGCCGTCCTTTTCTATACCACTCAGCTTCATTAAAAACTTCTGCAAAAGTTGCAGCGTCTAACATTTCAGGAACTTTTGTGGGCTGCTGAAAACCATTGTTTAGGGATAAACTAAAAACAGGCTTGCCCTTTTTTCCCTGCTTTGTGGTTACAATAATAACCCCGTTAGCAGCACGTGCTCCATATATTGCTGCCGATGCATCTTTCAGTACCGAAATACTTTCAATTTCATCGGGGTTCAACCTGCCAAGCAAACTACGCTCAACACCATCAACAATAATTAACGGTGAATTATTGCCAAACGTTCCAGCACCCCGAATTAGGATATCCGGATCATCTCTTCCGGGCTCTCCTGATCGTTGACTGGCAACCAAGCCCGGTAATCGTCCCTGCAGGGTAGCTGTTACGTTGGGTGTTGGGTTTTTTGCCAACTCGTCGCCATCAACATTCACAACAGATCCCGTTAATGTCTCTTTCTTTTGAATCCCATAACCTACAGTAATAACCTCCGCTATACCAATAGCTTCCTCTTCCAACACAACATCAATTACCGATTTGTTTCCAATAACTATTTCCTTTGTATGCATGCCAATAAAAGAAAAAACAAGCCTTGCTTCTTCAGAAACATTGGAAAGGGAGTATTCTCCATCCGTGTTACTTGTTGTGCCATGTGTTGTACCTTTAACAACAATGGTTACACCTGTCAGGGGTTGACCAGATGCATCAACCACTTTTCCTGACACTGTTTTCTGTTCGTTATCAATACTTACTCCAAACGAGCTTAGACTACCAACAAATGTCAGCAAAACAAGCCACAAGAGATAAATAAATAATTTTTTCTTCATTTTTTCATAGTTTAAGTTAGGTACTCTGATTAGATTTTAGAAGAATGTAAATACACATCAAATTTCACTAACTTTTACAAACCATACAACACCTTGTTTTATTGACACTTACCGCAAAGCTTTGCGGTAAGCTTTGCGGTAAAAAAAACATGCTGAAGAACATGTTTTTTCCATATTTCTATTCAGCCCCTTAAAACCAATATATTTTTCATATAACTGATTTCAAATCGGTTACACTAACGACCATCCTTAACGGGACGAAGTACAGCCAGTGCCTCCATCGCAATAACCGCTAAAGGTGCAGAACCGGACTACCCTGCCTAAACCTTCATTAATGTCAGGATTCCATTGACGGGGAAGGTAAGAAGCCCATCCCAACCAATTTTTCAAATAAAGATTTTAAATGAATATTTATTAAATTTGTGTTCAATATCTTATAGCTATGACTAAAAGACACGTTTCACTAAAAGATTTGGCAACTGAATTAGGTGTTTCTGTTTCAACAGTTTCAAGGGCACTTAAAAACCACCCCGATATTAGTCCTCAGCTTACTGAAAAAATCAAAAAAATTGCCAGCGAAAGAAATTATACCCCTAATCCTTTAGCTATGGGTTTGCTCAGGGCCCAAACCAGGATGATTGGCGTTATTATTCCCGATATTGTTACACACTTTTTTGCTTCTGCTATCTCAGGTATTGAATCGATAGCCAAAGAGAAAGGATACTACATTGTAATTTCTTCTTCAAGCGAGTCGATGGAAAAGGAAAAAGAATCAGTTGAAAACCTTATAAAATCACGCGTAGATGGAATTATCGTATGCTTAAGCCAGGAAACAAATGAATATAGCCACTTTCAAAAATTAATTGACAATGAATTCCCTGTTGTGTTTTTTGACCGTATTTGCGAGGAGTTAAACACGCCCTCGGTTATTGTTGATGGCCATAAAGCTGTTAAGGAAATTATTCGCCATTTTAAGGATAATGGGTGTAAACGCATCGCTTACATTTCCGGGCCCAGTCATCTTAATATTTCAAAAAACAGAAAAGAAGGATATATTGAAGGACTGCATGAATGTGGATTAATTTTTCAACCTGAATTACTCGTTGAATGCAACCTAAGTGCCAACGATGCTTCACTAGCCACCAAACAACTTTTAAACCTTGAAAATAAGCCTGATGCAATATTTGGAATAAACGACACAATCGCTTTTGCTGCGATGAAAGAGATAAAAAAATACGGACTTAAAATTCCAGACGATATTGCACTTGTTGGTTTCACCGATGAATTCCATTCCACTGTTGTTGAACCTACTCTTACTTCAGTCACCCATCCAACATTTCTTATGGGAAGGGAAGCTGCCAGACTATTTTTTAACAGTTTCGAAAAAGGCCCCACCTATAATGAAAAAGTAACATTACCTACTGAGTTGATAATTAGAAATTCTTCGGTCAAAAGAAAACATTAGTTTTTCTCAATTCGTTCAAGCAACCAACCATTTTTAATTAATCGTTTCAGCAGCTTTCACTTTAATCACATCGGGATCGTTCAGCAACTCATAGGGGAAAGTAATCCCGTATTTAGTGTCAGCGAGAATGATCCTTTACATCAACAATAACTTTCCGAACCTTTTTATTTATATCATCTGAGGTTAAAGCACCGGGATTAACAACAGGTAAAAATTCAACGGTAATTTTCTCACCCCGTTTTATTTTTTTTGCCCCCGACGACATGGCTGAATAGGCTCCGCTAATAGCAACAGGAAGTACCGGGATATTTAGCTCAGCGCTAATCATGGCATAGGTTTTTTTAAATTTCCCAAGTTCTCCGGTTTGTGTTCTGGTCCCTTCGGGAAAAATAAGAATCTTTTTTCCTTGTTTCACAACCTCAGCCATTTTTTGAATGGAATGCTTCAAATCTTTCGATAAATCCATAACAATTACGTTGGTATTACTAGCTAAATATTTTCGAACCTTGCTTTTCACATGTTCCTTTTTGGCATAGGAATAAGTATTTTTCAGGGTTTTCTTGTCGAGATAAGAAAGTACCAGGAATGCATCAAGTTTGCTTTCGTGATTCGGCGCGATAAAACAGGGGCCATCGGGTATGTTTTCCAAGCCCTTTACTTCGAATTTGAAAAACAGACGGAAAAAACCGCGAACAGAAACCACAATGGGGCGCAGCAGAAAAGAAGCCTTCGGTAAAATTACGTCCGATTCCTCTTTCAGTTCATCAGACCATGAGGTATCCTGTTTCTCCGATTTATGGAAAAGCTTATTGAATTGAATGTGCTCGGCTAATTTTCTTACAGAAGGAAATTTCACCAATTGCTCCTCATCGAATTTGATCCCAAAACTACGTTCAATAAAGTCGATTAAACTAAGTTTGCCGAGGGAATCCATTGAAATATCAAATACGATGTGATGATCGGGTAAAATATCCATATCTACCTGACTTTCAATAAACGATTTTATTGCATGGTATTCCTTCGATGTCGGTTTTTCAGATTTTGTATCGGCTCCCTTTTTTGTCTCAACCAATTCGGCCAATTTAAAACGTTGCATTTTCGATAAACGGGTGCGGGGCAATTCGGTTTTCACAAGTGTAAATTGCATAATGCGCTTGTATGAGCTCATTTCGGCATTGAAAGGGGATATAACCTCGTTTCTAAAATATTGATCGATATCAACAACCCCATTTTCAGACAAAAAACTGAAATCAGGAACGATTACAGCATGTAACATTTCGTTGTGTAAAAACACGCCCGCTTCTTTAATTGCTCCTGAATAGCTATCCAATTTCATTTCAACTTCAACCGGATTAATGTTTTTCCCATTGGGGAGAACAATGATCTCTTTTTTTCGTCCGGTAATGTAAAGAAATCCATCTTTATCGAGATAACCCAAATCCCCTGTATATAACCAGCCATCTTTTACTACCTCGGCAGTTTCTTCGGGCCTATTGAAATATCCCTTCATTATACTGGGCCCTTTGGCAACAATTTCGCCATCGCGTATTTCAACCTTTAATCCCGGTAAGGCCTGCCCCGTTGAACCAATTTTCACTTTTCCGGGACGGGGAAAGGTTATCATGGGAGCTGCTTCAGTCATCCCAAAACCCTCGAGGATATTAAATCCCAGCGCATGAAAAAAAGTACCTACTTCTTTATTTAATGCCGCACCACCGGCAATCATGTATTCCAACCGGCCTCCAAAACCCTCGTGTACTTTCTTAAAAATTTTCCTGCCAAGTTTTCGGTTTTTTGTGGCCAAAACCAACTTAAACATGGTACGACCAACAAAACTTTTATCAATCTTTGCTTTTATGCCTCTGTACATTAGCTCATATAAACGGGGTACGCCCAGGAATACTCCAATCGTATTATCGGCAAAAGTTTTCATCAAATCCGATGATTGCATCGAAGGGCATATAACCATAGTACTTCCCACATAGAGGGGCGTCATCATGGAACCAACCAGGGGAAATACATGATGAAGGGGTAGGAAAATCATAACCTGACGTTCAGGAATATAAATTCCCGCATCAATAACAGCTTTAATATTTTCGTGAAGATTGCCATACGAAAGCATGACCCCTTTGGGGCTTCCCGTAGTGCCCGATGTGTAAATAATAACAGCCGTTTCATTTTCATCAGCGGGTCCCTGCCAGTTACTTTCAGAAACGTTTTCATCGGGAATAATATCTTCAAAGACCAAAATTTCGGGTTTGTGTTTTGTTTTCGAAACCGTTTTCGAAAAGGCTTCATCCATTCCCCTGCTAATGAAAATCAGTTCAGGTGTACAATCATCTATGATGTATGCAACATCGTCGGAAGAGGCCAAAAAATCGATGGGCACCGGAATACATTTGTTTTGTAATGCTGAATAGAATGCAAAAATCCAGTCCGGAGAATTTTCGGCATAAATGGCCACTTTAGAATAACCCTTATTTTCATAAAGTGCGGCATATTGTTGTACACTTCTTAATAACTGGCTAAATGTTATAGAACCTGTTGCGGTTATTATCGCTTCTTTTGTAAGATATGATCGGTTAATGATAGGTTTTATCATTTTTAAAATTTTTTAATTCAAGAATTTATTCAACAAAATTGTTTAACTGATGTTCTCCAAATTGCAATTGATTTGGAACCACAAAGAAACGATTTCAAAAATAAATAACACCTTAATTCATGGATAATTAAAATTTATGGTAAGTATACCGGGTCGGTTTGTTATACAAATAACAACGATCCCGCCTAAGTGGGAAAACTTCTCCCGAAGCACATCGGGATCGGCCCCCTTAAAATTTTTATCGGCCATCCATACGGCGTCAATCCCGGCCTGCGTTTAATTCCGTAAAACAACATATAAAGCCCCCTTTTCAATTTGATCTTCCTCAAATCCAAAAACGGGTATCTTCTGATCCTGTTCGTTTCATTTCTTTTCATTGGAGAAAAAAAACGCTATTTTTCGGAACTTTTGTTTTTGTCAAAAAAATGAACATATTCGTTATGGGAAAACATACACTTTTTACAATCGTTGGCATTTTACTGCTTATTAATTCGGCACTTTCGCAGGAGCAAAAAAAGCTTAGGCTCGAAGATTTTATTGTTGAAAATACTTTCAAATCAGAATCGATTGATGAAATTAAATCGATGAACGACGACGACTATTTTACAACTCTCGAAAATAACCGATCAATTGTAAAATACAGTTACCGAACAGGCGAAGCAATCGACACGCTTTTTAATCTGTCGGACATTAATGAATGCCCGGTGCAATCAATTACAGCTTATAGCTTTAGCAACGATGAAGAACGCATACTGATTGAAACAAAAAAAGAAAAAATTTACCGGCATTCATATACTGCAGAAAATTACGTGTGGGATCAATACACTGAAACATTATACCCGGTATCGGAATACGGCCCCCAACAAGTTGCATCGTTTTCGCCCAATGGCGAGCGGGTAGCTTTTGTACGTGATAACAACATTTTTATTAAAACCATCCGGTTTGGAACCGAGCAACAGGTCACCTTCGACGGGAAAAAAAACGAAATCATTAACGGGATACCCGACTGGGTTTATGAGGAAGAATTTGCCTATACACAGGCCTATGCCTGGTCGCCCGACAGTAAAATGCTTGCTTTTGTAAAATTCGACGAAAGCGAGGTGCCGGAATTTTCAATTCCCATGTACAAAGGCCTTTCACCCGAGATGGAAGAAAACAGCCTTTATCCCGGAACAATGACCTTCAAATACCCCAAAGCCGGAGAAAAAAATTCCGACGTTTCTGTTCACGTTTACAACATTAAAACCCGCGCCACCATCAAAATGGACACGGGCGAGGATACTGACATTTACATACCCAAAATAGTATGGGAACCCACGGGCAACGATTTGGGCATTCTGAAATTAAACCGCCGGCAAAACGAGTTTGTGTTGCTTTATGCAAACCCCTATACCGGGCTTACCCGTACCGTTATAACCGAAAAAAACAAGCGTTTTATCGACGAAAATTTTCTTAAGTTTTTTACCTACCTCGACGATAACGAACATTTTGTGATTATGAGCGAACGCGATGGATGGTCGCACCTTTACCTGTATAAAAACAACGGTTTTTTCAGTAAACAACTCACTTCGGGCAATTTCGATGTGACCGGTTTTTACGGTTTTGATACCAAGAAGGAATTGTTTTATTACCAGGCAGCCCGCAAATCGCCTATGCAGCGTGAGGTCTATTCTGTGTCGCTCGATGGAAAGAAAGAGGAATGCCTGTCGGAAAACGCGGGTGTAAACCGTGCCGTTTTCAGCAGCGGATTTAAATACTTAGTCAATTTCTTTTCATCTACCGATACACCACCGGCCATAACCATTAATTCTACCCGGAATAAAAAAGTGAGGGTACTGGAAGACAACACTGAACTAAAGGTGAAAATGGACGAATACATTTTGCCGCAAAAGGAATTCTTCACGTTCAACACTTCCGACGGAACACCCTTGAACGGGTACATGCTGAAACCGTCATTTTTTGACGAAACAACACAATACCCGGTGGTAATTTATCAGTACAGCGGGCCAAAATCGCAGGAGGTAATGAACCGATGGGAAATGGACTGGCACTGGTTCCTGGCCGAACAGGGCTACGTTGTGGCCTGCGTTGATCCACGGGGCACCGATGCCCGGGGCGAGGACTTCCGTAAATGCACCTATATGCAACTGGGCAAACAGGAATCGGACGATATGGTTGAAGCAGCCCGGCATTTATGCGGCCTGCCATTCACCGACGAAAGAAACATGGCCATTTGGGGCTGGAGCTATGGCGGTTTTATGACGGCCCTTTGCATGGAAAAAGGTGGCGACCTGTTTAAAGCAGGCGTATCGGTTGCCCCGGTTACCAACTGGCGTTTTTACGATAGTGTTTATACCGAACGCTACATGCGAAAACCATCGGAAAACCCCGATGGTTACGACGATAACTCCCCCATTTCAAACCCGGAAGGCATAACCGGCAATTTACTCATCATTCATGGTACAGCCGACGATAACGTACATGCCCAAAACACCTACGAATTTGCCGAAGCGCTTGTGCAGGCCGGCATCCCATTCGACATGCACCTGTACACCAACCGCAACCATAGCATTTATGGCGGCAATACCCGGATGCATTTATATCGAAAGATTTTCAATTATTTTGAAAGCCATTTGAAATAATCGAAGCGGCTAAACCACACGGTGAAATCGTGCGGCAGCGTGGTATGCTGCACCAAACCTTCAAGGTTTCGGAAACCTTGAAGGTTTTTCCAACAACAAAACCCGGCAAAAACCGGGCTATGTTTCATATCATGTTTTTGTAAGTACGCTTGTTGTCCTCCAATAGCGCGAGTTTGAAACTCGTGCTTTGATGCAATAAATTAACAAATCACGATAGACCTGCCTTCTGTGGCTTTAATTTTCTTGTCGTCTCCTGTTA